>JBDSKX010000155.1:0-38495 GCA_039916665.1 Chryseolinea sp. | reverse complement strand
ACCGAACCATTTCTTACTAACCTTCGGCAGAAGTTAAATGTGCATTCTTCTCCTTTCGCGTTGCCGGAAACCCGAACCATTTCTTTATTAACCTTCGGACAGAAGTTAAATGTGCATCCTTCTCCTTTGGAGAAGGACCGAGGATGAGGTGACACGAAGTGTCGATATTACCTCGCAATAACAACCTTCTCCTCCACCGAATACTTCGCCGTAACAATCCTCAGTATATAAACACCATTGTTCAAAAATCCAACATCAAGAAAACCGTCGCTTTCATTTGTGATGTTCTTTACCGCGACGCGTTTTCCAAGCGCATCATACAAAGCAAGTTCGACATTGGTAGAAACTTGAGGGAGTTGAATCGAAATCTTCTCACCACGAACAGGGTTTGGAAACACTGTCGTGTTGACATCAAATGGTTCAATGCCAGTAATTGTACCCAGAAATTTCGAACTCATACCGCTGCAGTTGTCTGATGACGTAACTTTCAAGCTGACTGTATAGTCACCAATCTGACTGAATGTATGTACCGGATCTCTTTGATCGCTTGACGTACCATCACCAAAGTTCCACACCCACGTCACGTCGGCCGCTGTTGCATGAAAAATTACCGGCTCACCTGAGTTTGGCGCTTCAGGGTTCATTGTGAAACTGGAAGAAGGTGTGGGATAAACCGTAACAATAACTGGCGTCGTGGACGCACATGCTTTAGTACCATGACGAACTGATACGTTGTATGTTCCGGACGTTGATGCCTCTATTGATTGCGTCTTGAGGCCATTGCTCCACGTGTATTCTTCAGCAACACTGGTTGATAGGGTGATCTTACCACCGTCACAGAATGAAATCACTCCGGATGTTTGAATATTAGGAATCGGAAGTACAGAAACTGATACAGGAACGCGAATGCTCTCATACGAATGATCGGCGTTGGATACATATAGCACAGTGTCTTTCAGTAGCGCGGCAGTTGTAAGGGATGGCCCTTCGAATACAGAAGACCCGCCGGTAGACTCGGTATACCATTTAAACTTTGACGCCCCTGTCGCTGATAACGTCGCGACGTTGCCCGAACAAGTTTGAACGTTAGAAACAATAGGACGCGGCGCATTAAATGAATAATTATAAAGTGAGTCGGCGTAAGCGGCAGACGTCAGAATGCCATTCGATGAAAATGAGGCATGTAGGGCAAAAGCTAACGTCACAGTTTGACCAGCGGCAATCGTGTAGGGCCCGCTTCCGACCACATGGCTAACATCATTTCCTGTCGTCGGATTTCCAGCCTGCGCTCGCGCAACTCCTCCAGACATTGTAGTAAATTTCTCTGCGTCAGTAAAGGCGTCGTAGATACCAAATGGATTGCCCGGGATCGTCTGATCATTATCAATTGCATAATACAGAGGTGTCCCTGTTAGTGCCTGGATGCCTGTCAACGGAAGGAGTCCTCCTTGTGCTGCATAAATATATCCCAGCCGTTTATCCGGATTCCAGGCTGCGCGATCGTTGGCTCCATTGTTAGCAATGTCCCAATCGGCGAATAGTGCTGCATACAAATTGGAGATCGCAGCATCTGTCTTGTTCTGAATCTTGTATTCAAGAATAATGAAATCACGATAAGGATCATCATCCCAAACAAGGCTCTTATAGGATATTGACAGTGATGCGTCCTGAGGGTTATCATCATTCAAAAGTGCTCCCGATACTTCAGAATATGCACGTTGACCGGGCGTATTCTTAACCAGCTGACCTGATGCCGTAAAGTCGAGATTAAATTCGCCGCCAGTACCCCGCACGTTGTCGTAAACAACGCTGGAAGAAGTTCCGATCATCAGTCCCATCTCATACAGGAGACTTTGCTCTCCATAAACAAAACCAGATCCGTTGGTTTGTGTTGCAGTATTGCCGTGGCCTATTCGTCCGTTGGAAGCCAGTGATGTGATGATATTGTTTTCTTTTATGTCAATGTAAGAGGGCACTGCTATTGAAATCAGTTGAAAATCTTCGTAAGCGCCGTCAGAGAAAGTAATTGTTATATCGATTGGCTGATCCGTGGGCAATGATTGAAGCAATTGTATTTCAAAAGGCGAACTATTGTTACTGATGGTTGCATTTTCGCCCAGCGCACCAATTGAGAAAGTATTCACAATAATTGTAGCGTAAGGCGAGTTCGTTGAAATGGTGGCCTTTAAGCCAGAGGTGGATGCCTGCAGATAGTTGGTAAAATCGAAAAAGAGTTTTGTACGTTGTCCGGCTTCAGGCGTGGCGTTACTGTCATTGACAAACTTCTGATTGCTCGCTCTTACAGAAGGGCTTAAGGTTGTGAGCGCCTTCAATACATTGAGTCGACCGTGTCCAAGTTTGTTGACGTAGGCATGATTCAGACTATTCAATGAACCATCCGACGAGACGCGCAACTGTTCCGCTACCTGCAAGGGCGTAAACTCAGGATGAACTGTCCACACCAATGCAGCAGCGCCAGAGACAATGGGCGCGGCGAGTGATGTGCCACTTTCATAGGTGTAACCATTGTCAAACGCCGTTGTGAAGACATCGACACCCGGTGCCATCATGTCGATGGTCTTACCAAAGTTTGAAAAGTCAGCACGTGTGTCGTCATCGTTTGATGCCCCAATGGAAAGCACGTAATCGTATGATGCAGGATAAATCGGCGTTTCGAGATTACTGTTACCTGCCGCAGCAATGATAAGGCATCCCAGGTCGAGTGTTACATACTTGATGATGTCCTGTGCAATCGTACTTGGATTGTAACTGCCCCATGAGCAATTGATAATCTTGGCACCATGTGTGGCGACGTAAAGAATTCCAGCATACAAATCAGAGGAATAGTTGCTATTGTCTGCTGGCTGATTGTCTGCAAAATGTTTTGTGAAAAGCAATTTTGTTTTATATCCAACAGACGCTACACCGATTCCATTATTTGTAGTTGCTGCTGCGCATCCCGCCACCAGTGTTCCATGGGTAAAAAGTCCTCCTTGATGAACCGATGGATCGTTGTCACCAACAAAACCTGGTGTTCCAATCAGCACGAGGTCAGCGCCTGAAAAATCCCATCCGCGATAGTCATCGATGAATCCATCGTCATCATTGTCAATACCATCTACGGGATCATTTGGATTGATATAAATCTTGTCTTGTAAATCGGGGTGATCAAGATCTCCACCTGTGTCAACAATGCCGATGATCATGGATTCAGTTCCCTGTGTGATATCCCATGCCTCTCGTGCTTTAATTACATCGAGATAAGCTTGTTGAGCAGTATTGGGATCATTCGGATTCTGAAATGGCTTGACGGCATAGACTGGCTCTACTACTTCAAAATATCCTGTGGCCGAAAGCGAAGCGATAAATTCGGTAATGTCGGTTGAAGGATCACATCCAATGGAAAAGTATAACGAGATATCGATGGAGGGTTTTCTGGGGCCAAGCCTTCCCGCGGATGAATTTTGTGGTTTATTGACAAAAGGTCTTATTGAAGTCGCTCCAAATGAAGCCACCCGCCCGTTGGGTTTCCCCGTGCCAAGTATTCCGCGAAACTCGGGTTTGAGCTTTGCCCATACCATGCCATTATGATACGATTCCTTTGAAAGTTGAACTACGGCAGGTTTAGATTTCTGCGCATAGGTGGGACAAACCGTCAGCAGCGGTATTATGATCACGCCCAGCACAGATGACACAACGGTTCTGAACGCCATATTCGTAAGATAGTGAAATTGACTCATTCTTATCGATCACCAATCCGGAGCCGATGATGTGATTCTACCTCTGAAAGCACAGCTTTAGAGGTTACGAAGACCATTCACACCAAAGACCGGAACAATATCAAAGGAGCACAAATCGGGGGGATGGGCGGAGCAGATTTCGGGGGTTTTATTACTTGAGAGACTTTGGTTCAGTTCTATGAGTTTGTTGTGGAGAGAGTTCTTCACCTCGGAGCGTACGCAAAGGGTCGCAAAGTTTTTAATGTATTTCTCTGAGGCCCTTGCCGTACTTTGCGCCTTCGCGGTGAAAAAAACCAGCATCGCCAAGCAAATGCAACGTTATTACGTACCTCTGAATATATTATGCGCCAACACTGATTATGACAAGTGATTCATTAATTATCGATTGCGCACACTTCATCAGATCGTTTGTTTTGGGATGTATCCAGGTGATGTTGATAAAAATGACGTTGATTATCGCATCCGATATGTCACTATCCGATTTTCTGAATACCATTGTGAAATATTTCATTCGACAGGTCGAAGATGAGCGAGAAGCTACCCGAGTATACACGATCCCACCTTGCCTTGAGGAATGGGCAGGACAAACCGGAAATATGGGTAGCGTTGGATGGGGTAATTTATGATGTGACAAGGTCAAGATTGTGGCGGGCGGGAAAACATTATGAGCATTGGGCAGGTCAGGATCTGACCGACGAGTTAAAAGATGCTCCTCATAATGGCAATGTATTTGACAAATTCAAGGCTGTTGGGAAATTGAAGCAGGGCTAGAAAGTCGCCAAGACACGCAAACACACTGTTACAATTCTTTTTTCTGTAAATTTTCGAAATTAGCTTTACAACTTAGTGTGATTTTATACTGATATGACCAATACGATAAATTTAAGATGATCATTATCGCTGACAGTGGTGGCTCCAAGATCGACTGGAGATTAATCGATAATAAGGGAGGCGTGGGCCAAGCCAGCGCACCAGGATTTAATCCATACTATCAGCCGATAGAGGATCTTAAGAAAAATATTCAGGAGCTGGTGCTTCCAAAGATCAAGGAAGAGGTGAGCAAGATATTTTTCTATGGCGCGGGAGTATCGTCAGTGAAAAATCAGCTGACGATCAAGAGTGCTTTTCTCGAATTTTTCCCTGAGGCTCATATCGAAATCGGATGGGACCTGTTGGCCGCCGCCCGGGCGTTGTGCGGTCATGAAGCAGGAATCGCCTGCATTATGGGTACAGGATCTAACTCGTGCTTGTATGACGGAGAAAAAATAACCGGTAATGTGGCTAACCTTGGGTGGATTCTGGCTGATGAGGGCTCAGGTGCAAACATTGGAATGAAGTTTCTCGTGGACTATCTCCGGGAGCTGATGCCGGATAATCTTAGAAAAATGTTCCATGAAAGATTCCCGCTTTCACGTGAGGAGTTTCTTGAAAAGGTTTATCAGCAGGAAAGACCAAGCGCTTTCCTGGCGAGCTTCACGAAATTCATTTTTCAACACCTCAAAGAGCCGTATTGCTATAAGCTCATCTACAGTAGTTTCTCAGAGTTCTATGAGAACAATGTGATGAAGTACGACAACTACAAGAACCTGAAAGTTCATTTCACCGGCTCGATAGCATTTTACTTCAGCGATATATTGAGACAAGTTGCTAACGACAAAGGTATCACGGTCAAGAACATCCTTGAAGGACCTATTGCCGGACTAACTTTGTATCACCAAAAGGATCTTAATTAAATTGGGCACAACAGAATCTGCATCGAATTACAATCATCTTGAACAGATGAGCGTAGCTGATCTCCTCACGAACATTAACAGGGAAGATCAGAGTGTTCCACTAGCCATCGCCAAAGTAATCCCACAGATCGAGCAACTCGTGAATGCTATTGTCTTAAAAATGCAAGACGGTGGGAGGATGTTTTACATTGGTGCCGGAACGAGTGGCAGACTTGGTGTTGTGGATGCCTCTGAAATTCCTCCAACGTATGGGGTACCTCACGGCAAGGTGATCGGACTGATCGCTGGTGGTGATGGCGCCATTCGCAAGGCTGTTGAAAAAGCGGAGGATGATGCTGAACAATCCTGGAAAGACCTTGAGCCGTTTTCCATCAATCAACAGGACGTACTGGTGGGCATTGCTGCGTCGGGTCGTACACCTTATGTTATTGGTGGATTAAAGAATGCGCGACTCAACGGTGTGACCACAGGCTGCGTCGTATGTAATACTGGAACCGCTGTCGCGAGCCATGCCGATTTCCCGGTAGAAGTTGCTACAGGGCCGGAATTCGTGACCGGAAGTACCCGGATGAAGGCCGGTACAGCCCAAAAACTGGTGCTGAACATGATCTCTACCACAGTGATGATCAAGCTCGGTCATGTTGTTGGCAATAAAATGGTGGACATGCAGCTTACAAATAATAAACTCGTGCTTCGAGGTATTATAATGATTGTTGATGAAACCGGAGTTTCACACGAGATTGCCGAACAATTACTCACTCAACATGGTTCTGTGAGAAAAGCTGTAGACAGCTGGCGAGCTCATGCACAACATTGAACCCTATTACAACTGGTTAAAATACTACGATTCTTCGACCGACGAAAGGTCGCCCTTCTACGGAAAAGAATATAACCACGACCTCTATTCTGAAACGATCTACGGATATTATATAGACCCTGCGTGGGACTCAATCGGATCCGAAACACTCTACATTAAAATACTTTATACTGATTACACGGCAGGGTTTACCGTGATTGAATTCATAGGAGAATGGAATGATGCTATAAACAACGACATCATGACGCTCAAGAGAAATATTCTCGAGCTCGTGAGTGCTGAAGGGATCAACAAATTTATTCTTATAGGTGAAAACATCCTGAACTTCCACGGATCGGATGACAGTTATTATGAGGAGTGGTTTGATGATGTTGGCGATGGATGGATAGCGGCTGTATCCTTCCCGGTGTTCATTCAGGAAGAATTCCGAAAGTATCATCTTGATACATACATCAACATGGGGGGAACGTTGCAGATTCCTCAATGGAGAACACTACTTCCTTTGAATTTTTTCGACCTGGTTGATTCACTTGTTCAAAGAAGACTTAACTGAACGTCACTGACTACTGCATCGGCGGGTACAAGGTAGTCTCTTCGTGATGCGAGCTCCATGCATAATACGCGTGTGCGTCTCAGTTTGCCTTTCCTGAAATATCGGCCCTGCAGTTTGAAGATGCTTCCCTCAGGCACCGCTGAAAGGGTGATCTGATGCTGATTCTTGTCGAACTTTCGGAAGGCCTCAGTCAAGGCGGTATCGGCGAATGAGCTTGCTTTGGGATTGATCATATGTCGACGGAGCTCATGTAAGATTCCCTCCGGGAAAACCGATTCCCACAAGAGCGGAACCATCAGGTCTGTAAACCTCTCTTTCCACTTGTTACCATGTGGATCAACGCGTGCGCCATACGTAAGGAACACATGCAGGTGTGCAACCTCATGCACATACGTTACCAAAAAGAGATAAGGATTTAAATCGTTATTAAGGGTGATTCGCGGATGGCTCTTTGAACGTCTGCTTGTAAAGTCGCCGACCTTTGTTTGTCTTGCTTTGGTAATTTTGAGCTCAAATGGGTTGGCTTTCCAAAGATCGAAGCAGTAGCCCAATGCGGTTGGCGGAACATGCGATTGCAGTATAGGATAAACCTTGTCTGACTTCATGGAG
This sequence comes from Chryseolinea sp., assembly GCA_039916665.1. Classification (GTDB taxonomy): domain Bacteria; phylum Bacteroidota; class Bacteroidia; order Cytophagales; family Cyclobacteriaceae; genus Chryseolinea. The sequence goes on along the minus strand of JBDSKX010000155.1, from coordinate 31,043 downwards.
AATAAAAAAAGGCTTTAGTATCCTAAAGCCTTCATAACAATCAGTTTCTAGACTGGCTTAGTGAACTCCGGTGGAATCCGTAGAATCCATAGGCATCATTGCAGCTGAGTCAACAGGTGCAACTTCTTCCATTGGTGCAGAGTCTTCAGCAGCAGGTTCAGCCTTCTTACCACAAGCAACGAATGCAAGGGCGAAGCCACAAACAGCTAATAATGCGATTACTTTTTTCATAGTTTACAGGTTTTAAAAAATTCATCGCAAATATAAGAGTATTACTCAGGTCAACCCCAATGGCGTAATGAAATTTATTTTTTTCTAAAAATTAGGCGCAGCGGTACTCCCTCAAAATCAAAGCTTTGGCGAAGCTTATTCTCGAGGAACCGCTCATATGACGGCTGAATGTACTGTGGCAGGTTACAGAAGAATACAAACGATGGAAACCGTGCATTTACCTGGGTTATGTACTTTATGTTGATCAATTTTCCCTTCATAGATGGCGGTGGCTGGCGCATAATTTCAGGTAAGATTGCGTCATTAAGCTTCGATGTTGGTATCTTCTTGGTCTTGTTGTTAAATACTTCAACGGTTTTTTCAATCACCTGAAAGATCCGCTGCTTATTAAGCACAGAAACAAAGACGATCGGGAGGTAATCAATTGGTGACAGTGTTTCTAAAATATCCTTTTTGAATTTGTCCGATGTCTTGTTATCCTTTTCAATCAAATCCCATTTATTAACCATAATCACCATTCCCTTACCCTGGCGATTGGCAAGATTGATAAGATTAACATCCTGTGCCTCTAACCCGCGTTCGGCGTCAATCACAATGATACAAACATCGCTATCTTCCAACGCCTTTAAGGATCGTAGAACAGAATAGAATTCAATGTCTTCCTTGACCTTAGATTTTTTTCGAACACCAGCAGTGTCAATCAGAATAAAATTGTTTCCGTATAAATTATAATGAGAATGAATCGCGTCTCGTGTTGTACCCGCTTCATCTGTGACAATGCTACGATCTGTTCCAAGCAACGCGTTTAGCAATGAAGACTTCCCAACGTTTGGCCTACCGAGAATGGCAATCTTTGGTATTCCTTCATTGGGATCTTCAACACCTTCGGTTTCAAAAGTCTTAATTAATTCATCAAGTAATTCGCCAGTACCCCCACCGTTTTCAGCAGATACGGGATAAACTTCCCCGAGGCTTAACGCATAAAATTCGGCAGCAAACACGGTCTTGTTTGGTGTGTCTGCTTTATTGGCAGCGACAAATATCGGCTTCTTGCTTGTACGTAAAACATTGGCAAATTCCTTATCGAAACCAGTCAGTCCATCTTGCGTATCAACCATAAAGATGATTGCTGATGCTTCATCAATGGCCAGTTTTACCTGCTTTCTGATCTGCGATTCGAATTTATCCTGAGAACCAGTTACATATCCCCCCGTATCAATCACCGTAAAAAAATGTCCGCACCATTCGGCGTAGCCATAATGACGATCGCGGGTCACTCCCGGCTCGTTATCCATAATTGCCTCACGTTTCTCCACGAGGCGGTTAAAGAAAGTTGACTTCCCAACATTTGGCCTCCCAACAATTGCTACGATATTTCCCATTATTGCCGAACCACTTTGGATTCTATTTATTCGATGTTAATCTTTGATTCGGATTCGCTGCACCGGGTCAAAACCCTTAAAAAGGGCCTGATTTCAGCATATTCCCCCGAATCGTGGTGCAAAGGTAAGTCTTTGCCGCATTATGCCCCTCAATTTGTCAGACTTACCCCTATTTGCCTTACCAACATCGGCGTAGTTTTGAAACAAATAAAAGACATGGACAAAGCAGCACTGGAATCGGAAATGACGACCACCCTTGATAAAGTTATCAACTTGTTGTCAAAGCAAAATGATGCAACACTGGAAAAACGTATCCGTCCAGGGGCATGGACAATCGGACAGCTAGGCTGGCACGTCGTGAAAGCGACACGCGACATGACAAACGCTCCGACCCGAAAGGCAGACAGGAAGTTTGATAAATATGTTGAGGATATTGAAGATGTTTTTATGAATGACAATGTCCGTCTCACTGCGCCCGAGGCACTTGTACCCGAAGACAGAACTTACACGGTTGAGGAAGTCCTCAAAGCATTGCGTCACAACAAAGCGGCAGCGTTGAATATTATCCGGGAGAAAGATCTTACAGAACAGGTTATGATAAATGAGTTACCTGGATGGGGATATCTAACACGATATGAGTGGGCGAAGCTAATGGTGTATCATGTGACGAGGCATACGAAGCAGTTGGTGGAGTATTTTGAAGAAATATAGTGGCGAGATTTAGAAATCACCGCTATGGCGCAACGACGCTATGGACGCAAAGAAAATGCATTGAATGTCCTCCGACAGGTATTTTCATCTCGTACATTGCATCGTTACGCCATTGCGGTGAATTGGTTATTCAATCACAAACCAACTATACCCCTCCGCCTCTAACGTAAAAGTGATATTCACTTCGTAATTCCGGTCGAGCTTGTATTTTTTTATCGATATATCTTTTTCTTTGATCGTCGCTTCAGTCGTTAAGCCGGAATAGTACAGAGGTACTCGAATGGTTCGCGTGATTTTCTCTTTGGTTGGATTATAGAGCAATAATAATCCTCTTTGTTTTAGTGTTGTACTTACATGCATGATGCCGTCCCAATCGCGGCCATCTGCTCTTCGTAAATGAATGACGTTGGAGTTTAAGATGTCGCGGTACTTTTTATACCATTCGATCATTTCTTTAACCGTGTCACGGGTTTTATCTGTGTCGTAGAGACGAGGGCCGCGATAACACGCCTGAACACCTGCGCCATAGTATTGAAACATCAGTTGTTTATAATCGTCGAGATGGTCACTTAACGGTTCCAATACTGCCTCAGGTCCACCGCCCTGATATTTTGTTAAGGGTACGAATCCCCAACTCATCGATGGTGTCTTCTCCCATAATCCGTCATAGATGTTTTGGCGATTGAGGATCTTCTGCTGATCGCGTGATAAGGAGAAATTTACCTCACGATAGCCAATCGCTATCTTGTTCGTTCCATCGAAGAAGTACCAATCCGGAGCATTGATGTAGACACCGCGTTCATTGAGCCAGTGATACAAATCCTTTTGAATTTCCATTTGGCGCCATTGCGAGTCCGCAAGTCCGGTATGACCTGGATGCTTCGTCGACGCGCAGACATCTCCCGGGTAAGGCCCATCGTTTTCCCAAATATCAAAACCGGTTTGTGTATAAAAGTTCTTAATGGTCTTCCTATAACCGAGTCCCCATACGCTGCCAAAACAAGGTGCATGCCCAAAGAATGCTCCACCTGGTTTGCCCGTCGATGCATCGATCACATCATCCTCATCGCTTATTCGTCGACTGCTAAAGAGTGAATAACTACCGATGAGAATGCCTTTGCTGTGTGCGTACGCTGCCATCTTCTTCCAACGCTGTATATTGGAAACTGCGGTATCTTCCATGTCACAATGGCTTCCAAAACTCATTATCAATGCTTCGTATCCTGTTATCGCGCATTGATCGATTGCCGTTTTTACCTCCTCATCGTTTTTGCTGACGAGGTGCATGAATATTGGATTTTGCGTCGTCCACGGCGCTACTGTGGAATACATCGTTCGAATTGCAAGTCCACGACGTTCACGATCATAGCTATCCATCAATAATTCGTGTGTTCGTACTGATTTAAAGATGTCTCCAGGTTTCAAAACAATGCCGGGAGCTTTCTCGGGATAAACTTCCAGAAGGCAAGGCGTGCCGTAATTATAGTTAACCTGTGAAGTATAGACTGAATCCGCTAGCCAGTGCGTTGTCTGATCGCTGATGTCGTATCGCATCGCGTTGTTGAAAGCATAGTTTGTCTCAACATAAATGCCGTGCTGCTTTTTCATTTGTTCAGGAGTGCCTACGACAGCAGTTTCCTCTTCCACCAGTGCCAATACTTCGTTTACGACGCGATCCAACTTGAAGGCGACCTTGCTCTTATTCTCAATAGAGATCCACTTTATGATCAGCGGCAGACCATCATATAATTCATAGTTGATCTTGACGTCCAATCCACTTAACTCTTTTAAGGGTGATGCAAACACAAAAGACAACATCTTTCCTGTTGCCTGTTTCTTATTATAACCCCAAGTCTTAGGCTTCCATTTCAGGAGCGGCGAAATTGGCGAAACTGAAAACGACTTAAACTCAAAATCATTTTCTCCTGCCTTAAATTTATCAAGCCATTCGGGAAGCAGATAGGCGTTTTCGTTTTGGCCGTGCAGACCACCGACGTCGTAAATTTTTCCATCCACCGTGATCTTTGCTTCAGGTTTAACAGCACGCAGAAGTTGCTGGCCGTTGGAAAGGTTTTTATAATCGACGCACGTTACGTTCGGTGCAATCCGAAAGGTTCGCTTGAGCAGGCCGTTGGACAGAACTACATCCTTGTTGTCTCCAGAGCGATAGACATCAGCTGTGGTTGTGGGTGGATGGATGAGCCAGTCCGATTTGGTATTTGATTCGAAGTCATTCTCCCAAATCGGAAGCATGGATACATCCTGAGCAAAAGACTGCATGCGTAAAATCAATATCAACAGAAGCCATTTGTATTTATACTTATTCATAAAATATTTAAGCCGATATGCCAATCGTGCGCTCTAACAGTTAAAGTACGATGAACCAGGAAGAACGAAAAATGTTAATGTGATAAGCTTTTGATTCCCCATCCCGGGGTATATTCTACAAATATCAAACATATTTATTACTTTCACGTTTGTAGAAATAATTTACTCGACAAATGAAAGGATCAAATCTTGGAGAACTTGAAGAGCTCATTCTGTTAACCGTTGGTATTCTATATCCAGAAGCATACGGTGTTGGTATCATGGATGAAATTGCGAAGACCACAGGAAGGGATGTTAATATCAGCGCCGTCCATGCCGTGTTGACGCGTCTTGAGGAAAAAGGATATATCTCTTCAAAAATGGGAGAGCCTACAGCCGAACGCGGCGGCAGGCGTAAAAGAATTTTCCTCCTCAGAGCAGCAGGCAAGCGAGCACTCGAAGATGCGATTGAAATGCGCACACAATTGTTCAAAAGAATTCCGAAAGCAGCGTTTCAATTTCAACTGGCATGAAGCACACGAATCCTCCGAGATGGGCAGAAAAATTTCTACAATGGTATTGTAACCCGGAGTTGCTTGAAGACATAGCGGGCGATGTAAATGAAATCTTCCAGCGACAAGCAGATGCCCGGCCTTTCATGGCCAAAGTTCACTTTGTATGGAATGTGATTCGCTTTTGTAGAATTCAGAATATCAAAAGATCAAAAGAAGATTATCGCAATCAATTAATCGCCTCGGATATGCTCAAGAGTTATATTGTTTCTGCTGTTAGAAGTCTTATCAGGAACCGGATACCCTCTGCTATCAACATCATCGGATTGTCGATCGCGTTGGGAGCGGGTATTACAATTTTTCTAACCCTTGACTCTTATTACAATCGTGATACATTTCACGAAAAAGGAGATCGGCTGTTCCTGCTCATGAACGAAATGAAGTCGGGTGATATAATTGAGAAATGGGCGAGATCGCCATATTTACTTGGCACTTCTCTTAAAGAGGCACATAGCAGCATAGAGCATGTGGTACGAATTCAACGCGATAATCTTAATATCAGGAATGGGGAAGTTGTTTTCAATGAACCTGTGTGGTTTGTCGATCCTGATTTCTTTGATGCCTTCAGTTACCCAATTCAGTATGGAGACAGAAACACTTTATTTAACAAAAACAGCATTGTTATCACTGAAGATATAGCCTTGAAGTATTTCGGAAGAAAGGATGTTATCAACGAAGAACTCTCAATCAAATTTCCAGATGATACGAAGTCAACGTTCAGCATAGGGGCAGTTCTTGCTCACGTTCCCGACGGATCAAGCATGTACTTAAGCATTCTGATCCCCATGTCGCAATGGGAAGATCATGCCGACATGGCTCATAACATACAATGGCGAACATGGGCAAGCTCGACTTTTATCGTAATGAAAGAAGGACATCAACCATTAGAACTCAATGCCCAGGTTGATAGATTCAGGAAGATACAGCACGAGGCTAACGACAAATTTCAAGTTGAATCAGTGACCTGGATCCCGATGACGGATGTCGCCGCACTGAGTTATGATATCAAATATGCACTTTCATGGAGCAATATTCCGGCAGCCATGATCCTGCTCGGTATCATTGCTACATTACTTGTACTCCTTGCGTGTTTCAATTACATGAATGTTGCCGTGGCGGCAGTATCAACGCGATTAAAAGAAATTGGAATTCGAAAGGTAATTGGTGGTAGCAAACGCCAGATCATCTACCAATTTCTCAGCGAGAATCTTGTCTTATGCTTTCTGGCAACAATGAGTGGCACGGGGATATCTTACTTCATTCTACTTCCGGGTTTCAATTCGCTTTATCCTATCCACGTTCCTTTTTCCTTCTCTTCAACAGGCACAACGTTCATTTTCTTTGGCTTGACATTGCTAACCGTGTCTCTTGTTTCCGGAGGGTATCCAGCGTTTTACATCTCTTCTTTCAACCCGGTAACTATACTAAAGGGAAAAGAAAAATTTGGGAACAAGAGTTTATTCAGCAAGATCCTGCTCAGCCTACAGCTTGTAATTTCATTTACCACCATTGTTGCTTCGTTAATCTTTATCAGCACGAGCAAATATTTTGAAGAAAAAGACTGGGGATATCAACATGTACAACAAATGTTTGTATCCGTTAATAATCAATCGCAGTACGATGCCCTCAGGAATTATCTTTCGACAAGCAAGTATGTGATCAACTATGCGGGATCAGAAAGTCACATCGGGTTTGCAGATCATTCCACTACGGTCAGTGTTGGAAACGATCAGATTAGTGTAGTCCGTCTCGAAGTTGGCTTTGATTATCCTGAAACAATGGATCTCAGACTGGAACAAGGCAGACTTTTTAATCCTAATGTTGCATCCGATAAAAAAGAATCTGTGGTTATTAATGAAGCCTTTACAAGGAAGATGAATTGGAAGCAGCCAATAGGAAAATCTTTCGACTTCGACGGACAGAAATGGTATGTCATTGGCGTAGTGAAAGATTTCAATTATAAAGAATTTTTCTTTGATGTTGATCCGATGATGATGCACATAGGCAGTCCCGACCGCTTCAGATTTATTGTCGCAAAAGTGGAACCAGGCAAGCTGAACCTGGTGAACGATCAATTAAAGAAAGTGTGGGCAACGCTTGCGCCAGACGAACCTTATCAGGGATTTTATCAGGATAAAGTATTCCAGCAGTTTTTTGATTCAAATCGCTCGAACAACAAAATCATGTACGTCTTATCCACAATTGCGCTGGTCCTTGCATGCATGGGCCTTTATGGTCTGATATCCTACAACCTAACCAGAAGGTTAAAGGAATTCAGCATTCGAAAGATCTATGGCGCACGGCTGCTACATATCCTTCGCGAGATGAATCGCGACTATGCCTGGATTGTATTCATTTCTTTTGCCACCAGTGCGCCACTTGGTTTTTATTTGTCGAACATCATGATAAAGGCCGCATATCCTGAAGACATACCCCTGCCGATGTGGCCATTTGTTACAACGGCAATGCTTGTAATGTCAACCATTGCTTTTACGATACTTTCACAGCTTAGAAGAATCTCAATAGCGAATCCAACCCAGATGTTGAGAAATGATTAAGTACGACGAGTTAGCCTCAGGGCTCGCTCTAGTGCACAGTGTACGCGTAGCTAAGGCTTGCGCCATTTATGTGTTCCATAGACAGACCATCCAAACGACAACTACACGGATTCCAACTGTTATTCTTGTTCGCTATTGAAGATCAGTCGTAATTGAGCATTTACGTTAATCCGCGAATGCCAATACTTTGGAAATATCTACGCTCGCAAAAATGGCTGGTGCTTTTCAGTCTGGCGCTGGCTGCCATAGCGCAGCTCCTTAATCTTACCGACCCCATCATATTCGGGAAGATAATCGACGATTACGCAAGTAAATCCGATACACTTTCTCAGCAACAACTTGTTAACGGCGTTCTTACGTGGCTCGGCATCGCCATTGCAATTGCTGTTGCTGCAAGGTTGATTAAAGCCTTTCAGGAATATTATACAAGGCAGGCAGTCCAGAAATTTGGAATGAACATTTTTAATGACGGACTTAAACAAACACTGCGGCTTACTTTCCAGGAGTTCGAAGAACAACGGAGTGGCGAGACGCTGTCGATTCTTCAGAAAGTGAAAACAGATACAGAGAAGTTTGTAAACTCATTTATTAATATACTTTTCTCTTCCGCCGTCGGAATGGGGTTCATCATATGGTATTCAATCACAATGAACTGGATGCTCGTCCCTGTATTTTTTGTTGGTATACTGGTTTTAGGATCACTTACGGGACTGATGAGCAAAAAGATCAGAACGGTACAACGGTCCATCAACAAAGAAACTAACAGGATGGCGGGTGTGATCACAGAATCATTGCGAAACATCGAGCTTGTAAAAAGTCTTGGGCTTACATTCCCTGAAATTCGAAGATTGAAGATTCAAACGCAAAAGATCTATGAACTTGAAATGACGAAGACTTCCCGTGTAAGAACACTTTCATTTTTACAGGGCATATCTCTTAATCTTCTAAAGCAGTCCATACTATTCATTCTTCTCTGGTTGATATTCCATCATTTGTTAAGCACCGGAGAACTTATTACGATGCAATTTATTTCCGCCTCCATTTTTGGACCACTTCAGGATCTTGGCAATGTTATTCTCAACTATCGCGAAGTCGAAGCTTCGCTGAATAATTTTGATCAGCTGATGAAGAAGCCGGTCGAACGTCGTCCCGAAGAGCCGATTCTGATCGGCCCGCTGCAGAACATAGAATTCAAAGACGTAGTGTTTCGACACAGGACAGCGAAATTAAACGCGATCGATGGAGTGTCCTTAAAAGTTGAACTGGGTGAAACGATCGCATTCGTAGGACCATCAGGTTCGGGTAAGTCTACCCTTGTAAAATTACTCGTCGGACTTTACAGGCCTGTTGAAGGCTCTATACTCTTTAATGGCATCCTTTCAACCGATGTAAGATACAATGAGTTGCGTCGACAGATCGGTTTTGTAACGCAAGACACACAGTTATTCGCGGGTACAATTCGCGACAATCTTTTGTTCGTGAAAGCAGATGCTACCGACGGTGAAATACTAAACGCATTAGAGCGGGCGGCATGCAGTGGCCTGTTATCGAGATCTGAAAAAGGCATAGAAACAATTCTGGGCGAAGGAGGAATGAAGTTATCCGGGGGAGAAAAGCAACGAATATCTATTGCTCGTGCATTGCTGCGAAAACCGAGATTACTGATCTTCGACGAAGCAACGTCTGCGCTAGACTCGCTGACTGAGGAAGACATTACAAACACGATGCGTGATGTATCCCATCGGAAAGATCAGATCACGATATTAATCGCGCACCGTCTTTCAACGATTATGCATGCCGATGTGATCTATGTTTTGGAGAAGGGAAAGATCTCTGAAATGGGAACTCATGATGAGTTGCTAATTCTGAAGGGATTGTATTATGCGATGTGGAGGCAGCAGGTTGGGGAGAGGAGATAATGCATTTTCACCACAATGGCGCAGGGACGCTGAGAATACAAGTTTTGCTTTAGCAACTCTGCTTCATGGCGCCTCAGTAGTAAATTTATTCTTCTATTCTGTGTAGCCGAATTGTTTTAGTCTCGCTGAATGCTTGCGCCAATTATCTGCGACTTTGACATGGGTCTCGATGAAGATCTTCTTTTTGAAAAATGCCTCCATGTCTATACGCGCTTCAACGCCGACTTTCTTAATCGCGCTGGCGCCTTTGCCAATGATGATACCTTTCTGAGAATCGCGCTCAACGTAAATGGTTGCGCTGATTCGGATAATGTCCGGCTCTTCTTTGAATGAGTTGATCGCTACTTCTGTACTATAAGGAATCTCCTCTGCATAATTCATGAAGATCTTTTCGCGGATGATCTCTGACGCAAAAAATCTTTCTGTTCTGTCGGTATATTCATCTTGCGGAAAGTATGCCGGATGTTCGGGCATCAATTCCAAAATCGTTGGGAGGACCTTGTCGACATTAAGTCCCGATTTTGCTGACACCTGAACTATATCTTTGACGTTGGGAAGTTGAGTCTTCCAATACGTTGTTTTGTCTAAGGCCTGAGATCCTTTTGCTTTGTCAACTTTATTAATAATGAGCAGTATTGGAGTTTTGAGGTGCAGAAATCTTTGAAACAATTCGGGTTCAAATTTATCCTCCAGCGCAACGACCAGCAGTACCAGGTCTGCATCCTCCAACGAAACCTTTACATAACTCATCATGGCATCATGCAAAGAATATTTCGGTTCAAGAATTCCCGGCGTGTCGGAATAAACGATTTGATAGCCTTCACCCTGCAGAAATCCCATAATTCGATGGCGCGTCGTCTGAGCTTTGGGCGTTATAATGGACAGGTTTTCACCCATCAAACAGTTCATCAGTGACGATTTGCCAACATTTGGCTTTCCAACGATACTTACAAAGCCTGATTTGAACGGTTTCTGATCCATATTATGCGGTACAAAAGTAAGAAAGCCACCACAAAATTCGCATTTTACTTTTTTCTTGAAATAAACCATTGCTTTCAACTGTCCGCTGCTTGGGTTCAAGCAGCATTTGATCAAGGGGTCAAAACAAGTATTTTCGTCATCCACAAATTAAAGCCATGACTGCAATCCGCATGAAACTCGCCATTATATTTTTGTCCATCTATTCTATTCATGGTGTTGCCCAGTCATTTCAACCGCTACATCCCGTGGGATATGATAAGGTAGTCATCAATGATGCGTTCTGGAAACCGAAGATTGAAAAAGTAGCAACGGTAACGCTACCCGTCTGTGTTGAACAAACAGAGATCAAAACACCGCGGATCAGGAACTTTGAAAAGGTAGCACGGCATCAGGGAGAGAAACACGAAGGCATCTATTTCGATGACTCAGATGTTTACAAAGCACTCGAGGCTATCGCATACAGCTTAAAGAATCATCCCGATAAATCACTTGAAAGCACGGCAGATTCGTGGATCGACAAGATTGCCGCGGCACAACAACCCGATGGCTATCTCAACACGTATTATACACTGTCAGGTCTTGATAAGCGCTGGACTGATATGGAAAAGCACGAAGATTATTGTGCAGGTCACCTTATCGAAGCGGGGGTTGCCTACTATCACACAACCGGGAAACGGAAACTGCTCGATGTTGGCATTCGATTCGCGGATCACATCGACAATACATTCCGCAAACAAGACAAACACTGGATATCAGGTCATCAGGAAATTGAACTAGCTTTGGTGAAGTTATATCATGCAACAAACGAAAAGAAATATCTTGAATTATCCGACTGGTTTCTTCAACAACGTGGACATGGTTATGGCAAAGGTGTTATCTGGGATCAATGGAAGAATCCTGATTATTGCCAAGATGGAGTTCCTGTTAAAGAGCAAAAGGAAATCACCGGTCACGCTGTGCGCGCGATGTATTTATACACCGGAGCTGCCGATGTTGCCAGGGAGACGAATGACCCCGGATATTTGAAATCAATGAGCACTGTTTGGGAGGATGTGGTTTACCGCAACATGTATATCACGGGCGGTATCGGTTCATCCGGAAAAAATGAGGGATTTAGCAACGATTACGATCTTCCGAATGAAGATGCCTATTGTGAAACTTGCGCTTCTGTAGGAATGGTATTCTGGAATCAACGCATGAACCTCTTGACGGGCGACAGCAAATATGTAGACGTCCTTGAACGTAGTCTTTACAACGGAGCCCTTGATGGTCTTTCCCAAACAGGTGATAGATTTTTTTACGGCAACCCGCTTACATCAACAGGTGGTTACAGCCGTAGCGAATGGTTTGGTACAGCCTGCTGTCCTTCGAACATCTCACGACTTGTCGCTTCACTGGGTGATTATGTCTATGCCACCACGGATAATTCAGTTTATCTAAACCTGTTCGTAACTAGCTCTACCACGATCCCTTTCAAAGAAGGCAACCTAAGCGTCAGTCAACAATCAAATTATCCCTGGGATGGTGCTATAAAAATCATGATGTCGCCGGAGAGAAAGATGAAAAAGTCTGTCTATGTTAGAATTCCAGGATGGGCGAGAAATAGTCCTGTTCCCGGTAAAACATATTCATATCTCGACGCCTCGGCCGATACTGTTAGCATCTCCATCAACGGAAAGGCTACTTCATACTTAATCGAAAATGGCTACGCTGTTATTGCGCGATCCTGGAAAAAGGGCGACGTCATCGATCTCAAATTGCCCATGCCTGTAAAGCGCGTCGTTGCGAGTAAGAATGTGAAGAATGACGTCGGACAGGTGGCTTTGGAGCGAGGCCCTCTTGTCTATTGCATAGAGCATCCCGACAATGATGGTAGGATTCTCAATATCATTCTTCCAGACAAAGGCGTGAGCACAACCTCATTTCATCCGGATCTTCTTGGTGGGGTTGTTACGATCCAGAGCACAGCAGCAGTAATACAACCAACGTCAGATGGGTCAGGTGTTGAGACCATTACAAAGAATATCACGTCTATTCCATATTACACATGGGCCAACCGTGGTGAAGGTGAAATGCGGGTATGGATTCCAAGAAAGGTTCAGGACGTAGTGATCAAATAAAATCCAGCTCCTATTACTTTGCGGATGCCTGCATTGCCGGTTTGAAATATCTTCCCTGCCTTGTAAGCGTGTAATTCCAATCACTGATTAACATCGGCGCCCATTGGGGATCGAATACCCATACCACGTAGGATATGCCTTTTTTTGACGTGTATTTTGTGATGGCGTCACCATAAGACTCGTCACTGATGACGGGAATATGAGCGCCTTTGTCATCTGCGCCGCAGAAACCGATCTCTGTTAATATCAATGGATACTTTTCAGCCATAAATCCCCAGTCCGTGGTCCACTGACTTTCCCACGGTTGCTTACGTTTCATGGGATAAGGATGACTTACATATCCAATACCTTCAGCCTTCACCGGATCTTTGCCTGCTTCCGTGAGGTCATAGGCCCAGTTGAAACCGGCCACCAGAGGAACAGCAGGGCAACCGTTGGCGCGGATCAGTGCTATTGTCTGCTCCATAATAACTCTCCAGTCTGCCCAGGTGCACTCACCAAGTTTCCCTCCCATCACAGTCGGCTCATTGTACAACTCAAAGAAAGCGACCGCAGTATTGTCCTTGAAATGAATCGCAATGGTCTTCCAGAATTGATCTGACTCAATGCGTGTAGTGTTATAGTTAGGAGACTGAAACATCTCAGTTTTAAGATTTCCGATGCTATGCCAATCGATGATGACATACATTCCTAGTTCCGCTGCGAGCGCAACTCCCTTGTCAAGCAGCACGAGATAATCTTTCTCACCTCTTTTTCTCCACGCTTCAGGATGCACTGGAAACCGAATGATATTAGATCCCCAGCTTTTTACTTCCTCAAAATGGCGTTTATCCCAATGACCTTCGCGATCAAGTTTATCAGGGTCGCTTACGTTGAGACCACGAAACACCAGAGTTTTTCCTTCAGCATTGACGAACTTATTTCCGTTGACGCTTATGCGACTGAGCTTTGATGTTTGAGCTTGAGATACACCCATAGCTAAAACGCAGGAAACAAAAAAGATCAGAAGTGAGTTGTTGGCGATAAATGATTTATCCATTTTGAATTGGCGATTTATAGAGTATTAAAGATAATAATTCTAATTTGGTGAGGGCGCGAAGTCTTTTAACGGCAAACTCAAGGAAAGCCGAGGATCGCAATTCATTAATGCATTTCTCTGCGATCCTCCGCGGGCCCCTCCTCCGCGGTGAAAAAGTCTATCTCTAGCAAATTCTCAAAGGCTGATAACTGGTATTGCACCATCGTTGCTGTTGCCCTATATTTAACCTACTCGACGATGACAATGTGAAAAGCTAACTCGTGCCAGTTGTTCTTTGGGCAAGTAGCGATGGCTGATAAGCAGAAGATGAGCAGAAGAACCAGTTAGTAGTACTGCGAATTCAACTTCAGCAATATGGCAAACACTGGTGTCAAAGGGAAAATCATCAATGCGAAGACTCATCAAGGTTATGGTGGCCTAAAGGTTACAGTCGTAGACTTCGATCCTATATTTCAGGAAGACGATGTCCTTGGCAACGGAGAAACAAATACTCAGGGTGAATTTTCTATTTCTTACACACAAGATAAATACAGAGACTGGATCAATGACCGCAACCCGGACATCGTTGTTCGCATCTTCAATAAGTTTGGACGTCTGCTCCACGAAACCAAGGAAGTTGAAGATGTCGCCGATAACATCCTCATTACTGAAGATATCAGCATACATCCCACCAGCGTAGAAGGATGGCTCGTCAATCACACAACGCTCAATCCGGCTAATCCGGATCCCGTTTTTTTGTACAAGGGGAATAAGATCACGCACCTTATTGATGGAGACAAGATGTTCCCGGCTGTGACGGAAGCTGCTAAGAGCGCGACGAAATCCATCAACCTGATGCAGCTGTTCTTCGACGTCAACAACGGACTCATAACAGAATTTAAATCTGAATCCGAATTTGATCCTCTCAATCCACCGACCTCAGATTGCAAAAGCAGTATGGCGGCTACGTTGGAAGACGTGTTAAAGGCCAAAGATGCTGATGTTGCCATCAACGTTATGGTGACAGACATCCCGTTGTCGGCTAGCGATACCGTTAGCGCTGTCAAAAAATTCTTCGATGGCACCAACGTGAAAACTGCCGCTTTCCAGAAAGGATTTGCTGTACTTCACTCCAAAGCGATCATTTTTGACGGGGTAAAAGCAATTCTTATGGGATCGCCATTGAAACAATACTATTTCAGTGGACAGGATCATGCTATTCGGGACGCCAGGCACAAAGGCTCGTTAAATCACGACGCGAATGTTCAAATCGAAGGACCAGCGGTAGAACATATCAGTCGGACTTTCGCCACTGTCTGGAAGTCGACTGAGAAACCTTTGACAATGCCACCGCAAGGAAGTATTCCCGAAATCTCTGGCGGAGTAGATTCAAATGTTGCTTCCGTGCAGATACTTCGGACACTCCCTGCGGCAGATTATAAACCCACCGCTGCAGGCGATGAAGATATACCAAATGGCGAAACCGGCATACTTGAAGCTTATCAGAGGGCGATCGAGAACGCACAACGGTTCGTCTATATCGAGAATCAATATTTTACTTGTCCTGATATCATCGATGCGCTGAGTTTCCGAATGAAGGATGATTCAAAACCAAAACTTGAGATTATTCTTCTGCTAAACATGAAACCCGACTTGCCTGGATATCCCGACAGGCAGGTTGACAATGTTAATATGCTGAAGATTCTTGCGGATTCACATCATCATAAACTGGGGGTCTACACGCGTTGGAGCCGTTCAAAATTACCGGGCGATGAAAAATTCACCATCATGCCGGTTTATGTGCACGCCAAACTTGCGGTCATTGATGATACCTGGGCAACAGTCGGAAGTGCAAACCTGGATGGCACGTCCATGAACTACCACGAAATTGGATTGATGTTTACTGGCGCCGTATTGGATGCTTACTTATCCAAAGTCAAACCGGGAGAAGATTTTGGAAAATATATCTGGGACATGTTCTGGTATGTGTTCATGTATGTTGTGAAGCCAATCATCTGGGATTACAAATTCTATATAGCATTCGTAGTCATTGTGATCAAGTTGATCAAGGACTTTGACGAAACGATGAATTTGATCCGCGAGACGATGAAGGATATCCCTGACATACCAGGTATCGTGAGCGAAGTTCTCACTCGAACCTCTCAACACGTATTACCAAATCGTGATCACCAGCCATCAAGAAGTATCGAGATGAACGTCGTGATGTACAGCGGCATTGCTGATCAACCAAAAAATGAGACGGCCCACCAGCTGCGTCAGATATTATGGGAGGAACATCTCGGCATCAATCTCCCGGACAATATTATTAACTCACCTGCCTCTTCCGGAGAACTTAATTATGTAAAATTTTGGGATGAGCAGGCGAACAAAAACAAAGAAGCCATGAAAGCCGGAACTTTGTTACTCGATGCACCTGCAATTCTTCCGTGGCAACCAGAATCAGATTCCAAGAAGTATGCTCATGCGCTTGGGATACGAAATGGATTCCTTCGACTAAAGGCTCCCGCATTTAGTTTTAAAGAGTGCAAGTTTGATGACGGAAAATCATTTCTACCATGGCCGATAATATAATTCAAAAACTTACGGCTGGAGCAGGAGAGGTTATCTCCCTCCTTGCAGAACTGAAAAATGACCTTAGTGAGATCAAGGCATTCATCAATCTCCTGGGCTGGGATCTGCCACCAGGACTGAGCGATGTTGGACTCGCCGCGCTTGACGTTGAGAACTTCATCACCAAGCTTGAGGCTGTAATCAATGCTCCTGAAGACGTATGGGAAAATGAAGTTGCCATGATCTCGCGCATTAAAGAACTTGCCATTGAAATCAATAATATAGTTCAGGAAATTCACACGCTGGCCGATCAGTTGCCCACAAAACTTGTCGGCTTCCCAGACTATGTAAATCGCACCAACATTCACAAAGAACTACCTCGACGGCTATTCGATTTTCTGGTCATCAATTACGTAGCGAAAGTTTCACCGTTATCCTACGCAGTACTTAGTCTGGCCGATATTATCGACTATCCTCATTATCCTGCTGATCCGGCAAACTTCCAGATTGAGCACGTGAGGGCGACAATCAACTACCAGCATTTTAAGACGATTCTGTCAGATCCAGGAAAACTTGCAAAAGAAGCGTACGGGTGGAGTACACCAGATTTTGATGCAACGCTCTTAATACAACGTCTCCAATTGCTGTTCCAGGTGCTTGGAATGCGTAGCAGACTGCAACCTCTGAATAAGGCGGCCGAAGGCGTCTTGGTAAGCGATGCCATCACCGGACCCGTGCCTATGCCGCAGTTACTAACTTTCCTGTTTGAAGAACGAGGCACCATTGCCGGCCTGCGTGTAGGCCTATCGATATTTGGAGCACGTCCTACTTCTGCCGGTGGAAGTGACGGTGGTATTGGTATTGTTCCCGTATTAAAAGGTCAGGCCAGTGGCAGTATTGCACTTTCACGGTTTCCAGATACCTTCATCGATTTTTTGGGTGACGTCGCGCTACTTAAAGGAACGGCACTCATTCTAAGGCCCGACAAAGAACTATCCGTAAAGATGGCTAACGGCCTGGCCGAGCAAGTCTCAGGTCGCCTAGCCCTGGGGTGGCGCTTTGGATACACAGACGGAGAAGAGAAGACACTGATTTCTTTTCCTGGTGGCGCAAAGCTGATGTACAAGTCGATGGCCATCAATGGTGGCGTTGACAACGTACCCTCTAAGCCCGGAAGAAGTTTTCTCGAAATCAACCTGACAGGTTGCAGGTTGGTGCTGGATCTATCAGATGGCGATAGCTTCCTCACGAAATCAATTTCAGCAAACAAAATTGAAGCCGGTGTTGATCTTAAGATCGGTTGGGACACCGCGCGAGGAATTTATCTGGAAGGAAGCGGTGGACTTGAGGTTACCTTACCATCGAATGCCAATATCGGACCTTACAGACTTGATGGAATTACTTTAAAGATTGATACTGGCGACAGTGATTTGTCAATTGAAGCCAGTGCGAGCGGAACGGTAAAACTCGGTCCCATCACTGCAGTAATCAACAGGATGGGTCTGAAAGTTGGACTCACTTTTGGATCTGGCAATCTGGGATTCATCGGATTGAATCCATCGTTCAAATCTCCTTCAGGTATTGGTTTGTATGTCGATGCGGGTGGCATCAAAGGCGGTGGTATTCTGAATTTCGATCCCGATAACAAAGAATATTTCGGTGGTCTTGAACTTGAATTCAAAAACCTTTTTTCCCTGAAAGCCTTTGGAATCATCAACACCAGAATGCCCGATGGAAGCGATGGCTATTCCATGCTCATCATCGTTACTGCAGAGTTCACACCCGTGCAACTTGGTTTTGGATTTACTTTAAACGGTGTCGGCGGATTACTCGGCGTGAATCGCACAACCCGAGTTGACGCATTGAAAGAAGGCGTTAAGACTAATGCCATCGAAAGCATTCTCTTTCCACAGAATATTGTCGCCAACATCAATCGCATCGTAAGCGACATCAAACAAATATTCCCTTCTCAAGCTGATCACTTTCTAATTTGTCCTATGGGAAAGATCGGTTGGGGAACACCGACCATAATCACCCTCGAACTTGGGATCCTCGTCGAAATTCCTGCAACCGGATTCAAAATTCTCGGCGTTCTGAAGGCTTTGCTTCCCGAGGAAAGCAATCCGCTCCTGAGACTGCAAGTAAATTTCCTGGGCATCATCGATTTCGAAAATCGTTCTATCTCTTTTGATGCAAGCTTATACGATTCCCGCATCCTCACCTTTACGCTGACTGGCGACATGGCACTACGTTTGTCATTTGGTGACAATCCGGTTTTCATTTTGAGCGTAGGTGGTTTCCATCCTGCATTTAAAGAGGTACCTGCCGATCTCAAAAGCATGCGGCGTATCACGCTCAGTCTTTATGACGGAGCCAATGCACGTATCATCATCCAGACTTACTTCGCTATTACTTCGAACACAGCGCAGTTCGGCGCAAAGGCAGAGTTGTATGCTGGTAGTGAGGGTGGATTTAATATTTATGGCTTTGTGAACTATGATGTGCTGTTTCAATTCAGTCCGTTCAAGTTCATTGCTGATCTGGGTGCAGGGGTAGCGTTGCGTCACGGCAGCTCTGTGATCATGTGTATTCAGGTATCAGGTGAGCTAAGCGGACCAACACCATGGGATGCCAGTGGTAAGGCAAGTGTATCGTTCTTCTTTTTCTCCGTCTCGATTCCTTTTCATGTCACCTGGGGGGATACTGATGCTGAATCAGGGGATGACTCCGCCGATGTACTTCAACTCCTCGCGGGCGAAATCAACGACAACCGGAACTGGCGGGCTGAAATACCAGCCAACAACAAACTGCACGTCAGCATAAAACAGATTGACCTGACTGGTGATCTCGTAGCCATACATCCATTTGGTATTCTAACCTTCAGCCAAAGGCTCGTACCCCTTGAGCTCAACATCGATAAGTTTGGAACGCGATTGCCAAAGGCCGAGAATCGTTTCAGCATCAACTCAGGCGACGACACTTTTACATCTGAAACCGTTCAGGAGCAATTTGCTGCAGCGAACTTTATCAAGATGAGTGACGAGCAGAAACTTTCACGTCCCTCCTTCGAAAAAATGACAAGTGGATTCAAGATCACAGGGTCATCACAAGTGGTTGCACCCGCTGGTGTGGCCGTGAAAACCGTCGACTATGAATTCAGTTATCTGGGTAAAAAGAAAAGTCCCGGTGTTATCAAGTATCGTTATCCAGGATCCATGTTCAAAGCACATTCAAAATCGAGTGCTGTTTCACAATCTTCATTGTCACATTTCAACAATCGGGTTTCATTAAATGCTCCTGAAAAAGTCGAGGTCGAAGAAGAACAATATGTTGTGGCCAATGTAGCCGATATGAAACTATACAGCGCGGAGATCAAGTCCGGAAACTATAGTGAAACGATAGCGCAAATCAATTTGCTGATTAACAGCAAACCAGAATTAAAAGGACGCTTACAGGTATTGTCTAAATACGAATTAAATTTTAACTGATGGCACAAATCGAAATAGCCCGGTACCAATTTCATTCCTGGGCACGAAAAGGGATCGCCAGCACGATAGAGAACCCCGATGATCTTGGTGCGGGTACCTCTACCGTTAGCGAAAGAACGCATGTAAGCGTGCCTGTTCTTTTAAATACGGGAGCAATCTCAAAAACGTTCGCGCTTATTGGACCTGGTGATATCATCGGCATCAATCGCGATATGGTGGTTCGAACACAACCCCGTAACTGGATAACAGACTTTGAACCCAATTACCTGGCATTTGCAGAATTTTATGATGAAGATTTTCTCTGGCGCTATACACCCGCTGGTCCCAATAACGGCAAGCTGAGACCGTGGTTGTTTTTGTTGGTTGTTAAAGAAGACGAATTTGAAAGAACAAAACGTCGGACTCCTTTGCCTTCGATCGTGTTGAAAAGTAAGGACGTTTTTCCTCCAGCAAAAGAGACATGGCTGTGGGCGCATGTGCACAATGACTCAAACATTCCAGACAGTGATCTCAACACCCTGGAACAATGGCTTGAAACATTAAATAAAAATGTCGCGACCGACCCAGATCAACTCTACGGCCGGTTAATGAGTCCAAGAAAGCTAGCGCCAAATACAGGATACTACGCCTTCGTGATTCCAGCATTTGAAACGGGAAGGCTAGCCGGTCTCGGGCAATCTACCGATGACGTTAACGCTCAGAAATCATCCTGGAGTGATGTTGGTGCCAATGGAGAAATGCCCGTTTACTACGAATGGTTTTTTCGTACTGGCGTTGACGAAGATTTTGAATCGCTCGTGAACAAACTCAAGCCGATTGTTATGGATCCAAGGGTCGGTATTCGTGATATGGATAGTAGCAATCCGGGCTTTGTTCTCGCGAGTGACCCACACAAGGCATTCCCTTCCACGGCACCTTCTATCCTTGGACTTGAAGGTGCCCTGAAATCGCCGGACGCAGTGTCGACAGTTTTTCCAAACACGAATGATCCAAACAAATTTCAGCACGAGCTTGAGGCCGTCGTTAATTTACCTTTTCAAAAAATCAACGTAGTCGCTACTGACGATTCTGGTGATCCGATCATATCTATACCCCTATACGGTGGCAAACACGCAAAAAAAAGTCCAACGGAGATCGTTCAGCTTGACATCACGAAGAATGACTGGTTGAACAACCTAAACAAGGATCCCCGAACCCGGGTGGCCGCAGGATTTGGAACAACGGTTATCCAAAAGAATCAGGAAACCTATATGCGCAAGGCATGGTCGCAGGTTCAGGATATCATAGCGGCTAACAAGCGCATTCGAACAACTGTTCTCTACATGAAAGTTTCGTTGAAGTTTACTGAAAAGACATTCAGTCAACTTCAATCTAATGTTTTGCTGTCCATCAGCAGGCCGATCTTATCGCGGATCATGAGCAGCAGTGCCACGCTATATCATCAGATCAAAGAAAGCCGATTACCACTCGCTTCTTTATCAGGAACCTTCAGAAAAGTTGTTTCTACCGGAAGAAGATTTTCAAAAGTATCTGCCGATAGCACAAAATTCAAGTACGATAAGTTGATTACGCGGCTTAATGAAGATCAGAAATTGACGGCAGCGCCGCCAAAGCAAACTCCCGCTGGAGTATTCACGTTGGGCAACCTGTCAGGAGAGGTGCTGAGTGATCCGAAGAAATTGTTGGAGACTATTTCAATCATTCCAGCACGACCCGGTTTTGTCATTGGAGCAACCGCCATTCGCACTCGTGTACCTACAGTCGGTGATAGCGCCGATGCCAAAAATTACAGGCTCGCTTTAACAGATGTGACCGAGCGGCTCATGGTTGATGCACCCATCAAAGATCTGAAACCTCTCCCGATGAGCGTCGCCTACGAGGAGGTGAAACAGGGCATAGACCCGAATAAGACTTTTCTTCGTCGCCTGTCTTCCACTGTTAAGTTCCCTGGTTATATAAAGACCGATCAGCCTGAAAAAGTTTTTCCGGCGATGGCATATCCGGATTTTGAAGATCCGATGTATAAAAAACTTTCTGAGATATCGGACGAAGTTTTTCTTCCCAACCTCAAACTGATCGCGAACAATTCGATCTCTTTGTTAAAAACAAATTCCAAATTCATCGAATCGTATATGGTGGGCTTGAATCATGAAATGGGAAGAGAATTATTATGGCGCGAGTATCCTACAGATGAGCGGGGTAGTTACTTCAGACAATTCTGGGACGTCAGCGGAATCATTGCTCCTTCGGCCGAAGGCGGTAGCGTTTCGTCGTCGGATGCGGAGAAATACAAAGACATTAAACCTATAGATCAATGGGCAACTGCGAGTTCACTTGGCACCCATAATAATCGCAACGTACAGGCTGGTGAACAGCTCGTGTTAACCATTCGCGGGGATCTACTCAAGAAATATGCTGGTATAATCATCTACGCACAAAAGGCTGAGAAAGATTCGCAGACCGGCGAAACTAAAATCAAGCTTGATCTGACCGATCAGGAATTTGCCAGTAAGGTTAAATTTCCGCTTTACAAAGCAGAGATCTCTCCTGATATTAAATTCTTCGGATTTGACCTTACGATTGATCAGGCCAAAGGATCAGTTCCGTCTGGTAGCCCTGCCGATGATCTCGGATGGTATTTCGTTTTGATGCAGGCTCCAGGCAATCCAACATTCGGTATGGATATCAGCTTCAATCAGGGTGACGATGGATTGTCGTGGGATGATCTATCATGGGATAAATTCTCGCAGGAAATAAGCTTCATCACTGAAGACGTCGCACCAACAATCAGGCCGGCAGATCCGGTGACTAACCCTATTCGGTGGGGTAAGGATTCCGCGAGCATGGCCTATATCCTTTTTCAAAAGCCTGTCATGGTAGCAATCCATGCCAAGCAAATGCTAGACGGTCTAATTTCTTAATATCATTACCTTAATTTTTCGTTATGGCTGACTGGAAAGAACAACTGGCTAACATTCAAAAGCTACGACAACAACGTTCAGACGCTGATCAAACACTTTATAGTTCGCAGACGAACCTGATCAAAGCGAAGGTTACGCTTGAACGTGCAACGCGGCAAATGACAGCACCGCCCACTGACCTCGCAGTAATTAACGCCTTAAAGCTAAAGATCACAGTATTGCAGTCAGATCTGCAGAATTTGGATGTTGAATTAAATGCGATCAACGCAGACTATACGCGCCTTACACAGCTTACCGCTGAAATTGACTTTCTGCAAAAGAAATCAGAGGCCATGACACCTCAGTTAACCGACCTTTCGCGTCAATTAAGAGACACCACTGTTAGCCCGCGCGTTGATCGTATTCGATCGGTGCAGATACAACGACAGGTTGACGCGCAGAAAAGTCAGCTGGACGAAGTCAAGGCGAATATTACCAGTGCGTTGGCAGAACAAAAAAAGCTAGCCGCATCACAAAGAGCAGCCGCGACAAGAAAAACAGCGCTTGAAAAACAACGAAATGCAGCGACAGTAAATATTGATCGCCTCAATGCAGACCTTGCAGATAAAGTGGTCAATGATCATATTTCTCCAGTTGACGCAGAAAAGAGAAAGAAGGATTGGGAAGTCAAAAAAGTAAAAGCTAAGGAAACGGTTGGCCAATACGTCACAAACCTTCAGGACGCCATTGCCGGAATTTATGTAGACGATCCCCATCCTCGACGTGCCATCACCAATCTTGATGACAATATTCCATTCTTATTGCTCCCTGTAAGAATCGAAACAAAGTTTATGACCGTTGCAAACTCTCCTCAATTGCTGGTGCGGGTTTATCCCGATGACATCTCAATTCATACGCACGAGAAAGTGCTCACCGACAAAGAAGTGCAAGCCGGTACAAAATACTGGACAGCAATTTTTGCTGCCGAAAAGAATGGCGGTGCCAATAAAGAAGATCGTAAGAAAGAAGCATGGAGTACTCTTGTGAGGGCGTTTGGTTCTTCAAGATCTTCATGGATCGCGAAAGAAACCAAGCCGACAAATTGGGATAGTAACGCAGAAGGACTTGGTACTGCCGAGCAGCTGACATTTCCGCCACATGACCTCACTTCGACTAACGCCTGGAGCCGCGCCCCACGTGCCGATGTATTGCCCGATCGATTTGTCGTCATGCTTTACCAGGGAGAAACACTTGCAAAAGAATTTGTCGGAGAACTCATACCGGATCAATTGTTTTTGGGTCCCGATCCGATGGATGCAGATGCTGCGTTTGTAAAAAACGCGGAAGAGATGCTGGCGTTCGGCGAAGGCTTCGATTGGACTGCCGACTTTGACAAAGCTGTTTCGAAAGGAATGGGATTTAGAATTCCACTTACACAAGATGAGTCAAGTAAAGGTTTTGATAAGATCCTTGTATTGGGTACGTTTCTATCCGCAGATCACATTGAAAGCAAGTCATTGGTTGAAACATTGATTGACAACCATCATTATGCTCCGGATGGATTTAGTATTGTCACACAAGGCACCTCGACGAATAATACTGAACAGGATGGCTCCGGATTTACCACAAGCGATCCCCTCAATACGACAAGCTACTTTGTTGAAACCGGTGAGCCGCTGTTTGATATTGGCGACAATTGTGACGGTAAAAACCTAGCCGATGCGTTAGGTATTGAATATGCCCCTTTGCAATATATTCTCAACGCAAATGCAAAAGATCTTGATGAAGCCGTCGCGATGAATAAAGCATTGTATCCTTCCACCCTTGGCTACTATTTCGATACGATGATGAAGCCTGTGCTGGATGCCAACGATCAACATAAGCTACGCAGCTTCTTCACGCAGTATGTAACCGGAAGAGGTCCGTTGCCTGCTGTGAGAGTCGGCAATCAACCCTACGGAATTTTACTTACCAGTGATTTCAGCAAATGGAAATCGGTGCAGACGGAATCAACCTGGGGAAATAAGTTTTTGGATACATTGTTCAACGTCCTCAACCACTTTCATTCAGTCTGGAAGAATCTTTCGAGTCAACTCCTATATACGGGCAAGCCCGGAACTGATCCGTCAGAAGTATTGATGAATATTCTTGGGCTTCAATCGGGATCAGTGTCATTCTTCCAGCGTGTCGCCTTTAGCACAGAAAACTTATTGAAGAACGGAGAGTTTATGGCCGATAAGTCATACCTGAAAGACTTGCAGAACAATTTCCTGAACAAGCGTATACTTCAGGACTTTCTGGTAACTCTGGGATATAACCTTCCTGCAGCTCCGGTTGAATTGCCTCAATTATTGCGTCTTGTGTTTCACCACCGTCAAACTCAGTTGGACGCAGACAACATCATTGACAACGTACCGCTTTCCGAAAAGGATGGTATTCGATACTACGACGAAACCAACAAGAAGAACTACATCCATTGGTTGATGGAGAACAATGCTGTGGCTGCCTTAGAGAAACAAGATTTCACGCCTGGAAAAGTTCCAACCACACTGCTGTTTATGCAGTTGAGACGATCGTTGTTGCTGGAATTGAATAGGGCATCCGTTAGATGGTTTGGGAAAAGTAACATAACTCTTGATCAAGTTCTTGAGCCTCTAAATTTTCAGAATATTTCCACTACTCCGGAAATTACCAAATGGGAGGTGATGAAAGCCAAGGTGAGTGTCGCGCAGCCGCGGCATCCGCAGGCTGGTTTATCTGTTGCTGATCATTTATTAACGACGGGCAGAAATGAGGCTGACGCAGCATTTTTGAATGAAATGAAAGATTCGCTTCAGAAGCTGGCAAATCTTCCAACAGCAAGGCTCGAACGTTGTTTCACCGAACATCTTGATACATGTACGTATCGTCTTGATGCATGGCAGACTGCGTTGTTCAATCAAAGACTACAAAAACAAAGACTCGCGCCAGATGGCACTTTGTCTAAAGGGGTATTCCTTGGCGCGTATGGCTGCGTGTTCGACGTCAGGCCTGCTGCAAAAAGAACTCTCGTGAGCGAACGATTACCATCAAGGCTACAACCGGCAGACAACAAGCCTCTATATGAATATGTTGACAACGGAGGATTTGTTCACGCACCGTCAATCAATCAGGCTACTGCTGCTGCCGTGCTAAGGAGTGGATATCTCAACCACGCGAGTTCGGCGAATCCCGACACGATGGCAGTCAATTTATCTTCTGAACGCGTGCGATTGGCAATGTTAGTTCTTGATGGAATTCGCAAAGGTCAATCACTTGAAGCGTTGCTGGGATATCAGTTTGAAAGAGGTCTTCATGATAGGGGATCTGCCGATAACAATCTGAAACGGCTCAATGAATACATTTATAATTTCAGAGATAAATATCAGATCGAACAAAATCTCGTCCAACAACAGGGGAGTTCAGCGGGCGCTGAAGAAACCATCAAAGCAAACAACGTGGTGAACGGCCTTACACTGGCGGAAACTACAACGGCATACCCATACGGTGTTTCGCTAAATCTTTCGGGCCTTACGTCTCTACAGCAAACTGCTATACCCAACGCCATCATTGGTGAAAAAGACAAACTTAACGACACGCTTGATGCTGTTAAAGATCTCTTACTAAGTGAAAGTGTTTATCAAATGGTGCAGGGCAATTTCGATCGGACGGCAGCGGTAACAAATGCGCTCAAAGATGCGCACATACCTCCCGAGATTGAAATTGTCAATACACCAAAGAGCACTCAGCTGACCTTTACAAACAGAGTTACCATTCAGTTCGAACCGATACAGGTTAGTGCCGGCGTAAATCCATGGGCACCAGTCCCGTTGACATCCAGAGCAAGGATTGAACCGGGTATTAATAGATGGCTTGGAAGAGTTCTTGGATCACCAACGAAATTATCATGTCTCGTTTATCACGGAGACGATGCGGCTCCAATCAATAAAGTTGATGTTACGATCGACAAACTTGGTATACAACCTATCGATCTTGTTTATATCGCTGGCAGCGAACTCAATACTGGCGATCAGGAACGCTCAGGACTCTCAGAGCTTGAGCAGAGGATTGCTGTCTTTTATCGCCGAGATACTCTGCTCGATAACGACACTAAAGTATCAATCAGATTCATGGAGACTGTAGCCGTTACTGAAAAAAGAACGCTAGGCAGCATATTACCATTATTACGCATGTTAAAATCTGTAATCAACGATTCAAGACCATTGAATGCTTCCGACTTTGATCCCGCTTCAAAACAAACCATTGCCGACAAAACTAATCCGAAAGGATACATACCAACCGAATTAAGGGACAGGATCGTCACTGCCTTTGACGACTTCGCAGCCTGTTTCAATGGCGTGACAAAACTTACAATCGCCGAAGTTACGGGGGGGCCAACGGTAACCCTGGGCGAATTCTTCGCACTTATGGACGGAGGTCAGCTGGAATCCGAAGACGTTACGTTTGTATTCGAAAGCGCTGATGCGCACAATCTCCAGAATTTTCTCATTCGCATTGCAAACTTCGGTATTGCCGATGCGTTTCCATCGATCGTTAATGTCTTTGATGATTCAGCAAAAAGTTTGCTTCTTAGACAGGCACGCGACACCATCAGAAAGATGGAAAATATAATGGGCAGAGTCACCGATTTCATATCAACAGCTGATTCGTCTTCTGACAAAGAAGAGCAGGTTATGATATTAACTGAGGCGGGTAAGGCATTATTCGGTGCGGTGTTTAATGTACTTCCCCAGTTTACTTACAATATCCCAGAAGACATCAAGCTTTCAAAATCGGATGATTCGCTTTTGAACTATGCAAAACAACAAATCAAAATGGATTTCCCTGCCGAAGAATGGCTGCAGAAATTTTCACACGTACGACCCCGTCTTGCCAGATGGGAGTATGTCCGAACATTGTATGAATTAAACCAACATGACTCATTAGACATTACTCCTGTCCAATTACCCTACCGCGCAAAAGATAGTTGGATTGCAGTTGAGTTTCCTCCCAGCAATGAAGATGGCTCGCCATTTACCATCGTTGATGATACATTATCAATCGTGATCCATGGCGATGCAGGTTCTGCCGCTACCGATTTCCAAAGTGGCTTGTTAATTGACGATTGGACTGAAGTTCTTCCCAATAGGCAAGAGATCACCGGACTTACATTCAATTACAACCAGCCTAATGCTATGGCACCACAGGCGCTGTTACTGGCTGTGACGCCATTGGAAACTGGCAAATGGAGCTGGGATAATCTTGTTGGAGTTGTCAACGATACTTTCCTTCGCGCCAAGTTAAGAGCAGTCGAACCTGCTATGCTCGATGCAGCAAATAGCCCGGAAGTTGGTGTTTTGCTACCTGCACTGATATCCAATTTTTCGAAGCATGACCTTGATTTTTCATTGGACTATGCCCGAAACATTGCATACATAGAGAATAATATTCCGTTAACAACAATCAACTTCAATTAAGTTTAAAGACTGAACAATGCCAGCTTTACCACTCAATATTGCACAATTCGCAATTCAAGCTTATCGTATACCCTCGATCACCGCTTATAATCGTCTTGAAGTCATGCCCCGCACAGTCGACTTTGATCGAAGTCTGAAAGCGGAAGTGCACGATGCACTTTGGATGCTAACACGGCAATGGCAATTCGGAGAATTTCAGGGAGAAGACGCTGCGACTGCTACGTCAACAAAAATTTATGGCCTGCATACCTTGATGGATGAAATGCGATTTCAAGGTGATCAGGTATTGCCTTACGATGGAAAGATCCCACTTGAGGCGATGGTCGAGCGCGAAAAGCTGGCGGGCAATCTCCACCTGGCAGTGCAAATGGCCAGATACTTTATCAAACTGATCAAAACTAAGCCAGGATTTGATGCTGCTATGGTTACGCTGGTTCAACACTATCCACTCAATTATGCCATCGACGAAAATGACTATGAAGGTATTCAGTTGATGAATGCTGTTAAAGGAAGTGTGTTTGATGGATTCGCGTTCTGCCAGGCAATTTCGGGCAACACTTTACCCGGGAATTTTAAGACGACGTATCTAACGCAACTCGGCTCATTTCAATCGTGGTATCAACGAACTTATAGTCAGCCTGACAAAAATGGATCGCCGTGGATGCCATCACAACTGGATTATAAATTTGAAGTTTCGAACGCTGCGGGGACAACTGAACGCAAACTGATTGCGGACCATTACTCAGAAGGACATCTCGACTGGTATTCTTTCGACATCAGCGATCCGTCCAATAGCGATAACGTTGCGAAAGAGGACTTTCAGTCATACATCCCTGCGCCCGTGGCTTTCAAAGGCATGCCTCACCCACGGTTCTGGATGATGGAGGAAAATCGTACTGACTTCGGTAAGATCGATGCGTCACCTACAGGTCTTTTACATTTGTTGCTCGCAGAGTTCGCTCTGACTTGCTCAAACGATTGGTTCGTCTTACCCTATCAGCTGCCGGTGAATACGCTCTGTGAAGTCAGCGGAATTGTCGTAAAAGATGTCTTCGGCGAATACACACTTGTACGTCCCGCGAACAAAGGACCGGAAAGTCAGTGGCAACGTTGGGCTATGTTTCATCATACTGACATTAACAATACTGCGGCATCAAACAAGAATCTCTTGTATTTGGCACCGGCTGTAATCAAGACGCTCGAAGGTGATCCATTAGAGAAAGTAAATTTCCTCCGCGATGAAATGGCCAATATGGTCTGGGCTGTTGAGAACATCGTACCATCTCAGGCCGGCAAAGGTATGCGCGGTAACGAGATGGCATTGGAAAAAAGTAACGCGGTAGCTACTGCTCCCTCTACCGAAGGAGATGGTGTTGAGAAAACTTCCATTCGATATGTTCTAGGCACTGCGGTGCCACATAACTGGATACCTTTTATTCCTGTTCATCTTGATCAAAACAACGCCGAGATTCAACTTCAGCGTGCCAAGCTTCCGTTCAGCAAAGGAGCCATCGGGCAAATTGTCAAGGAAAAAGCAGCGCCATATTATATCGCTGAAGAAGTTATACCGCGGTCGGGTGTTCAGGTTACTCGGAATTTTCAGTTGGCGCGTACTGCTGATGGCGCCTGCTGTTTGTGGTTAGGTAGAAAGAAACAATCTGGATCAGGTGAGGGCCAAAGTAATCTGAAATTTGATCAGATAGTGGATGGTTAATCCCACTTGGCCTTCTGAATCTTAAGCGCTTGTTGGTTATCATGATTACCGTGTTCGCCGTAGAGTTTTCGCATAGGCGGATTGAAAGGAACCAAATCATCGCGACTTGATCGGTTAAGGTAAAAGGGCTAATTGTCTTTCCGTTGCCTGTGATATCTGCCAACACAGCCCAGAGGATATTGCAGGGCATCGACAAAAAGTTGCAAGTTTTACCAATTGCTCTCTCCATTAAATTTTTAAAACGGATTAGGTTGCTCCGGACGTATTACAACCGATTACAGGGTACTATCTGTAACGGATGCAATTCTTCCAATGGGTTGTGTAACTATTCCGTAATCAAAATTCCGCATATTTGATTCCCCAATTAACAAACACCACCATTTTGAACACAAAAACTGTATTGCTTGTAGAAGACGATGTGGATGATCAGGACTTTTTCATTCATGTGCTTGATGAAATCAAAAACGTAAAACTTTTTGGTGTCGTCAGGAACGGGCGGGAAGCACTTGAAAGACTGCGCAAAGCCACCATTTTGCCGTCAATCATCTTCATGGATGTCAATATGCCTGTAATGAACGGTATTGAGTGTCTCGAAGAAATGGCAAAAGATCCTTCAGTAAATTCCATTCCGGTGGTCATGCTGTCGTCTTCAGTTCACCTTCGTGACCGGGCTCGTTTCCTCGGCGCTACTGCATTCATCGAGAAACCCAGCAGCTCAGAGTCGCTTAGGCATAGTCTGGAACAACTCATCCAGCGCAATCTGGTGACTGCGTGACATCTCATTAACGTCGTGCCGATCATTCATTACGACTTTAAAAACTGACGCCGAGCTTCTACAAGAAATGAAACCAGCACTCAAGCGAAAACGATTATTGCGTAGTTCCATAATGTATGCCAATTCAAAGAATTGCTGCTTCATATCTCCTGATTAAGGGCTGACTAACCTCATTACAGTTTCTACAAAAGAAATAGCGCATCCCGCACTATTCAATTTTCACGCAGGCTATTCCATGTCTATTTAGATACTCGCAAAAACTGCTTCGGTTTTTGAACTTGTAAATAGTGTAGTGCTCACC
>JBDSKX010000154.1:0-31384 GCA_039916665.1 Chryseolinea sp. | reverse complement strand
TTTGTTGGTAAACCATTGTTCGAATCACTTCCCGAAGTTAAAAGCTCAGTTGAGCCACTCTTGAACGCCGTGTTAAAAACGGGCGTACCATATTATGGAAAGGAATTTCCTGTGACATTGAACCGATATGGTCAAAATGATATCGCATATTTCAATTTTGTCTACCAACCAGTCAAGGAAAACGATGAACAAACCACAGGCATCGTTGTTATCGCCAGTGAGGTAACAGAACTTGTTGTCGCAAAAGACAAACTCGCGCAGCGTGAGTCTCACTTTCGCGACCTTGTGATGCGGTCGCCAATTCCAATGACAGTGTTCAAAGGATTCGAGCACGAGATAGAATTGGCGAACGATATAATGTTTGATAAAGTATGGAGGCGTAAGCGCGAGGATGTTCTCGGAAGAAAAGCACTTGACGTTTTTCCGGAATTGAATTCACAAAAATATCCAGAACTGCTGTACCGTGTGATGACAACTGGAGTTTCACATTCAGAGAAAGAGGCGATTGCGTATGTTCAGGGCGACGATATGATGCGCAAAATGTATCTCGATTTCACGTATGCCCCGATTTTTGACGCCAACCAAACACCTTATGGCGTCATGATCACTGTAATCGATGTCACCGAGAAAGTGCAGATTCGTGAACAGATTGAGAAAGCTGAGAAGTCGGCACGTCTCGCGATTGAATCGGCCAAACTGGGTGCATATGAAATTGATTTGGTTACTGATGAGATGAGCACGTCAGATCGCTTCAATGTAATTTGGGGAACACAGAAGGGCTTAACCAGAAAGCAATATGCCTCTAGAATTCATCCTGATGATATTGAAACCAGGCGCATAGCGCATGAGTTGTCATTGGAATCGGGGGTACTTCAGTATGAAGCTCGCATCCTTTGGAGTGCCGGAGGCTCCCACTGGGTTAAAGTAAACGGCACAGTATTGTATGATAATGAGCGGAAACCAATCCGTCTGATTGGCATTGCGCAGGATATCAACGATGAGAAACATTTCTATTCAGAACTTCAGCGTCAGGTTCAGGAACGTACCGAAGAATTACAGGCTGTAAACGAAGAAATTGCAGCAACGAATGAAGAACTATCTGAGTCCAACCATTTACTTGTAGAGGCCAACAAAGATCTCGAACAGTTCAACTATGCCGCCTCGCACGATTTGCAGGAACCCTTGAGAAAGATACAGACGTTCATCAACCTCTTGATAGATGGCGATAGAATTCGAAATGAAGATAGTGATCGCGATTACCTGACTAAAATCAGCAATTCCGCAACGAGAATGAAATCGATCATTGACGATCTGTTGTCTTATTCACACAACACGATCAAAGATCACGATCACGTTACTGTTGATCTGAATGATGTGATAAAAAATGTATTGGAAGATCTTGAGTTGGTTGTTCGAAACAAGAATGCTTTAATAGAACTGGATGAATTACCAAAGATCAAGGCAATCCCGACCCAAATGCACCAGTTGTTTCTAAACCTGATTTCAAACGCATTAAAATTTTCGAAGGCATCCATTTCGCCGATGGTCAATATTCGTACAAGACTATTGACTAATGAAGATATTGTGAGTTATAGAAACCTGGATCAGCAGTGGGATTATTTTGAAGTGTCGGTATCAGACAATGGCATCGGGTTTTCAGAAAAGTATGCGGAGTATATCTTCGGACTATTCAAAAGACTTCACACCAAATCAACCTACTCGGGAACCGGAATCGGGCTTACATTGTGTAAAAAGATCGCCAGAAACCATCATGGCGAAATCTACGCGAAGTCTGAAGAGGGCGTAGGAACGAAGATGATTGTGTTACTGCCGGTGTCTGTGAAAGTTTAAAGAGATTTTTACCGCAGGGAGAAGGAGGTTAAGTCCTTAAAAGATCAGAAATTTCGCCCTTGCAAGATTCAGGCAAGGTCACTGAACCACAACAATTCCATTAGCCGTCAAACGTATCTCTTCTTTTGGCTGGTTGATTGCAGCGATTTCATCTTTGGATTTTTTTGAATCCTCGGCATAGTGACGTAATTCATCTACCGTGATTTTTTTAACAGTGGCTTGTCCATCAATCACAACGGTTTTGCCTTTGAGCGCAGCGGGTACAAAGAATCCATAGTCTTTCATGTTGACAAATACGGCGGTTTTATCTGCCATCTCAAGCGTCATCCAACAACCCATTTTTGGGCAGACTTCTGAAACGACGGCCGTGACTTTTACATCATGTGGTTGTCCATCCTGGAGCAATTTTGGGAGTTCTGCGGCGGCCACTGCCCCTGATGCGGATATTGCACTACCATAGCT
Source organism: Chryseolinea sp. (assembly GCA_039916665.1). Lineage (GTDB taxonomy): Bacteria > Bacteroidota > Bacteroidia > Cytophagales > Cyclobacteriaceae > Chryseolinea. Next base: position 29,071 of record JBDSKX010000154.1, on the reverse strand, counting down.
TGACCCTGGTGTTACCGGAACGTCTGGCGGTTGCGCGTATGACCCAAATGCGATCAAACAAAATGCAATAAATGTTATGAGAATTTTCATACGCGTGAAGTAGAAGTTTGACAGAAACGGTAAATGAATTTACGGCTTTAAGATCGATAATCAATCGTCTTTATCAGGTAATGTGATCTAAAGCGGTAACTCTTTGATGAATTTTGACTCTAACGCAACTCCATTCACAAGTGTCTGATAAACTACACAATACCTTTCGGTAAGCTTCTGCAGTGAGGCCATTTGGTCAGGACTTGCATCCGCCTCAATAGTGAATATAAGTCTAATACTCTGAAATCCCACCTTCGCATCCTTTGATACCCCCAGCGTTCCTCTGAAATCCAAATCACCTTCAGCAGTCACTATACCCCTTTTCAATTCAATTCCAATTGCGGTTGAAACTGCCTTTAGCGTCACGCCAGCACAAGCCACCAGTGCTTCAAGCAACATATCACCCGAACATGCCAACATACCTGTTCCTCCGGTCGCAGGGTGCAGCCCAGCTTCAACCAATTTCTGTCCGGTTTCAACTTTGCATGTGATTCCATCACCAACTTCGCCAGACGCTTTTAAAGTAATTAATGCGGAGCCAGGGTCGCTGCGATATTGCTCTTTTAAAGGCGCTTGTAAACTTTTTAAGTCTTCAGTATTCATTTGTCATGCATTTTTATAACAATATATCGTAACGGAATGGCTACTTGTCGACGACCGGAAACTCACTGATCCCTAAAATTGAACAGCCATAAGGCGCCAAAGTTATTTCCGACAGCATCACGTCTTTATAATTGGCGACGGAATGCTGTGAGGAGGCGGCCACAGCATGTAGTTATACAATTTTCAATTGGCCATTAATTTACCCTTTACTTTTAATACAATTGGAGATTTGGTAAGGTTCCATGGGTGAGTATTCCCTTTCATTTTTTTATACGCTACATCAGTACGTCGGTCTTTAACACCTTAATTGAGCAAACCAAGTTCCCGGCCCAAGTTCGCATAAGTTCGAAATAGCTCCCATGCCTATCTGAGGTTTCGGTATGATTCCATTTCTTCGACACGCAGGGCAAATACAAGCGGTCCGCGTTCTGCGAAAATTGAATTCACAACAAACCTTTCCGTCGTCGCCATTGGCAACAAAAGTTCTATAATTTCAGGTGCTCAGGGTGGGCAAATTAATCCAGTTAATGATTGGATGACTTTCTTCTCCCCTGTTCAAACTTCATTAAAAAACAATTCAATCCGGACAGCATATGGAGTACAAAGAAAATCATTCGCCGCGATGTCAGATAATCGTTAAAAAAGCATTAGGCATTCGGACTCGGCGGTAAAGCGGCATAATTATGAATTCTGCCCAATGCCGTTTAACAACGAAGGAGGCGATTGGTTAAGCGAAACTGAACAAATCCGTAATCCATATTTTGGCAATAAAATGCTGACGTGAGGCCAGGTAAAGGAGAAATTAAATGAGGCATCTAACTATCTGATCTGTGATCAGTAATAGTCATGGCTTAAGGTCATGACTATTTTTATGATCGGTAAGTAATGAATACCCATAAATTATTTCAAGACGATACCAATTATTAAGGTTGCAGGAGGTTTTAAAACGTGCTATTTAATTTCCTTGTCCAACTCATTCCAAGTCCAGGGCATCTTTCTCTCTTTATACTTATTGCGTATTTCTTTTACTTCCGATGGACTAACCATCAAACGGTTTGCAAATCCCTCGCTGATCGGACCTGTTGATCCTCGTTCGGATAGTCCAATATCATAACGTAAGTAACTTAAGACAGAGGCAATCCATTGATCGTCGTTCATACCCATAGAAACCATGTTCTCTGAGTAGCTCTTTCCGCTCACCGGGCCTGTCAGACCATGTAGCAATATCTTGATCATGGCATCTTTCTTTCTCTGATACCTTTCAAAGTTACCGGCCAACGGTGGGGCTATCTTTGAAGGAACACCCTTGCCATCCTGTCCGTGGCAAGTTGCACAGAGTGAATTAAATATGGCGCCACCACTTTTTATCATTTCCCTGTTTTCGGCACTTAGCGAACCATACTTGCTCCCCATTGTTTTTATGTCTATTGTCCTGGTCAGACTTTTCATCGCACCGGCAATCATTTGATTGTCGGCGTTAGATTTCAATATACCATCTGCCAACGTTTTTGCCTTCGGTGAATCACTTTTCGAAAGTGAGAGTAACATTTGAACGAGCACATCAAAATCCTTTTCATTCTTCATTCCATGCAATGCCGAAATCATTGCTTCATCGTTGTTTTTAAGAAATGTTTCGCCAATCCAGATTGCGGTCTTCCTTACCTGCGGATCGTGATCCTTCAGCGCTTCCAGAATTGTTTCCTTATCGGATGATTCAAGCCCTTCCAATGTCCAAAGCGCATGGATCCTTCCCAATGAAGATGGCTTGTGGTCCAACGGTCCCTTTTTACCAGTCGCAATCAGTTTGAGGTCATCTGTTACAGATTTATCACCACGCAAAACAAGTTCTTTTTGTGCATTGTCTCGCCACCAACCGTTCGGATGATCCAGGTAAGCAACCAGTTCTGCAGGTGAGTCTTCCAGCATATGAGGTTTCTTTCCGCGACCCGCATCATCGTACACCAATCGCCAGATTCTACCGTGTTGGATGTTTTTATCGAGTCCCAGTCGTACGATCTGTGTCCTCAAATAACTTCCTTCTCCCGTCCATGTACCTTCCTGAATTATCCCGCGCTGCATGTCAACAATGTAAATGCATCCATCGGGTCCGGTATAAGTGTTGACAGGTCTGAAGTTCATGTCCGAACAAGCGATGAACTCTTCCTTGTCATAAGCATTGACAAGTGTTTTCTTTCCTTCCTTATCAATCACCTTTGCTCTTCGGATTATCCTCGCCACAGGTTCATTGATTAGATAGTCTCCCACCAATGTTTTAGGAAGGTGATCTCCGCGGAAGATAGACTGTCCGTTGCCTGAGGTGAAATGGTTCAGTGTCGTGTCTTCACGAATTCTCTTTAGCCCACCTTGGATATCAGGTGTCTTAAGAATCGGCCATACTGGACCAAATGTGGAATCAACATAAGCATCTTCAAATTCCAATTGTCCGTAGGCTGGATTGATTTGAAAACCCGATCCTGCATTCTCAGCACCAGCGCGGCTGAAGTAAAGCCGTCCATAATTATCATGAGTCAATCCCCATTGACCATTGGAACCGCTGATCAACGAATCAGCTGTTAACATCCCATCTTTCTTATATTGAAACCGCACAGGATCAACAGTTATATAGATATAGTTGTCGAGATTCCAATCAAGCCCGCTTCTCTGGTGCTCAAGATTGCCAAACGCCTTTTTGCCGACATGATATACCAGCCTCTTTTGATCGGCAACGCCATCGTTGTTAGTATCTTTGTAAGCATATGTGTCATACGTATCCGTTACGTTGACGAGCAGTTCATTACCCACTGCGAGAATCATTCGCGGCAGCATCAGGTCTTTAATGTAGACCGTGCTTTTATCCATCCTGCCATCGTCGTCTGTATCTTCAAGCAACATGACCCGGCTTTTAGGTTGATGTTCTCCTGTAGTATCAACGGTCTGCATATACGTTTCCAACTGCGTGACAAACATCCTTCCGTTGCCATCCCAGGACACGGCGACAGGTTCACTTAACATCGATTCGTCAGCTACCAATTCCAGCCGATAACCTTTAGGAAGTCGGAAGGACTTCATCGTTTCCTCGGAGGTCATGTAGCGTGGACTAGGATCATATTTAACCGTGCGGGGCGAATCGAATCCCAGCTCTTCTACTATTTCAGTTTCTTTTCCTGATTGTGTGCAACTCATGATCTGTGTGGCCAGGATCGCAACAAACGCTAAGACTATTCTTTTTTTCATAGTTGGGTGATAACGCCACACGAATATGCAGGGTCATAGTCAAATAAAATGAATTGAAATCGATTCCCAAACAATATTTACAGCAGCGCGAAGCGGCTTAAAAAGCAAAATCCATCACACGTGATTTGTGTGATGGATTTGTTGAAGTGTCTTATCCGTGAGATTTAAAGCTTATCGCTTCGCACCCATCCTGTTTCTATCAAAGAATCTTTTGCGATTTTGCCCGGACCGTGCCTGACTATTCTGTTTCTGAGGCGCTGCTGATCTGGGAGCCTGCATCGACGAATCCATCGGGAACGGATGCTCACCGACGGGTATTTGCTTTTTGATCAGTTTCTGAATGTCTGACAGATATGCTTTTTCTTCAGCATCACAGAACGAATAGGCGACACCATTCTCACCTGCGCGCCCGGTTCTACCAATGCGATGTACATATGTTTCTGAAACGTTCGGCAGATCGTAGTTTATCACGTGTGATAACTTATCGACATCAATACCACGCGCTGCGATATCCGTAGCAATCAACAATTTTATCTTACCTGATTTGAAATTATTCAATGCACTTTGTCTTGCGTTCTGCGATTTGTCACCGTGGATGGCCTGAGTATGAACTCCAGCATCCGTGAGAAATCTTGCTACCCGATCAGCGCCATGCTTTGTTCTCGCAAAAACAAGAACTGAAGGAATGTCTTCGGACTTCAGAAGATGCAAAAGCAATTTGCGTTTATCATTCTTCTGAACAAAGAAGACCTTTTGTTTGATCGCCTCAACGGTAGACGATACCGGCGTTACCTCCACCCGTACCGGGTTTGTGAGTATGCTGCCTGCAAGTCCACTGATTTCATCTGGCATGGTTGCGGAGAATAACAACGTCTGTCTCTTCACGGGAAGTTTGGCGATAATTTTTCGCACATCATTGATGAATCCCATGTCAAGCATACGATCAGCTTCGTCAAGGACGAAGATCTTGACATGCTGAAGGTTGATCAGTCGCTGATTCATTAGATCCAGTAAACGGCCGGGGGTAGCGATAAGAATATCTATGCCTCCACGAATAGCTTTAACCTGGGCAAATTGAGAGACGCCTCCAAAAACCACTGTGTGTTTAAGGCGAAGCAACTGTCCATATGCAGCGAAACTTTCTCCAATCTGAACCGCTAATTCGCGCGTCGGTGTTAGCACCAAAGCCTTGATGCCTGCAGGTTGCTTTTGATATAATTCGTCATTATGAAGTAGCTGTAGTGTAGGCAACGCGAAGGCTGCAGTTTTTCCCGTACCCGTTTGCGCGCAGCCCAACAGATCTTTTCGTTGAAGTAATACTGGAATTGCCTGCTGTTGTATCGGGGTGGGTGTAGTGTATCCTTCGACCTGAAGGGTTTTCAATAATGGCTCTATAAGCCCTAATTTTTCAAATGACATGTAAAGGATTAAAATGAGTATTCAAAAAGTATTAAAAAGATGTCCCGGAATGGGATGTGTTAATGGATAAAATCAGGCACAAAGATAGTCAAATATATGATATCGTCGTCTATTGTCGGTGTAAACCAGTCTGCCGACCCGTTCGCTCATCCTCGAGGGATTTTCACAATAGGTGAACGTCTTGTAGAAATTCAGGAAGGAATTCAATGCGATGTTCTGGAAATCTGCCGTATTTGTATTAGTTGATTTTCTATGGTTGATAGATTTGCCGCCGCAAAAGCCCTTACCCACCGGTCGTTACATTCAACGCCGATTCTGAATGCGTCAATAGTTTGTCCAAGATCCCTGGTTGTCGCTTCAGTAAACTTGTAATCGGCATCATCCTTATCATCATCAAAAGAACTGGAATAGAATTTAGCATTTAACTCGGAACTGTAAGGTACGGACACGTCCAGTTTTGCAGCGAGCCGTCTGACTTGACTGAGAAGGATGGAATCATCTTCAATCATTTTATTCGCGAAAACTGTAAGATCTGAAGCATTACCCTCCCGAACGACAAACCTGCACGCATTCATATTTTTAGTTAATAACACAACACATGAGTTCAGAAATTCAGATGTCGCCATACCTGATTCATCTTCCTTTTCTTCCGAATACGACGCAAGAGTCATAGCACCGGCAGTCTGGCCGAAAACAACTATCCCCGCTCCCGAGGAGATAATCAGAACTGCAACCAGTAAGCACTTGTAGGCGGTTTTCATTATAGAAACATTCGTTTTAGACGCTTGTTCAAACCGTGTGCCCGGGAAATTCCTCATTTTCCTTTCATTTCAGGTATGTGTGGACTTCGCAATGTGAAAGTAAATGCTCAGTTGTGGAATTGCTACGAGAGCACCACGTCGAGCATTATGAATGAAAGCGCGGCGGGTAGAATTATGGATTATTAATTCTACTTTCATTGCAAATAAAATTTCCAATGATAAAAAGCACTTCTCGCCATTCAACATGGAACCTGATTGGCACCGCGGTTTGCTTACTCATCAGCTTGTGTTCAAATGCACAAAAAAGTAACAGAGTATCCTCACCTGACGGCAGCATTGTTTTCACCTTAGAAATAAAACAGGGAGCTCCGACATACAGAATCTCATACAAAAAGAGAGATCTGATAAAAGACGCCAGTTTGCAGTTAAAGTTTTCTGAAGGTGATTTCAGTAACAATATCACAATAGGAAAATCCATATCACGAAAAGGTGAAGAGAACTACGAACTCGTGGTGGGTAAGGCTAAAGTAATTAAAGAAAAATTCAATGAGTTGGTCATACCACTACAGCATCAGAGTAACCATATTAAAGTGAACCTAGTGGTTAAAATGTTTAACGATGGGGCCGCCTTTCGTTATGAGTTCATCAGCATTCCAAATCACGATTCTTTTGAGTTGTTAGACGAGAATACTTCGTTCAATATGAGTGGTGATCCGTCAACGCTCGCACTCGAGCTACCCAGCTTTACGTCGTCGCACGAAGGTTTCTATACTACAGCACCATTAAGCGACATCAAGAATGATCAGCTCATGGACACGCCCGCATTATTTTCATTCGCGAATAATACATTCGTAGGCATTACAGAAGCAGCACTCCTTGATTACGCAGGAATGTACCTTGTCAAACAAAACGGAAAGCTCAGGTCCATGATGGCGTTCAGACCAGATAGGCCAACCGTTAAAGTAATTGGATCGCTACCACACAAAAGTCCGTGGAGAGTATTTCTGATCAGTGACCGCATTGGTGCTTTAATTGAATCCAATATAATTACCAATCTCAACGAGCCATTAAAGTTAAATGATGTAAGTTGGATTCGTCCTGGAAAAACAACATTTCCCTGGTGGAATGGTAACGTCGTACCAGACACGTTAAACGCACCCGGCAATAATTTCATTACGCAGAAATATTACATCGACTTCTGTGCACGAAATGGAATCGAATTTCATTCTGTGGTTGAATACGGACTTCACCAGTGGTATCGCGATGATGGTGTGGGCTTTCAACCGGGACCACATCCAGACGTTACGAGAACGGTACCTGGTCTTGATATGAAAGAAGTATGTGACTATGCCAAATCAAAGAATGTTGATGTTCGCGTGTGGGTGCATTGGGCTGCGCTTTATCCCAAGCTTGATTCCGCCTTTGCACAATTTGAAAAGTGGGGACTCAGGGGTATGATGATAGACTTCATGGATCGCGATGATCAGCAGATGGTCAACATCCAAACGGAGATGCTTGAAAAAGCTGCAAAGCATCACATGCATATTCAGTTCCATGGTGCGTATAAGCCGACCGGTATACACCGCACTTACCCAAATGAGTTTACCAGGGAAGGCACTCTAAACTACGAGATCAACAAATGGGACAGCAAGGGTTTGCCGCCGGATCATGATATCAACATCCCATTTTCGAGAATGCTTGCGGGAAGTACCGATTATCACATGGGTGGCTTTCGCGCAGTAACGCCCGGTAAGTTCAGATCACAATATACGCGTCCGCTTATGCTCGGCACGAGAGGCCACATGCTCGGGATGTTTGTGGTGCTGGAGAGCTATCTCGGTATGGTCTGTGACTATCCCGATGCTTATGAAGGTCAGGCAGGTTTTGATTTTGTTAAGCAAGTACCCACGGTCTGGGACGAGACCAGAGTATTAGACGCTAAACTTCACGAATACATCGTGATCGCGCGACGAAAAGGAAGCGACTGGTATGTTGGTGCGATCAATAATTCAACACCCCGTGACCTGAATGTTTCACTGGCCTTTCTGTCCAATAAGATTTACAATACCACGACCTACGTCGACAAAGGCGAAGGAGATCCAAACAGTTTAGAGATTGCAAACAAAACCGTTAGCAATGCCGATAATTTATCCATTCACTTAAATTCAGGTGGTGGCATGGCTGCTTATTTAAATGCGTCAAAATGAGTTGAGTTGATTTTTCGCCGAACTTAAAGTCAATGAGCTCAATATCTACGCAATAATATCTTATCAGGTAAATGCCTGCCAAACTCGTTTGTATCTTCAAAGAACAAAATTTGATCAAGTCTTTTGAACGCTCCGTAGTTTTAACATGAACGCAACAAGATACATTTTCGTAACCCTGCTTTACTTGACTATATTTTCAGATGGAACAGGTCAGGTTACATTTCCACTCAAGATCAGCGCAGATAAACGCTATCTGGTAGATCAAAAAAACAAACCATTTCCGATTCTTGGTCGTACAGCCTGGTTCATCATTTCTCAATCGGAAGAAGGTTATAGGAAATTCCTCGATAACACCCTTCAACACGGATACAACTCAATCGAGCTGAGTGTGATCACGCATTGGCCGATGGGCAATCACGCGCCGTTTAATGCTGCCGGAGAAGTTCCATTTGAAAAGTGTCTTGATGGCTCGTTATGGAAAGGCAAACTCGTCTATGATAGTATCGGCAAGCAAGCGCCAGACTTGTTAACACCCAACGAAAAATATTGGTCATTCGTGGATAAGTTTCTTACGTACTGCGAGTCGAAAGGCGTTGCAGTATTTATGTTTCCCGGATATGTAGGTTATAACGGTGAGGAGCAAGGCTGGATGAAAGAATTAGTCGCCAACGGATCAAAGACAGAAGCGTATGGCGTGTGGGTGGCGAATAGATATAAGAATCAGAAGAACATTGTCTGGATGCTTTTGGGAGACATGGGCAAATTCAATGAGATACAAAGAAGTGCAGAAGCGTCGCTGATCAAGGGTCTCAAGAGCGTCACCGGCCAGCAATCGATTCTATACACAGCAGAATCATATAGTGGTGAAAATGCGGCTGACAACGCGCAATTTGGCCATGAAATGACAATCAACGGGAGCTATACGTGGGAGTTAAAGGTTCCTGTGCCGTATATAGCACGGAAGGCCTATGCGCATGATCCGGTCATGCCATCTTTTCTTCTCGAAGAACCTTATGATGAAGAGGGACCAGACGGAAGCAACTACAATCCCAATGCAATACAGCCCGTACGAAGATTCCAATGGTGGGGATGGCTGAGCACCACGGGCGGATATATTGCCGGAAATGCATACATCTGGCAATTCGTTGATCCAGTTTGGCAGCAACATCTCGACACGCAAGGCGCTTGGGATATGGAACGACTCAATCGCTTTGTAAAAACAATTCATTGGTGGGATCTGGTGCCGTCGGGATTAAACGGGATGAAGAACTTGGTAGCCAATGCATCGAACATTGACACTACAGCATCTTATGTTTCTGCTTCCGCGACGAAAGATGGTTCGCTGCTGGTGGCATATGTTCCTCCAGCACATAGTGGTACCGTAAACATCGATATGAGTGTTCTCGGCAAGAAAGTGTACGCCTATTGGTTTGATCCAACGTCGGCACAATATTCTACTATTAAAGGGAGTCCATTCTCAAACAAAGGAGTAAAGGAATTTACAATCCTTGGAAAAAACAACAATGGGGAAAATGATTGGGTGCTGATGCTGTCTGAAGCTCCAATTATGACGAAAGCCAAATAACGACGCATAGGTGACAACAAACACTTGCGGAGATCTCTGATAACAATACTAATACAATATGAATTACTATTACATAGGCTTTATATAGGCGATTCATAGACGATATATAGGCGATTCATAGACGATATATAGGCGATTCCGAATTGGGAGATCCGGGATCTACCAAAAATCTTAATAATTTTTGATAAGTGTGAAATTTAAATTTCAGGGTATGCCGAAGTGTTGGTTATAAGTGGTCGAAGCGTCCCGCGGGACTGGTAGACACTGCGTGGACATTGGCCTGGTCGATGACTCGACGGGCAGGGTCAATATAACCAGGCTGCTTCTCCGGAATACGGAATGCATCCTTCGTACCGGCCTGGTATAGGTACGAAGCGCAAGGCTTTCGTGGCGCCAGGCTCAGAAGTAAAATATCCCCAAACCGTTAGTTGCTTTATCAAAGAAAAATAATGCTGTGCGTCGCCTGGCTTCCCAGCAATCGAATATAATCTAGCCTCTTTGTCGAGGTCAATTACAATTGCTTTTCTTTTTTCAGAGGAAAGGTTTAGAAAATCGTCACCAGCTTTTGAAGCACAAAAACCTTTGAACTTGATTAATCCATCGAGAAATATCTTCTGTTCAATTTCATCATAACAATCCGTTACAATTACTTTCATAAAGTTTCCAATTTGCGCAGCCTTTGCACCCGGGGAATTCTCTGAAACCGGAAGGATGGTCTCCCCTATCTCGTCAAGCAATGCGATCTCCTCACCCGTAAATAATCCAATACGTTTCTGTTCAGGTTTCGTGCAACCTGACAAGAATATTTCCGCTCCCACAATCGGTATCCCAAAAAGTGCGACTGTTGCTGTTAAAGCATCTCTTCTTTTCATTGGATTTAAATTAGAGGTTACCCTTTTTCAATTCATCCGCGGCATGATTCGCCGCTCTGGCAGTTAGCGCCATGTAGAGGATCGACGGACTCTGATTTCCTGTACTGGTCATACAGGCGCCATCGGTTACAAATACATTTTTGCTTTGATGAAGTTGATTAAACCCATTGAGCACTGACGTCTTTGGATCTTTTCCCATCCGCGCGCCGCCCATCTCGTGAATATCTAATCCGGGAGCCTGTTTACTATCATTTGTTCTAATAACCTTGAAGCCCGAGCGTTCAAACATCTCCTTACTTTGCGCAAGAAAATCTTTGACCATCTTTTCGTCATTGTCATCATAATCGACGGAAGTAACCAACAGCGGTACACCCCATTGATCTTTTCCATCTTTACTAAGTCGTACATGATTACTGGCTTTTGGAATAGTTTCGCCCTGCATGTACATATACGATTCCCATCCGCCAGGTTTTGTTAAAGCATTTTTGAATTCGAGGCCGATGCCTGAGTCTCCTTCGGATTGCTGCCCGCGTTGCCGAGAGGCACCAGTAAAAATTGTATAGCCTCCTACGAAATCAGTATCCTGTTTACCCAGATTACGATAGTTCGCGATTATCTGTTCAACCGGATTCCTAACATAATAATACTTGTCCTCGAACCCATCGATAGAAGCACTTACAGAACCACGATAGTTGTGAAACGCGACGTAACGGCCCAGTATGTCGTGATCATTGCCCAATCCATTTGGAAATCTTGCACTTGTTGAATTGAGCATGATCAATGTACTGTTTAGTGCAGACGCATTGACAAAGATCACCTTTGAGAAGTATTCTGTAGTTTCTTTTGTTTCAGAATCGATGACTCGTACGCCAGTAGCCTTTTGTTTTTGTTCATCGTAGATAATGGAATGTACGACTGAAAACGGTCTAACGGTAAGGTTACCCGTCGCAGCCGCCCAAGGGAGTGTTGAAGTCACTGAGCTAAAATAACCGCCATAAGGACATCCACGCATACAAAGATTTCTCGCCTGACATTTGCCCCTTCCCTGTTTGGTATGGATTTCGTTTGGTTCCGACAAGTGTGCCCAACGCCCCTGTACGAGATATCGATCTTTATAAACTTCAAGCAACCGTTTTTGTAAATGTTGTTCTATGCAATTGAGATCGTATGGTGGGAGAAAATCGCCGTCAGGCATTGCGTCGACGCCATCTTTATTGCCAGTAACGCCAATGAATTTTTCAACATGTGAATACCACGGTGCAACGTCCTTGTATCGTATGGGCCAATCGATCCCATATCCCAGCTTTGCTGGCGCCGTGAATTCAAAATCGCTCCAGCGTTGGCAGGCACGTCCCCAAATCAAGGATTTTCCACCGACCTGATATCCACGAATCCAATCGAAGGGTTTCTCTTGAACGTATGGATGATCTTCATCCTTAATAAAAAAATGGGCAGTATCTTCTCCAAATCCGGCAGCTTTTGAAATCAACGGATTTTCCTTGAGAAATTGTCTACTCATATGCCCACGATGTTCAAGTTCCCACGGCATCTTGGTCATTGTAGGATAATCCTTCAGGTGCTCAATGTTTCTGCCGCGTTCAAGCACCAGCGTTTTCATTCCCCGGTCGCAAAGTTCTTTGGCAGCCCATCCTCCCGAAATGCCAGAGCCAATGACGATGGCATCGTAGGTTTGACGCTCTTTACCCTTTGTATTGATATTGACTGTTGAATCCGCTTGCAGGGTGGTCATGAGGTGTGCATTTAATAACTGGATGCATTACAAGTTATCAATATGATTTCATATTTTTTGAAATCTTACACGAGGTGTGGTTTTTCAAGCATGAAGCAATGATTTTCCCTCTAACATCCTGTTTCGCCATAGTCACCATTTCCTCCGTTGCACTAAACAGCGTGTTGAAAATTATCTCACGATAATCCGGAGAGGATAGGCTGTTACTCCATTGTTAACATAAAACGGAGTTCCATTTTTCCAATATTTCATGACAGACTTTGTAGCTCCATATTCAGACCCAAGAATGTAGACATCATCTCCGATTACATCCAGCGATGCCGGTATTTCGCTTTCTGTTCCATCACTTAAGAAAGTTGGAACTCCATTTTTCCATAGGACTACAGAAGTAATACCCGCGTTTAGTGTATTTCCTGCTATGTAAATATCATCCCCTACGATCTTGATAAATTGCGCGGACGAAGCCGGCGTCCCTGGCAACAACGCGGTGGCTACTCCATTTTTCCAGACCGTAGCGCCGCCACCTGTTGATGAGGTGGTCCAGCCTACGCAATACAAATCATCGCCATCGTGCGCAATGTCTAACATGTAAGAAGTTATGCCGGAAAGGTTATGCGTCTGCTTGCCACTCCAGTAAGTCGCTTGAAGGATGCCAGCCTTGATCTCCACGCCTGCCATGAAAACTTCGTTGTTATGAATTTCAAAGTTAGTTGTGCTGATGGAAGGTAGCGGTGGGGAAGCAACATCGGCAATTCCGTTTTTCCAATACATGGCATAGTATTTACCAGATTTGTCTGTTCCTGGTCCCCCGCAATAAACATCACCACCCACCACAGAAATAAAATAAGGAGTAGTCGAAGCGAATGTCGAGGTCAATTCCTCGGGTACACCATTCCTCCACACCGTAGATATTCCGTTGAATGTTCCGACGGCGTACAAATCCTCTTTATCGACAGCAATATCATAAACTATTGTGGTTAGTGCGGGGGCGGCAATTGGGGTGCCGATCCCATTTTTCCAAACCTTACTAATCAACACGCCGGGAGTAGCCGTTACCTCATTACCTACGATAAAAATATCGGGAACATAGGTGAATTGCTGGACGGCAGCCACGCCATTCACTATCACGTCACCAGTTCCAGCCCTCCTAGGAATCAAAACAGTCAATTCACTGGCGGTCGACGACTGCACCGTGGATGGAACGCCGTTGATTGTTACAAGATTATCTGAAGCCGTTGTATAAAAATTTTCACCATTGATTTTTATGCTGGTATTATAGCCACCCTTTGATGGATTGATGGTATTAACAATCGCGTCAGGATGTTCAACTGTGAAGTTGGGCATATTCGTTGCAGGCATGCCATTGACAATAAGTGAAATCGGACCTGTAGTTGCTCCCGGAGGAACGATTACGTTAATCTGACCTGGAGATGCATTCTGTACGACGGCATCAACGCCGTTAAAAGATACTTTGTTTTGATCGATGGAAGGATCAAGATACTTTCCCGATATGGCTACAATTGTGGACGGAACACCAGACAGAGGATTTATGCTGACGATTTCCGGAACTTGCGGCTTGTCATCATCCTTACAGGAAGTAATCAAAACAAGCATGATCATCAAGCTGTAGCATGTTCTAAAACGAGCGTACGGAGATTTCATAGAGCGGCTGGGTATGTAGAATCTTGAAAGTAAGCAAGGCTGCGTGACTTTCAAATAACCCTTTTGGGTCACTCTATCGATCTCGCCATACAATCAACAACGTCCATGCATTTACTACACGAGGTTTTGAAATATCGCCTTTGCTACAGCTTCACTTTTTGAGTCAACATGAAGCTTTTCATAGGTATGTCGCACATGTGAACGAACTGTGTCAATAGAAATAAAACAGTCGGATGCGACAATTTTTAGGCTTTTCCTTCTACAAGTAATGATAGTATCTCCTTCTCGCGGTCCGAGAGATCAATGAACTCGTTCTTAGGAACATCGCTCTGCAACCGAAACATCTCAAGTACCTTTGTGGCTACAGAAGCAGTCATAGGTGCACCGCCTTGATAAGTCCCGCGCACGGCATCAATCATCTTTTGAGGGGGTATTTTCTTGAGCATATATCCTGACGCACCAGAACATATAGACGCGAAGATTTTATCGTTGTCCTCAAATACAGTCTGCATTAGAATGCGAACAGCAGGAAATTTTTCTTTCATGATTCTCACGGCTTCAACCCTGAAATCTCTGGCAAATTGATATCCATTAGTACTACGTCTGGATTGGTGGATTGTCAATGATTTTTGGTATTAAATAAAATTTAAGTGATTAAAAGTTATCGCATCAACGCGACTAAAGATATGCGCTGTATCTGGTATAATCGCTGTTGCTTGCAGTAAAAGTAGCGCGCTTTTGAAGTGCACTTACGCGATTTGCAACGATTTGCAACGAATCGCGACAACTTAGAACGATTTGAAACGAAACACGACGATTTACCCCGTCTACTCCGGTTCACCATAGGTTCACAACAGGTTCACGAGGGGTTATCGACAAGGCTTTGTGCGTCAAGGCGAAGTCCCCGACGCCGGCGAAACGCGCTAGTGTTTGAACATGCAAAAAGGAAATGCCGTTAAAATTGCACGGCCGAATCAATGTTAGGGAACTCTTCGGGTGACGCAAAAAAGAAATGTGGAAACTTCCATTACCTTAATCCTGGGCGGCTGCTAAATTGAGTTTCCAATCAATACCGTGCCATTCCTGACACCAAAATCTACTTCGCCGTTGTGGGATCTATAATTGTTCTCAATTCGCTAATCTTGTTCGCAGGAAACCCAGCGAGTTTCGCATGCTGCCTGATAGCATTCTCGCTCTCAGCGATATAAATACAATAAACCTTGTTGTCGGTAACGTAACTTTCGACCCACTGAATATTCTCTTTCATATTTTTGATCGCATTGCATGATTTCGAAGCAATTCCTGCCAGCTCGTAATCACCGAGCGTGCCTGCATTCGGAATCTCCCTTTCAATAACATACTTGTGCATTGGTTTCGTGGTCGAAACATTTTTGTCCTGTCCTAAGACAGCGAGCGTAGAAAATATCAAGACTGCGCTTAACAAGGTCGTTGTTTTTTTCATGATGTTTTTGATTATGGTTATTTGAATAATTGCAACGGCAAGAACCAAAATCTTTAAATCATCGAGTGTGCTGAACGGCTCAATAACCCAACTGCCAGGATCGGCAATTCTATTGCAACGCAACGGACCGTTTTCTAAATTCTGTAGGCGTATGACCAAACTTTAATTTAAACAACCTGCTAAAGTGTGTGGAGTTTTCAAATCCGCTATCAAAAGTTATCTCGCTGATGTTCTTTGATGAAGTTTGTAACAGCAGACTTGCGTGATCCAGTCTTCTTTGGATAAGCCATTTACCCGGCGACGTCGCATAAACTGCCTTGAACTCTCGTTTAAAAGAAGCCAGACTCCGACCAGCAATGCTTGCATAATCATCCAACGAAAGGTTGAAAGCATAATTCGCTTCCATGGTTCGCTGAAGCGGATCTCTTGAATCATCTGCCAAAGTGTAAACCCATTGCAAAAAAGAATTGTTCTGCGGATTTATCAAGAGATTAAAAAGTAGTTCCTTGAACTTCAATTCCAATAAGCTCTCGGGGGCTTTTGGAACCTGATCGAAATATGGGATCATTGAGTTAAAAAACCCTTCGGTTACTGGGTTGACATCGAGTTCAAGCATCTGCCTGTTTGCCAGAGCAGTCCTCACAACCATTGAAAGATTCTCACGACTTTCCTTCACAAACTGTCTGAGATAACTATCCGGAATAAAAAAAACCAGGACGCACCATCCAACGCCAGGTTCTTTTTCGGCGACCCACGCACCTTTCTTGGCAAAAACACATTTCCCAGCCGTCATCAAATAAGTTTCACCAGGAAGATGAAATGTCCTTTTACCGCTGATGACATAGGCAATGTAATTGTGTTCGCTAAACAGGTCCTGAATAACACTTTGTTGGGGACAATCGTATTGCGTGAAAAGCAATCCCTTGCATTGCAGCTGTTTGAAATATTCGGGGTGCTGCCTGACGGTTTCGTATAAGTTGATCATGGGATTATATCAACAGTGAACTTAACGATTTTTAAAATAAATGTTGCTTGCCTGGAAGCTCAATATGCGTTCCGAAGGTTTTTTAGAACGCTGCCTCGCCCATGAAGCGACTACTTATTCAGTTCGTATATTCTGAAATACTCATCTTCGTATAGTTGTGGCAAATCCAGCTTGAGGTCACGATTCTCCTCATAAAGTAGTTTCGTGATCAAAATATACTTACACCCTTTTGCTTTTGTGTCGTCAATAATGGCTTGGCTAGTAAGTTCCTGCCCTCTAAACGTCCAGCCCTTCCGATGCGCCCAATACATAACTGTTGGACAATGAGGATCAGAATTTATAGCAAACAGGTCATTCCTTTTTGAAAAACGATCAACAATGGACTCGAGATTTTCGAATTGAGTATTTGACCTGTGACGCCTGAAATCCTTCCTCTGACCTATAATGTTCTCCACTACGACGGCAGTGAGCACGAACAACATTATTTTCCGATTGGGTACCTGCGCGAGTCCATATCCGGCGACAAATGCCATGACGGGAATCACGCACAAAATATAGTATTGATCGGAAATGATGCTTTTACCTGTTTTAAGAATGACCAATAGGAAACAAAGGTAAGGAATCAAGAAAAGCATCAATACAACCCACTGTCGCCTCCAGAGGATATAAATAATTGATCCAATAAAGAGTAAAAAGCCAACATACTCCATCGGGACGATATACAATTTCTGAAGGATCCTTGGCCATTCTGATTTGATTTCATCCCATCCCATACTTAACAGTGGGCAACCCGTTGTAAAGTGATCACCGTATCCAAAAGTATCGTTCAAATAAGGAATCCAAAAAAAATACCATCCAACGATGCACGCTAGAACTCCCGCCGAAAACAGCGAAGTCCACATCTTTCTCTCGACCGGATAATTCCTACATACAAAGGGTATGATCAATGAGGAAAGCAAAAGCGTACACGAGATTTTTGCCAATCCTCCTAAGGCCGCTAAAATAAAATAAAATATCAGATGCCTGAACTTCCCATTTTCAAGATACTCCAGTACGAAATAGAGTGCGATAAGGATGAGACCCGCAGAGAAACAATCCGGAAATATTTTTCTGCTATACGACAACCAATAGGATGTTGTGAGCAAGATAGTCGAGTTAAACGCAACGGTCTCGCTGAAAAACTTCTTGATACTTTTATAAAAAAACCAGGACCCAAAGGTCGACACGATTAAAACGATAATCCTACCGTACCAATACTGATATCCAAAAACCAATGAAACGAGATAAATCAGATAATTCAGGATGGGAAATTCTGATCCCGTTATTCCAGTTTTCTCTCCAGCAATATCGACTCTGGGATAAAATATATTGGGATGACCTTCGTAAAAATTTCTGGCAATCATCAATCCATCTGCTTGTCTCCAGGGATGCTGCCGTTCAAGGGGTGGAAGTGTGATCGCATAGAGTCTGATAATGAACAAGAGCGCCAACCAGAACCTGATGTCTTTATAGTCTAAATACTTTTTCCAATCCATTTGATGAAAATGCGATTCACTTTGAACAACCTAATATCTATTTGGTGAGCTGGATCTCCGCAAACGCCTCATTTGATGTAACACATCAACCTGGAGATTTTAGGGGATTAAAGTAGAGTTTCTTTTTATAGGGACAAGCAGATGGCGCTATAAAAATGTTTCGATAGTAGTTGCGGTTTCTTTGAAGTCACCAGTTGAAGTGTGTTCTTATACCTGCACACCCGGAGAAAAACAGCAGAATCAAAAAGACAATAATGAAGCACCTTAAAAAGTTCAAAATGCTGAAGTGCTGCAGCGGTAATCGCCGTGCTGGAACGATGCTAAATCTTTCTAAGTCGTAAAAACGGAAGGCAGGCAATAAAAATATTACCTGTCGGAGCCTAACTAAACTAAACTGAACCAACTATTAACATTTTCGAATTAAAACTTCAAAAGAGTTTCAACACGACGAGACTGATACCGTCATGTTAAGCGTATGACCATTGCTGATGATAATAAAATATTGAGGTTAAGGTTTACGAAATAAATACTCACACAAGCAATCGCTAAACACCTCAATGTGGCAGAATGTGAGTGATGAACAGTCCGAAGCGCGTACCACCATGAGGCAATCCGTTCTATTTAGACTATGTGTCAATCTTGGGGTGCTTCGCGATGGCGTTTCGTTTTCATAGCATCGTGGATCGGCAGGTCGCTCATTTAAAAGATCGATCTCATCGCGCGATACGCTCAGCATGATGGGATAAGAGGGTACGCAGATCGATCTGCAAAAGTCGTAGGCAAAAAGAATTAAAAACCGAAGACCGTTCAGATGCTGGGCAGCAGGTAAAACACCAGCATGAGTCCCGCCATAATAATGGCAATCGTAAATAAGAGCGAAAGTGTCGATGAGGGGTAAAATGTATCGCTGTTGAGTTGCTTCTCAATATTTTTGTATCTGAAAAACGCGAGCAATGCCATGAGTGTTCCCAGACCTACCAGTGCAATCCCCAGTATAGCTGAATAACCTCGGTTGGGAAGCGTTATTCCCTGGTGTCCCTCACCCAGGACAAAAGAAATCTGCTTTACGAAAAGTGCGAACTTGACCACCACAAAGCCAAAGGCCATAATGGCTACACTGGTCCTTATCCATGCTAAAAAAGTACGTTCGTTGGCCAAGTGATCGGTGGGATTGGGACGCTTTCTTTCTTCCATGGTTCGATTGCTGAATTGCTTGCTTAAAAGTAGTGGTAATCTCGAGAGATTGAAATCTAATGGCTAACGTACTCATTACTTGCGCTAAAATTTATCCTGAACTACCAGATTTCGAGTTGTCTTTTCAAGGTGGAGAAAGTCGAGCATACAATACTGACAAGCGCAAATTATGCATCGTGATGGGGTGACTTTTGATTTCGAAGTTGAAACGAGTACTAGTGGTTACATTGCGGGAAATCTGGAACAACCGGCAATAGTTATTACATTATACTTCAGTCGGCAAATTGGTGAAGCCGTTAATACGAAAATTCAACTCATGAAGCACCTTCCGATAACCATACAACGTTCCATCGAATTAATGGGACTAGTACTAATAGGAACAGTAATAATAGTTGCGAACACTATAATTATGCCACTGCTGATGTCTTTTTTTTTAAGCCTGTTGCTCATGCCTGTATTTCGTTTTTTTAGAAAATTTAAACTACCAGAAGCAATCGCCATTTTTCTTCCGATATTTTTCTTAACTGCCATCATCATTCTCGTAGCATGGCTGTTCTCCAGCCAGGTAGCGATACTTCTTAAAGATATACCGCAAATAACCCAGAACGTAACCCGGCACTTGGATAACTTCAGTTTGTGGATCAGCAATAGCTTCGGATTTTCTGCAACAGATCAGTTGAAATTTATTACAGTGCAAAGCAACAAGCTATTTAATTCAGCTGGAAGTGTTTTACGCGGGACAGCCGGACCATTAACCAGTACGATAGTATTTTTCGCGCTACTACCAATTTACATTTACCTCATGATGATGTACAGAAATCTGTTCATCAAATTTATTTTGATGTGGTTTGAACCAAAGGAGCATATTAATGTAGAGGAAGGAATGCGGCAGACTGAAAAAATGGTAAAAAAATACCTGGTGGGATTGCTGATCCAGATAACGTATATTACTTTTTTGCTAGGAGGCTCATTACTGATTTTTGGAATTAAACATGCTTTGCTGATTGGAATTATCTTCGCTTTCCTGAACCTCATTCCTTATTTGGGCGCATTGGTGGGTAATGTTTTAGGAGTCTTGATAACATTAGCTTCCTCCGAAAATATAATTGACATCCTAATCGTTTTAGGTGTTATTACTTTCGTACAACTTCTTGATAATAATATCCTCATGCCACGCGTAGTTGGATCTCAAGTCAAGATCAATCCACTTGCCTCAATTGTAGGCATCATCGTCGGAGGTACTATGGCTGGCATATCTGGTATGTTTCTGGCTATGCCGATACTCTCCATTTTGAAAATTGCATTTGACCGTTCCATTCATTACAAGCCATGGGGTATGCTACTAGGAGACGAAAGACCAACTAAAAGTCCGATGGAAGTCTGAAGTGACTTTAATAAAATTCTTCCACTAATCATGTTGCTTGATCATGCACCTCAACTACTCACGCTGCACAACTCCCAATTTTCACCAAACTGCATTCTGTTTTTAAAAAGCATTAAAGTTGGAACACTTTGCACATGGTAAGCTGAAGGTTTCTGAATTCCTGAAGCTTAAAACTCTTTCAGGAAGAGGCATCTATAAACAGTAATGATAATTCTGGGTTTTATAGAGACGGTCTTAAAAAGTCGAGACAAAAAAAAGATCGGCCTTTGAGGTCGATCTTTTGCGTTATAAAGAAAGGAAATTCTTAATCCATTATTCTTGTAACGTTCACGGCATTCATACCTTTTTTGCCACTCTGCTCTTCATAGGTAACTTCATCGTTCTCACGAATCTCATCAATAAGACCTGAAGTGTGGACAAAAATGTCCGTGTTTGAATTTGACGGTTTAATGAATCCAAATCCCTTGGCTTCATTAAAAAACTTTACTGTTCCTTGCATTGTATAAAAATTAAAATAATAAAAATTCGTATCACTCAATAGACTACGCTTCCACGTGTGTCATTAGCCTAGATAGGATCTCAGTGTCCTGCTCTTGGCTGTGTGCCTTAATCGCCTGGTCGCTTTTTCCTTAATCTGGCGCACTCGCTCGCGTGTGAGATTAAATTTACTACCGATCTCTTCCAGCGTCATTGCCTGTTGATGATTCAGTCCGAAATATAAACTGATCACCTCTGCTTCCCGGGTTGTCAAGGCAGTTAGAGATCGTTGTACTTCCATAACGAGCGATTCGGCCATCATTTCAGAATCCGGGTTGGATTCATTCACATCGGAAAGTACATCCAGCAAACTACCTTCCTCGCCCTGCGAAAATGGTGCGTCTACCGACATGTGTCGTCCTGCATTCCTTAAATTATCTGTTATTTCATCCGCGGTAACTCCGATCACTTCGGCTACCTCTTCCGTAGACGGTTCTCGCTGAAACTTCTGTTCAAGCTCAGCAAAGGTTTTGGATATTTTAGTCAGAGAACCCACGCGATTCAATGGCAAACGAACAATTCTCGACTGTTCCGCCAGTGCCTGCATGATCGATTGACGAATCCACCAGACGGCATAAGAGATGAATTTGAATCCCCGTGTTTCATCAAACCTGCTCGCTGCTTTGATCAAGCCCACATTACCTTCATTGATAAGGTCGCCGAGCGTAAGCCCGTTATTCTGATATTGCTTGGCAACCGATACAACAAAGCGCAGATTGGCCTTGGTAAGCTTTTCGAGCGCCAGCTGATCACCTTCTCTTATTCGCCTTGCCAAATCCACTTCAACTTCAGCCGTAATCAGATCTACTTTCCCTATTTCTTGTAAATATTTATCAAGCGATTGAGTCTCGCGGTTGGTAATCTGTTTACTGATCTTAAGTTGTCGCATGTAAAATGGCTTGGTGAATAATAATTATAGAATATATAGCGTCAGCATCAACCTGCCGATGCATCGAATGAAAAAGGAAGAAATTGCGGGAAGGGAGAAATAGATAGAAATTCCTGATTTCGTGCAATATAGTCATTTAATAATTAATACAGGATATTATTTTCATCCTGCCACTTCACAATGCCGACACCTTATTCAGCCAAGGTTCGACAAGTTCCGATTGAACCTAAGACCGAGGAACTTGTTTGTTGACCACACCTTAATTTCGAAAGGGAAAAACATCCACTTAACTATCGGTAACTTTTAGAAAAGAAAAATCGGGATGACGCAGCGCTATCTCATTTTGGCTTGTTTCAAGCTGAGCTTCTGTTGCATAGACAATCATCTTCTGTTCATAGTGCAGAATTGCATCTTCGGTGGTTTTGTGCTTTCCGTTCGTCAGACTATCAGATAAAATCAATGCATCCATTAGTCCGATATTCACGCCCTGACCTGCAAACGGCGGCATTATATGCGCAGCATCTCCAATAAGGGTTATTGGCAAGGACCGGTTACTTTTCCAGGGTTTACTTAAAGCTATTTTTCTCGTTGGCAATCCAACAAAAAAAGAAGTTGCACGGAATAATTGTTTGAAACACTCGTGCCAATCGGCACATCTATTTGAAAGGAACGTGACCACGCTGTCTCCATCTTTAAAGTCTAATCCATTTTTATGAACCCACTCATGAGGTTTTTCAAAAGTCACACCGTAACTCAGTACGCTTCCGTTTCTCGGATTTGCAACCAATACAGTGCCATTACTTGCCGTCATTAATATATTATCGTTGCACAGTTGCCAGAACTCCGCACATTTCATTTTTGGTTCATTTACATCGCCCTGAATAATAAAAGTTCCCGTATATTCGATTGCTGCATCCGTGACAAATTTTCTTGCTTTAGACATACCCCCATCAGCTCCGATTATAAAGTCTGCGGTTGCATTCATCTCATTTTCGAACACCAAAAACCATTTTCCATTGTTGTCTTCAAGTCCTGTAAGTTTTCTATCCCAAACCACTGTATCTCTTGTAAGCCCAGCAAGCAGTATTTTTCTTAAATCATTTCTGTTTATCTCTGGGTTATCGTATCGATTTTCATCTTTCGGTTTTTTAGAGAACAATACCTTGCCTTGTTTGTCAGCCACTGTTCTTCCCATGGGTAAAGCCTTCGCGTAATACCGATCCAGCAAGCCAGCCTCTTTCAGTGCCTCCTGCCCTGAACCCTTATCCAAATCGAGCGGACCTCCCCAAATTCTTGTGTGTTCGTCCTTGTCTCTTTCGTAAACCGTTACCTCTATTCCTTTCTGTTGCAATAATATCGCCATGGTGAGACCAGTAGGTCCCGCACCGATAATGGCTATTTTTTTATCTTTTAATAACATGGGTTTATTTACAATTACGAAGCACAAAATTCCGAAATCATAACTGATAAGACTTGTACAAACACGACAAAATCGCTCACTATGACACTCCATTCGAAATTCCGGTTCCTTTTATTCCGAAACCAGGTTTAACGACTACCATCCCTTCAAATTTTTGTGAAGTTTTTCATTTTAGCAGTTCAAATTTCCGCCGTGCTTTTGTAAAGCGTCAGCTAATGTTGCCGCACATTTTATAGACAATGATGCACCCATTCCCTCGGCCGGAGAAGCACAATAGGCTGCATCACCTACGAACGTCACTCGGCCCTTTGACCAACAAAGACATTTTATTTAACAGAATTTATCGACTTAAAAAGCGTTTGATTAAAAGGCAGAATTCTGGAATGCTTCAACACTAGGACTGTATAAACGCAACAAAGTCGTTGCCTACAACGTGCTTCCCTTTTTTTGCTTTTCGCGCGAATGCCCCGGGCGTTGTGCCGCTATAGCGCTTAAACTCCCTGCTTAAGTGGGATTGATCGGAATAACCCAACTCATGGGCTAAGCCCGCAATATTTGAATCCGGATGAAGCCATAGTTGATTTCTAACCTGCTCAAAGCGCATCAGCGCGGACACATCTTT
Source organism: Chryseolinea sp. (assembly GCA_039916665.1). Taxonomy (GTDB): domain Bacteria; phylum Bacteroidota; class Bacteroidia; order Cytophagales; family Cyclobacteriaceae; genus Chryseolinea. The sequence continues at coordinate 4,860 of JBDSKX010000154.1, read as the reverse complement.
GACAGTATAGCCCGAAGATTGCCTGAACTTCCTTTCCAATGTACGAATCGTAGCATGCGCTGCCGCCGCCACCTTGCTTACTGGCATGGTTCCATTTGCTTCCCTCATAGCAACGCCTGCTTTGAACAGCATAGTATCACTGGCAACCCGCGACCGCGCACCCGAGAAGTACTGTTCTACATGAGCAATCGCTTCATCAATTTTACCAGCGAGAACTGACATGGCCAACGACGATTGAAGCTGGGCGATAGGATGCTGAAATGTGCGCACGCCGTCGTGACCCGATGGCAGCCCGAGCAAGTCGAACACAGTCCAGGGAAAGCATCTGACAGCAATTATTTCAAACCGGTCTTTCGTACAAAAAAGAACAGGGTGGTCGATCAGCCCCATCATGAAGGGTGACGGCAAAGTCCGTAAAACTCCATTATGAGAAATGCTAAGGGCGCTACCGAAATAAAAAATAATTTCCGAATAGCCATCAGGTGGCACTTCGAAACTCGATAGTTGTTCTCCGAAGTCTCGTCTGTCGTACCAAAAGCACTTTATCGCATCCTGTAGCGCCTCAGGAGGTTCAAATTCTTGGTGCTGCATAGTGAAAGATAGTACACTGACCGTGTATTGGGTGCAAGTGTAAGGAAACAACTACGTAGTGCGTCATTGAACCGACTTCATTTGACACCCGACGTTAGGGAAACACCATCCTGTTGTTGTCAGATTATATTACGCAATCCTTAATTGCCCGTAAGCATGCCCTACTTGCAGTCGTATCCGGCATTGTAAAAATAATACTCCTGGTCTGTGGTACCGCTTATTGAATCATCATAATACTTAACGTTTCCTTCGCTGTCGTACTGGATATCGAACATTACATCTGCGGCCTGTGGATAGGCGCTGTAAAAAGAAGATTGCGATACTTTGGAATGTTTCACATTGTTTGTACTGGGTTCTATTCCCATCACATAAATGAAGTAACTGGTAAGTGAATTGTCGTTTGCGAAAAATCGCTTGTGCTTATCGAAAGTCAGATTTTCGACAGCAATATCTTCGGGATCGGACCTATATCTGAAGTATATCTTCGACACATTATCCCCTCATATTCATAGCGGATGGTAAATTCTAAGATCCCGACTGTCAAAAACTCTTTTTTAGCGAGCTTGCCATTTTCATCAAATGTAAAGTTGGTCTGGTTTGCCAATTCTGGCTTTCCTTGGGGATAGATCCTGGTAGTTTTTATCTGACCGCTGTCATCATACGCGAAGTCAATAATTTTGATTTGCGTCGGCGGAAGATAACGCGTCACTTTAATGATGCGCTCGCCAGCATATGTCAACTCATCACGAGAGTCATAAGGCCCACCCGCTACTTTCACAACATCGCCATCGTCATTGCGATCAATAGTTACTATCGCAAGACGTTCACTATTTCCATACGTTTTCAAAACGCAAGATAACGGATCTGGTATTTGGTCCTGTTGTTCCGGGGCGGGGTCGTCTTTGGAACATGATCCAAGAATTAGTAATAAAAGTGCCGATAAAAGTTTTCTGGGGGCCATCGGGATGAGTCAAAAACTAAAATTATCAAAGCGCCAGCCCAATTTAAACTTATTGCAGATGAACCGCCTGAATAGTCGTCTTTGATCAGTCTGTGACGTCGAACACTGTCCAATTGGTTATGAATTTCGCTTGACTGTTGAAGTTCCCATTAGTATAATTTACATTACCTTGACTAATTATCCCAATAAATTCGTGTCTACCATTAATAGAAACTCACCCATCAGCGTAATGCGTTTCAAAGCTTTTTTTTGTGTCAGTCTCTGCACCTGGATATTCGGCTGTGTCGATCCATATCTATCACCAGATATCAAAGTACCGGTCGCGCTATTTGTGGTTGACGGCTATATCAACGTCTCGTCAAATTCAGCAACGATAAGGCTTTCACAAGCCGTTCCACTCGATACTACTGTCATAACCAATCCAATCGGCGGCGCAACGGTTTGGATAGAGTCTGACGACAACACGAACATCTTTCTGTCAGAACAAGCCGTTGGTAGCTACGGAATTTCCGATGTCGCCTTCGATATGAATGCTCATTACCGACTTCACCTTAAGATATCGAATGACGAGTACGCTTCAGATTATGTAGAGCTAAAGAGAACGCCGGAACTAGATAGTGTTACCTATCGCCAGGAGGACGATGCGCTGAGAATTGCCGTTAATACGCATACGCCTGATAATAGCGGCCGGTATTTTAAATGGGACTATGTTGAAACGTGGGAGTACGAAACATCATTGGTTTCAAATTATAAACTTGTCGGGGATCAACCCATCCACAGAACAGCGGAAGAATACATAACACGTTGCTATGGGACTAACGATTCAAAAAGGATTCTTATATCAAACACAGCATCTCTTTCTCAGGATGTTGTCCGAGACTTTCCGATTACCGTAGTTCCCGGCGGAACGTTTCAGCTCACCAGGAGGTATAGCATTAATGTAAAACAACGAGCATTGGCCAACTCTGAATATCAATATTGGTTACAACTTCAACGCACCAGTGAAAGTTTGGGAACCTTATTCGATCCGCAGCCCGGGCAGGTGACTGGCAATATACACAACATCAACAATGATGAAGTTGTGCTCGGTTATTTCGGCGGGGGTGAGGTCGTAGAGAAGAGACTGTTCATAAATTTCGGAGATCTTCCTGATCGATTGAAAACGATCAACATGAAAGCAATTTGTACGAGTCTCGATAGAATTCTCATTCTTCTCGAAGATTTAAAAAATGCAAATGGCATGATTCTCCTGGACCCATTTGCCCTATCTACAGGTCCAATCATCGGCTATGACGCAACATTCCCAAGGTGTGCTGATTGTACTTTATTCGGGGGCGTCACCCAAAAACCAGATTTTTGGTAATCGCAAAACACGTATGCGTCGCGTGATTCTTAAAATGTCAACACCTTAATGTGTCGATTGAATTGCAATTTCTACCAAGCCAGACAAAATAACTAAATGCTAAATAACCAATAACTAAATAAGTAGAAGTCCTCAATAACTTTGAAGGTACAGGAGGCACTGGATTAAAAACGACAAGGAGCATGTCCACAGTGGGCAAGGCGTACGAAGATGTACTTTCAGATGCTACTAATTCTCCCAGACTGAAAAACCGTTAAGCAGCGTTGTAATTTACTCAAACTAAAGACGCTTAAAAATATCAGGTAACGCCATCCCGTTTTTTTACAGAGACGGAAACAATCATAACAATAGCAAGGATAAAAGCGATAATGACCAATGATAAATCAACGGGGATTTTATATAAGTCTGTAATACACATTTTAATTCCAACAAAAATCAGAATGGCTGATAGACCATATTTCAGATATTGAAAATATTTTTCCGCACCAGCCAAAGCAAAATACAATGAACGGAGACCGAGAATAGCAAATACGTTGGACGTATAAACAATAAATGAATCATCTGAGATCGCCAGAATAGCCGGAATCGAATCGACAGCAAAAATTAAATCGGTCGCTTCAATGAGCAGTACCACAAGAAATAAAGGCGTTGCCCATAGCTTGCTATTGATGCTGACAAAGAATTTATCGCCCTCAAAGTTTGATGTGAACGGAAATACTTTTCTGGCTAACCTCACCAAAGGGTTTTTCTCCGGTTCCAACTGTATATCACCACCGGTAATCATGCGAATGCCTGTGACAACGAGAAAGCCACCAAAAATATAAATGAGCCAATGGAATTTGTGTATCAATTCAATTCCGGTCAGAATAAAAGCAACGCGCATAACCAAAGCACCCAGTATGCCCCAGAAAAGTACCTTGTGCTGATAGGCTGTAGGGACTTTAAAGTATGAGAAAATCATGATGATGACGAAAATATTGTCAATGCTCAACGATTTTTCAATGACATATCCGGTAAAAAATTCGATGGCTTTATCCTTGTCAAAATAATAGTAAATAAATAGGTTGAACAACATCGCCAGCGTTATCCATACTCCTGTCCAGGCCAACGCCTCGCGAACACTCACCGTTCGGGATTTACGGTGGAATACACCAAGATCAAGCGCAAGCAACGCAAGCACCAACAAATTAAATGCAGTCCACAAAATTAAAGATTCGCTCATTCGATTAGATCATTTGCGAAAGAAGTTCGCGAATTAACAAACAAGAATCCATACTGCCATATATTTAATTGGTGGTGTTTCTTTTCAATTATGATCAATCAGTTTATCTCTTTCATCAATTTGACATTTATAAAGATCAGTAATTTAATACGATTACCAGTCTCACCATAAACATTAAATATCCTCTCTGCCGCCGTCCAGGCACGTCTCTTCACTCCTAGGATTCCACTTGGATGACAAGGTCGCCCTTCTACAATGCTCTTCTCCAGCGTCAATGCACCCGCACCATAAGATTTCCTCCAAAACGCCCTGCTTGCAAGTAGTGATTGATCGCCACAGAAATCAACACAGCATGTACATTAAATCTGTTACACTCACGTTCCCTGGCAGACATTTTATCTTTGTCAAAGAGACAGATCACACATCTCGCTTTGTCTATTTTCGTTACTCATATTCCTCGCAATGCCAGATCCCGACATGGCACTCTGGCAATTGACAGATCTTTGAATTATTGAGATCACTTCAAAGTCCGACTGGCATGAATGTATTTAGTTCCGTCTTCCGCGCTATCGATACCACGAATTTATGGCAATGAATATGACTTTATTAATAGCATTTCTATTTAAGCAATAGCTGATTATATCAAAGCAACTGCATCGTCGAAATAATTCGATGATCATTAAGTGTTACCTTATACGTGCTGATCCATGGTACCGGTATCCA
>JBDSKX010000153.1:0-5650 GCA_039916665.1 Chryseolinea sp. | reverse complement strand
CAGGCCGGACGCCATCAGGCGGACTACCTGGGGTTACGGATGTCACGTTATTTCCGGTAACCCTGAAGGGGTTGGCATCTCGACGCAATTGAATAACTGATAATCTTCAAACTAACAACTTTCCTGACCGACCTGGGGCTAGAGCATGACGCCCCCTTTGGGCCACAAAACATTTCAGGACGAGGTTCGCAGATTTCTGTTCGTCCATGACATACCATTCGATGAACGATTTAGGTATCGATCGATAAGCCCTTAGTTCAGCGAAATTAGTTTAGATGTTGTCCGTATTTGTAATTGCTCTTGAAAGCTGTCGGATCAGGTCCATAGTATATTCACCCATGTTAGGACCAAACCAGCCCATGAGTTTAGGTTCATACTTATCAAGATAAAAATATCTACCAGGAACAATATACCCTGCATACCCACCATTGAAACTGGTGACGTTCGCATGATAACCACAAGTAGCAAGTGAATTCTTTAACTGGAGCGCAAATTCACCGCTAAAGTCGCACGGCGTTGTAATCCATATCATATTACCCATTCTCACAGCTTGCAAGTACACGTCGCCCGAATTGGGTAACAACGAACTACTCAATGCAGTAGCAAGATTAATGTTTGTAGTTAACCGAATGTGATATTCTGGCAAATTCATTCTTAATGAAAGGGCAGAAAACCGTACCGTATCTTTTAAAGCTATGCCAGGCAGGCGTTTGATAAGACTGTCGGCCAGCGCTTCTCCAATCAATTTTGGTCTGTCAAATCCATCACCTTCAACGTTTGGACTTTGACTGCCGACCGAACCGGCAAAAAATAGTGCATAGTCAGCTGATGTTTGTTCCATTTTCCGTTCCCAATAGCCGGGATAGTCGGCACTGATTTGCAAGTTCTCTGCTCCCATCGTGGTGGCATGCGCGGAGTAAGAACCAATAATCGCTTTCTTCTTTCCAATTTGCTCGAGTGTTATAAAACTAAAGTCATTATTTTTATTACCAGACGTACCGATCAAGCGATTACGTGTATACTTTTCTATAGCAAAATCACCGGTACCGATTCGGGCGGGCTTTAGATCAGCAAGGGCAGAAATAATCACTTTTGAAATTTGTAGCGCTAACCATTTCTCTACCATGCGATTTTGTTTTCCGGAAAACAGCTCTCCTATAAAACCAGGTGCCCAGGCTCCAACGCTTGAATGCGTGTGCGTAGCCGAATAAAATATCTGCTCGCGTTTGATTCCTTTTTTCGAAAGCATTAAGGTTACTGAATCAACAATATTGGGAGGCATGATGAGTAAATCGGATGCCACAAAAACGATGGTTTGCTGGCCCACTTTGATGGCTGCAGCTTTAACAAAGATACTATCGTGAATACCGGTAGCTGATTTACCTTTTCGCTGGCCAAATCCCGCCAACGGAAGCTGCATGAATTTACCTTCGGCATAATTATCTGCAGCTTGATTGAGTGTAGGCGTAATGTTGACTTTAGCAAAGCCAGCATGAATCGAATCTATGGTAACCACCATGGATTCTTTCACCGTATCGAGTCTGGCTATCGTTTCAGTATAATACTTTTCATTAAAATAAGTTTCTCTTTTAACGAATGAAGTACTGAAGAATAAAATCAAAACAATGATGAGCAGGAAAACGCCCAAAATCTTTCCGACTCGTTTCATGTGATGCGCTCTCATTTCTTGCTCTTCTTTCCAAATCTTTTCATGATCTCTTTCCAGTTGGTTATAATGATGCCTTCTTTCTGAAAGAACTCAGTCACTATTGGATCGGAAAACAATTCTGCTTCCCAAACTCTTTGCTGCCACGACCCTGTAATTGATTTTAAATTTTCCGTTTGCACGGATGGGTGAAAGATAATTTCCGTTAGTCCCGGCTTTAAAGACTTTATCAATGCCAAAAAATTATCGCGCTTCTGTTCGTACGTGGGGCCGGGTCCAACACTCGTGAAATTATCCAATTTAGGCAATAGATATTTATCTAAAGTGCGCGCCGTTTCGTCATTGAATGGGTAGCCTTGTCGTGTAAATTGGCTTACCACATCTGGATCAGACATATCTATCGCATTGGCCGGAATATTATATTCCTGTGCAACCTTAAAAAAAGCTTTTGTGTATTCAAGAGAACCATACAACGTTCCCATGTGTGTATCTATATGAGTAGGTCTATAGCCCAACGCAATACATTTTTCAATCTGAGCACGAATTTCTGTTTCCACCTCTTGGGCTGATGCGTGAACTACCACATCGGGGACTTCGTGCCATAATTTTCCATCAGGATCAATTAAGCCAGGAACTTTTGCAGCATCGGTTACAGAGGGCCAACGGTATTTTTGCCATTCGCTGGTTAATGTAAGATGCAGACCAATATCAGGTGCCGGATGGTTTTTTGCCCATTTAATAAATTCCTCTGCATTAGGACAGGGCATCATCACCGCTGCCGACATGATATTCTTGTTTTCTATATAGCGTATAGCCGCGGTGTTGGCTTCCGGGCACATACCAATATCATCCATATGCAGCAGTAATACTTTCTTCCCTTTCGGAAAATCCAGTTTTTCAGCCCACGTTTTACTTTCCTTTTTTGTTTTATCCGATTGCGCCAATACAGGAAGCGCTAATAAAACAGATGCCAACATTATCATGCTGAGTACGCTAACCTGGGTGGCATTTTTCTTTATTTGATTCAATGGAGTCATTCGTTTATTGGTTAAGATACTGGTGAAAAAAATCAACCATCTTTGGAATGGAATAGTCATACACCCGCTGCACCACAATCATGGCGTGCGGCCACAATGGAAAACGATAGTCAATACAAGGAACTCCCAGACTATCCAATCGTTCTTTTAACTGATCGGCCTGACTATTAGGCACCAGTTCATCTGAGGTTCCTTGAATAATCATGGTGGGTGGAGCGTTTCCATCTACATATTGCAGCGGCGAAGCTTCCTTGTAAAGTTCCGGTGCTTCAGCATACGTTTTACCAATAAACGAAATGGCAGTGGGGTGATTCCTGCCAAAGTCTGTCGTCATATCCACGGGGCCAAAAATATTAACAATTGCTTTTATGTGATGCTTGCTGGAACCCGTGTCCGCGCTTTCATTACCCCTCGTTTTTTCTTTCCACCCGTAGCCGGCCATCATAGCCAAGTGTGCTCCTGCTGATGCTCCTACCAATGCAATACGATCAGGATCATAACCATATTCCTCTCCATGGTTGTAAAACCAATTGACTACATCCGAAATATCTTCAACACATTGAGGGTATGGGCCGAACCGATAGGAAACAGTGGCCGTGATGTATCCCGCTTTGGCAAAGTCAATATTCAAGGGCAGCATGTCGGCCCGGTTACCCTTCTTCCAGCCACCACCATGAAGAAAAACTATCAGCGGTACGGGTCTATCTAGATTTTTTGGTTTGCAAAAATCCAACTGAAGCGACTCGCCACTTATATTTTTATACGCTACGTTCTTAATTTGCTCTATATTATCTGGCACGACAGGAGCCCTTTCAATCAAATCCTCAAGGCCAATCATAACAGCCAGATAGGAAGTTGTAAGGAAATGATATCCAATAGGAGGCTTTTCAGGGAACAATGCATCATTAGCGCTTGGTGTGAGCATTAACAAACAACTTACTGCAAGCAAAATTAACAGACCGTAAAAAAATCGTTTGATAATTTTAAACTTCATGAATAGCAGATTTAGTTACCGTCATTTCAACTTTCTGGCGCTAAGCAATTTCTTATTGGGTATGGTTCAATTCCCTTAGTAACTGCTTAATACTTTCATGTAACAAGGGTGCTGTCTCTGCACCCAGCGAATTTACTTCTCCGTAAGGCCGACCAGGTTTTTCGTATGTAAACGGTGCCTCAGCATCCCATTGACTTCGGGGAACAATATAACCGATCTCATCATTAGCAAGACCAAACACAAATTTATACTTGCCTGCCATCATCTCTCTTACAGGTGGCGTCTCTATTGGTTCAATGCCAAAGTCTCGACCTTCAGGAGCTTCTACACCACCATTAATAATTTCGGGATAGACTTCCCCTGGAATTGTTGTAAACGAAAGCGGACCGATGTTGAATACTGAAATCTCGGAACGCATGTTCATCCATCCGGTTACGCCCCGATCCAATGTGCCAATCATTGTTGCCAGTTGAAACAGTTTATTAGCCACTGGAAAATAAACTGTTTTTACGATTAGTGAAGTTGCCGCTGAATCAATTTCTTCAAGTGGTTTATCCATTGCATTCAAAGCAAGCAAGGCTAGCTGCTTACCTTGTGCCTCCGTCTTTTGAAAAGTTGGTTCGTCATATTTTTGATCACTAAATGGATCATTCACGGTGAGGCTGGGATGTGTAGTCATTAATCCGCCAATAGCACCATTGATATAGACCGCTACTCCACCAATGCCAGTCTTCACCAGACTGTCGCCCTTATAAACTCCTTTCTCAACACCTTCGCGCACATAGTGCGGAAAATCCGAAGAGATCAGCAAATTATCGCTCCACAATGTTTCAGGATGATCGGCCCAGGAAATTAACGAGCCGAGTACCTTACCATTTTCTTTGTCGATGGCTTTGATAAGTCTCAAGCCTGAATCAAAAACTTCTGGTTTACGCGTGTCTTTTACCAAGGGAATTGCTCCTGTGAGATCTTGAGAAATCGATAACCGGGCGGGGCGCATATTTTGCACAGCGGTTACTATGGACTTTACAGTTTGATCTTTCACAAACTCCATGTACGGCTTATTAACACCACTGTTAAAAGGCGAATCTCCCCAGATACCTACAAGATCAGGGCTTTCATGATCATGGGTAGATGCAATTATGGCATACGTAATTCCTGCTTCCTTCGGTATGCGCGACCGGATATCGACCACATCGTCATGCAAATAGCCAATGGCATCAAGTACAACTATTGCGATACGGGTTGCACCATCATCAATCACCATTGTTCTAGCCCAGAGGTCATCGTGAATTCCGTTGGCGGCTCTGCCTCCACTAAATCCTGCTATCCAGAATGCATCAAAAACTCCATTGCCGTTGCCATCCTCAAAAGTATCTCCATCTTTTGGGCGATATTCTGCATCATTGTTTACATCCGTCCAACGATCGGGAACTTCAGGTGTGATCTTCAGGGCTGCAAATCCTGCGTTCAATGAAGAAGGATGGTTGCCCATAATTTTTAAGTCTGCCTTGTAATCAGGATTGCGATCTTTCATGTTTGAATACATCCAAATTGCCAATCCAACTATTGCTACCAGGAAGATCAATCCTATTGCTTTGAAAACTTTTTTCATTAACGAGTTATTCAAATGTTATATAGATATTAAGCTTGTAAGGCCACTTCAATTGATCATACTATTTGTGTTCAGAGAACGAAGCGTATACTGTTTAAATAATCGAAATAAAGATGGAAACCTATAAACTTGACCGTCTAAATTGATTCGCTTTTGCGTATTTCTTTGCGCTTTATGCGCATTTGTAGGAAATGGAAAAAGAAGCCTTGCATGGAGATTTCGCTACCCTTGAGCACTTCTTTTCGTGAAGGAGTGATCAGTGAAAGTAATTTCACGACCATTGCTTAGCATTCCTATTTAAATAACTGAATGTCAAAGCCTGCAATGGTTAAATCATC
>JBDSKX010000152.1:0-25830 GCA_039916665.1 Chryseolinea sp. | reverse complement strand
CAGGAATTGTTTTAGAGTTTGATCGAGCGTGTTGTTCATGGATATTAGAATTTTCCTCCGCGTTCCTGGAAGTGCGTTGGCTTGTTTAATAACGCTCCATCTTGCGTCAGCCATTCCCCGGTTCTTGAAATCATTTCATCAAGGCTCACTCTTTTACCTGGAAACATTTTCTCCATTTTGCCGGCATTGCTTAAGAGTGCAGTTGTTACAGGCTGGCCGATGAAGACGGGTTCTATATTAAAATGTTTACCAAATTGCTCGGCAATCCCTTTCACGGCAAGCTTCTGGGTACCCGTAACATTAAGCTTTTGTGGGGGATATGTACAATGGTTCAGGCATCGTATGGCAACCTCGTTGGCATCGCCCTGCCAGATTACGTTGACAAATCCCATCGTAAGATCAATAGGTTTTCCAGCCCTAACGGACTTTGCGATCTCAAGCAATACACCGTATCGTAAGTCGATAGCATAATTTAGCCGATATATCAGAATGGGAGTCTTATAGACATTGGAGAAATGTTCAAAGATTCGTTCACGGCCTAAACAGGACTGTGCATATTCTCCAACAGGACCTACGGCATCAACTTCTGTGGGCCCATCTGACGTCACTTGCATAAGGGGATAGACATTTCCCGTAGAGAAAACAACAATCTTCGATTTCCGAAACTTACTGGCTATACGCCCTGGCAAGTATGTATTCATCGCCCAGGTATATGCTTCATTACCAGTCGTCCCGAATTTCGTACCTGCCATATACAGCACATTCTCGATCTCCGGAAGATTAGCGAGTGCCGTGTCATCCATCAGATCAGCTGATATGGTTTCGATACCATAGCGATTCATCTCATCTTCGGCGTCTTTGTTACTAAATCTTGATACCGCGATGATTTTCTTGCTTAACCCAGCCTTGTCAATGGCGAGTCGGGCTAGTCTCGCCAGACTAGGTCCCATTTTTCCACCAGCACCGAGAATCATAATGTCTCCGTTGAGCTCACGTAAATCATTGATGAAATCGGACGAAACATGATACAGTGTGCTATCTAATTCGTCTAAGGTTCGCATAGTTTCCTTCAAGGCAGTATGGAACCAAAACTATACGATTATTTACGAATAAGAAATTAATGTCGTTAAACTAAGCGTTGCAACGGCGGAGGAAGGCGCGCTGCAACGACCATTGTCTGTTATCAACTGCCCCAACAGCCGTTAGTCAACGACATTGAATAATAAATTCATATGATATCATGAGATTATGCCCTAAACGGTCTCTCAAAAAAAACAGTGTGCGGTGTGTCTCAGGTTTTGTCAAGCACTTTTGCATGATCGGGCTTGCCGTCTGTATTGTACCTAACTTCAATTTTATCGCGACCCTTTTTCTTGTGAAAAGTATAACCAGCAGGCTGCGCCATAGTCTTCACGCCTGCGTGCGTAACGTTGAAATTGACAGTCCACGTTTTATTCTCAGGAATAGAGCCGAAATCATTTGTGAATGCTAATGTCGAATGGCTACAGGAACCTCTTCCTCTTTGATCATAGAGGTTTTTCTTATGGGTTGAGAATAGGAAACGAAAAGGTTTAAAGCTAAGATCATTGTTAGAATTTATGTTCGCATAGATGACATGGTTGATATTTGATTTATAAACGTTTACGAATTGCTGGTGTTTGCATAAGATCATACCGCAGGAGGAGTATATTTCGGGCAGACCAATCACATCTTTTATTCTTTCACAATATTATTTTATACGATGATCAAAGCTATCTGTTCAGATATAGATGGAACCTTGTTAAACAGTCAACGCGAACTTTCGGATAGAACCATAACAGCGATAAGGGCTGTGAAAGATAAAGTACCTTTCATTCTTGCTTCCTCCAGAATGCCATCAGCGATGACACATCTTCAAAAGCAGTTGGGTATTGAAGATCACCCAATGATTTGTTATAACGGTGGCTATGTGCTCCGAAAAAAAGTCAGCGGCGATGCATTCGATGTATTGGAGAGTGCTCAGATTTCACTTGCTATCTGTAAGAAAATTCTGAGCCTGGCCGATCAATGTAGTGTGCATGTAAGTCTATTCAGTCGTGATGACTGGTACGCGCAACATCAGGATCAATGGACATTGAAAGAACAACTTGTCACCAAAGTCCAGCCAACCATCATTAACTTCAATGATGTTCTCGCCAGTTGGTCTCAGGGCGGTATAGGCGCGCATAAGATTATGTGCATGGGTGTGGAGTATGAGGTTGCCAGATTGTATGCGCTTCTTGAGAGTCAGTTGGCTGAAGATATTCACATTTACAGGTCAAAATCAACCTACCTGGAGATGGCACCTCGCGCAGTTTCTAAGGCTTCGGCACTGGAGATCATCATGCGAAAATGCTTTAACACAGATCTTACCGATGTGATGGGCTTCGGCGATAACTACAATGACATCGAAATGATCAACTCGGTTGGCTATGGAATTGCCGTTGAAAATGGTCTGCCTGAACTTAAGATTGGTGCTCGTGAAATTACGACTGCTGGCAATGCAGATGGTGTCGCAATCGTTATCGAAAGATACTTCAACTTAACGCCTTCCGATCACAAAATAAAAAAGTAAAACGGCATAGGGGTAATCTCAGGGAGAGGTGTCTCAGTAAAAATGAAACATTAACTACCATGAAATACCAAATCTCCTCACTCGTTTTTGTAATCCTCAGCGCCTGTGTAAACGTCTATGCCCAGGACGATCAGAATGATGGCAAAGATCACGTCTCCACATTATTCAGGGGCGGTCACTTCACATCTGGCGGCTACGGGGCGCTTACCAACAAATTCACAACGATCAACGGCGAATTTGCCAATCTTGCTGGTGTCTACGGCGGTTGGTATATCAATCACAGCTTTATGATTGGCGGCAGCGCCGCGGCGTTGACCAACAACATCCGCGTTCCACTTCAAGATAGTACGGACCCAACCAAAAATCTGAGTTATATGTATGGTCAGGTGGGTGCAGTCACCGAATACGTCATAGCTTCCAACAGAACATTTCACGTTGCCTTTAATCTTTTTGCTGGCGCCGGATTTACCATCCAATACCAACGTTATAATTGGGAGAAAGATGGACACGACTACGAGTGGGACGGCGAAGAGGACAGGAACTGGTTCACCGTAGCAGAGCCCGGTGTGATGATGGAAGTCAACGTCTTCAAATGGATGCGTTTTAGCCCCGGCGTTTCGTATCGCGCTACCTTTGGCAGCGATGGCCGTGGCCTTAGTGACAGCGATCTCAGTAATATCTCGTACAATGCAACGCTGAAGTTCGGAAGATTCTAGATATGTAAAACGGTCTGGCCGCTTTCCGTAAGAACTGATTTTGCGATATCGTGTAATAAAGTCCGCCTTTACTCTGGCGGACTTTATTATATTGGGCGATAATCAGTCATGCAAATGAAGAAAATTAAATTGCTCGGCGCAGTGCTCATAGCATCAGTGCTGTTATCATCCACCGCCATTCAAAAGAAGAAGGTTATATTTTTTGGTGATTCTATCACACAGGCAGGTGTTAATCCAGGTGGCTATATTGTAAAAATTGGCGAGATGGCGACATCAGAAAAGCTGGCAGACCAATATGATTTCATTGGCGCAGGAATAGGAGGCAACAAAGTTTATGATCTCTATCTTCGGATGGATGACGATGTACTTGCCAAGAATCCTGACGTCGTTGTTATTTATGTTGGCGTGAATGATGTCTGGCACAAAAGAACCTATGGAACAGGTACTGATGCCGACAAGTTTGAGAAATTCTACAACGCGTTGATAAAAAAGCTGCAAGCCAAGAATTGCAAAATAATTTTGTGCACTCCGGCGGCCATAGGCGAGCGGACCGATTTCAGCAACGAACTTGATGGAGATCTTAATAGTTACAGTAACATCATTCGCAACGTTGCAAAATCTAACAATTTACCGATCGTTGATCTTAGAAAATCATTCCTTGATTACAACACCAGGATGAATACTGAGAATAAGGAATCCGGTATCCTTACCACAGATCGTGTGCACTTGAATGAAAAGGGCAATCAGCTCGTGGCTGAGGAAATGTGGAAAGTTATCAAATCGCTTTAGTACATCTTCATTGATATCAATTTTCTCGTTTCACTTTACAACAGTCGAATTTGTTATTGTTGTGACCGTTGGGCTTTTAACCGGAATGTCCAAAACGGGTATTCATGGTGCCGGTATGTTATCGGTACCGTTGCTTGCGGCTATTTTCGGTGGGCAGCGATCAAGCGGCGTAATGCTTCCGATGTTGGTACTGGCCGATGTGCTGGGTGTCTTTTATTATCACCGTCATGCGTCGTGGCATCATCTCAAAATACTTTTTCCCTGGGCCGCCATGGGTGTTATTCTTGGAACCGTGGTCGGGAATTACATCGATGACAGAGTCTTCAAAGTAATCATGGCAACCGTGATCCTATCGAGCGTGGGGGTCATGATCTGGCTTGAACGTGGGCATAAAGGGGATGTGCCCGAAAATAGGGCTTTCGGTATCACCTCAGGTGTGCTGGGAGGATTCACTTCGATGGTTGGAAATCTTGCAGGCACAGTCATGGCGGTCTATTTTCTGTCTATGCGATTGCCAAAGAATACCTTCATCGGCACAACCGCATGGTTCTTTATGGTCACAAATTGGTTCAAAGTCCCCTTTCACGTATTTGCATGGCACACGATAGACTTCAATACATTTTTGCTTGACCTGATTGTTTTGCCCGCGATTATTATAGGCGCTTTTTTAGGAATCGCCGTGGTAGGCCGGTTATCTGAGAAGACTTACCGTTGGTTTATCATCGCCATGACTCTGATTGCCGCCGTGTTTATGCTCACGGGATTCAATTGGATTGTCGAACTGGCCAGTCATGTCAGTTATCTAACAGGTGCAGAAGCACCGTCAGCATTTCAGGCCTAACACAATCCATTGAATTTGCGTATAAATACCAAGTAACCTACTTATACTATGATTTGCGGGCATCGCGGAACCTTAAACTCGATTAATCCATTTTAGTCTTATGGATAAAAACTTTATTAAAAGCCTATATCAATCTCACCAGACGTGTCCAACTTGTCCTTCTCCGGCGGAAGTCTCCTCTTTTTATGTTGATCTGCTTGGCGCATTGTTTGCCGATTTCACACAGTTATCTGGCTTGAGTGAATCGGAATTTGAAGAGCATATTCTTAAGCTCGAACGTGAACTCGAGAGAATTCTGAGACATAATCCAACGAGGGGAGTAGGGAATGCTTCACAATTGACGAACACTTTCTTTGATGCCCTGCCCGCAATTTTTGAACGCCTTCAGCAGGACGTGACTGCAATGTTTGAAGGTGATCCTGCGGCCAAGAGTAGAGAAGAAGTTATAAGAACCTATCCGGGATTTTATGCGATTTCGGCGTACCGGATTGCGCATCAGCTTCATAGAATGGGTGTTCAGGGAATACCTCGAATCATAACGGAACATGCACACAGCAAAACAGGAATAGATATACACCCAGGCGCGGTCATTGGTACACATTTTTGCATCGATCATGGAACGGGAATTGTAATCGGAGAGACTTCCGTGATTGGCAATCACGTTAAGATTTATCAAGGCGTAACTTTAGGAGCCTTAAGTGTCAACAAAGAAGATGCTGAGAAAAAACGCCACCCGACATTAGAAGATAATGTCGTTGTTTACGCCGGTGCAACCATTCTGGGTGGCGAGACAGTGATAGGACACAATAGCATTATTGGGGGAAATGTATGGATGACTACGAGTATAGCGCCCAATTCCAAAATCTATTATCAGGCAAAGATGTACAACGGGAACACTAATGAAATAGACCTGGTTGTTTTTAAAGAAGGTATGTAACAATTCGCGCCTTACGATCATATGAAACTTTCTGAACTCATTGGCAATACGCCGCTTGTTGAACTTGAACATATACCAGTGAACAGCAATGTTACAATCTATGGAAAGCTGGAGGGAAATAATCCGGGGGGTAGCGTCAAAGACCGGGCTGCCTATGGAATGATAACGGCGGCGCTTTCGCGAGGGGATATTAAAAAGGGTGATCGACTGGTTGAGGCCACCAGCGGCAATACGGGAATAGCCCTGGCGATGATTGCACGCATTATGGGACTCGAAATGACTCTCATCATGCCAGACAACTCGACACGTGAAAGGGTTTTATCTATGGAGGCGTATGGTGCGACCGTTATACTTACACCCGCCGCCAAAACTATTGAGTATTCCAGAGAACTTGCGGAGAAAATGTCAAAAGAGGACGGGTATTTTATGCTCGATCAATTCTCCAACGAAGACAATTATAAAATACATTACAAAACGACCGGGCCGGAGATATGGAGAGATACCCAGGGAAAAGTGACGCATTTTGTTTCTGCAATGGGGACAACAGGCACTATAATGGGGGTTTCCAGGTATCTCAAGGAGAAAAACGATGAAATTCAGATCGTCGGCACTCAACCGACGGACGGGTCTTGCATTCCCGGAATCAGACGATGGTCGCCTGAGTACCTTCCACGTATTTTCGATAGGAATCGCATTGACAGAATTATCGACGTGAAAGAGGCTGAAGCGCGTACTTTCACAAAGAGGCTAGCAAAAGAAGAAGGTGTGCTGGCAGGAATGAGCAGTGGCGGCGCATTAAGCGCGGCGTTACAAATAGCAGGTGAAATTGAAAGTGGCGTAATCGTTTTTATTATCTGTGACAGGGGAGACCGGTATCTGAGTTCGGATCTGTTTGGATAATGATCACACTATAATAACTTTACGGGTTCAAGTCCGCAGGACTTGGGTGATAAATTGGTTTCCATCTTATTCAAAACCGTGATGTCTCTTTTCTCGAGGATATTTCTTTCAGGTACATTGTTGTTGGGCGCTTGCGCAATCGCGTCAGGTCAGTCCAGTTGTGGTCGATTTGACTCAGAAGTGCAGGAATTGGCAAGTCAGATGCCGGCAAATAAGAAAGATGTTGTGTTGTTTACAGGAAGTTCGAGCATTCGGATCTGGGACGATATGGAAACATACTTTCCGAATTATAATGTTGTCAACCGTGGTTTTGGCGGATCGTCGATGAGTGATTTGTTATACTACTGTGATGACTTGATCTTTAAGCTGCGGCCAGCCCAGATTTTCATATATGAAGGGGACAACGATCTGGCACGTGGGAAATCACCTGAGTCAATCCTTGCCACAAGCGATAGCCTGATACAAAAAATACGCAGGAACATATCCACAACGGTACCCATATATTTTATTTCAGCAAAGCCAAGCATCGCTCGATGGAAGCTGAAGGATAATTACCTTCTGTTCAATGAGAAACTGGAGCAATGGACGAAATCAAAAATCAACGTCATGTTTATTGACGGATGGTCTTCGTTGATTGGATTAGATGGCAACGTTATGTCTGATGTTTTTAAAGCCGACAATCTACACCTCAATGAAAAAGGATATTCGCTTTGGTCGAAACCGATAAAAGCCGTATTGCCTTAACTATATACCCTGTTTTATAAACTCAATTTTCTCCAGATGTTTTTTAACAATTGGAAGGTACTTCGTAGCGAAGACTTGAATGTCGGCATCCTTTGAATGCGCTGCTTTCTCAAGTTTCCTGATATCACGACGATGATCGATCACCATCATTTTTATAAACTTTGTATCAAACTCCTCTCCGTGGAGTTTATGAAGTTCAGATAGCTCCTCCGTCTTGCTTTCACCCAATGTTGAAGCAATGTCCATTTTCCTGGCGCGGGCGATTTGTCTTAAATCTTTTAGCATTTTTGACTGGTCATCCAACATTAACTGTCCATAATTCTTTAATGAAAGGGATGTGCCTCGTTGAGAGGCTAGCTTACCCTCTTCTGAATCCATGATTCTCGATTCAGAGATCTGATAAATGAAATCTTTCACATATGCTTCTTTGCTTCTTAGCTCGAGAGCAGAACTTTCTATATTATCATTTGATCGAAAGCCAACCAGAGTCGACGTAACTGTTGCCAACTCTTGTTCACCGATTTTTGAATTCGAAGGGGTTTCCTTCTCTGAGATTAAAGCCGCGACGAGCAACACCATCGCGATATTGATCATGACTATGAAGTTTTTCATATCTATTAAAATTGTAAGTGCTTGAATATTTAGAAAAACCATGCCATACAATAAGCAGCCATCATAATGTGTTCTGTGGGCATGAATTCTACGTTGAGAGAAAGAATTTCTACCCTTTTCCTTCTTTTAATGGATTCGGGCCAGACTCAAGTGTGGTGCGATGTGGAATGCTTGTTGGGAGAAAGTCAACAGAATGAGAATAACTAACGCACCATAATTATGAAAAAGTCAGATGAAGTAGATGACGTCGAACGTGTTCCGCAAACGCAGCTTGACAACAGAATGGCAAAGAGTAAGCCTTTTAAATTAGGTTGGACGGCAAAAGAAACGGCACTGATTTCAGGTTCGCTCAATGAACTGTTGGCAAATTATTCGGTCCACTATCAAAAATTACGGAACTATCATTGGAACGTGAAAGGGGCAGACTTCTTTGATCTTCATGAGCAATTTGAAGCACAATACAATGAGGCTCTTAAATTTATAGACGATATCGCAGAACGAATCAGAATATTTAATGAAACGCCGGTAAGTACGTTAAAGGAATATCTGGCCATGTCCGAGATAAAAGAGACTACATCTGATTTGAAGTCCGATTTCATGGTTCGGGAAATTCTTAGCGATTATGGTATTCTCTTAAAACATATGTCCTCAGTTGTAGAAATCGCAGTTGAACAGTCTGACTCGGGGACAGAAGAGATGGTAAAAGTATTTATAAACACTTTGGAGAAACATCACTGGATGCTAACAGCATTCCTTGCTAATCGATAAATGCTAATGTGCTTGCTGATTTAAACGGCAAGCACATCGTAAAAATAGTATCTTGCAGGTCTCGTCATCCTCAAACGAGGCCTGTATGATTTTATCCGCTGAGAACATCCTACTACTCGGTTCGTTGCTGTTGTTTCTAAGTATCGTTGCGAGTAAGACTTCGTTTCAGCTTGGTATACCTTCGCTTATATTATTTATTGCAGTAGGCATGCTCGCTGGGTCTGATGGCCCAGGTGGGATATTATTTAATGACTACAAGATTGCCGAACTGCTTGGCGTTGTCGCTCTGAATTTTATTCTGTTTTCAGGAGGATTGGAAACAAAATGGGAGAGCATACGCCCAATTTTGTGGCAGGGTATTTCTCTCTCAACGATAGGTGTATTAATTACGGGCCTGGCGGTCGGCATTTTTAGCTCTTATCTCCTGGGATACACGCTGCTTGAAGGACTTTTACTGGGAGCAATTGTTTCCTCAACAGATGCTGCGGCAGTGTTCTCTATCCTAAGGTCCAGAAACGTTGGTCTCAAGGGAAATCTTCGTCCAACCCTGGAGCTGGAAAGTGGAAGCAATGATCCAATGGCTTTCTTTCTAACGGTGAGTCTAACTTATTTAATCGCAGATCCCGAGGCATCGACAGTCATGCTGATCCCCAAATTTCTCAAAGGGATGATACTTGGCGGCGCAGCAGGTTATGCCTTTGGAAAGCTGATGATATTTATTGTCAACAAGATAAAATTGGACATCGATGGACTATATCCGGTTCTGATTTTATCGCTTGTATTTTTTACCTATTCGTTCACCGATTTTATCGGTGGCAATGGATTCTTGTCAATTTATATCGCTGGATTGATTCTTGGCAACAGCAATTTTCTGCATAAGAAAAGTATGATCAAATTCTATGATGGACAGGCGTGGCTGATGCAAATTGTCATGTTCCTTACGCTTGGACTACTGGTGTATCCGCACGAGATTGTTCCATTACTTGGTCCGGGTACATTGATCGCGTTGTTCCTTATATTCGTTGCGCGCCCCATTGCAGTTTTAGTGGCGTTGATATTTTTCAAAACACTGAATATCCGAAAGAAACTGTTTCTTTCCTGGGTAGGATTGCGCGGCGCAGTTCCTATTATTTTCGCGACTTATCCATTGCTTGCAGGCGTCGGTGTGGCCAAGGATATTTTCAACCTTGTTTTTTTTATCTCAGTTTCATCCGTATTGCTTCAGGGTACGACTTTACCCATGGTGGCACGATGGCTACACGTTGCTGTTCCGGAAAAAATCAAAAGAAGATTTCCGTTGGATTTTGAACTGAAACAGGATTTTAGCTCAGAATTAGTGGAGCTTGATATCCCTGCAAATTCTCCTGCGATCGGTAAATCAGTGATGCAGCTCGCACTCCCAAAGAATTCACTGATCGTTTTAATTCATCGCGAAGGTAAGTACGTCACTGCGAACGGAGACACCATGATACACCCAAACGATCACCTCCTGGTAATGGCCGACACGAAAGATACGGTGCGAGATGTGTTTAAGAGTTTCAGCATTAATCAACTGTGACAATTTCTAGTATCGAAGTTATAAGGATTGGTTCGGAACTCACGACCATAAGACATTAGTAGTATTTTAGGTCAACCTATGTTATGTGCAAGGCTATGTCCGGCGGTAAGACAAATTCAATAATCGACATTCGAGATTTCCAATTCACCTGGCACTTTTCAGGCTGACCAAGTGGAATAAAAGAATTTTAATCATTTGTTATACAAAGTATATACTAATCATTTACATTTGTTTAACAAACATTATACAAATGCAGAAGGAATACCTTGGAGAATTTGAAGAATTGGTCCTGACCATGGTAGGGATACTCAAAGAAGATGCGTATGGTAACGCCATTGTAACTGAGATTAAACAGCGTGTTGGAAGGGATTCAAACCTAAGCGCTGTACATGTTACATTGTACAGGCTCGAGGATAAAGGGTTCATCAAATCACAGATGGGCGGTGCAACAAATTCAAGAGGGGGGAGACGCAAGCGCATTTTTACGATTACCAATGCAGGTATTGCAACGCTACAAGCATTAAAGGAGTCGCGATTGGATCTCTGGAAGTTAATTCCGCAGTTGAAGTTTGCTTCATTATAACGGGGTACTGAAGGCACTACCCACAAGTCTCGCGTGGAGTGCGCATGAACTTTATGAATTTTCGTGTTAAGACTTGCGCAACCGGGGTTCACCCAAAATATGAATAAGATTTAAAGTCTGAAGAAGATAATGCATTCATGAAAGAGAAATCAAAGGCGCTGACGATGTTGGGATGGTTTTGTCCCAACCATCTCATTGAAAGCATTGCGGGTGACCTGGAACAACAATTCGAGGAAGACATCGATCGCTATGGACTCAAGATCGCGAAGCGGAAGCTGTATTGGAACGTACTCAGATTCTTCAGGCCATCGATTATACTAAAAAATAAATTCTCGCCATTAATGCAGACGAACATGCTAGCCAATTATGTCAAAGTCGCATCAAGAAATATCATGAAGCGAAAGCTTTACTCGTTCATCAACGCTTTCGGACTGAGCATTGCAATCGCATTTGGTATCCTGATTTATCTCTTTATTGAAGATGAGCGCAGCTTCGATCAGTTTCACGAGAAGAAGGACGAACTTTATATCATGTCGAGTAACAGTTTTAATACCTGGGACGAGGCGCCTGAACAGAGATTTAATATCAGCCCATGGCTTCAACCCGCTATGAGGCAAGCACTACTCGATGATGTTCCTCAGGTTGAAATGGCTACGCGATTTAATCCTGATAACTATGGATTGTTCAAATATAATGATAAGGTTTTCAATGAGAATGTGGCTTATGTAGATCATGATTTCTTCGAAATGTTCTCATTCAGGTTATTGAGGGGAAACGCAAAAAAATTATTTACGGATAACAAGCTTCAGATTGTGCTTACCCCACCGATCGTTGAAAAGTATTTTGGAGATGAGGATCCAATGGGCAAAACCATCCTGCTTGATTTTGGCGGGGAGAAAGCATTTTCCGTAGCTGGAGTAATAGAATCGCCTCCTGCAAATTCAAGTTTCGACTTCAAGATGCTTGTTCCCCAGGAAAACAGACCAGGTTACGAGCGCAACCTTTCCAGGTGGACAACCTGGAATACACCAACATTTGTACAGCTGGCAAAAGGAGCTGATCTGAAAGATTTTAGTTTAAACCTCGAGAAGCTAGTAGAGAAACATCTTAGTGATAATCTGGCTAAAAGGAAAAGAGAATCTGTTGTCCAGATACCTGATGGTACGAAGATAGAAGAGTATACCTTTACAAGGTTACAAGACTTGCACCTTCACAAGGAGATTGGGTGGACGCGAGCCAGTGATCGTCAATATTCCTGGATACTCGCAGGCATCGCGTTGTTGATTCTTCTGATAGCCTGTATCAACTACATATCACTTGCTCTTACTACGTCGGCGTCAAGACGTACTGAAGTCGGTATTCGAAAAGTTGCCGGTGCTTATAAAAAGCAATTGATGTATCAGTTTGGATTTGAATCTGTTTTTCTAGCGCTGATTTCGATGGTATGCGGCATAGGTCTGGCAGTAGTATTCCTTCCGTCGTTTAATCAATTCACAGGTAAAGGCATTTCACTCAGTACGCAGATGTTTCTCAAAATTGTTCCGTACGCGTTGGTTGGATCTTTATTCATCGGTTTGGTCGCGGGAAGTTATCCAGCCTGGTTCCTTTCCGGATTCAAACCGGTAGCAGTTCTAAAAGGCAGATTCACATCAAAACTTCAGGCGGGTTTTACAAAACCTTTGGTGGTGATGCAATTTGCCTTAGCGGCTTTTCTCATCATTAGTTCCCTCGTTATGTTCAGACAAATGGAATACGTTACGAGTAAGGATCTTGGATTTGCTAAGGACCAAGTCATAGTAATTCCAACACAAGCCGGTTGGAGTAAAGCGTCGGACCAAGCAGTTGTAAGATTTAGAACAAAGCTGCAACAAAACCCAGGCGTGCTCGGTGTTGCCGGCGTGTCGTCATCGTTTAATAGAGGCTCGAATCGTTTTGGATACAAGATTAAGGGTGAATTTAAAGATGCTTACGTATATGGCGTTGACCCGAATTATATTTCCCTGCTTGGGATGACAATACTGGAAGGTAGAAACTTTGATGAACGCATTGCTGCGGATAGCAATGCCGTTGTCGTTAATGAAGCTCTTGTCAGGGATATGAAGTGGAAGGACCCATTAACCGAACATCTCAATTACCTGGAGGACTCAACAAGTCTGGGTGCTAAAGTGATTGGCGTTGTGAAAGACTTTCACTTTCAGTCGCTGGAGAAAGAAATAGAGCCGATGCTTCTCTCTGTGCAGACGCACCGCGTCGGA
Organism: Chryseolinea sp.; assembly: GCA_039916665.1. Lineage (GTDB taxonomy): Bacteria > Bacteroidota > Bacteroidia > Cytophagales > Cyclobacteriaceae > Chryseolinea. The sequence goes on along the minus strand of JBDSKX010000152.1, from coordinate 12,534 downwards.
CATCTTGAAAATATTCTTGTTAAAGTAGCAGCGGGAGATCTCCCTGCTTCTGTTGATTTCCTCCGCGACGCCTGGAACGATATCACACCGAACCTTCCATTCGAATACACTTTTATGGACGATGATATTTCAAAACAATACGAAAGCTATCAGCGCTGGATGAACATTATGGGCTTCTCAACAGGATTTGCTATTCTGATCTCCTGTATGGGTCTCTTTGGACTTTCAGGTGTGAACGCAATCAACCGGACGAAAGAAATCGGGATCAGAAAGGTGATGGGCGCACAATTGATGAGTATCGTGTTACTCCTGAATAAGCAATATGTGTGGCTAGCTGCCATCGCCTTTGCCATTGCTGCGCCAGCATCATGGTATATCATGAGCCAGTGGCTGGCCGACTTCAAATTTTCGATCGAGATAGGGTGGGAGTTGCTCGTGGTCAGCATGGCAGCCGGCCTGGCTATATCGCTTGCCACGGTCAGTTATCACGCGATCAGGGCCGCTTTGCTAAATCCTGCAGATACTTTAAAGCACGAGTGATGATCGTGCCGCGTGTAATAACCGACACAGTTTCGATGTTTGAATGTGCCCGACGCATTGAAAATCTATTTCTTCTTGTCGAACGTAAATGAAACGGAATTCATGCAATAACGAAGGCCAGTAGGTTTTGGACCATCTTCAAACACGTGGCCCAGATGGCCGCCACAACGGCTGCATACCACTTCTTCACGGACCATATTGTAAGTTGTATCCTTGATTATTTTGACAGCCGACTCATTGAGTGGCTTGTAGAAACTTGGCCAGCCAGTGCCTGACTCAAACTTGGTTGACGAATCGAAGATGGGCAGGTTGCAGGCTGCACAATAATATGTACCCTGCTCGTGATTGTCCCATAATGCCCCTGAGAAAGCTCGTTCAGTACCCTTCTCACGTAGTACATGATATTGCATCGGTGTCAGTGCTTTCTTCCACTCATCTGCAGATTTGGCAACCTCATACTTCGACGAAGAAGCTGTGGCATTTATGTCGGTTTGTGCATGACTTGCTACGAAAGCAAGGACGATAAAAGTGAGTGTTAGCTTGATCTTGTTCATAGCGGTATTCGTTTACACGGATATACGGACGAAGGTCACCAGATAGTTTCCGTAGTTTGGTCCGCCACATGACAAAATCGTCCAACTTCGATGGATTCCATCCGGATGTCAGAAAAATCCCAAAATTTAACCATTTTAAGCCACGCCTGAGCCTATTTTTGCTTGCTTATAAAGTGGAGGTATAATTGTTCAGCATGAAGAAAGCTCTCATCGTTGTATTTTTTCTAGCCACAATCCTATTTCGGGTTGAGGGGCAGAGCTACAAGATGCATTCTGTTTTTATCTACAGCTTCACACGTTATGTTCAATGGCCGGAGGCCTATAACCAGGGGGATTTTGAAATTCTTGTACTTGGGGACTCACCGATTGTTGAGGAATTAAAGGCAATGGCGCAAGCTAAGAAAGTTGGAGACCGTAGTATTAAGGTTACCAAAATCAACTCGCCGACCGAAATCAGAAAGTGCAACATGCTGTTTCTTGCCGCATCTAATTCTATTCTGATTGCAGAGGTGCTTGAAAAAGTAAACACACGTTCGATATTAATAGTGTCCGAAGAGCCAGGCCTCGGGGTGAGGGGTAGTGATATAAACTTTATCACTAAAGATGGTAAATTGGCGTTCGAATTGAACCAGTCATCGGTCAATAAGCAAGGATTAAAAGTCAGCAATGAACTCGCGCGCCTTGCGATATTGATCTAATTTTTTATATGGAAGAACAAGAACAGAAGAAGTTTCGAATTCGCCTTACGATTGGAAACAAGATACTCGCCGGTTTCCTTATTCTTATCGCACTCTTCATCGTAAACGCTTCAATTATTTTTTGGAAGAAGAGTGTTATCGACAATGTAGTAAACAGTTCAAGTAAAGTTTATCGGCCATCGCGCGATGCGGTCAAGGATTTTATCCTGATGGTAACGCGTTCCAAAATGCTCGTCACAAACTGGGTGTACCTGCAAACCAATCAGGAAGATAAAAATGCATTGCGGCAGCTTCAGGATTATGAGTATCCTGCATTACGCGAAACACTTTCCGGACTAATGACCACCTGGGAAAGCGACAGTCAACGATTGTGGATGGACACTGTGTTCCTCAAGTTCGACACGTTGCTAAATGTTCAAAAGCAGTCGATCATGGCGAATCTTCAGTCGTTTGAAAACTATGAAGATCCATTAACAAAATTATTAGCAGAGGATGCTGTCGAGAGTCAGATCATTCCGCGCGCTTCTGACCTTATTGCCAGGCTGAATAGAATCAACGCAAAGCAAAATGAAGTTACAGTTAAGTCCGATATCGATATTATAGAGTCGGTCCGCAGTCTGGGTAACTATACCTTGATCCTGGGTGCAATCATTATAGTGATTGGCTTGATGAGTGCCATTTTGCTGATGCGATCTATTACCAAGCCTGTTAACTTCCTGAAGAATGTAGTGGTCAAACTTGGTAAGGGTGAACTGGTAGAAGAGAAACAAACCACTGCCAGCTCTGATGAGATCGGTGAGATGTCCAATGCGATGGATAACCTGGTCATGGGGCTTAAGGCAACAACACTTTTTGCTGAGAATATCGGTAATGGAAAATATAACTCCGAATTCAAACCATTGAGTGAACACGACGTCCTCGGAAACGCATTGATTAACATGCGTAACAACCTTCATAAGGTTGCTGAAGACGATAAAAAACGAAATTGGGCAACAGAGGGTATGGCAAAGTTCGGAGAGATCCTTCGGACGAATACCAATGATCTTAACAAACTTGCCGACGAAATTGTCGGAAATCTGGTAAAGTATTTGAAAGCCAATCAAGGTGCAATTTATATCATAGATGACATCGAGGCCGGAGAAGAACCGACGATGTCGATGAAGGCATGTTATGCATGGGATAAAAAGAAATTTCTTAATCAGAAAATACATAAAGGTGAAGGTCTCGCCGGCCAGGCTTGGCAGGAAGGTGACATAGTTTATCTTACCGATGTACCACAAAATTATATCAAGATCACATCAGGATTGGGAGATGCAAACCCTACAAGTGTATTGATCGTTCCTTTGAAAGTAAATGATCAGATCTTTGGAGTAGTCGAGATCGCATCATTTAACAACTTCCAGGATTTCGAGATGGAATTTGTGCAGAAGATTGCTGAAAGCATTGCTTCTACAATATCGTCGGTGAAGATCAATGCGCGTACCCAAAACCTCTTGGAGGAGTCGCAAGAGATGACTGAGCAGATGCGCGCGCAGGAAGAAGAAATGCGCCAGAATATGGAAGAGCTCCAGGCCACCCAGGAAGAAATGCAGCGTAGCCAGTCGGAGACAGACAGCACATTATCAGCAATAGATAGTTCATTGGCTGTGGCAGAATACAACATCGAGGGTACATTGACAAAAGTTAACAGTAACATCCTCGACCTGTTCGGCTACACGCAGGATGACGTCGTTGGTGAGCACCATCGGATTTTTGCAACCAAAGAAGAGAAGACTAGCGAAGAGTATCGCCAGTTCTGGAGAGACCTTTCAGGCGGCTTCCCTAAGAAAGGAACATTTACAAGGCTTAACAGGAAAGGCGAAGTAATACGTGTTCGCTCAGCATTCTCACCGATCACGAATAGAGCAGGCGAGGTGATTAAAATTCTTGAAATCACATACGAACTGAAGTAAGCGCTAGGAGATAGGAGTGATGTGTTGTGCTCTGACCTTACGTATCGCGACGTCTTAACGCTTGGTTTAGTTAAGCTTAATTTGTTGAAGAAGTTAACTTGAGAATATTATAAGTAGCACATATCGCAAAGCCAGACGCAATCAGTAGCATGCGTCAACTCACTCCTAACTTTCTAGTATTCGGTTGTGAGTTCGAACGGCGCATCAGAAGAATCGAACACTTTTCCGTCTTCACATTTAAGTACTCTCGCAGGGAATTTCTTGATCAGTCCGTAACTATGCGTAGCCATAAATACCGCAGTTCCGCTATTATTGATCTGTTGGAAAATCTTCATGATCCCATGAGCAACTTCAGGATCCAGATTTCCAGTCGGTTCATCGGCAATTAGGATTTGTGGCTCATTAATCAACGCCCGGGCTATCACTACGCGTTGTTGCTCACCACCCGATAGTTGATATGGAACTTTCTTTTCAACAGACCCTAGACCAACTTGCATCAGCACTTCAGATAGTCTGGAACGCATTTTCACGTTGTCACTCCAACCCGTGGCTTTCATCACGAACATAAGATTATCACCAACCGTTCGATCGTTGAACAATTGGAAGTCCTGGAAGATAATACCAAGCTTTCGGCGGAGGAGGGGGACTTCATTTAGTTTTAAACCACCGATGTTAAAGCCTGCTACCGTTACGTCTCCGATGCGTAACGGTAGATCAGCATATAGTGTCTTGAGCAAAGAGGATTTTCCACTTCCTGTCCTGCCTACCAGGTAAACAAACTCTCCCTTCTGAATATCAAAGCTGATATTATTGAGTATTGTATTGTGTTCCTGAAAGATGCTCGCATCCTTAACGCAGACAACAGGGTCCGTAGAAAACATGGGTATGTTTGTCTTTGAAGTTATGGATCAACAACGATTATCCGTTTACTTTTTTATAGTCCGCCAGGAACTTGGCAAGTCCGGCGTCAGTCAGTGGATGTTTCAACAGACCTGTGATTACGTTCAGTGGGCAAGTGACGACGTCAGCACCCAGTTCAGCACATTGAAGCAGGTGAATAGTATGCCGTACCGATGCCGCCAGAATTTCTGTTTCGAAGCCATAGTTGTTAAAGATGTTCACGATTTGAGCGATCAGATCCATGCCATCAGATCCGATATCGTCAAGTCTTCCGATAAATGGAGAGACGTAACCTGCGCCTGCCTTGGCAGCAAGAATTGCCTGACCTGCTGAAAAGATTAAAGTACAGTTCGTTCTGATACCTTCGCTGGAAAACTTTTTAATCGCTTTAACACCGTCTTTGATCATAGGAACTTTCACCACAATCTTATCGTCGATTTTGGCCAGTTCCCGTCCTTCTTTCATGATATTTTCGAAGTCAGTGGCAATGACTTCAGCGCTCACGTTGGCATCGACAATTTTGCAGATCGCTTTGTAGTGCGCGCGAATATTTTCGGCGCCCGATATTCCTTCTTTGGCCATCAGAGATGGGTTGGTCGTTACGCCATCCAATACTCCAAGATCGTATGCTTCTCTAATTTCATTAAGATTTGCGGTGTCAATAAAGAACTTCATTGTTTTAGTATTTATAGCTTTTGTTAATTTCTGGCAGCGTAAATCAGCTTAAGCTGCTTTGAATTCGATCTGGCAATTTAATCAGTATTTGCTTGAATCGGTAATTATCCGTCCGATAGATGGATATTAGGGAGGGTAAAAAATGGCAAACCGAACATCGCACCGCTTCAACCACTTACCCTTGCTACCTTCCGATCCTGGGGGAGTTCAGCAGGAGCTGGTCGTGCCGATTTGCCAATGCAAATATACACGTGAACCTGATATGGGCAATTAACTTTCTATAACAATCCGCTGAGATATAAATTGAACTCCATAGGGCTGGCAGCTTCAAATCCGTCTACAGCAAGGTCGTCCAGTATACCCTCATCAAACTCAAGTTCCCTTTTCTCAATCTGGCCATCGCCGAAGATAGTCAGTTCGATACCCTTGAATTGCAGCGGATTAACCCTGACAAGGATCGTGGACCCCTCAAATGCTTTTTTGAAATATTGATGAACGATATTGCTGTCTTTAGCCATTTCACGTTTCTTTAAGACATGGTATCATTGACGTTTCCAAGCGTAATATTAACTGAACGGCTGACGCTTCGGCGTCTAAAGTACGAAGACGCGGAAGAAATATTCTTTACCTACGCCAGCAAACCCGAAGCTACGACCTTTATTTCGTGGCCGACTCATACGAGCATAACCGATACGAAAGCGTTTCTGAAATATGCTAAAGCGGCATGGCACAACGGAACCGACTTTTCTTTTGCAATCCGGTTACGCGAAAATGATCGCATGATCGGTGGTTTCGGCGTAGTGAATGATGGTGGCAAACTACAGGTCGGGTACATCCTCGGTCCGCTTCATTGGAATAAAGGCTATGCGACAGAGGCTTGCAAGACCGTGACGTCGCTCGCGAAGGAGATGGAAGACGTCTATCGCATCCAATCTTTCGTCGATGCCGATAATGTTGCGTCGGCAAAAGTATTGTTGAAAGCTGGATTCGAACAAGAGGCGAGACTAAAGCTTTGGTTCAGGTTTGTCAATCAGAATAATGCGGCGAAGGACTGTCTTCATTTCTATTTGCCACTCCTAAAGCAATAAATCACGACGCATAACTAATCTGCAATGCTCTTAAAACCACTTTTGTCCTGATTTCATCAACAGCCATTTCAGCCTCCAGGTTGTCAGCCCAGCCGTTGAGATATAAGATTACGTCAGATTTTACATTATGTCTCAAATACTGGTGTTCTGCGAATAGTGTTCGAAGAATCTCAGGATCAGAAAGTTTTTCAAGATGCCGCAGATCATCAGAGTCAAACCCAGTGGTGAGCATCATCGAGATGAGTGAATCCATTTCCAATCCACTCGTAGCACAGTAGTCATTGAGTTGTTCCGACCAGTCTCCATGCCTTTGCATGGCATAACGATGAATGTCGCGCTTTTCGATCTTAGAGATTTGTTGCGCAAGAAATCCGCAGTTACAAGACCCCATATGTCCCCATTGGTAATCGTTGGCAGAGGAAAGGGCTGCTGCGGTATCTCTTAAATAGCTTATGATCAACTTGGTTGCCCTGGCCATATAACTTGAATTTAACACTAACCACCATAAAACAAATTCCACAATCACCTTGTTCAAATTTAGCCTGCACAATATCCATTTCTTGAAAAAATGCGAAGCATGTTAGCCATTTGCCCAACGGACGGGCAATACCGTAGCACTTGAACTCATAACTCATAACGCCGCTACCATTCGTATCACTTTCACGCGCTTTTACAAAAGATCGATAACTATCGTTTGCTTTATGGTTATTTTTAATCAACCATCAAACCCATTACAGTACTATGGAGCGTTCCCGGGAAAACTTTCTCGCCAGCAGGCGTGACACTCTTAAAATGCTGGGAATCACTTCGGCGACCGGATTGATGTCCATGCTTGGGGTGACAGATTCAACGGCCAAAGACAAGACTATACCAGGCTACGCCAAAGGTCTTCCAACTGTAAAAATCAAAAGTGTAAAAGCGATCGCAACAGCGCCGCAGGGTTCTAACCTTATCGTTGTTAAGGTTGAAACGACTGAACCAGGACTGTACGGGTTAGGGTGCGCAACGTTTACGCAGCGCGCTGTAGCCGTGGTGACGGCCATCAACACTTATCTCAATGAGTTTTGTGTCGGCAAAGACGTCGACAATATTGAAGATATGTGGCAATCTGTTTATGTCAGCTCTTACTGGCGCAACGGCCCGGTTCTGAACAATGCCATCAGTGGCCTTGATGAAGCGCTCTGGGATATTAAGGGGAAGCGTGCAAACATGCCGGTTTACCAGCTGCTAGGTGGTAAATCAAGATTTGCAATTCCGTGCTATACGCATGCACAGGGAAATACACCTGAAGAAGTCGCGGATGATGCCTTGAAAATCATGGCGCGCGGTTTTAAATATGTCCGTATACAACAGGGTGGCTATGGTGCAGTCGGAAGTATAAACGAAAAGCCCGATTTTAAACAAGCAGGCTTTGGCGGTGAGACCGACAATTTCATGAATGAGCGGGTGTATCTTAAATCAGTGCCAAAGATGTTTGAGATGGTGCGCAAGCGCTGTGGAGAAGAAGTTGAGCTGCTGCATGATGTACATGAACGCGTTCAGCCGATGGATGCTATTAATATGATTAAAAAGCTTGACGAGTATAACCCATTCTTCATAGAAGACCCGTTTTCTCCTGAGAATATGGAATGGTTCAAACAACTTCGTGCGAGCTCTACTGTCCCTATTGCTATGGGTGAATTGTTTAATAACATCAATGAATTTAAGTTGCCTATGGTTAATCAATGGTTTGATTTTATCAGGGTACATGTATCTCAGATAGGAGGGATTACGCCGGCGATGAAGGTGGCCCGCCTTGGTGAGTGGTTTAATATAAGGACGGCATGGCATGGACCGGGTGATGTTTCGCCTGTTGGTCATGCGGCACACGCGCATATCGATCTTGCGATCTGGAACTTTGGTATTCAGGAAGCCGTAAGTTTCTCTGACAAGATGCTTGAAGTTTTTAGTGGATGCCCGACGATGAATAATGGCTACATGTCAGTCAATGAAGTGCCGGGTCTGGGAGTGGACATCAACGAAAAAGAGGCGGCAAAATATCCTATTGGTACGAAGTCGAACTGGCAGGTCAGGAAACGCGATGGCACGATCATCAGGCCCTGATAAATGTACATACAGGCTTTTTATTTCGGAATAACGTTGGGCCTATACGCATGAATCAAACAAAATAGTAAACATAAATTCACTGTATAATGATTAAAAAAGGAATACTGGTCTATGCGGCCATAATGTGTAGCATAGTAGCATTTGGACAGCGTGTTGGCTCCTCCCCGGAGTACATCAAAGCGCTTACATCAGAATGGAAAGGTGAACGCTCGCCCGACGGACGGCCGAAAGTTTCAGACGCTATCCTCGCGCGCCTAAAGAACATCTCAATAGAAGAGGCGTGGGGCGTGCTTCGAAATAAAGGCTACAATAATCAGTTTGAAGGAGAGTGGCAGGTGATATGGCCCGATAGCGCAATGACGGGAAGAGTTGTTACCGCGCAGTATATGCCGTTGCGTCCTGACTTGCAGAACCAGGTAAAGGATCAGGGTAAAATTGAGAATCGCGCACAAAAGGGTGGAACCAACTCATGGCCTATAGACATCCTGACAACCGGAGATGTTTACGTTGCCGATGGCTATGGAAAAATTGCCGATGGAACACTCATCGGTGACAATCTTGGCAATTCGATTTTCGCCAAGTCTCAGCGTGGCGTAATATTCTACGGCTCCGTTCGTGATCAGGAAGGATTGGAAGAAATTAAGGGCTTTAATGCCTGGATCAAAGGACAGGACCCATCTTATATCAATCAAATGATGTTAACAAGTATCAATGCTCCCATTCGTGTAGGTCGCGCAACGGTGTTGCCAGGCGACGTTGTTCTTGCTAAAAAATATGGGACGGTATTTATTCCTGCACATCTGGCCGAGAACCTGGTGATCACTGCTGAAGTCACCGCGCTTCGCGATCAGTTCGGTCACCTGCGCCTTAGAGAAAAGAAGTATCTCGCAGGTGAAATTGACAGTGAATGGACCGAAGCGATCAAGAAGGATTTTCTGGATTGGGTAAATCACTATCCTGGAAAATTGCCAATGACCAAGAAAGAACTCGACGACTTCCTGAAGGAACGGAATTACTGATCAATACACATTCAACCTTAATCACTCTAACTTTTATCATCATGAAAAGCGTAATGCAGCAAATTATCCGGCAAAACAAAGATCGTGAAGCTAAGGCGGCAGCCGACCGTCAGGCGGAGATCGATAGCCCGGAAACGAAAGATAACAGAAGAAGTTTCCTGAAGAAGACCGCGCTGGGCGGTATGACACTTGGCACTTTGATGGGTATGACTGTAGAAGATACAATTGCTCAGTCAACTTCCAAAGTCAATAAAGCATCTAATCCTTCTGAATTGAAGATCACTGACCTGAGATACGCGGTAACCGCTGTAATGGGTCGTACGGCAATCATCCGAATCGATACGAACCAGGGAATTTATGGTCTTGGTGAAGTTCGGGATGGGGCCGATGTACGATATGCCCTTATGTTGAAAAGCCGTATTCTCGGAGAAAATCCCTGTAACGTTGAAAAGATATTTAAGATGATCAAACAGTTCGGTGGCCAGGCGCGTCAGGCGGGTGGTGTCTGTGCTGTAGAGATGGCGTTGTGGGATCTTTGCGGAAAAGCATATAATGTGCCGGCGTGGCAATTATTGGGTGGAAGGTATCGCGACTCGATCAGGATATATGCGGATACGCCGGAAGCAAAAAGTCCTGAAGAACAAATGAAGCTTATTAAATTTCGCACCGAGACACAAGGTTACTCCTGGCTGAAGATGGATGTTTCGATTGGTGAGCTCAGAAATATACCGGGAGCACTCGTCAATCCAAAAATTTTTAAGGAAAGCCCGAGTCAATGGCAGGGAGATTACATGTCTTATGCAAACACAAGACACCCTTTTACAGGAATTCAGATCACTGAAAAAGGATTAGAGGAACTGGCAAAGATCGTTGAGAATGTGAGAAGCATGGTGGGTTATGAGATCCCGCTGTCAACAGATCACTATGGTCACTTTGATGTCAACAATTGTATTCGTCTAGGCAAGGCGTTGGACAAATACAGACTAGCATGGCTTGAAGATATGGTGCCATGGCAATATACAGAGCAACACAAAGCAATAACAGATGCTATTGAAACTCCAACCACCACGGGTGAAGATATCTTTACCTTAGAGTACTTTAAACCGTTGATCGATCAGCATGCTGTTGATATTATTCACCCGGATTTGGTTTCTTCCGGAGGATTACTGGAAACAAAACGTATCGGTGACTACGCCGAGGAGAAGGGTATATCGATGGCAATGCACCAGGCTGGTACGCCAATATCTTTCATGGCCAACGTCCATTGTGCTGCAGCAACTCAAAACTTCCTGGCGCTTGAACACCATTCAGTCGATGTTCCGTGGTGGGAGGGACTCGTGAAAACAACAGATGGCCGCAAGCTCATCGAAAAGGGTTACGCTACGGTTCCATTGGCAGCACCTGGCCTCGGTATTGAACTGGTCGATGAAGAGGTGAAAAAGCACCTTCATGCATCCGACTCATCTTATTTCGCGCCAACAAAAGAGTGGGACGACAAACGATCACATGATCGGACTTACAGTTGAGAATAATTGTGAATTGTAAATGAAACCTGCGCAAGCGCAAGAAAAAAAAGATGTCATGGTAAGACAGACATTTTCCATTTACCATTCAATGTCGTTTAGTTAAGCCAAACGCTTGCTTTGAATTGCCGCAAAGGGGCATTATACTGTAGCCCCAGGTTGGACGCCATCAGGCGGACTACCTGGGGCTACGAATGTCACGGTATTTCCGGTACCCTGAAAGGGTTGGCATCTCGACGCAATTGAATAACTGTTGATCTTCAAATTAACAACTTTCCTGATGAAGCCATTAATCATCAAGGATAACATCAGCATTTGAAATACTTTCACATTAAAACGTTATGCCACAATCATTCGTACAAAACTTTTGCGTCTTGAATATCGTGTGTGCCGTTGCGCGCGTGAACGATTCATTTTGATATTTATAAATCAATCGCGCGCGAACTACCCAAACCCATTATTCCCCAGGTAGTCCGCCTGATGGCGTCCGACCTGGGGCTACAACGTGAAGCCCCTTTGGGGCAATTCAAAGCAAGCGTTTAGCTTAACTAAACGACATTGATTTTTATATTTATTGTTTTACATTATGCGGTTTCATTTTGATTCTGGAATCAACTTTAATTTTGTATTGGTGAAAAGCGTAAAATGTAAAACTGAAGTCAACGACATTATCACTAAGAACAAAAATAGACCCCAGGTCGGACGCCATCAGGCGAACTACCTGGGGAATAATGAGCTTGGATTATTCCGCGCGCGCGATGATTTATAAACTATGAGAATGAATCGTTCACGCGCGCAACGGTGCACACGATATTCAAGACGAAGCTTCTTAAAAAATTCCGTGGGTATCAAATCTAATCCCACATATATCGTTCATCGAATGGTATGTCATGGACGAACAGAAATCTGCGAACCTCGTCCTGAAATGTTTCCTTTCTGTGATGATCGTGTTGCACATCAATGTAATTGACAACGGATCCAATGTCTGAGTATCCAACTGAGAAAGATGCATACCCTGCCTGCCAATAGAAAGTTCGTCTGGAATGCGTTGCCTTCATCCATTTTGAAGATGATTGTTTAACCTCTTTTACAAAATCTGTTACAAGCATATTCTTGTTGATGTCGCAGAGTATATGAACGTGGTCGTTGTAACCGCCTATCCTTTTCGGATAGCAATTCAAATTCAGGCAGGTTGCTGTCAGGTATTTATGAAGTGATGTTTCAATATCTGAGGTTATCAATGGTAATCTGTGTTTTGTTGAAAATACAAGGTGAGCGAAGTTTTGTACGAATGATTGTGGCATAACGTTTTAATCTCAAGGTATTTCAAATGCTTGATGAGAATGACTTAATCAGGAAAGTTGTTAGTTTGAAGATTATCAGTTATTCAATTGCGTCGAGATGCCAACCCCTTCAGGGTTACCGGAAATAACGTGACATCCGTAACCCCAGGTAGTCCGCCTGATGGCGTCCGGCCTG
>JBDSKX010000151.1:0-10405 GCA_039916665.1 Chryseolinea sp. | reverse complement strand
GAACAAGGTATTCTGATTTTTTACCAAAGCGCCAGGTTCCGGAGTTATATCTTCTTTTGGCCTATCCGCGGAGCAACGCCATAATAACAAAGCAAGAAGAATTGTGAATGAGATGTGGCTTCGCATGTACTGATCTTAAGACTTCTAATTAACATAAAAGGAATCTACCCTGCATTGCTACAGGATAGATTCCTCGGTTTAAGGGTAGCGTGTAGACTTATTCGTATCCGGGATTGTTGTGCCCCATTAGTTTATCATTCTTATTTACTTCGTCTCTAGAGATGGGTCGGAAATACATTTTATCCTTCCATGTCCTAGTTTCGTTGGATGTATTATCCTCCACCGTGTAGGTGTACTTATATTTTCCCTGGTCATATCGGTATGGAATATTTGCTGATTGTCCTGGTTTGAGAACAGCATCAACGTGAATATCCTTAATACCACGACCCAGCGTTTCTGCAGCGATCATCCAGCGTCTTGCATCATGGTAGCGATGTTCTTCGTAGGCTAGTTCGATGCGACGTTCATTACGATACCGTGCAACTAAAGCTGCGCCAGATTCAGTTATGGCAGGCATGCCGACACGGAAACGAATTTTGTTCAACCATAGCTTGGCTTCGAGTTCATCACCGAGTTCTATTGACGCTTCCGCGTAATTCAGAACAGCTTCAGTATAGCGGAAAAATGGCCATGGAATAACTTGTGAACCAGATTGATTTTCTACAACAGTAGGATTGGGATCGATAAATTTACGTACATAGTAGTGTGTCCGGCTTCCGTTCCAGTTCTCCACTGCAGATTCGCGTGTGTCCACACCGTTGATCCGGCCACCGGCACCATCATCGTAATATCCGGTTTGAATCTGATTAACAGGGTCGATCGCTGCGACATCAGTAGGACGAGGTTTCCACGAAGCACCATCAAATAAGACAGTAGCATAAAGACGTGGATCACGGTTGACGTAAGGTTGAGCAGCGTGTGTCGGATTATTCCAGTCGAACTTTGTTCCATCCATCATTTCATAGTCGTCCACCAATTGCTGGATGGGTGTGTTGCCTGCCCAGTTGTGGTAACCATTGGGACCATTGTTAATACCGAAGTGAATTCCACCCAAAGGCCAGTTATTTTCCACAGTATACAATGGCGTTTGTGTTCTCTGAAAAATCAACTCAGCACCGGCTGCGACATCTGCGACGCCGCTACCGCCACCCATTGACAAAGAGACATAATTTGCTTCACCGTCTTGAGCAGATGCTGGCGCCACGAGCGTAAGCTTATAACCAGTTCCCAGATCCAATACAGCTTTTGCCGCATCTCTTGCTGCAGTCCAACGCGATGCTCTATCGCCAGCTATATATCCCAAGAATGCTTTTTCCGCGAAACCAGAGATCGTTGGAGACTTGGATGACGCGGTTGGCATATCGTGCAAATCACTTGCTGCGTACAACAATACACGTGCCTTTAAGGCCAGCGCCGAAAGCTTGTTCGCTCTTCCCGGAGTAACGGTTTTGCCTTCTAGTAAAGTTGCAGCTTTTTCACAATCCGCGAGAATGAAATTGACGCACTCTTCATATGTATTTCTCGCAATTGAAAAATCATCCGTTAGCGCATAAACTTTGTCAACGATCGGTACACCACCATAAAAACGTAGTAATTGTTGGTAGTAGTAAGCACGCAAGAAGTAAGTTTCGCCAAGCAGTCTGTCTTTATCAACATCCGTAAAGGTTGCTTCAGGCAAATTCTGTATCGCTGTATTGGCAGCCCGGATAGCAGTATACATTGCGCCCCAGCCATAGGTGTTACTGATCCATGCCAAGCTTGACGGACTTTCATTCCCCTCCGTGAAAGTATTGATACTTCTTCCGGCGTGGGTGAACATCGCTTCATCGGTATAAGCCGCAAGCATTTGCTCTTCAAACCCACCATATCCCAAGTATGAATAAATACCAAAAACAAAAGCCTGAGACAAAGCTCCGTCCTGCCACGTAATACTTGACGCTAAGCTACCCGTTGGCTTGGTATCCAGAAAGTCCTTGTTACAGGCGAAGGGAGCAAATAGCATGCATGTCACTAATATCATTCTAACAATCTTCTTCATAATCGTTCGGTTAAAATGTTATGCGAATTCCAGTGTTAATAACGCGCGCCTGCGGATAGTATGATCCTGCACCGTTTGTAGTCTCAGGATCGAATATCTTGTATTTATCCCAGGTGATCAGGTTCAGTCCATTGACGTAGATCCTCAAACCATTCAAACCTATTTTGCCAGTTAACGCAGCAGGAACATTGTATCCCAATTCCACATTCTTCAACCTGAGATAATTTTTGCTATACAGGTAGTACGAGTTTCTTGCGTATTCACCACCCGTGTAGTAAGTATCATTTCTGATCGCGAGCCTTGGGTTTACGGTACTTGGATTGTCAATTGTCCAACGGTGATCGTAGCTGTACTTCAGGTAGTTTCCGATATCTCCCGATTCCGTTCCAAATGGAAGTTTTGCACCTGCGGCTCCCTGGAATAGAATCGACAAATCAAAGTTCTTGTACTGGAAGTTCATCGTAATCCCATAGTTAAAATTAGGAGTAACAGATTGCTTGAGCCTTGTCTTATCATCGGCATTGATCTTGCCATCCCCATTGACATCAACAAATTTCATATCGCCAGGAAGAAGCTTTGACGTAACCGCAGAATAGTCCAGTTGTTCCTGGTCGATCTCAGCCTGGTTCAGGAATGCTCCGTCAGACTTGTAGGCGAGATACGCGTTAAGCTGATGACCAGTTTGCCACTGATAAGATGGTGCAGCGGATACTTCATCCATGTAAATCACCTTGTTCTTGTTGTAACCGGCATTTACACCAAATCTGTATGTGAAACCACTAGTCTGTCCGTTGTATCCCAAAGTGAATTCAAATCCTTTGTTTTCCATTTTTCCGGCGTTTACTGGCGGAAGCTTATTGGAATATCCATTACCACCGGCGAGGCCACTGGTTTCCGGCGTGGAGCCTTGACGGTAGATCAACATTCGACTACGTTGGTTATTGAAATATTCCAGCGTGAAATCAAACTTATGATTCAACATTGTTCCCTCAATTCCAATATTGGCGTTGTTAGAAACCTCCCATGTAAAGTTCGAATTAGGTGCGATGGCTTCCGTCAATGTTGTAGCGACAGCGCCATTGATCGGATAGGTTGATGGTTGGTATAGCGACAAGAATGCGTATTCCATCAGCACATCGGAAGCGGTGCCGTCCGGGTTAGGCTTGTAGATCTGATCTCCACCCATCTGACCATAGGATCCGCGCAACTTCAAGAAATTGAAGATTGGGACATTGGACTGGAAGAAATCTTCGTTGGAAATATTCCATCCTAGCAACAGTCCTGGGAAAAATCCAAAGCGATCCGATTTAGGAAAGAACGATGAACCATCGCGGCGCCATACAAATTCAGCAAGATACTTCTCCTGGTAGTTGTAAGTGACACGTCCATAATATCCCAAACGCGCGCGGTTATATGTGTAACGGGTATCAGCTCCACCGGTGATAAGTTGCGTTGTACCGCCAAAGAAAGGTTGATCCAATGCAGTCGAAATGTAATCGCGACGGTAAGCACTTACGTTATCGCCTTTAAACGTTTCGCGTGTGGTACCGACGAGGATACCGATTGTGTGATCACCAAAACTACGATCGTAATTCAACATACCGGTCAGGTTGGTATTCAATACTGAACCGGAACTTTCTGTTAGTCTTGCATCCGTAAAGGTTGAACGCAAAGCTTTCGTCAACTTTGGCGTCACGCCATCAGTTTCAAAGCTTGTCTTGTCCCAGGTGTAGAGATACCAGGGAGTTTCAAATTTCTTTGAACGTTCAATTGTCTTGTCAGCAGATCCCATCAAAGTAAGTTTCAGACCTTTGATCCAAGGATTAGTGATCTCAATTTTTGCGTTGCTCTGCAAGAAATCCTTGGGTGTCTTTTGATAACCCGTTGCATTGGTTGTGATCACGTAAGGGTTCTGACCATTTTCAATATCAGGACCAGGCAAGCCGTTCGGCCACACTTCAGGTTCAGTGGGGCGTCCGCGCATGAGCATGCGGAAAATCGAACCAGCATCCTGCGTTGGATAGTTACGATCTTCTTCACGCGCCATGATACCAAGACTTGTATTGATGTACTTGTTGATCTTGGCATCGAGGTTGATGCGGAAGTTGTATTGTTTATAATACGTCGCCGAATTTCTATAGTAGGCATCCTGGTTTACGAAGCCAATAGATGAGAGATACTTTACATTCTCGTTGCCTCCGCTGATCTGAATATTGTGACGGGACTGCGGTGACCATTTCTTGAATGCATCGGCAAACCAATCTGTGTTTGGATGTCCCCAGGGATCAGAACCGTCTTTATATTTCTGTACATCTGTGGGGCTAAAGTTCGCATTGAGTGTTGTTCCACCGGTCGATGTAAATGTTCCGTTCTGCTGAATGCCCTGCCAGGCAGCTGACCATTCGTTGGAAGGAATATTTTTATAGATTGGAATTTCATTCATGATCGCCGCGTACTGTGAGGCACTCGACATCTGCGGAATACGTGTTGGTTGTGCCCAGCCTTGATTGAAATCATAAGAAACCTGAGGCGTTCCTGATTTACCACGTTTCGTGGTTACGAGGATAACACCGTTCGCGGCGCGAGCTCCGTAGATAGCCGATGAAGCATCTTTCAAAACGGAGATCGACTCTACATCCTGGGGTGCCAGGCGATTCAAGCCGCCATCGCGATCAGGGATACCATCGATAACCACCAGAGGAGAAGTATTCCCCATTGTATTTACACCGCGGATACGTATTGTAGAGCCATCGTTACCAGGTTCACCACTGGTTTGAACAGCGACAACACCGGCGAGACGTCCAGCAAATGAATTAGAAAGGTCGACAGCAGGAGATTTTACAAGATCTGCTCCCTGAACTGCAACGACTGATCCCGTAACGGTAATCTTCTTTTGTTCACCATATCCCACAACGACAATTTCCTGCAATGATTTGATATCCTGAGCCAATTTGACATTCATTGTCGATTGTGATCCGACGACAACTTCCTGAGAAGTATATCCGATAAAACTGAAGACCAATACGCTGCTTTCATTCTCTACGCTTAAAGTGTATTTACCATCAGCATCCGTAGTCGTTCCATTGGTCGTACCTTTTACGAGAACGTTAACCCCTGGTAAAGGAGAATCTGTTTCATCCGTTACGCGTCCGGAAATAGACACGGCGGCCTTGTAGGTAGTAACTTCGGGTGTATCGTCGAATACTCGGTTTTCGAATACGGGCTTTAAGACGATCTGTTTTCCGATCACCTCATATTTCATGGAGGGGCCGAAGACCTGAGAAAGCACATCGTGCAACGGTGACTCCGTG
Organism: Chryseolinea sp.; assembly: GCA_039916665.1. GTDB lineage: Bacteria > Bacteroidota > Bacteroidia > Cytophagales > Cyclobacteriaceae > Chryseolinea. The sequence goes on along the minus strand of JBDSKX010000151.1, from coordinate 4,996 downwards.
ACATCAATTGAAATCTTATCATGGCCTTTAATTATTCTCGGGCGATAAGTGAATTTCACATCGATTCTCTTTTCAATTTCTCCTAATACGATCTTCACGTCAGCATTTTCAGTCTGAAGGGTCAGCTTGCGCTCCATGACCTCCTGACCGCTCGTATTCACCGCATACGCCATCATTATTGACGTTCCGGTAATAAGCATCTGAATCAGCGTGATTTTCATAAAGAATAGCAATCCATTTAGAATAGGTTTAGGTTTATTCTTCATAATTTGTAATGTTTTTGTTTGTTTTTAAGGGCAAAAACTAGGTGCCGCCCCTCACGGGGATGGTCACGACGGGTCGATAATGGTTCCAGCATTGTCGACCCAAATTTTTTAATGGGTTGGTATGTGTCTAATGCATAGGTTAGTTTTGGGGTTTGAGGTTGGGGTTTATTCCATTTTTTTTACTGACATCCTGAGCTCTTGATCACGATGCCTCCATCGTGCATTTCATATCGCGCACCGATCGCTTCACAAATGATTTTTATTCTTTCATAGAATCCTTCTTCAGACATTGATGTGGTAAGCGTACATGATGATAGAATCTTACTATCATAAATGATGTCGATACCATAGTTCTCTTCCAGCACCTCAAATATTTTATCGACGGGTGTTTCATCGTACTGCATTTCAAACAGTGTTGGTTTTGCCAGTATGATCAACGGCGTCGCGACGATCTTCCTCTGGAATTTTTCATTGGCTGTGTTATAAATTACCTCCTGATTGGGTGTCAGGATAACTTCATCTCTTCCGTCGGGATGATGTTGCGGACGTTTAACCGATACCTTTCCAGACTTTACAGCCACCACGGCTTCTGCAGCACCTTCATATGATTTTACATTGAAACTTGTGCCAAGTACACGAACCGTGATATTGTTAGTGGCGATAATGAATGGCCTTGCGCTGTCTTTGGCCACATCGAAGAAAGCTTCACCTGTGAGCTGTACTTTTCTGGAAGCGATGTCAAATGCAGGAGGATAAGTAAGCCCGCCCTTTGGTTGAAGGATTACAACTGTTCCATCCGATAAAGCATAACGCTTTGGAGAGGATGAAGTGTTTTGCACAAAAACTGAGGGGCTTGTGCTACTGAATGTGAGCTGTTGTGACTTTGATCCAATAGGCGTCCTATAATAAAACAGAGCGCCTCCGATGATCGCAACGATAAGCAAAGAGGCCGCAATCCTGATGAGAATGCGGAAATGGAAAGGACCGAATTTGGATTCCTTCTGCAGAACCCGGGCCTTGATGGACCTCAACATTTTCTGCGCCAACAGGGATTCCTGTTGCGGGTCAAAAAGCCTGGAGTCGTCCGGGTTTTTCTCGAGCATTAAATACCAGTGCTCAAGGGACGCTTGCTCATCTTCGGTGCATTCTCCTCTGGAGTATTTATCAAGCAAGCGGATCAGTTCCCTGTTATTCATCGATAGGTTAGGTAAAGCAGTACATCAATCGTTTGATACACCGATTGTACTATAGTCCGTCTAAGCAGGGAAAACCCCCACTCGTTTTAAAAAAAAGTTTTAGAAATGAACTAAATGCCTTGGGAAAGCAGTGTTAGAAACCTTCAGATAAGAAGTCATGGGCGAGGAGGAATACTGAAAGTGTGAAGTGTTTGAGGTTCACCTTCAACACCTTAAGTGCCTTTCCGTATTGATTTTCAACCGTTTTTTCAGATATGCCCATGCGGGAGGCAACTTGTTTCATACTCAGATGTTCATTCTTATGAAGTCTGAAAATCATTTGTCGCTTTGCAGGAAGCTTTTCGATCTCGCGCTCGAGGGCTTGATGGAAATCGTTCAGGAATACTGATTCTTCTGTTGAATTATCATTTGTTATCACATTGGCTTGATCGGAAACGTAACGCTTGCGCGACACTTCTCTCGCCATGTGATTGATTACTTTATATTTGATTGCTGCAAAAAGGTAAGCCGAAAGATTCGCGACTCGAATAGTATTACGGTTGATCCACAAACTCGCAAATAAATCCTGAACAATTTCTTCCGCTGTCTCCCTAGACTGAACGCGCTTATAACACGCTGAATACAATGACTTCCAATAGCGATTATACACTTCATCGAAGGCAGATATATTCTCAGCCTGAAAAAGCTCAAGTAACTCGTCGTCAGTGTAGGCTTTAAACTTATCCATCATTAAGTCACGCGCCTGGTAAGGGTATTTACTACAACTATATTAATAAATATTAAAAGAGAAAACGATTGCAATCACATATTTTAATTTATTTTCCGATTTTCCAGACAAGAATGACCCTGTTAATATAAACACCTCAACGCCAGAACAAAAGATTATCCATTCATGGAAGTACAGTGACCAGCATCACCTATTTGTCTAACTTCAACATTACTATGAAATCAAAATATTACCGGCTTATCGCAGTTGCTATTGTTTCCGCTGCCTGTTCCAATCCGCCCAAATCATCAGACACGATGGATAAATCCAAACTTGCAGAAGTTTTTGAGAAACATTCACGTGCAGAAATTTTGGACAAATGGTACCCTCAATCATTGGATACCATTGATGGTGGCTTCTTAAGCACTTTCACTTACGATTTCAAACCAACCGGTGAACAGGATAAAATGATTGTATCACAATCGCGTCACATCTGGAGCAACTCAAAAGCATCTGAGATCTATAAAGATGTTCCCTATTTTTTAACCGATGCACGACATGGTTTCGAGTTTCTTCGCGACAAAATGTGGGATAAGCAATATGGCGGATTCCATTGGCTGGTTGATAAGAAAGGCCAGCCGAAGGCTAGCGGTCAGGGTGAGAAAACTGCCTACGGAAACGCGTTTGCGATTTATGGATTGTCGGCATACTATAAAGCTTCGGGCGATACTGCGGCGCTGAGTCTGGCAAAAAAAACTTTTGCCTGGATTGAAAAATACAGCCATGATTCTGTCCATAGAGGATACTTTCAACATTTAAGGATAGATGGTTCTGTGGTTGTAAGAGATAAAAGTGTGCCCGCCAATGCCGAAACCGGGTATAAGGATCAAAACAGTTCCATTCATTTACTGGAAGCGCTGACAGAATTGTACACGATCTGGCCGGATCCTTTGGTAAAGGAACGTCTTGAAGAAATGCTCTTGCTGATCAGGGACACTATCGTTACACCAAAGGGTTATCTGACATTATTTCTCACGCCAGACTGGAAACCAATATCGTTCCGCGATTCTGCAGATTCTATCATATTAAAATATCATGGACTTGATCACGTATCCTCCGGTCACGATGTTGAGACGGCATATCTGATGCTGGAATCGTCTCATATTCTCGGATTAAAAAATGATACAACCACGATGCGCATCGCCAAGAAAATGGTGGACCATGCGTTGGCCAATTGCTGGGATGATAATGCTGGCGGGTTTTATGATGAAGCCTATTACTTTAAGGGCAAACCAGGAATCACCGTCACGCACGATACGAAAAACTGGTGGGCGCAAGCTGAAGGATTGAATGCATTATTGCTAATGGCTGATCATTTCCCGGATGATGATCATCATTACTATGAAAAATTCCTGAAGCTATGGTCTTACTGCGACACTTACCTGATCGATCATGAATATGGTGATTGGTATGAGGGTGGACTCGACAAGCAACCAGATAAGAAGACTGCATTAAAAGGTCATATATGGAAAGCAAATTATCACCAATATCGTTCAGTCATCAATTGTGTGAAGCGACTGAAAGGTGAATCGGTAGAATAGCGGCTCCATGAATTGGTCTTAGAGATGTATGGTGCGTCCTTAATTCAAAGATGCAGCGAAGTGTGTAGACTCGGCTTAGACATTTTTTCGTCGCAGTAGAGCATGCAGTGGGGACAACACTGCGCTATGCGCCACTCTTTAAGCCAAGTATTTCAGATCAATTTCGATATCACAACTGCCTTCCGATCTCAGCACGTCACAGCTTCATCTCCCAACCTTTTTCATACGTCCTGCTCCATAATGCCTGTGCCTCCTTGTCGTCTTTGATGTGGCCGTTGGTTGGATCACAGTAGATTGTTCTTCCTGTGCGATAAGCAATGTTGCCCAACTGAGGTAACAACGTCGACTTATAACCTTCTGATATTGGTGCAGTAAGTCTTGCTTTACCTCTGATGGATTCGATGAAGTTATTAAGATGCAGACCATCCAACTGTTCGCCCATACCCATTGTATTCGTGGCGTCAACTTGTTGAATAGAAGTCTTTACATCTTTGATCACTTTATTTCCCGGATCATAGATCTTGTAGTCATCACCGCCAGGAATTACCATCGTTCCTTTTTCTCCGTAGAAAATCGTGCCGCGCCCTACACCTTCAACAGGAAATTCATTGCAGCTTCTTCCTTCCCACGTCATTGCTGTTTTGTTGGGAAACTCGATCGTGATGATTTGAGTATCGGGGGTTTCCCAATCATCATCGTAGGCAAATCGTCCGCCTGCTGAAACAACTTTTGTCGGGTAGTCAACTCCGAGTCCCCATCGCATAACATCTATTTCGTGCGTTCCATTGTTCAACGCTTCACCAGTACCCCAATTCCAGAACCAATGCCAATTGTAAGGAACAAGATTGTCTTTGTATGGTCTACGAGGAGCAGGTCCCTGCCATAAATCAAAGTCGAGCGTTGATGGTGGAGTTGCCGTCTTCCCTTTGCCGATTGGTTTCCTTCCATTGGCATACCAACCCTTTGCAAAATATACTCTTCCGATAGCACCTTCCTTAAGTGCCTGCATGGCTTCCATTACTTTTGGAAAAGTCCGGCGCTGGCTACCCATTTGAATCAGCTTGTTATACTTCGTGGCGGCAGCAACCAGCATTTCGCCTTCAGCAGGATTATGCGAACACGGTTTTTCAACATACACGTGCTTTCCTGCTTTCACGCCCATCAATGCTGCTGGAGCATGCCAATGATCGGGCGCAGCAATGGTGAGGGCATCTATGTCTTTCTTTT
>JBDSKX010000150.1:0-4021 GCA_039916665.1 Chryseolinea sp. | reverse complement strand
AGGCGATTTTAATCCTTGGTTGCCGACTGATTTCGGTGCGGCAAACGATGAAAACGTAGGTGCTGCCGGATCGGCGAGAACTGTTTTGTTCAGGCCTTCTTGTGGACCCAACAACGATTGTGCGCCTGGTGCAAATGGCGGTGGCTATGGGAATTTTCACGCAACACTTCCCTTGCAGAATGAATTCGAGCCAAATGATCCGCGGAGAATCCAGTCAATCTATCTTAATGGTGATCCATTTGACGGAACTATCTTCAATTCTCTATGGTCAGTCACTGGATCAACGCCGTCTAAATACATCAACGGCGATGCTTTGGACGGTTTTCCACCAAACATTACCACCAACGACGAGCGCGTAATTAGATACGCAGACATTTTGCTCATGCTGGCGGAAGCCAAATTATTAGGAAACAATGACGTTGCCGGCGCGGCTGAGCTCATAAATCAAGTGCGTCGCAGAGCAGACCCGACGGGAGCAATTCTTCCAGACAGATCATCCGGTTCATCCGCAGCCCAAATGTTCAAATTTCTCCAGCATGAGCGAAGAATAGAACTCGCCTTCGAGGGCCATAGGTACTTTGATTTGGTTCGCTGGCATCGCGCAGAATTAATCAATATCAAAACAGATATAGACTTTGGACGTTCTACGGCAAACCAGAATTGGACTCCAAAAAACTTGGTTAAACCGATTCCCCAGTCAGAATTGGATCTAAACAAGAATCTATCTCAAAACACCGAGTTTGAATAATAAATAGAATTTGGGTTTAGTGTAAGGGCCGCTTTAAAAAGCGGCTTTTTTTTAATCCTCATTTATGAAGAAGTTTCTGGCATCGGTTGAACTATCGACGTCTTTCATATATATTTATGTAAACACTTTTACCATTTTTAGTAAACTTTAAGATAAACATTATGTTTACAAACATTGCTAAAAAAAATCGCTATGACCAGTTTACGGTCAACCTATTAGAAATTGACGAATTGTCTAATGTTCCAAAATATAAGCAGGTTGCCGAAAATGTTGTGTCCTGCATTGCCAACGGAAAGATGGGGATCGGCGATCGTATTCCCTCGATCACAGAAACCAGTATAGAACTGATGCTGTCGCGTGACACAGTAGAGAAAGCGTTTAAAGAACTCTGCCGACGTGGCATAATAATTCCAGTAAGAGGTAAGGGATTTTATGTTTCAAATACGGAGCGCTTCGGTAAAAGGAGAATTTTACTCGTATTCAACAAGCTAAGTGATCATAAAAAGATGATCTACAAATCTTTCACAAAATCGCTTGGAAAGGATATCGATGTTGATTTGCAAATCCATGATTCGGAAAGTAGTCGATTAGAGAAAATTGTGATCGAGGGGCTTGGCAAATATGATTATTACGTAATCATGCCGTTGCTTCAGCTGGAAACAGAAAGTGTTCGAAAAGCCATAAACAAAATCCCTAAAGACAGGCTATTCCTTTTGAACAGTGATATGCGGGGAATTACCGGCAACTACGGTTGCGTTCATGAGGATTTTGAATTAGATATTCATCAGGCATTGTACACCGGGATCGCGAAAATCAAGAAATACAATTCAATGATCTTGGTGTTTCCAAAGGAAAATCATTACTGCAGCGGAGTAAAGGAAGGATTTAAAAACTTCTGCGAAGAAGAATCTTTTAAGTTCGAAATAAGAGATAGTATTCGTAACCACGAAGTAAAATCAGGAGAAATGTATATCGTTATTGAAGATGAAGACCTCGTCGAACTGATAAAAAAATCGTCCTGTAAAAACCTAAAACTGGGAAAGCACGTTGGGATTATTGCTTACAATGATTCACCTTTTAAAGAAATTCTGGCGGGAGGAATAACCGTTCTGAGCACTGATTTCCTCTTGATGGGACAAACCATGGCAATGATGGTCAATGAACGAATTCACAAAAAAGTCAAGAATCCATTTACTTTGACCGTTCGTGGTTCGATCTAGGAAATGGACTATCGATATGTGCCTCCCCCTTTCTCACTTTGCCATAGTTCTGGGTCTGTAAAAGATGTTATGCACCAGGTGCTATGCGTCCATTAATCTGATTGATTCAGATGACCACATCAGAAGCTCCACCTGGGTTTTCATCCGAAAAATACCTTTTCTTGCAGAATTGAAGGAAGGTGCAGATTCTTTCACTCGTAAATTGAAAAGAAAATAAGATGAACATCGCTCTCAAATTCCTTTCAACACTTCACGTGTGATTTCGAGCGTTTTATAAATATCATCCTCCGTGTGGGAGTAACTAACAGACCCCTGCTTGCACGGGAGGGGAATATGATACACACCGTGTTGAATCAAACCTTGCCGATACCTTCGGTCGAAGTCGAAATCGTGGTGATGAAGTATATCGTGCAAATCGAGAGGCTGTTCTTCGCAGAAATACACGCAGAATGCTGATACATTGTTAGAAAGAACAAACGGCTTTCCCTTTTCCTTAAAAAGAAGTGTTAGACCTGAATACAACAGGTCACTAACAGCGCTAATTCGTCTATATACCTCTGGATTTTTAAGAAACTCTATAGTAGCAATGGCTGCTGCTGTGTTCACAGGGTGTGCGTTGTATGTTCCAGCAATCAAAACTCGTTTCAAGGGATCGGGCGAAGCAAACAATTCCATGATCTCCCTCTTGCCACCAATTACACCGAGTGGAAAACCATTGGCTACTGCCTTACCAAAAACAGAAAGGTGGGGCGTAACACCGGCAACGCCTTGATAGCCACCGAGCCCAGTACGAAAACCTGTTTTCACTTCATCAAAAATACAAACCGACCCATATTGCTCGCAAAGAGAAATCAACCCTTGAAGATAACCAGGCTTGGCTTTTATAACTCCCACATTCTGCAATGCAGGTTCAGTCAATACGCACGCAATATGATTTCTTCGCATCACATATTCAATGGATTCTAAATCATTAAAATTCACCACGTGCACGCGTCTCTTCGTATTCTCTGGAATACCTGCAGACATGGCGTGAAAAATATATTCCCCTGGTGAAACGCGTTCACCAATCTCTTCCAACGTAGGCATAACAGACCGTGCCACTTCATCGTGCCAGCCGTTATAACCTCCAAGCGTCACGATAATGTCTTCACGTTGGGTGTACGCGCGGCTCAACCGAATAGCATGTGCTGTAGCCTCACTTCCAGTATTGGTAATTTGAACCAGCTCCAAAGAAGGAACCACTTCGCACATTAACTCGGCCAATCTGCCCTCCCACCACGTAGTACCCGTACCCATTAGCGACCAGCCATTGCTTAACGCTTCTATAGCAGCATCGTTAATCGGTTTGAAATTGTGTCCCAAAAGAAATGGCGCAAAGGCCGCGTGATAATCAATATATTCCTTGCCTTCAGCGTCATATAGTTTGCTACCCCTTGCGTGACCAAATACAATATTGGGATTAACTTTTCGATTTAATGACACTACTCCACCAGCAATATACCGATCAGATTGCTTTATAATTTCTGTTGATATTCGCGCAGCCTTTAATTGCATATTGAAAAATAGAAGTAAATTAGTGTCAATTGTACAGTTTATATTTATACTCAAATGTACATTTTTTTTGTATACAAATAATCCGCTTAAGCGGACCAAAAACAACATTGACCGTGATAAATCAAAAGAACAAATACTAAACTCTCATGACAGTGATTCTTTTAGTCTGAAAGAACTTAATCAAACACATTAAAGGAGAGCTGCGTTGCCTTCTGACTCCTCACGCGTTTATTAGGAGAAGGCTCTTTCACCACTTTTAAAAAGATTAAATTATTACGTGGATGGTTATAAGAAACCGAGAAGAACATCGACAAATTGTTCACGCACTAAAGTTCAAAAACTTATCACATGCTGAGCAAATTTAAGGTCCCGCTTTAAAAGAGGAGCCCGTACCGCCGTGGAAATGGGATTAACCATTAACTTCTCAACTTTACTCCATTGCCTGGCTTTTGACCAGCGAGCTGTCCTCCATCAATAATAATCGTCTGCCCGGTCATAA
>JBDSKX010000149.1:0-4908 GCA_039916665.1 Chryseolinea sp. | reverse complement strand
CCTGGCGAAACCGTTGTCTGGTTTTGCGCTGGCCTTCAGATTGCGAAGTGGGTCTTTTTGGCCGACGTGAAACAATCGTCACGCCATTAACCTGGCGACACACGAATTCGCCTACCCGACCTCTATTGCCCTTGAGTGCTGGATTATTATTTATTCCAATCTTAAAGAATTCTGCCTGAGTCATATTTTATGATGCGTTTTTATTCCACCAGCTCCTGCGAAGTCCAGCCAATGCCGTTCCGAAACGTAGAGAGCAAAGCCCGAAATCCTGAACACCTTCTGAATGTAGAGTGGACGCGCCATGCGAATTTCAGCAGAAAGACAGCCTTTTGCGATGCACTGTCGACGGTCCTGAACAAAGTATCGACGAGTGCCATGGGCGGATTTTAACAATCAATCCAGATGCTTTGCCCGATTCATCTTTTACGATGCCATCGGTACGGCTTCTCATGAAAGGTTCTAACAAAATGTCAATCTTCTTGGATCGGGTTACCAGGAAACCTTGGCCCTGACAAAGTAGGCCTCGTAATCGTAGTGCAATTAAGTTCCACCAATACGCTGAGTACCCACGTTTAAGCTAAGGACGAAATGCTAACCACTAATCCAGCGTATAACTCATTTCACCATCCTTGCCATCCATCAACTGAACGCCAAGTCCTTTCAAATCGTCCCTGATTTTGTCTGATAATGCAAAGTTTCGATCCGTGCGGGCTTTTTTTCTGAGATTGATCAAGACATTGACAACTCCGTTTAAAAGTTCGTCGTTTTGACTGTCTTCTTCTTTAAGTCCGAGCACCCCTTCCATGAAACCCACATAAGCTTCCTTAAATGTTTCAAAAACAGACTGAGATATGGATCCAAGAGAAACATTTCCGGACTTGAAGTCGTTAATGCGCGCAGTCATTTCAAACAATACCGCTAGTGTCTTCGCCGTATTGAAATCGTCGCTCATGTTGGAATAGAGCGCGGCACAAAGTTCATTCAATGAAGCTGACAGGGCGTTCTCAGCGTTGCCGCTTTCAATCCCCGGGTGATTTAATTTCTTTACGGTACCCAGTGCGTTGGCCAGCTTCTTAAAACCTTTCTCTGCAGCCTGCAGTGCTTCATTTGAAAAATCAAGCGTGCTCGAATAATGGGATTGAAGCATGAAAAATCTCACGGTCATTGGACCATAGCCTTTGTCGAGCAAAGCGTGGTTGCCACTGAAAAGCTGACTGGGCAAAAATGAATTTCCAAGTGACTTGCTCATCTTCTGACCATTGACGGTGAGCATATTTGAATGCAGCCAGTAGTTCACTGGCGATGTATCGTTTGCTGCTACGGCCTGCGCGATTTCGCATTCATGATGTGGAAATTTCAAATCCAAACCACCACCGTGAATATCGAATCTGTCCCCGAGATACTTTGTACTCATCACCGTGCATTCAATATGCCAACCCGGAAAGCCCTCACCCCACGGTGATGGCCATCGCATGATGTGACTTGGTGATGCTCTTTTCCAAAGGGCGAAGTCTATTCTGTTTCGTTTTTCATCCTGACTATCAAGCTTGCGGCCGCTTTCAAGTAACTCTTCAATGACACGGCCACTCAATATTCCATAATGGTGATGTTCGTCATACTTGGTGACATCGAAGTAGACTGAGCCATTGACCTCGTAAGCAAAACCTTTTTCAATTAGTTTCTTAACAATTTCAATCTGTTCCACGATATGGCCTGTGGCGGAAGGTTCAATGCTCGGAGGAAGGATATTAAACTGCCGCATTACTTCGTGAAATCCCTCCAGATAATGCTTCACCACTTCCATAGGCTCGAGTTTTTCGGCTCTGGCCTTTTTCCCGATTTTATCTTCCCCGTCATCCGAATCGTTCTCCAGGTGGCCTACGTCGGTGATATTTCTTACATATCGGACTTTATAGCCTACGAACCGCAAATACCGCGAGACGATGTCAAACATCATGAACGTTCTGACATTACCCAGGTGCACATCGCTGTAAAGCGTCGGACCACACACATACATGCCTACCAGCCCGGGATTGACGGGTGTAAATAATTCTTTTTCGGCGGTGAGCGAATTGGTCAGATGGATCGGATATTGTTCGAAAAGTGTCATATTAAAAAAGTGGGCAGAAAATTACGACTATAACGGGATATTCTGTTGCGAAGATTTGTGTGGTGTGGAATGATGTCCAAAATTTACTACAAACGAATGTTCAAACGCGTGCTTAATACAGCAAACAATCCCAGCCACAACAAGTCCGCAATCGGTTGCGGTTTCGATTTCTGAAAAAAATAATTCACCGATTACGTTTGCGGCGCAACAAAATACTACATTCGAAAGATGCACCGTTCAATTTGACCCAAAATCGTGCTGAAGGTGCTCAGTCAATTCAACCAAATTATTTTAAACCCAAACGATGATTTATGAAAAAACTCTACGAAAGATTGAGTTTGACATTAGCCGTAATGCTAATGCTAGCTTCAGTTGCGTGGGCACAGGATCGCACTGTGTCGGGCACGATAACTGATGAGAATGCGGTAGGAATGCCGGGAGTGAACATTATTGTGAAGGGGTTGTCAAGTGGTACGGTTACCGATGTAAACGGTAAGTTCACTTTAACAGCTCCTGCAAATGGTACGTTAGTGATAACCTTCGTGGGTTATAAGACAGTTGAAGTTCCTGTCGGTGACAGAACATCAATTGATGTGGCGATGGATGTAGATCTGGCTTCTCTTGATGAAGTTATCGTAACGGGTTACGCGCTTGAAAACAGACGTGAAGTAACTGGTGCGGTTTCTACGGTGAAAACCTCGGCCCTGACTGCCGTTCCAACTGGAAACGTTGAACAGGCTCTACAAGGCCGCGTTCCTGGCGTTGTGGTTATAACAAACGGTCAGCCTGGTACTTCAAGTACTGTACGGTTGAGAGGTTTTGGTTCAATTGAAAATAACGAGCCGCTTTATGTTGTTGATGGCGTGCCAGTACAGAATACTGACTTTCTTCAGCCAAATGATATTGAAAGCGCGACCGTGTTGAAAGATGCGGCGTCTGCATCAATCTATGGTGCTCGTGCTGCCGGTGGTGTAATTGTTTACACGACTAAAAAAGGTAAACGCGACCAAGGATTGAAAATCAGCTACGATGGTCTCGTAGGTTTCACGGATCCCGGAAAAGTAAACACAATCCTTAATCCACAGGAACAAGCTGACTGGACTTGGAATGCTATCAGAAATACTGCAACACAAACGAATACTGCTCCTAACTTTACAACACAGCAGTATGGCAGTAACCCAGCCGGCCCTGTCCTTCCTGACTATCTTCTGGTAGGACCGAACAGCGGCGTTGTTGGACAAATCGACCTTGCAGCAGAACGTGCTAAGTATAACACAGATCCTACAAAAGGTGACTATTACCTTGTTATGCCTTCAAATAAGAGCGGTACGAACTGGTGGGATGCCATTACCAGAACCGGTGTTACAACCCGTCACTCATTGAGTTTCTCTGGTGGTAATGAAAAGAGTGTTTTCAACGTTTCGTTAGGAGCGTTCGATCAACAAGGAGCTCTTTTGTATCAGAGCCTTAAACGTTACAGCGTCAGAATTAACTCTGAACATAAAATCGGCAATCACGTAAGAATTGGCGAAAATATCCAGATGACTTACCTTGAACGAAATGGTCTTGTTGGTGGAAACGGAGGACGTGGTGTGGCAAATGAAGAAAGTGTCTATTTGTCTGCGTTCCGTATGCCTGCTATAATTCCTATTTATGACGCGTTTGGTGGATACTCTGGTACCGCTGCAAAAGGTTTTAACAACCCACGCAACCCAGTCGCAGAACGTGTTCGTCAGAAAGATAACAAAGGTTACAATACAAGCGTCTTTGGTAATGTTTATGCTGAGGTCGACATCATCAATGGTTTGACACTCCGCAGTAGTATTGGTGGGCAGTTCTCAAGCACCTCCTTTCACCAATATAATAGGCCTTCATACGAAAACTCTGAAAACGGTAATAACTTCGTTAGCTATCAAGAGAATTATAATGAGGGTCGTCAATATAATTTTACCAACACATTACACTACGTGAAAAAGGTTGGGATCAGTAACTTTGACGTACTTGTAGGATATGAGAATTTGAACACTGGTTTCGGACGTGGCATAACTGGTACGGGCCAAAAGCCATTTTCCAGTGACCCGGGCTACATCAGTCTTTCAACCACTTCCAGTAAGAACGTGGATAGTTATTACGATCCAGGAGCCACATTTGCTTCGGTATTCGGCCAGGTTAAATACTCACTCTTTGACAAATACATTCTGACCGCGGTCTTAAGACGTGACGGATCCTCAAAGTTTGGTGCAACTAACAGGTATGGAACATTCCCTGCGATATCTGGTGCATGGAGAATCAGCGATGAAGCATTCATGCAGTCTAACCGTTTCATCACAGATATGAAGATCCGTGGAGGATGGGGCCAAATGGGTAATTCAAACCCTGTAACATCCCGAAACAACTCAAGTCTTTATGCGTCTGATCTAGGTCAGGCTTATTATGACATCAACGGTGGTAACGGTGCTCCCCAGGAAGGTTTCTTCCGCTCTAATATTGGTAACCCGAATGCTAAATGGGAAACTTCAGAAACTACTAACATAGGTGTTGATGCGACTTTCCTCGATGGTAAAATCGAATTCGTGGCTGACCTTTGGAGAAAAGATACTAAAGATCTTCTCTATCGTTTGGAAAACCCTGCTGTTATCGGACCTGCTGCATTAAACCCTTTTGTGAACATTGCAAAAATGCGTAACCAGGGTATTGACCTCATGATTATTAACAGAGGTAACATTACTCAGGGTCTCACTTATGAAGTAACAGTTACTGGTTCATTCCTGAAGAATCGTATCGTTTCTCTTGCTCCG
>JBDSKX010000148.1:0-18115 GCA_039916665.1 Chryseolinea sp. | reverse complement strand
CGTATTGGTTATCTCGCTTATGCGTCTGAGATTGCCAGCGCGATGTTGAGAAGGCAGCAGGCTTCAGCCGTTGTGTCTGCACGATTCAAGATTGTTGAAGGCGCAGTAAGCATGGTTGAGATGGCCCTTGATCAACTTTCGAAAAAGAATATTGTAGAGTTGGATGAAGAGCGTAAAGCAGCAATGGTTAGCAACCTGATGGTTGTATTGTGTTCCGACAAAGATGTGTCGCCGGTAATAAACGCAGGTACTTTAACGCCTTAGCAGTTTGCAATGATCAGTCGATTATCTTGTATGATGTAATCCCAACAATTATTTTTGCCCAAACCTTGAAATATTTTTGAATGGCTCAGAAGAAACCATTTGTACTGAGACTTGACACACAGCTTATGAAGGCAGTTGAGAAGTGGGCTGCCGATGAATTCAGAAGTACCAATGGTCAATTGGAGTGGATGATATCGAAGGCGCTGAAGGATGCAGGGAAAATAAAATCGAAGGACTAGAATTGTATCCTTGACTTGGCTGGTAAAGTAAACTGTCGTAACAGCGTCTCCCGCGACTCCTCACTTTTTATTCAGTTCTGAGTGAGTCCACCGGATTCGCCAACGCCGATCTTACGGTTTTAAAGCTCATCGTAAAGAAAGCTATAAAAAGGGTCGTCATCCCTGAAACGACATATACCCACCAGCTGATTTCGATTTTATACGCAAAGTCCTCAAGCCACATATTCATCAGATAGTATCCCAGAGGGAATGCAATCACAAAAGATACCCCAACGAGAATGATCAGATCCTGGGACAACAAAGATACGATCTGACTAACATTTGCACCGAGTACTTTTCGTATACCGATCTCCTTGATCCTTTGTTCGGCCGTGAATGTCACCAATCCAAATAATCCCATGCATGCTACAAAAATTGTAAGCAGACCAAAACCCTTGAGTATAGTTCCCATTTTTTGTTCTGCCATGTAGGTTTCATTGTAAAGTTCATCAAGCAACGCATACGAGAAAGGTTCGCTAACGTGATAAGACTTCCATTTTTCTTCAATGCTCGATATAAGTCCTGCTATCTCCTTCGTTTTGGCGCGAATAATCATTCCACCGTATGGGCTATTGGCCATTATCAATGGATCGATGCTTTCATGGAGTGATCTGAAGTGGAAGTCCTTAACGACGCCAATGACCGTAAGCTGTCGCTTGCGGCCATCGGTCAAAGTTTGGCCGATCGGGGTTTTGCCAAATCCAAAGACTTTTACGGCAGTTTCATTGATAATAATGTTCAATGAGTCAACTTTTGGTGACTCTGAAAAATTGCGTCCATTTAGGAGTGTCATACCCATTGTCGGAATGTACTTTGAGTCAATATTGTAAAGAATAGTTCTGCGTATTGCTTCGTGATCATTTCCTGGATACAGGCTTGACATACTGTTGTCGGTCGGTCCCGCAGGAACAAATGCCGAACGCGTAATGCTTTCGATTCTTGGATCATTCATCAGCTGGTTTCGAAAAGCATTCTCACGATTACCAAGCAAAAATGATTCTCTCAATACGATCATCTGACTCCTATCGTATCCGACTTCTTTATCCTGGATAAATCTCATCTGCTGGTTAACAATGATGATTGCAAGAATGAGAGCAGCTGAGATTACAAATTGAAATACGACCAATCCGCTTCTGATGCTTTTATTGCGAGGCGTGTTGGCAGTTTTATTTCGTAGTGCTGTAATAGGCTTGATAGACGAGAGATAGAAAGCAGGATATCCTCCTGCCAATAACGTTATCAAGACGACAAGCGAGGCGAGTGCAGATAACACTATTGGGCTAATCAGAAATTCAAGTTGAAGTGTTTTGTCTGACAACTGATTGAACAGGGGCAAACTAACGACAATCAACAATGCGGCGATCACCATGGAGACAATGGCTGAAATAAATGATTCTGTCAGGAATTGATATACGAGTTGTTTTCGCTGCGACCCAAGAACCTTCTTCACACCGATTTCCTTATTCCTCCGGGTTGCTCCTGCTGTTGAAAGGTTCATGAAGTTTATGCATGCGATCAAAAGCATAAAAATTGCAACTGCACCAAAGATGTACACGGTTTTTAAGTTTCCGCCAGCTTCAAGTTGGGATGTGCTCGAGAAATCGGAATGCAAATGAATTTCCGTAATGGGCTGAAGGAAAAGACCGATATCATTTCCATTCTCTTTAAATTTTTCAAAAGTCATTCCCATTTGCGAAACCTGAGGCCCCATGTATTTGGCAATGATACCAGGCAGTTTACTCTCAATAGCTTTGAGGTTTGCGCCCTTGTTTAGCAAGAGATAATTATAGTAGCGCGAAGTCAGCCAATCATCGACTTTTGAATCTGGAAGTCCGGTCGTGGACGCGAAGAAATCAAAATGAAAGTGAGAGTTCGCCGGCACATTGGCCATCACGCCAGTTACTTTGAATTGTTCACCGTTATCAGCAAAATCGATCACTTTGTTTAATGGATCTTCATCACCGAAGTACAGCTCTGCCTGGTTTTGTGTAATCACAACCGTGTTGGGTTGTATCAAAGCAGTTTTAGAGTCGCCGGCAAGTAGCGGCAGCGTGAATACTTCAAAAAAATTCGGATCAACGAATGCGAATTTCCCCGTTCTGAAACTATTGTTGTTGTACTTTATCTTTGGGAATCCAAAGGACCGAATCCGTGTAGCCTGTAATACTTCCGGGAATTCGTTTGCAAGCGTCGGACCTATCGGCGCCATTGAGATAGCTTCTTTGATGACTTCGCCGTTTACTTTCCCCCTCAGCACCACGCGTACGATCTGATCGGCTTTAGTATTGTATCGATCGAAACTCAGTTCATCGACAACAAAAAGCATGATGACCAGACAGGTCGCGATGCCCATGGCGAGACCGAAGATGTTTATGGCAAAGAGACTTTTGTTTTTGAGAAGATTTCTCCAGCCGATCTTAAAGTAATTTCTGAGCATAGGGAATGAGTTGGTGCATTCAAGCGATGTAATCTGACTTTATGCCAATAATGTGCCGGTCGCAAATATATCTGGTGGATAGCGCATTGACGCTTGCCGTCAGTAACGCTGTTCACATATGAACAACGCTCTGAACACTTTCGGCCAAAGAAGTTCGAAACTTCAATTATCTTTCATTCAACATGAAAGCAGTTCTTATCACGGGTATGTCGGGGACAGGCAAGTCGACACTGTTGACAGAGCTGAGTCGTCGTGGTTATCGTGCAATCGACACCGACTACAACGGTTGGTGTATCCTCTCATCGGATGGCTCCGAATTAGTGTGGGATGAGGAGAAACTGACAGCGCTGCTTTCCGGTAGTGAGAATCAAAATCTAATCGTTTCGGGATGCGTCTCGAATCAACATGTATTCTATCATTATTTCATGACGATTGTGTTGCTGAGTGCCCCAACCAATGTGATCATGGGAAGGATAGGATCACGTGATACAAATCAGTTCGGAAAGACACCAGCAGAGCGCGCGCGAATTCTTACTGACATTGCCGAAGTTGAGCCGCGGCTTCGCAGATCTGCAGATATAGAACTGGACACAAGAATTCCTGTAAGCAGGCTTGCCGATATTGTAGAAAAGCTCTTTGATAATGAATAGATAATAGCATACTGAAGAATAATAAATTTATGAATGGCGAAACCGATTTGAATAAATTACTGAAGACGATGAAGCCCGTGCATAACGTGGGCGATTATGTTTTCTGTACAACTTTTGATCCCGATAAAATCCCGAGAGATAAAATTACTATGATGTTCAGGGAAAGCGAAGGCTATACGGTCGTGTTAAAAAAGGAGGTAGCCGATCGATACTCTCTTGCGTACACTTTTATTGGTTCCTGGATTACTTTGGTGGTCCATTCATCGTTGGAAGCCGTTGGCCTGACCGCGGCGTTCGCGAGTGCCCTATCTAAAAATGGAATAAGTTGTAACGTTGTGGCAGCATTTTATCATGATCACATTTTTATTCCGTTAAGAGATACAGAAAAAGCGATGAGCGTGTTGAAGGAATTGGGTGGTTCTTGAATTTTCAAAATGTCAAATTACATGAGGAGTCAATATCATGAATTTCTACTTTGAAGAATGCAATATCTACTTCTCAAGCCAATCCTTAAATTCCTGAATTCTCTCTCTCGCTACAATCACATCATTGTCATCGCTCAACTTCAGTACCAACTTCAATCTGCTGTTGGTATGACTAATCATATCCTGTATCGCATCAAGTGATACGATATATTTCCGATTAATCCGAAAGAATCTTGCAGGGTCAAGTTGTTCTTCCAATTGGTCCATCGTGAAGTCAAGAATATGCTTACGTGCGTTGCGAGCTTGCGCGAAGGTTGCTTTTTCATGACTGTAGAAAAATAGAACATCAACGGTGCCAACAGTGCGGAGGTGTTCACCAACTTTAATCACAAATCGCTCCCTGTAATTTTTTGCCATGGATTGCATGGCATGCATCATGTCCTCCATCATTTTCTGGGTTACTTTGGGTTGAACCAGATTCTTAAGTTTCTTAAAAGCTATTGCTAGTTCGCCTTTGTCAACAGGTTTGAGTATGTAGTCGATGCCATTAACTTTAAACGCTTTGATCGCGTATTCATCGAATGCTGTAATGAAAATTACCGGAGTAGTTACCTCACATCGTTCAAAGATTTGAAAACTCATTCCGTCCGCCAATTGAATGTCCATGAGAATCAGATCAGGCGATGGGTTCTGCAGTATCCACTCCACAGAAGCAGCGACGGAATCGATTATACTGAGAACGTTTACGTCAGCATTAATTTCTTTTGCCAGTTTCGCTACGCGCTCTGCGGCGAGCGGTTCATCTTCAATGATCAAAACATTCAGACTCATTTGGGATTTCTTGATTTTTCGATTTGGTGATTTGATCGGACTTTACTCGTGAACGGTTAACAAAGGCAATGATACTCTGAATTTCCCATTCTCGTCTGAAACGTTGACAGGGCGATCGCTCAGTAATTCGTATCGTTTACGAATGTTGTCAAGACCGATCCCCAGCGAATCCGAATAGGTATCCTTTAGCTGCAAGTTGTTCTCCACTACTACATTTCTATCATCTTCATATAGATCAATAACCAACGGATTTTCGCTTGAAATTGTGTTGTGTTTAATGGCGTTTTCGAGCAACATCTGAATGACTAGCGGCGGCAGGTGTCCTTCCAAATCAGCGAGCTTATTACGAACCGTGAGTTTATTTCCGAAACGAATTTGCTGCAGGTAAAGGTAGGCATCAACAAATTGCATCTCCTCCTTTAGCGTAACAAATTCCTTTCCGCGAGTATCGAGTACGTAGCGATAGACTTCCGACAACTGTTTTATGAAGCGAGCCGACTTATCGGCATCTTCGTAGACCAGGTTAGTTAATACGTTAAGACTGTTGAACAAGAAATGAGGATCGAGTTGATTCTTCAAGGATTCAAAACGTGACGAAAGATTCTCATTTCGAAGTTTAGCTGCATCGAGTTCTAGCTTTCGCCAGTTTCTTAAAAACCTCTGACCATATAAAAAGAGAGAGCATACTATAGTAAATGCCAGCGTGTACACGATGGTTCCCATAGTGCTCGATCCTAATGGGAAGTTTAAGGCATGTTCGAAGATCCAAATCGTGAGCAACAGGATCGAGACCGAGTATGCAATCGTAGAAAATATACCGATGAAAAAACGCTTCCCGGGTGTTTCTATCCATGACACTTTTTTATCAATCTGACGCGCGAGTAATGAGTTGCCGGGCCAGAGGAATATCCATAGGCTAAAGCAGAAACTGCCTAGCAAGATGAATCTACGTGTATCACTACGGCATCCCTCACACAGGTAGTATGACATAATCAGGCTGATCAAGACAAGCGATGATACAAAAATCAAATTGCTACCAATCTTTTTTCTATTGGAGCTCATCATACTGTCAGGCTCACAGCTTGCGTCTAGCGAGCTCACACTTTTGATAGCTGTTTGATTTTTCATGATGTATACAATTTAAGTCGATTTTATAACTGTACTATATATTACTTGCAAGAGGCCACCAGGCCGTCAGTCATTTCTTTTCCCCACATAGGAGCAATGGGATTTGCAGGATGGTAAGTTTGAAACTTCTCAAGTGCATTTGCCGCCGTTGCACATCCTTCGGTTGTTGAAGTCTTCATAAATTTCGCAGCGCCTAATTGCATTTGAGCCATTAGCGCAAGAGCTCGTGGGTTCTCGGGATTGAGCTGAATGGCCTTGCCATAAAGCGACATTGCTTGCCCGGTATACTTTGCACCACGTGATGCGGGATCAACAGTGATGCGAAGCATTTGCGTAAATCCATCAAGTGCAATGATCTCCGACTCATTGGGACTATTCTCCTTTGCTTTTGTAACTGCCGCCGCCGCTAGGTCCAGCCACTGATCTTTCTTTGCGATGTCAGTTTCAATGTTGGCAACCATGAGGTATCCAAAAGCCGAATAATAGAAAGGTTCCCATTTTGTTTTTTCTGCGTTGCCAATGCGATCAAAAGTATTGATTGCCTGTTGATATTGCTCAGGTGTTTTTGCGCTGTAGAGAATCTTAATATTTTTAGCCATACTTTGGATGTACTTTTGGTCATCGGCCATAACTGAAGTAACGACGAAGAGCAATAAGATGATAATCTTGTTTTTCATAATGGTAATTGTTTAATGAATTTTTGTTTGGTTTAAATTTCCTTTTAAAGATTCGGCAATTGATTTACTGTTTTATTTTTCGAGAGCGTGATAAATACTGCGATGAACATGAAGTGTTTCGCGGGCTGTGTAATAGTCCTTCCGGTATAGCTTCCATCACTGTTTGGTGATGCGCCATATTGATATCCGAAGATATTATTACGTCCAAGGAGATTCGTGCATGACGCATGGATAATGATCCATCCTTTTGGAAGGAAGCTGAGGTTTGCACTTAAGTCCTGATAGAATGGCGTGCGATCATTGTTAAATGTTGGATTGTTTGGATTGTAATATGGACGTCCGCTGCTGTACGAGTAGGTCACACCAACTTGCGTTTTCACGGCCGTAATAAAGTGCTTGTACACAACGGAGAAGTTATGCCGTGATGCAAATGAGGGAATAGCGCTGGATGGATAATTAAGATAATTTCGTTTTGTATCAAGATAAGAGTACGATACCCAATAGTCCACTTTGTCAATTGATTTGCTGTCGCGCCAAATGACTTCAAGACCCTTGGCATACCCAAAACCTGTGTTATTCAGTTTGTCACCATTGCTATCGAGAAATCGAACAAGGCTAAAGTATCTTTTGTAATAAGTCTCTATGCGAAAGGTTCTCTGGTTCGTAATGATCTGATAGTTTAAAATGAAGTGCTCTGCTTTCTCTGAAGCTAAATCAGATTGATTTACTACATAAATATTTTTGGCTGATTGTCGGAACTTGCCATAAGCAAAAGAAAACTGACCCTGATTACCGGGCTTGTAGGCAAGTGACAATCTTGGATCAAAACCTAATGTATTATTGAGATTGTCATATTCCATTCTAAGTCCGCCCTTTGCAACGAGTTTACTGCTGGCATAGGCTTGCACCTCAACAAACGGAGCTGCTATGGCTTCTGTAAATGAATGACCGACTGTATAGTCGCTGGCCGAATCTATCTTTGATTCTGAATATTGACGCGATATTACTTCAGCACCAAACCGGGTTTCAATTTTATCTGAAAGTGAATTTTCGAAGACGAGTTTACTGTGAATACCTTTTTCAGTCTGATGCATTGGAGCGTCTTCAATTCTTACGGCATTTTGATTGTATGAATATGAGACACCGCTGCGCATATTCCATTTTGAGTTCAAAGCTTGCTGATATACCGCATTTCCATAACCATAACTGTTATTCATGTTCATTAACTGTTTTGATGTTGGCTCTGCGATATCGTGAAGAAACAGGCTGTACTTTGTATTGCTGAAATTTCCATACAACTTGAGTAAACCGGTTTTGCCAACCTGTTGACGATATGCTGAACTTCCTTCAATCGCGACAGGAGGTGTCTTCCAATCCAGCACCTGATTGATCAAATGATAGTAAGGTCTGATGTCAGTATATTGAATCTTACCAGACCACGAGGCGCGATCCATCACCTGCGTATGACCTACGTCGGCACCGACTGATAAGATTCCGATATCAGTTTGCGTGATGTCTGATTTATCTTTTGAATTGAGAACGAGCGCGGATGACAATGCCTGACCGTATTCAGCGCTATAGCCACCGGTACTGAAACTTGTTCCCTTGAACATGAACGGAAGAAATCTCCCGCGCGAAGGAGTATTAGGGGCTGATGAATTGTACGCGTCAAGCACAACCATACCATCGATGAATGTTCGTGTTTCATTTCCATCACCACCACGCACGAAGAGTTTTCCACTTTCTCCAACCTTTTGAGTTCCTGGTAAAGTATTGAGCACGCCGGCGATGTCTGCGGTGGCCCCGGCCGTTGTGGCGATGTCTAATGCCTTGAGTACTGTCTTTCTGTTTTCATCACCAGCAGTAAATGATCCCGCAGAAATCACTACAGCATCCAGGTTGTTTATATCCTCTTTCAGGCGAACGCTTAATGTCAGTTTAGTGTCATTGAGATTTACATTTACTGAGGATTTTGTATAGCCGATACTCGTTACGACTAAAGTTTGGGCACCGGTTTCTGAAGTACTGAAATTGAATGTTCCGTCGGCCAATGCAGTAGCGCCATCATAGGAATCTTTTAGAACGATGTTGGCCGCCGGAATAGGCTCACCTTTTACATCGGTGATTTTTCCCGAGATGATTGTCTGCGCATAGACAACCCCGGATGCGAATAGTAGTAGTGGTGTAAAGATCCAGTTCATAATTTTTCTGACGACTGTTCAAAAGTGCGCAGCTACTGGAACCTGTAGTAAAAAGAGTTACCGAACTGTAGAACGGAGGAGATGGTGTGTTGAAAGGTGCTGATGGATTTGGTGGAGTGCTACGATTTTGTCTCTCATGCTAAGCGTGCAGGTATTGAATACTAAGCATTGGTCTTTGCCCGCGACTACGCATTTATTGGATGCCGGTTCCTGATATCGCGAAGCGCCTTTCTCTTACTCACTCTAGGAGCATCACCGTCATATGTGGACAACAAAAAAATCCTTCTCGATAAAATAATCTGTTTCACTCCAACTGTATGGACCGATCGGCCACCGCTCCATAACACCATTGTGCGACGTCAATGACAGTCTTCTTTGAATTTTTTACGCGATGCGCAAAGTTAATGGTTACTCAAAACGTCGTTACTGGACTTGGTGCCTTATTGGAAGTCTATCCGTGTTGCCATCTACGATAGGTAACTTGTTTACATATTTGTCCCCGTAGGATGACAGAGAAAAGTGTGCAGGTCTCTGTTTTTGTCTGTCATGCTAAACGCGCGGTTCTTGAATAATGAGTCCTAGTGTTACTCGCGACTACGCATTTAGTAGATACAGTCGCCTGATATCGCGAAGCACCCTTTTTTTACTACTGTACCAGCATTATAGCCATTATTCGACACCAAAAAATCCCTCGCGATAATATTGTTCTCTTTCACTTATTGTTCGTATTGGACCATCACTTTGATAAAACAAGTCCGCGTTCAGGCCGACAAAGAAGGCAGTGGCCTTATTTTCCATCACTCTGAGTTTAATTTTCAGCCTCGAGGATCATAGTTAGCATAACCTTCCTCCGCTCTTGCCTTCCCCCGATTCACGTAGAACATTCTATCCTGCGGAGCCCATGTTCCAAGTCCATCGACATAACGATTAAACATGCAGAACGCAGCAGCGATTAATACTGTGTCGTGTATTTCCGTATCCGTTGCGCCATGATCCTTAGCCAACTGTATTTGTTCTAGCCTTACGCTCTTGCCACTTTTCTGAACACTTCCGGCTATGCTCAGTAATGCTTTCATTTTTTCAGAGATGCTGGCATGTGCCGGATTCATTTTGAATTTATCCATACTCTCCAGGTCGCAATTGAAATAGTGTTGGGCTAACGCGCCGTGAGCGTTCTGACAGAAAAAGCAGTCGTTGAGGTATGAGACGTGTGTCGCGATCAATTCGCGTTCACCACGGGTAAGTGAGTTATCACTTCTTAATAGTATTTCGGCGAGATCGTTAAGTGGCTTGGAGGTTTCAGGTCTGAAAGCCATTGGACCTCTGATGCCTGGCAAGTCTGCGGGTAAATCTATGTAAGCCATAATAATTTCTTTTAATTTATTTCGATGGAGAAACATATCCTGTGGTCGCCAGACGTTTGCCCATAGGTTCATAGGCGGCAGGATCGGTTGGCGTTAAAGTTGCAAGCCCGTCTACATATCTGTTAAACAAACTAAAAGTCGCGGCGATGAGAACCGTGTCGTGTATGTCGCGATCGACAGCGCCGTGTTTACGTGCTTCTTCAACATCTTCTTTGGTGACTAGTTTCCCATTCTGCTGGACGTGGCCAGCGATTTTAAGCAGGGCTTTCATTTTATCTGAGATCAGGGCTGAAGATAGATCGTCGATCACACAATCAACGATATCTCTGTCGTGGCCATATAGCTCGCGAGCCACGGCGGCATGACTAGACATACAAAACATGCATTCATTCCGGGAAGACACGTAGGCAGCAATGAGCTCTCGTTCAGCAGGTGTCAATGGAGACTCGCCACGCAATAGCACTTGCGCCAGATCATATAAATGTCCGCCGGTATCTGGTCTGAACAATGCAAGACTTCTTATACCAGGTACCCCTTCCGCTACATTAATGTGTGCCATGGTTATATTTTTTTGACTTGATCTTTTGTGAAGTAAAGTGTGATAAATCCGATTGTGAATATTGAAGCAAAAGTGAGAAGCGCGTTACTATAACCCCCAGCCATAATGACCAACACCCCGATGAAGTAGACTGCCGCTGCCGTTATAAATCTTCCTATGTTGAAACAAAATCCGGTTGCCGTACCTCTGATGTGAAAAGGGAACAACTGCGGGATATAAATGCTTAGTAGGCCCTGACTGATTCCAAAGAAGATTGAAAGCAATGCGAGCTCAACATAAATGATGGGAGAGAACGTCGAGTTCATTCCAAATAGAAGGACTGACACCACAATACATCCCGAGAAACAAACAAGCATCGATTTGCGTACACCGATTGCGTTGGATATCCAGCCTGACATGAATCCACCGGTAATTCCGGCACCGCCAAGAATCATCATAGAGATGCCGCGCTGACTTTGACCCTCACCAGCAGTTAAAAGACTTTGTACCCACGTCGGTATCCAGGAGAACATACCCCACAGGCCGATGAGCATTGAAGAAAAGATCACAGCGCCCCTGAATAAATTGCTTTTATCTTCTTCATTATATTTTACGCTTTGCCCATTGAACCTTACGGTAGATGCTTTCCAGTTTTGTGATTCTTTGGCGGCCCATATCGTAACTACAGATATTATGATTGGAATTATGCCGACAAGAAATCCCTGGCGCCATTCGACTACGAGTGAGCTCATGAGTCCTGATGAAAATATTCCAACAGGGAAACCAATTGAATCAATACCCAACACAATGGATCGTGTTTTCGCTGGCCATATTTCGGATAATAAAGTTGGTGTGATTACAAGGATACCGCCGACGGCAAATCCAGACAATAGTCTCCAGACGACAACGAACTCCCAAGTGGATGCGATACTGGTAGCGAGCGCGAAGATCCCCAGAGATCCAATAGCCAACACAAGAGATCTTACCCTTCCAATTCTATCACTGATAAGTCCCCAGGTAAATCCGCCAATAGCCCATCCGATAAGATATAGTGCGTTGATATATGCACTGACATTGTTGATCTCGGCTTCGTTCGTAGTGTTGACAAGTTCTCTCACGACGACGGGCAGATAAACAGACATCAATGTAGAGATCATCCCGGCAAAAATATTGCTGAGCAAACACACTGCAAATGATGGCCAAAGCGAACCCTCTGTCTTCGCAATTGATGTGTCGTGGTCCACAGAAATTTCCATATGAATCAAAATTAACGCAGCAATGGATCAAATGTGATGCTCACATAATAAATCGCTCCGATAGAAGGAGAGCCGTAAGCCTGATAGATCTGATTGTTAAACAGATTACTTCCGCCGACTTTGATGATAGAGTTGATTGGAAGCACTTTATAACTTACTTGCGCGTCAAAAATATGATAGGCATCAATTCGTCCTGGCCTGAGCTGGTTGAAAGTGCTGTACCAATCATATGAATTCTGCCATCTCCAGGCAACATTGAATCCAAGATTATTTGTGATGCGACTGTTGCCAAATGTTACGCTGGTCCTGTACTTGGGAGTGTTAAAGGCAGGAATGTCATTTTGATTTGCGTTTCGGAGGTCAAAAGTTGCTACAGTTCCGTTCCCGGAAATGCTATAGCCTTTGGGAAATACATAAGTAACACCAAGTGTGGCGCCTTGTGCAGTTACGCGATCTTTCGCGTTTGTATAGAGCTGATACAAATGACTCTTTCCACTGAGGAGATCGTTGGCGGCCTGAGGATTAATTTTTCCGTCAGCGCCGACTACATCACTCTGAGGTTCCATCACAACCTGATTCAAAAGAAAATCATTGTAGCTTGAGAAATAATAATTTACATCAAAGAACAGGTTGTTGTTGATCAGACCCTTGTATCCTACTTCAAAAACTTTTACACGTTCAGGTTTGATGTAGGCAACATTTGATTTCACCAGTAGATCCTTGGCTCCGGCGATTGCATCTTGGGGAGATGATCCCTGTGCAACCGCTTGCTGAAACGCTCCGAAGAATGGGCCGAGCGATGCAGAGGTAAATGAATTTTGGTAGACGTTCATGCCTTTGCTGTTGTCCGGAACACCACCGAGAATCGTGATAGGTCCCGCGTTAAGCTTTATATACTGATCTCCAGGTGTCGGATTTCTAAAGCCGGCCTGAAACGACGCGCGGAAGCTGTGGTTTTTTGTTACAGCGTAAACAGCAGAGGCACGTGGCGTCATTCTCCCCTGGAAGTTTTGATTTTTATCATACCGCGCAGAGGCTGTCAACTTTAGTTTGTCGCGTAACAGGCGTTTTGACGCCTGAACAAATGCGCCGCCTTCATTGATGCGAATCTTGTGATCTTTATCGTCGAACAAGGTTCCGTTTGTGAACATGTCGTACATCCGGAAATTTCCACCAACCAAAACGTCAATCACTTTAGTATATTTTGAAAGGTCATATTGACCTTCGGCATGGTAAAGATTACTCTGACTGAGAATTCCGGCGCCACTTAGGCCTTGGGTTGCAATGAGTCTTTTCTTTTGTTCATTGAATTCCGGTGTTCCCGGCAAGAACCTGCCCTGATCAGCAAAAGCACGCGCTGCAGAATGGCTTGCCGCGCCAACTCCGTTGATATCGCCATTAAACGCTTCGGTATAACGTGTGTACCACATGTCGTCGGCCTGGTCCGCGGAGACGATATTGCCGTTAAGGTCTCTGACCCAGGTTTGGTTAATAAGCCCTCCGAGTCCTTTCGCATTGTAACTGTCATGAGAATTTTCAAGCGTAGCATAAGCACGGAGAAAGTAGTTACCTCCTTTCAATTCAAGTTTATGTTGCTGAAGTGTAAAGTTGTTAATTGAAAATCTATTGCTACCAGTGTAATTCGCAGTGCCCTGTCCAAAGTTGTATTGATAAATAAGCACCATGTTCTCGTTGAAACGATAATGCGCCGCACCGCTTAGTTTAAGACTGTAAACGTTATAATCGGTGAGGTCTTTCTCGGCGTAACCCGTTCTTGAAACGCGTCCTACGCCTGTGATCGTCCTTGCGTCATCATCGCCGTAGATATTCAATGCGTTTCTTGCTGGGTTGTTATCACCCCTTTGCGCTTCAGGGGTACCTGGATCTACGTCAGTGTAGTTATTCGCATAAAAGTCGAGTCCTTTGAAATATGACGCATTAAACTTGATGGCAAATTTGTTGTTGAATGCTTTAGCATAACGAATTCCAAGATCATACAGTGGGTGTGGATCTACATCACTTTCGTTGATGTGGTTTACGCCAACTTTAACTTGGGCGCTTAAGCCTTGGTAAAGGAAAGGGTCTTTGGTTCTCATCATCAGAACACCATTGAACGCAACGGGACCGTACAGCGCAGAAGCAGCACCGGGTATAAGTTCGGCACTTTCCATGTCGAGATCTGAAGAGCCGAAGAGATTGCCGACGGCAAAACCTAAACCTGGTGTTTGATTATCAACGAAATCTACCAACTGCAAAAATCGTGAGTTGCCCGTAGAGTTAAATCCACGCGTGTTGATTTGTTTGAAGGTTAGTCCACTCGTGACCATTTCGACGCCTTTGAGATTCTCAAGTCCATCGTAAAAATTTAATGATGGCGTCTCGCGAATTGCTTTTGCATCCAGTTTCTCGATGCTCACAGGGGATTGTAAAATGCTCTCTTCAACACGGGAAGCAGCAATCACGACCTCACTCATCAGTTGAGTTTCTTCAACAAGTTTCACTGTCAGCTTTGTTTCTGCGCCGCCGACTTCAATTTCCTTTCTTTGGAATCCTATGTTCGAGACTATAAGTATAAACGGTGGTTTTTGACCTGTGTTAATCTGGAAATTTCCATTCTTGTCCGTCACACTGCCGTTGATTGTTCCTTTAATCAAAAGGCCTGCTCCAGGAATCGGTTGATCTTTATCGTCAATGACGCTTCCTGATATTTGTGTCTGCGCGTAGCAGAGTTGAGCTGAAAAGAATATTACTAGTAATGGTAAAAGTTTTTTCATAGAAGGGAGTGTGTCTAAGTATGTGGATTATTACTTTTTCAAATGATCATATCCTTGAGGCAAGCGATTATATCCGTTGGTGGCCAACCGTTCTGCAAGGACATTGTAGTAGGCTGGATCTGTCGGCTCGAGTGTAGCAAGTCCGTCCACGTAGCGATTGTAAAGACAAAACAAGGCTGCAATTAAAACTGTGTCGTGGATTTCAACATCTGTTGCACCAGCATTCTTAGCACGGTCAACGGACCCGGTAGTCACATTCTTACCACTTTGCTGAACTTGTTTCGCGATGATGAGCAATGATTTCATCTTCTCACTGACAGGAGCAGTTTCAATGTCTTTCTTAATGCTTTCGGTTGCTGAACAATCACCGAGTAGTCTGTCTGCGGCAGCAGTATGGGCTGCAGTACAAAATCTACATTGATTGTTATGAGAGACAATTGTTGCAATGAGTTCTCTTTCACCTTCCGTCATCGTTGATGGGCCGCGGAGTAAAAGTTGCGTCAAGGCTCTAATTGGTTCTGCCGAATCTTTGCGATACTCTAGCAAACCTGTGATACCAGGTAAATGGTCTTCTAATGGTAAATGAGGCATATGATAATTTGAGTTAAATCACCTAAAGCAGGGTCCCGGTTCAAACCCAAACAAAGAGCCGGAGACCCTGCGTGAAAACATTTTTACAGACGCGTAAATTGAAGTGATAACGTGTGTACCACAGTTGAATGGATCTTTGGCAGATTCAAGAACGAGGTACAGCATCGTTGAACAACCCAGAGATAAATCTCATTGAGATTGCCGCGTCAAATCAGAATGATTAAAGCTTAAAGGCAGGTTATGCCCGTTCCGGAGGATGTATAATGGAAGCAAAGAACGATGGCGTGAGGTTCTTTGTGCAGTTGCTTCCAACAATAGCAGTATGCCAGCCGTTGGTGGCCGACTTAATTTCAAAAGTTTGAGTAATGTAATCCTTGATAAACGACACTGATAGCTTGCCTTGCGACTGATGATCGGATGTCTTATCCGTGAAGGTTTTAACGTAATCGGTTAGTGCTTCGTGAATCCGCTTGTTTTCGTTATCCTTTACACACACAACGACCAGGGTATCCTGAGTATATTTTTGTTTGACTAAGCGATAGAACTCGCCATTGTGCTCAAACAGGCCATCCACACGTTGAAATTCCTGATTATCAGAAAGATATGGCACGGCAATCGGGAGTTTGATCAGCACTGTCTGTGACTCATCATACTGTTCCAGATCAAGTCTTTTTGCTACTGAAACATCATTGTTGTGCTGCATTCCCATAAATACAATGTAATACCCCATGATATTCATGAGCAACATTGTTAACAGCAGGATTGCAGAAAGTTTTTTCACAAATCGTGGGCGACCGTTAATCAAACATAAATAAAAAGTTTGTCGGTTGCAAACCGTTGCGTAGTGAGGAAGCAGTTCTAACGCGGGTGGAAGGCAATGGTAACTTCGAAAGCCTGAAATAGTAGGAGGTTTTGAAGTCTTTACGACGAAGGGCCCAACAGATTTTTTTAAGCACTCGCCATTAACAATCTTGGTTGTGTCGTTCCAAGAATTGTTAGGCCGCGCTTATGCCGATGATTGTGGGTGTCTCATGCGTAGAGAAATCAGATAGTAGTATGCTAAGCAGACTCAGCTGGATGAATTACTCGTTGGCTTTTTCTTTTGCCTTCGCGGCTTTCTTTGCCTGGTCGTCCGCACGTCTGCGAGCTTTCTGTGCGCGCTTTTCGGCTTTGTATGCGCTCTTTGCTTGCTTCGCTGAATTACTGGCGTCGTTTTCAACACGCCGCGCTTCCCTCGCTTTTTTTCGGGTTTCAGACCTTTCACTCTTCAGGTTCGACATGTTGTCTTTATCGCGAGCATCCTGTGTTTTTCCCTCTTCTTTCTTAAAGACGCGGGCGAGACTATCCATGCTGTCCTGATCGGGTTTGCCTGCATCTTGCGCCATCATGCTAATGGAAGAAAACATCGAACCCGCTATCGCAAGTCCCATAAATATTGATTTTATTTTCATTGTATTGCCTTGAAATGAATCAAGGACTTTATTTTAAGTATTTCAAATGGTAGAAAAAACATACGTTAACATGGTGAATTTCTAGAGGATCATTTGCTCATAACCGCTCTTGATAATCACAAGAAGTACTTTGCAACTGTGGTTTGATTTTATAAAATTTCCGGCATGTGCAGGTATGACAATTGCCTGACCCATGTCCAGACAGAATGCCTTTTCGTGGATGGTCACCTCGGCCGAGCCATCAATTATTTGAACAAAAATTTCAAAGGGTATTATTTTCTCAGCCCAGACGGACTGGGACATTAGTGATATGACGCGTATGTCTCCCGTGGACCATTTTAAACTGATAGTACGCTTTGAGGCATCAGGGTTGCACTCTCCAATATCGGCCAGCCTGAATGTTTTTGATTTCTCAATTTCTGATTCTGAATTTCCCAGTGCGCGACGGATATTAGGTACGCTGCTACTGCGTAGATCATATGATGGGATATCACTCAGTTTTTTATTTAGCCTTAGCATTTTGGCCCTTTTGAATAATGTCGATAAGTTCTTCTCTTTTCTTATTGAGCTTTTCTTCCAGCCTTTTCAACAGATCATCTTCTTTTCCTTTTTCAAACTTGAGATCTTCATCAGTGAGTTGTGCGAATTTGCGTCTTAGGCTTTTAGACTGTACGGCCCAATCACCTGTAATTGCGAATGCAGCTATATACTTTGTTTGGCTATACATATATATATATGTTTTGATTGCTTTTTAAAGGACGACAATCTCTATTCAAAGGTCTTACCTCAGTGATTGGTAAAGTTGCATATCCCACTTACTTAAATAAATTGGAGCTCAAGTGTATAGTACGCATTACTAATGAGGATTGGCGCTTCAAGCGTTCTGCGCCGAAATCAAGGCATAATACAAAAGTCGGCTGTAAATCGCGGTATATTTTATACTGTAAAAGCAGGAGTTTACAAATTTCACTGATTCTATTTCCGGAAAGACACGTGAAATCGGTTTGCGAAAAAACGGAATTCATTTTTCAATCACTTTGCAAAGCTTGTAATGTGCTATATATCCTCCAGATTCTGATTCCGCGATTTCTTGAGCTTCTTAAAAAATGAAGGCGTGAGCCCTGTTATCTTTTTGAACTGATTTGATAAATGTGCAACACTACTATAGTGAAGTCTATAAGAAATCTCGGTTAGATTTAACTGGTCGTATAACAGTAATTCTTTGACTCTTTCAATCTTGTTAATAATGA
>JBDSKX010000147.1:0-27706 GCA_039916665.1 Chryseolinea sp. | reverse complement strand
TGACGGCAATCTGGTTTACGGTTGCTGATCCATTGACGGGAGCACAATTTGATTGAGACGTAATGCTGATGTCGGCACTGGCGATTGCGATAGTAACCGGTGCATTTGTAATGGTGAACGATTTTGTGGCGACACATCCCGCGTTTGGTGCGGCAAGATCAGTGACAACGACCGTGTATGTTCCAGTAGATAATCCCTGAGCAGTGATGTTGTTAATTCCTGTGACGGAACCCACGGTGGTGCCTAGCACAGTGGTTGTCCCATTTCCTTCATACCATGCAAGTGAGTATTGACCCACTGCAGGAGCAATACCGCCGACGTCAATAGTGATTGAGCCACTTGGTGTTGAGCCAGAACAATTCGCGTTGTTAATGGTAGACGCAGCAGTCACGAGCGGATTGACGTGTGTATCTGTTATCGTGAATGAAGCCAGCGAGGAGGAACAATTTGATGCCGAACTGGTCGCTTTAACAAAATAGTTTCCAGCTGCCAAAGGGGTAGCGATTGTTGCTGCATTTCCGGAAGAAGGAATTACAGTTGTTCCGTTGCTTTGATACCATGTAAAAGTATAGCCCGTTGTGTTACCAATACCCGCTCCGTTGACTGTAATCTGACTCACCGTGGCAGAGCCATTGACGGGAGTACAATTTGATTGAGATGTTACATTGATATCAACTGTGTTGACGGTCAGAGTAACGGGTGTGTTGGTTATGGTAAATGATTTTGTCGTTAGGCATCCCGCGTTTGGTGCTATAAGATCTCTGACAACAACCGTGTATGTTCCAGCCGGTAATCCCTGAGCGGTGATGTTGTTAGTTCCGGAAATGGATCCAACGGTTGTGCCCAGCACAGTTGTCGTCCCATTACCTTCAAACCAGGCGAGCGAATATTGACCGACAGCAGGAGCAATACCACCAACGTCGACAGTGACTGATCCATTTGGCGATGAGCCTGAACAATTTGCGTTGTTAACACTAGATGCGGCATTTACATCGGGATTGATGTGTGTATCCGTTACGGTGAAAGATGCCAGCAACGAAGAGCAGTTTGATGCTGTTCTTGTTGCCTTGACGTAATAGTTTCCAGCGGCGAGTGGCGTTCCGATGGTAGAAGACGTTCCTGAGGATGGGATTAACGTAGTGCCATCGCTTTGATACCAGGTAAAAGTATAGCCGGTTGTATTTCCAATACCTGCTCCGTTGACGGTAATCTGGTTTACGCTTGCTGATCCATTAACAGGAGTACAATTTGATTGAGATGTTACGGTGATATCAACACTGGCGATTGCGAGTACGAGCGGCGCATTTGTGATGGTGAATGACTTAGTTGCAACGCATCCAGTATTTGGCGCAACAAGATCCGTCACAACTACTGTGTATGTTCCGGCAGACAGAGCTTGAGCAGTTTCGTTGTTGGCTCCGGTGACTGATCCAACGTTTGTACCCAGCGAAGTTGTTGTGCCACTACCTTCATACCATGCCAATGCGTATTGACCTGCCGCAGGAGCGATACCACCTACATTGATGGAGATTGTTCCGGTAGGAGTTGAGCCCGAACAATTGCTGTTGTCCACAGTTGACGCGGCAGTGACGACAGGACTGACGTGTGTATCGGTTATTGTAAATGCTGTTAGTGAAGAAGAACAGTTTGAAGTCGTACTCGTTGCTTTGACATAGTAACTTCCTGCAGCCAGCGGCGTTCCAATAGTCGCCGCCGTGCCCGAGGAAGCAATAACAGTAGTTCCGTTACTTTGATACCAGGTAAAAGTGTACCCTGTAGCATTGCCTGTACCCGTTCCGTTGACGGTGATTTGATTAACCGTTGCAGATCCATTGACGGGAGTACAATTTGATTGTGACGTTACATTGATATCAGTATTGTTGATCGTAAGGGTAGCGGGAGTGCTGGTAATGGTAAATGATTTCGTAGAAACGCATCCGGCGTTTGGTGTAGCAAGATCCGTCACGACAACCGTGTACGTTCCAGCGGATAATCCCAGCGCAGTGATGTTGTTGGGTCCGCTAACAGATCCAACAGTTGTACCCAACGCAGTTGTTGTACCACTACCTTCATACCATGCCAATGAGTATTGACCTACTGCAGGGGCAATACCACCGACGTCGATAGTGACCAGCCCATTAGGTGTAGAACCTGCGCAATTTGAATTGTTAATCGTTGTGGCAGCCGTTACAACCGGGTTGACGTGCGTGTCTGTTACCGCGAATGATGTTAACGAAGAAGAGCAGTTTGATGCTGTGTTCGTTGCCTTGACATAATAATTCCCGGCTGCAAGTGTGGTGCCGATAGTCGCAGCAGTTCCTGATGAAGGGATGACAGTAGTGCCGTTACTTTGATACCAGGAGAAAGTATAACCAGTTGTATTTCCAGTACCCGTTCCGTTGACGGTAACCTGGTTCACAGTTGCCGATCCGTTGACGGGAGTACAATTTGATTGCGACGTTATGGCAATATCAGAACTGCTGACTGTGACGGTGGCAGGTGTGTTCGTAATGGTGAATGATTTTGTTGCAACACATCCCGTGTTTGGTGTCACCAGATCGGTCACTGCTACAGTGTATGTTCCAGCGGTTAGTGCCTGCGCCGTCTCGTTGTTGGTTCCGGAAACAGCCCCTACTGTTGTACCCAGTGCGGTTGTTGTACCACTCCCCTCAAACCATGCAATGGAATATTGGCCTGCAATGGGCGCAACGCCGCCGATATTAATGGTTACTGAACCATTGGGAGCTGAGCCACCACAGTTAGCGTTGTTGACTGTCGATGCGGCAGTTACGATCGGATTGACGTGCGTGTCTGTTATCGTGAATGCCGTCAATGTTGAAGTACAGTTTGATGCCGTGCTTGTGGCCTTCACGTAATAACTACCGGCAGCCAGCGGTGTTCCGATGGTGGCAGCAGTTCCCGACGAAGAAACTACGGTCGTTCCATTAGTTTGATACCAGGTGAACGTGTAACCTGTAGTATTTCCAGTACCGGTGCCGTTGACAGTAATTTGGCTTACAGTTGCTGATCCGTTGGCAGGTGTACAATTGGATTGAGACGTGGTATTAATATCAGCGCTATTGACTGCAAGGGTAGGCGGATTGCTCGCGATTATAAATGATTTTGTTGTAACGCATCCCGCGTTTGGTGTAGCAAGATCCGTCACGACTACGGTATATGTCCCGCCGGCTAAGGCTTGGGCCGTTTCGTTGTTGGCGCCGGAAACGGATCCAGTGGTTGTTCCAAGTGCTGTGGTCGTACTGCTTCCTTCAAACCATGCGATCGAATACTGTCCCGTTACAGGTGCAACACCACCAATATTGATAGTCACCGACCCATTAGGTGTAGCGCCGGTGCAATTTGTATTGTTAAATGTTGACGCAGCAGTCACCACAGGGGTGACATGCGTGTCAGTTACTGTAAATGTTGTCAGTGAAGACGAACAGTTTGATGCTGTATTGGTCGCCTTTACGTAATAGCTTCCGGCAGCCAGTGCAGTGCTGACAGTAGCGGCAGTTCCTGAAGAAGGAATAACGGTTATTCCGTTGCTTTGATACCAGGTGAAAGTATAGCCTGTTACATTTCCAATACCCGTTCCGTTAACAGTAACCTGATTAACAGTTGCTGATCCATTAGCCGGGCTACAATTCGATTGAGACGTTATGCTGATATCAGTACTGGTGACCGTTATTGTTGAGGGTATATTCGTAATGTTAAATGTACTTGTGATAAAGCAGCCATCACCTGGCGTCGTGTTGTCAGTAATACGTGCAGTGTATACACCGGCAGAAAGGCCAAGTGCTTTCTCTTTGTTCGTTCCGCTTGTATTTCCAACCGTTGTACCCAGGGGTACCGTTGTGCCATTACCTTCGAACCATTGAATGGTAAAATCAGTGATAGGATCAGCACCTCCATTTACCTGCAGTGTTACTGACCCGGTAGGGGTTGGGCCTGAACAATTGGTATTATTGACGATCGTACTCGTCACCGTCGGGTTGATCAGGGTATTGCCAATCGTTACCTGCTTTATTGAATAACATTTGGTTGTCGCGATGATCCCTTTTACCGTGTACGTACCGGCTGCGCGGTTAGTAATGGTTGCTCCCTGTGAAAGGAATACAGTCGTATCTGCTCCGGCAAACCACCTGAATTTGTATCCCGTTGTGATACCCCCTACGTTGGCAGAAGCCTGACCATTCGGAGTTGATGAATTACAACTGGTTTGGTTGACAGAAGAAGTTGTTAATACCGGATTTGTCGTGTTATCTATTACCTGTACTACTCTTCGGGCAGATGCACATCTTGTCGCTTTATTTACGGCGACTACGGTATAATAACCAGCATTCAACCCGCTATAGGTTGCTCCCTTGTAGTTTGAAGTTAGCGTGTCCGGTGTGCCAACATTACCATTAAACCAATAATAAGTAAATGAGCCCGCCCCTGCCGACGCAGTGGCAGATCCGTTTAAAGGTGAGCATTGTGTAAGATTAGTATTAACGATAGCAGACGCGATCGTAGGAATTACAATCACGTCATTGATGGTTATGATGTCGGTGTCGACGCAACCATTTGTAATACTTGTCGCTTCAACGGTGTAAATACCTGCGGCGAGATTTGTGATCGTAGAAACGCTGCCTACAAGGTTTGTCGGCAATGTGTTGTTTCCCTTATACCACTTGAAGGTGTATCCAACGGTTCCACCTGAAACGACTGCCTTAGCCGATCCGTTAGAAATCGTGCAGGAAGTTTGCTGCGCAAGCACGGAAGCCGCGACGGGAGGCGTAGCAGGCGGTGACCCTACAACGACAGTATATGGGTCAGAAGTACAGCCTGTGGTTTTATTTTTTGCTACCACGGTATAGTTACCTGCCGTCAAACTGGCGTATGTGGCACCCGTAAAGTCGGCAGTAGGCTTAACGCTTCCGCCGATGTACCATGAGAAAGTATAGCTGGAAGTATTTCCACCAACGCTTGCGGATGCACCACCCGAATTGGCCGGGTTACAAATCGCGTCAGTCGCAGTAGCGGATACAACTGGTTGAATTGTCTTATCAGTCACTTTAAATGATTCAAGCACTGTACAGCCACTTAACTTCTCAGTCACCAGTACGGAGTATGTAAGTGATTTAATATTGGTAAGCTTGTCACTCGTGGATAACGTAGGACTTGTACCAAATACATTTCCTTCAAACCACTGATAGGTGTAATTTCCCGCTGGGTCGCCACCATTTAGCGTTACCTGCATTGAACCGTCCGGGTTTTGACAGTTTGTAAAAGGGGATAACTCTTTAATTACAGCACCAATACTTTTACTTTGGTTGC
This sequence comes from Chryseolinea sp., assembly GCA_039916665.1. Taxonomy (GTDB): domain Bacteria; phylum Bacteroidota; class Bacteroidia; order Cytophagales; family Cyclobacteriaceae; genus Chryseolinea. The sequence continues at coordinate 22,384 of JBDSKX010000147.1, read as the reverse complement.
CAACGACCACTTGCGCAGACGTTGATCCGCAAATTATACCTTTGTGGTAAGCAACAACAGAATACGTGCCCGCAGCTAATCCTGTTCGCACAGATCCTTTGAATGCCGCAGTCGCGGTATCGCCAACCGTTGCACCATTGAACCAATAGAAGTTATAGCCCGCTGTGACTTTAGTAGTGCCGACCAATCTGTATGCTTCAGCTGCACCGTTATCCGGAACAGAACTGGTTCCGCATTTAATGTTATTGGATATGAGTGATGTCTGAATTTTAAAGGGTGCTGGTTTTACGGCTGCCGAAACAATGTTGTTGGTATAATTACACTCGTTAAAAGTCGAGTTTGGCAATTTGATTGGTGTAGGGACAGTTGATCCATTATCATTTAATACTACGTATAATGTAAAATTATTACCTGTTCCCTGAACTGATAAATTGGTAAGCGATACCACATTTCCAACATTGAAATTGCTGAGATTAATGTTGACTGTGTTTAGCTTGATCGCCCCCGCCAGCATTGGATTACCCTGATAGAAAGTAATCGGCAATGTGCCAGATAAGCCAAGATCTCCGATATTTTTTATGTCCAATGAAACTGTGAAGTCCTGATCGGGACAGGTGGGCGGTACTATTTGAACTGAGTTCGCATCGTAGGTAATATCTGCGGATGCATAAGTCGGGCACCCTTTGGAATCGAGAAAAGGTGATTGATTCAGAAAGGTATTTAGTGCGCGGTTAGGGCCTGTTGTACACGAACCAGTTGAAAATATCAGATGATGTTTTTGCTGAACTTTCGGGATGGTGAGGTTATCGTTGACGTTTACGTTGAAGTAACCATGCTGATTCCACACTTTTCTCGCGGGTACCCATGCCTCCAGGTTCGACTTATATGTCCTTATCTGGCCGTTAGGTCGGGTGTTAACATTATTGATATCATCCGCGTCGTTGGTTGCACAAGGCACACATATTTCGGTGGATCCATCCCCATCAACGTCTGCAACGACTGGATATTCATTTGCAGTTCTCGAACGGCAGTTGACTTTTGTAAATGCAATGCCGTTCTTACCGTTAATAATATAGAGGCTTGCCTCATCGCGATAAACAATTTCAACAGCATTGTCGTTGTTGAAATCAAATACCGTGGTACTGGTATATCCTGACGTGCTTTCGGTGATATTTACGCTCCAGAATAGTGTGAAATCATCCTTGAGCGCATAAAGTTTAGCGCCTGAAACAAACGTAGCATTTGGCTTACCGTCACCGTCAATATCTGCAATGTTGATCCGACCTGTACCGTGTTGCCAGTTGTTGGGGGGCTGAAAGATCTTATAAGTATTGTTCTTCACATCCCACAGAAAAACTGAAGTAGTTCCATTGGTGGCGTTGGTGGCGCCGCTCATGACGACATCGAGGCTTCCGTCTAGTGTGTAATCCGCGACACTTGTTAATGAAGTTACATAACCAAAGGTTGAATTCTTGGGATAGTATTTGGCGGCCGCCGGGATACTCTTCATTAAAGCCAGGACTCCCGCATCGGCAGTTCTTGCGCCCAGGTCCACCGAATAAATTGCACCGCCAAGTACCAGTTCTAGTCCAGCGCATTTTGTACAAGTCGCGCTGACATCGAGCATGTCGACGGCAACCGGGCCTGCGTCGATTGCATTCCATACGCCACTACCCTTAACGAGACGGGTACCGGTCGCTGCATCAAGTATTTCATTTCTGTAGTATAACTCGACTTTTCCGTCCCCACCGAAATCGGCGAGGCCCATCGTAATGGGTTCGCCATAAATAGCTTTTCGCCAGATCAAATTGCCTTTGCAGTCGTAGCACGAGATATAGTAGATGCCATTATCGACCTCTGCAATAAAGATTTCTGAGCAATTATCACCATTGATATTTCCAATGGCGTGATCAAAATATTCGGCAGTTGCTGTGATTGAACCTGTTGCCTTGACGCTAAGATCACGGCCATCCAGAATGTATAGTTTTTTATCGTCCGGATGAAGCGTGATAACTTCAGGAATACCATCGGCATCCAGATCGCCTACGTCCAGCCTCCCTGACGTATAAGTTGTTCTATTGGCAGATGTTGTGCCCACCTTCATGGAGAACTGTGCAACACCGCTGGGAGGCACCTGACACAGTTTGTCACGACCTACATAAAAATCTTTGCAGGAAGGATTGGTGGCACAATCACCGTCAAAGCAATCTATGAAACCATCTCCATCGTCATCAATCCCATTGCCACAATTTGATTCCTGAGCTATGGCGGAAAATGATATCCATAGAAAAGGAAGTAATTGTAAAAATCTCCTCATAAAGCCCTATCTCACCAAAAAGTACGAAGCCAAAAAAACTATAGTCAAAAAAATATGCGTGTTGTGATCAAAGTTGCGATGTAATACTTCTTACGCTTCGATTGATGCCGAAAATTATGACGTTGGTGACCATAAAAAAAACCACGATCTGGTTTAAAACTTTCGATGTAAGATATCGATGGAGATGTCAAACTATGGACATACAATTCTTCTGAACTTTAAAGTTCCTAATGAGAGAATAACAATTTTCAATTGTGGCGGGATGAATAAATTATTTTGGAAGCATTGTGTTGCCGGAGTATTGACTTTATGTACCCTGAATATTTGCAACGGACAGATTATCCGCTTTGGAATCAAGGCTGGACCACAATTGTCATGGTTTAAGTCGGATGATCCCAAGTTCAAGGCCATTGCTGATACACACCCCGTGGTAGGATTTAATGCCGGCGCGGTCGTCGCTTTTAAAGTGAAAGACCGTTATTTTCTTAACACAGAGATCATTTATTCGCAGAAAGGAAAAAGTGCTACAGGTAAGGTTGATCCTGATTTAAATGATAAAGTCACTTATCGACACATTGATCTTCCGATACTGTTTGCTTACCAATTCAAAGGGCACGTCACCAAATCACGTGAATTCAAATGGTACGTCAATGCCGGCCCCAATATTAGCTATTGGATGGGTGGTAAAGGCGTTATCAAAGCCGGTGATCTGTTGGAAAACGGTATTCCTCAACTTAAGTATAGGATCGCATTTGGAGCACGCCCGAATAATAACGACGCCGAGATACTTTATATCAAGCAAGCACAGCGGCTGCAGTTTGGACTGAATGTCGGGGCAGGATTACTAATTGAGCCAGGAGGTAACCGCAAGGTGCTCGTTGATTTCCGGTATGAGATCGGCCATACTCAGCTTGGTACAACCTCCAGTTCACAATTCCTTATTCCTTCTGACTATCAGGATAATCTCAAAGGCAGAAACAAAGGTCTAAGATTGTCTATCATATACATGCTTGAGTTTAGTACGGCTAGTAAAGATGTCAACAAAGGTAAAAGCAGAACTAAAGCCAAGTTTTAGTCTAGATTGTTAAATCGAATTGTTTCTTCCACAACTGAAAATAGTGACTTCGGCTGTTTAGTAGTGCTTCGTGTGCACCTTCTTCAACTATTTTTCCACCCGACAGGATTACAATTTTGTCAGATATTGGTACCGTTGTAAGGCGATGTGTAATGATGATCACCGTTTTTTGTTGCTCGCGAAGAATGTTGATCACCTTTTTTACGTGCTCTTCTGAGCTGGAATCAAGTGAAGATGTTGCTTCATCAAGAATCAGGATTTCCGGATCGCGATATAGTGCACGGGCGATGCCCAGTCTTTGCTTCTGTCCACCAGAAATCGTAGCGCCATTTTCTCCCAGTGAAGCATTGAATCCGCCAGGAAGCTTTTCAATGAATTCAAGGATGCCCAGGGTTGAACAGATAGCAATGATGCGCTTCATATCTGGTTCAGGGTCTCCAATGGCGACATTCTCAACTATGCTACATGCAAACAGATGGATATTTTGTGGTACAACACCAATGACTTTTCGAAGCGATTCGTTTTCAAGATATTTTAAGTCGTATTCTCCAATTGCAATCGTTCCAGCCTGAATGGGATAGAGATTTTGTAGCACAGCAGCCAGCGACGATTTACCTGATCCGCTTTCCCCCAGCAGGGCGGTTACCTTCCCCATTGGAAAAGTAACTGTTAGTCCATTAAACACTTTCGCGCGTGTACCGTACTGAAAATTAACATCTTTGAAAGTGATATCTCCAACCATACATTTATCTACTACGATCTTATTGACATTGTTCTCTGGCTCGAGGTCGGTGATTTCGAATAATCGATCCGCGGCGATCAGTGCATTCTGGATTGACTTATTCATGTTGACCAGAGAACCCACCGGACCGGAAAAGTAGGCTATCAGTGCATAGAAGGAAAGTAACTCTCCCGGACTTATGAACTTATCAAGTACGAATCCCGCCCCTGCCCATAATAGAATAATGGTGAAGGCCTTGGAAATGAGATCTGCTGCAGAAGTAGAGAATATGCTGTTTAATCCTGACGTATATACTGTTTTCAATAATGATACGAAGCGCAATTCCATTTTTAGATTTACGTAATTTGAAATACTGAAACTCTTAATGGTACTCATCGCGGTAATTGACTCAACAAGGTGTGATTCGAGATCTGCGGATTTCTCCATTATCGTACGCTCAACTTTCATGTTGACGTTATTGGTGACAACGTAGATCAGAAAATAAAGTGGAACTACGAGGAGCATCACAACCGCCAATTTCCAATAGTATGTGAACATGAGTGCAAAGGCAAGCATGATGATGAACAGATTCACAACTACTTCAATTGCTACCTGATTAATCAGTGTTCGTATTTTGACTGCATCATTTATTCTGGAGATAATTTCTCCGACACGCATGGTGTCAAAGAATTGCTGTGGAAGTTTCAGCAGGTGTTTGTAATAACCGATGATTAAGTGCGCGTCGATTAATTGTCCAGTTCCTATCGTGTAAATACTTTTGGTAACTCCAATGAAAGTTTGAAGCAGGAGCAGAATAAACATGACCGTGCTCAATAGATGCAGAAGATTCCTGTTTCCATCCACGAGCACGTAATCAACTATTTTCTGCACATATAAAGAGGTAGTAAGGCCGAGACACGTATACACAAGTGCACCAAACAAGGCCTGGACAATTATATTCTTGTGTGGAGTAATAAGGGCGTAGAGTCGCCTGTAGATGGATACTGTTTTGTCGCCAGCCTCGAATCCTGCTGATGGCAGCAATATCACTGAGACCCCATTCCATATTTGTTTGAATTGATCATGTTGGTATCGATGTATTCTGCCATCGACAGGGTCCATCACTTCGATTGACCGTCTGCTAACTTTGTAAACCACTACAAAATGATGTAGCGTCTGCTTCAAAACCACATGGAGTATCGCAGGCTTTGGTATGTCGAGCAAACCTTCCAGATCGCTTCGTACTGCCCTTGCCTCAAACCCTATTTTTTCTGCAGCCGCCAACAGGCCGGATAGGTTTGTTCCCTTTTGGTCGGTCCATGCCAGTTGTCTAATACGCGACACAGGCAGTTTTAAATTGTAGAAGGCAGCTACCGACGCAAGACATGCCGCACCACAGTCTGTTATGTCATGTTGTATTATTCTAACACGCTTCATGTAGTCTTGTGGTTGATTTTTGGATTGATCCAATCATCTACCTTGTCGAATAGTAGTTGCCAGACAGTTCTTTCCGTTACTAAGAATCTTGCACTTACGGTCATTCCTTTTTTCAGAAATCCTTTATAACCATTCCTTAGTTGTAAGTAGTTGCTGCGGAGCGTGCATTTAACTTTGAACGCCGGCCTTTCTCCAACTACTACTACGTCATTCGAAATATCCACAACCGTACCCGAAGCCAGACCCCAATCATTGTGATTGAACGCGTCAATCTGGAATGCAACAATCATCTCCGGTCGCAGAAGTCCGACATCACTTGGAGATACATATACTTCCGTAATCAGACTAGTATCTGGAGATATCTCTGCCAGTGCCATCCCAATCGTAACGGCACTTCCTTTGTACAGGCCATTCCCACTTAAGACAGTTCCTGCACATGGTGCCTTGATAATAAAGTTTTCCTTCTCTTTTGAAGTTTCGGAACGTTGGAATTGGACATCATTGAATTCCTTTAAATACGCAAGCTCATGGTCCCTCAACTGACCCAGCTGCGTGTTCTTAAGCAATTGAAATTCCTGTCGAGCTTTGTCCAGTTCAAAATTGTCATCTTCGAATTCGGCATCTGCGATGACCTGCTGTTGATGGAGTATAGCGGATCTGTCGTATTCAGTTTTTGCTTTTCTGTACTGTAGCGAAGCATCTGTCTGATTTTGATAAAATTGAGACAATACTTGCTGAAAATATTGTGTCTTTAGATCAGGAATCGATCCGTGTGTTTTAATATGTATTATAATTGCCCGAATGTCATCGAGAAGGAAGGAGAGTTCCAGAGCGCGCCGCATGAGATGCCGTTCTCGCTCGCGCAATAATTTGTTTTCGATGACGTATAGGGTGTCTGATCGTTTTACAAATGTATTTTCTTTTACAAATGTTTTATCGACAACGCCACTGACTAAAGAATGAATATTTGTTTTGTCAGTTGATGGACGAATTACTGCAGGTGATTGAATAGTAACATCGACCTCAATTAAAGGCAATAGCGCCACACCAATACCGATAAAGAGAAGTACAGCCCTATAAATCAGGTTGGTGTGATTTCGGCGAGCAGCATGGAGGCTGTCTACCGTATGGTTAAGAATTTCTTTTGGCAACATGTGATAAAAAATTAAGGGTAACGGACAAAAAACATCGCGCAAAGTTTGAGGATCTGCGCGACGAAACTCAATTATAATTGCGTCAAAATATGATCGGTCGACACTGCCATACGTGCTTAAATCCTAAAAAAAAGGCTCCTATGTCAAACGACCGGCATCTCAAATACAATGAACGTTAAAACTTTACGAAGGCTTTCCTTGGAATGCTGTCGAATGCAAACCGTATACTCAACCCGGAACGCGGTAGTCAGATCCCCTCATCCCGAAATTAATGGTACTGAGGAACTCGAAGTCTCCGGGTTTCCAGAAAAGCCTCTTGAGAAGTTCTCCCAATTGGTTATCAATTCATAGCCAACGATGATTACCAGAATAACGATACCAATTAACACCCAGGTCCGGCGTTTTATTTTTCCACCGGAGTCTTGAGACTTGGAAACTTCGTTTCTGTTTGAATTTTGAACGCTCATATATATTCATTCAGATTTCCAGAAACCTGTCTGGTACAGTAGGTCTTGCAAAACGATGATCAAATATCCTGTATCTGATAGCGAAAAGAAAGAGTCGATGACCGATTATTAGGAAACCCTGACAACCGAAACGAACCACTCAATATGAGAGTATCGAGCACGACAGGGCTTTTGCGTAAACAAGCGGGTTGAAACTTAGCATTCAATCTTTACCGATTGCCCTGCAAGTATTGTCAACGGGGCGTCTAATTTGATGGTAACTTTTGAGCTGGACCTCGCGATTGTATTCTTAAGATTCTGAGTATTCATCCTGACGATCGCGGCATTTGCGCCTCCAGGCTTTTTAAGTTCAATCTGATTTAAGAAAAGACTGCCATACTTCACGCTGATTTCATGCTGCTGTTTCTTACCATTTCTACGTTGATGATATGTTCCCCAGGATGTTGCCGTCGTAAACGGCGCTTTAAAATTATCAGGACTCATCTTGGGCGCAAAGCCAATGATACCTTTTGGCCCATGGTAGTTGAAGCCACACGCAGTAATGAATGTGCCATAACTTGCCATTGCACGTGCATAGTGATCACTGCATTCAACTTCATTAAATGGATTGCGCTTTGAAGCATGGTATCGATCGTGTATCGCACGGGTTAATATGAGAGACTCTTCAACCATACCCTCGGCCATCATGTGGGAAGCAATCTGATGTTCAAACCCACTCATACATTCATGAAAATAAGTAACCTGCCATGCATCTTTTACACCATAGGGGTCAGTCTCATTATAGGGATTGGTGTTCATAATCATACCACCTTCGCCAGCCAACGCATAAGGACGGCCATTGCGATGTTCCTTGATATATGGTCCCACATCCGTAGTAAAGTTGTAATCCCATAAAGCCTTCAATGCCGACAATGTTTTTTGTTTCTCGATCGTGCGCCCCAAACCAACCTGATGCGCCCAACTCTGGCCATAGACCTGATCAATATGACAAGTGTTGTATGAACCGAGGACGGTTCTGCCTTTCGTCGCATCTGGTTTGTGAATAAAATATTCACCGTTAAAAAGATGTTCCTCCATGTTAGCCATGCCGTTGGAAACATACGTCCGACACAGCTTTTCGAACTCACGATCACCCATTTCATTGGCCATCACTTGTCCTGCTTTTACTGCGCAAATTGAAAGTCCCACTATCCATGCAATTTCTCCGGGCCACTTTGCATCTAGCGTGTTTTCAAGTTGAGTGTCTGTCATGCCATCGTTGTTCGTGTCTTGTTGCATCAGGAATTCGAGCGCGTGTTTTGTCCTTGGCCAGATGCGTCGAAGAAATTCATCGTCTGTGCTCATTTGGTGGTCGCGATAAATGCCAAGTATACGTCCTGCCTGACCATCTAATGCGGGTTGAGTATCGTATTCCGCCCTGAAGCCAATATGCCCGTCGTTGTGAAATGCAATGCCTAAATCAACGCGCTCACGTGTATCGCGTTCCAATGCTGGGAAGAGTCGTCCAACCGCTTGCGCGTATTGCCATACATGATTACAAGTACCTGGACAACTACCTACACCTTCCCACCCATAAAATCTGCCCGACGCAAATCTATGTACCGTTGTGGTTGCCAGTGTCGAGATGTTCAGGAATGTCCGTTCGAGGAACCAATGGGGAAGTGTACTCTCGTTGTACCAGGTGTCCATCCAAAGTTTGGATTCACCGTTCAATCTTTCAAAGTTCTTCCCCACATACCGGGCTACTTCAAGGGATGACTTAAACTTTTTGCTGTAGTAACGCCCACCTTCTGATTTCATCTTTTCGAAAACAAGATTCGGGAAGTACCACGAAATGCAATAATGCAGTTCAGCCGAATCGCCGGGCTGAATAGTAATACTGTTGCTGACGGATGAAATTGCCTTGTCAGATATTTTAATTTTCGTTCGTTTTGTTTCACGGGTTTCAAACAGCGATTTCGATTCATCTGTGTTGGTTGAAACATTTACCGTCGTGTCCGGATTGAACGAGGCTATGCAGAAATTGCCAAAATCAGGCGCCCCATTAAAAGCTTCGTCGGCCCAATTGTAGCTTTCGGAGGATTGCAGTGCCGCGGCGACACCATCATTGTCCGATCCTTCATTAACGTGGAAGTACTCTTCATTGTCGGCGGCATAAAAACTGGCTTTGTTCTCAAGCCAGCCAGCCAGATCAATTTTAACCGGTTCATTTCCCTTGTTGGTAATGTTGAACGTGAAAATTGTAGCTGGCAGACCTGAGTCGTCTTCATTGAGAGGAATGAATGGTGAACCGGCGTGTAGGGTCACCGTAACTGGAATATTTTTGTCAATGTAATCTACGCGAGCTTTCGGATACGTGGCTTCGAAGGTGATTTCATCCCAATCGCTTTCCTTCAGTTTTTTGATCACAGATTGACCACCAGATTGGATACGAATTGCAAAGCCCTGATCAAGTGGCCGGATATTTTTTACAGGCTCCACGTAATTAGCGCCATCAAACGGGCGCAAAAATGGAAAGTTGAATTGTATCGGTTCGTGCCAGGGTACGTTCTTATAGATAACACCAGTTTGATTCTTATTGAAAACATCCCAAAGCCACAACCGACCATCGCCACCGAGATAGACCATTCCGCATCCGATTCCTCCTGCAGGCATGCCGATATACTGGAGTTCATTTTTGGACTTTAGATAGGTAGTCGGCATGGTGCGTTGGGAAAGCGAATTCACCCAGGCTTGGTCTAGCTTCTTTTCAAGAATTTTTCCAGACCTGACTTTCAGGGTTGACGCCGACACAAATGGAGTAGCCATGAGTCCGGCGGCGATGACCCCGGATTGCTTTATAAATGTTCTGCGCAGAATAGGCATTGGGGATGGAGTTGCAGGCCTGGAGGCCTCTTTCTAATGTTACGAGGTTGACTTAGCATAAATAACATTTTTTTTGCCATTGAGGAAAGTTTGGCTCACATTGTCCCCGTAGTGTTTACCTAATTCCCATCAATCCATCACATCTGGGGCTATATCAAGTCTCTTATTTTGGCATGGATTTGACATATGGTAAAGGTGAATTGTCATGCAAAAGAAGTCTGAAAATATCCAAAATGAAGCGTATAGCAAACTGATGTGGATGGCTTTGCTTTCTTTTCTGTTCATGTATTCTCTGATGTACGTGACCTTAGAAGGAATTGTTCGCAGTCTGGGGGATAACAATCCATTGTTTATTGCGCTGATTTTAACACTTCCAATGATTATCATCGAAATCATTCTTCTGGGTGGTTTAAATAGAAGCAAGACAATCAATTTGGTCGTCATCATTTTAAGTATGTTTATTTTTGTTGTCTTCTATCATGTTGTCAGCAATCGACAAGACAGCATCTTGAATTCAATTGAAAGCAGATAGCATCAAAAAGCGTTACGCATTTAATGGGTAAATGTCGTAATGTCAATTCGCCACGATGTCCGATGATATTACACCTTGATAGATCTCTCTAAAGAAGAATTCAAAGGGCATTTATAATATTGCCACACTATATGATTGCTTTATCACTACAAATTTATTCAGTTAGTGATACATCCTTAAGTCGCGAATCAGCTACTCATCAACTTCCCCCATACGTTTTAACGAGAATAATTGGGGGTCTGGAGGGGCTTTAAATGAAATTGGAAGGAGGAGTCATCACGAATCCTGAAGTGGTTGAATCAGAATTTGTCAATGATTTCCACTTCCCTTTTTATATAGCCTAATTTGGAATTTCTGTTTTGAATTTAATCGAAAGGAATAAATTATTATACGATTAATCTATCTTATCTTTTTCAGCCTAACCACTCAGAGTGTTAATCATGAATCGTTCTATATTCCTTTCTATCTCCAAGGCAAAAGTTGCAGCGTAAGTCCTGCCGTCCGCATCATTTTAAAGGAGGCCGCTTCATTATACCTTTCATTTGGTGTTCTCTGGGTGTCTTCAATTTGATTCCCCTCGCTTGAGAAGAAAAAATACTTGGACCGATTCGGCTCTTGATTAATGAACTAGGTTCATAAAAGTTTACTCAATCATTATACCGGATCTTTCTGAGTACGCCTTGAACTTATTTGCACGCTTGCTAGAGATGGAGGAAATTGTTGGTTCATATCGTAAAAGGTGAGGAGATAGATTTGCACATATTGGTCTAAAAGAATGTAAGGATTTCCGGTCGCGATTATTCTATGACGTTTATCGTCGCGTTAGTATCTTGCTGCCAGATTAACGGTGTGGTTGGAGGTGAGTAAGGTCTTGAGCTCAAGACTTTACTACTTCGTAAACTAACGCTGATTCCCATCGAGGGACTCGTATTGGCCTTGATACGTTGATATACTTCGCGAGAGGAAAAGGTTACTGAAGTTTCAGCACGCGCGTCGAAAGTTGAATTCCTGTGTAGGGTGGTTTTACAATTTATTTGGGGCAGAGTCGGGCAGCCTTTGAATATATAGCTTTTAAAATAGAAGAAGTGCCCTTGATTCACATAGTATGCGATGATCGTGTTCGATGAGGCTCATTACTTTGGATTCTGTCGTCAAGGAATTTTGAAATGAAATACGGTCAGTAATTTTATCGGGGAACGAACTGTAATAATATCGATGAAATTTTTAATCGCGAACTGATTTAGAGCGTACGCTTATTGGTTGGAATAGTTCAGTTGACACGGAATTTGGGAATGAACTACTTGCCCAGTAATTTGATCGGCGAACGACCTGAGTCAGATGACGTACATCTAATTCCGAACTTTTCAAATGGCGCACGTATTAGTTCGGGTAATGAATTGAGCGCTATCGTTGTACCGGGGGAGCTGGAATATCTAAGGCAATAAGTATATATGTTTTTGGGTCTGCGCTTAGGAGGGTTGGGTCAGACGCGTGATGTCATTCTGATTTTCAAGGTGCATTTCTTTGAAAGATCATGATGACTAAGTGCCTTTCGGTAGGTTTGATGTTCAAGCTTCAGCAAATCGGTTTAATATGACTTGTGGAAAAAAGATGTTTTGTGGGTACCCTCACGTGTTCTCAGTGTATTCCAAGGAATGATTTCCATTAGTACGGGAAAAGTCCCTTAGGTATCGAAGTAGACGTTTTTTAAATTGAGATAGATTCAAAAATGAGTTTTGTTTTGGGATTTTGTGGTTCAATTCTATTTCTGGATTTCCATTGTAACGAACATTTTCTATTCGATTGGTCTCTTTGAGTTGGTGTGACCTGGAAGTCAACTTCAGCTCACTATAGGTTAACGCCACTGAGAGTAACGAATACTTCGGTGCAGCCCTAAGCGCACTGTATTAAGTGGTCACAGCTGATGGGATGGTTAGCGCCATCACCTTCATAATCGAACTTGGATTTGATTCAAAGTGTGATGCCCCTGATGATATATTAAAAGAATCGATGGCCGATACGTTATTCACCACCGAGCACTCCTACGATCTGATCCGAATTAATAAACTTCACCCCAACTTTCTCCAACTGTGTTTTAATCCTTTGATAGCCATCCTCATCTATCGATTTTATTACATCCTCAATCACATAGGTCTCGAAGTCTTCTTTGATTGAGTCCTTGGCTGTGAATGCAACACAGAAATCGCCAGCGAGTCCGCAAACAAAAACTCTATCCACGTTTCGTTCATGAAGATATCCGGCTAACCCTGTTGACTTTTTATAACCATTGTCATAAAATCCGCTGTAGCTATCAATCTTCGGATCCATACCTTTTCGAAAAATGGCTTCAACCTTATCCATGTTGAGTCCGCTATGAAATTCCGAACCACGTGTGCCCTGTATGCAATGGTCAGGCCAAAGCACCTGCGGCATTCCATTAAGGTTGATGACTTCAAAGGCTTTCTTACCAGCGTGATTGGATGCAAAACTTTTATGGGCTTGTGGATGCCAGTCCTGTGTCGCAACCAGGAGGTCGAACGCCATCTGAATACGGTTGATGGTCGCGATAATGTGATCTCCGTCATTAACAGCGAGAGACCCACTGGGTAAAAAGTCATTCTGAATATCGACAAGAATAAGTGCGTTCACGGTAATTATCTCCTGTATTGATGTCTTAGTCTGTTTCGCTCAGCTTTTAAATTGTCACTGATGCCGACCTTATAAATATGTGGATTGTAAAAACGCTTATATTCTTCAGGTACGAGCCGAAGCCTTCTCTGGCTATAGGAAGATATGTCTTTGAGCGAGGGAGCGTCGTGAAGTATCTTTCCAGAACTCATTACTTCATGAAGCAGCGGTTCCTGATCAAGACCTGCAATGTCGATCGATTTTTCTGTTTCATAAGGATGATGCATTACGCTTGGGTGGTCTTCACCATCCAAAACGACTGCGTCTGCGCCTAGAAAACTCCCGGCCTCTCCAAATACACGATAGACTTGCTTCTTGCCAGGAAGGGTGATCTTTTTGAGATTCTCAGATAACTTTATTCTCGGGGTTCCACCAAGCGATGCTAGTTTATAAACGCCATCCAGCGCTGCATCCGGTGGACCAGTCACGAGACTCGTGCCCACACCAAATACGTCGATCGGCGCTTGCTGGTCGACCAAACTTTTGATGACATACTCATCCAGCTGATTAGACGCAGTGATCTTGACATACGCGAGGTCTGCATCATCGAGCAATTTCCGACTTTGCTTCGCGAGGTATGCCAGGTCTCCACTATCAAGACGTATACCCGCTAACTTTTGGGATCTCTGTTCCATTTCCCTGGCAATGGTGATCGCGTTGGGGACGCCAGACTTCAAAGTGTCATAGGTGTCGACCAGCAACACGCACTGCTCGGGTCTGTACAATGCAAAGTCCCTGAAGGCGGTTATTTCACTTTCATAACTTTGTACAAATGCGTGGGCCATTGTACCCACTACGGTAATGTCAAAATCTCGAGCTGCTTTTACGTTGCTTGTAGAATTGAATCCGCCTACGATTGCCGCGCGTGTGGCATGGTATCCACCAAATCCCTGAGCCCTTCTTAACCCAAAATCGGATAGCGATTTTGTTCCGGCAACGTAGCGCATACGCGCCGCTTTTGTCGCGATCAACGACTGAAAATTTAAAATATTCAAGAGAATAGTTTCAACAAGCTGAGTTTCAAGTATAGTTCCTTCTACGCGAAGAATAGGTTCATTGGGAAAAACGATCTCTCCTTCGAGCGCGGCATGAACACTTCCTGTGAAACGAAAGTCCTTTAGACTTTTTACGAATTCATGGTTTGACCCAATGGACTTCAGATATTCAAGATCGTCTGACGTAAAACTAAAATCTTGCAAGATTTCCAGTACCGTTTGAAGTCCGGCGAATACTGCGTAGCCACCGGAATAGGGAAGCTTTCGAAAGAAATAGTCAAACACGGCCCGCTCATTCATCCTTCCACTCAGGAAGTAAACTTGGGCCATGGAAATCTGATACAAATCTGTATACGTTCCTGAAGTAGAAAACTGAATCATACCTTTCATGTTGTTCAGGGTAATTTATGATTTTTCCGGGCTCAACATTTCAAGTTCACACCAAGAAAAATCCAGGATTAAACCGAGAAATGACTATTCACCACCAGCAGATTTACTTATCGCGTTCAGCAGCGACTTACTGCCCTCTGCGTCGTCAAGTACTTGCCATATCATGATACCGGAAGCCCGCTGTCTGGCCAGCTTAGTCTTTTGTTTAATGGTAGGGATACCGTTATAATAAAGCGTTTTGCCATCATACATTTTCAATTCGTCCGTGTTTTCAGCGCCTTTGAATTGCTTGACAATATCGTTATATCCCATACTGATTGCCGGGGACGTTAACTCCGGTCCAAAACCGTAGCCATAAAAAGGTACTCCTAAAGTAAGTTTGCTCGCGGGTACTTTTCTTTCCACTGCAAAGTAGTCCAGATCTTCCACAGCATTCGCGTAAGTAGAATGAGGTCCAGGCTTATCGGGTCGCCAGGGGCCGGTTCTGTCATAACTCATCACATTCATAAAATCGTATTGTGCCAGCGCTTTGTCGGTGAACTGATCCTTATAGTAAATAGCGACAGCAGCAGTAAGAAGCTTTTGTTTCTCGTGAAGGGCAGTTCCTAACTCCACAACAAAACTTTCATAAGTATCATGAATATCAGTTCCCTCGAGATCAACATCCAATCCATCGACATCATACTTCTGTACTTCATCCATCAGGTTCACAATCAGCCGGGACCTGTTTTCATCTTTTAACAACCACTGATACTGCGGATGTTTACTACCACCGCCGATGGAGAACAATACTTTTACATGTTTGCGATGAGCCGCCTCGATAAATGGCTTTAATGCAGAAAGGTCTTTTGTAAAATTTCCCGATGAATCTGGATTAAGAAACCAAAGATTGACATGCGTCAGGGTTTTTAATACCGGCGATTTACTGGTTTTCATAGCAGCATCGATACCAAAATAGCCTACAATTTTAAAATCGCCGGTTTGACCGGCAACTTTCACAATCATCGATAGCGTTAAAATAAATGCGAACAAGAATCTTGTTATCACGAGCATGGTTACCTGAGATGGTTAGAATTTATTATTTTTAAAAATATCTATTGACCTTACAATTTCAACTTCACGCCAACTTTACTTAACTGCCCCGTGATCACGGCGCACAGGATAGCAAAGGCTAGCGATTTTATAAGCCCGACAAACCCAATCAGCATAAAGCCCGGCAGATGTACACCAAGCAGATTCGTGGTTGCATACGCGAAATATGGCATGAGATAACAAAGCAACGTATCGGTACCTGCAGGCTTGATAATATTAAACCAGTTGGCCTTACCTAAAACATCCGCAATCCAATAGATGACAACAAGCGCCATGATTGTAAAGGCACTACATAGAAACAACCAGGCTGGTGTGGCACCAAGCTTGGCAAGTCCCCAGTATGGTCTTGTCAAAATCGACAACACTAATAGTACAGCAGCGAAGCCGAGCAGCACGACTGTCATCTTTATATTCTCATTTTTGGAACGATAATACTGAAATATGAGTGAGGTCAATACACCGCCAACCGTTAGGCCGGTAAGCGTTCCGCCACGAATAGCATCAGGTATGAAATGCAACGGTTGAGGTATCAGTCCTGAATGTGCTACCATACTCAAGACGCTGAAAAATATCCATGCACTAATAATTGTGTAAACGTTATTTTTAGCGAGAACAGTAACAATACCAGACGCAAAATAAGCCCAGCCAATCAATCCCAGTATTCCCCACCATTGAGGTGCGAAATAGTGGAGCGCTTCACCATCACCGCCGCGATACAGAATAGCCAGCGTTACAAGCGTCGCGATGCCCACACCTTTCAGGATGTAGATGACGGATTTGCTCAATGTTTTTGGATAACTGTTCCAGATCAGAATGAATGAAACGCAACAAAGCGTATTCCATACAAGCCGTGCCATCCCTGTAGCTTCTGTGTTGATGTCCTCTCCATTCACAAGAAAGACGCCCATGGTAAGCAGCGCAATGGTTCGCAAGAGAACATGTTGAATGAGCTGCCACTGCGTGTCACCTTTTTTTCTTCTGGCATCAATAGCATAAGGCATGCTAAGTCCGACGATAAACAGGAATGCTGGAAAAACGATATCGGCAAGGCCAATACCATCAACGCCGTGTTCGGCGTGTTCCATCCACGCAGGAATGTCACTTAGCGACCACAGGTCATTAACAAAGATCATGAGAATCATGGTCAACGCGCGAACAAGGTCAATCGCGGTGACGCGTTGAGCGCGTGCCGTGACCGTTGCTTCGGAAATTGGAATTTGTGCTGATAGCGGATTCATATTCTTTATGCCTTCGGATCGGGCTGGTAGTTTTTGTTCTGATAGTTTCTGTTTATTCAATTACAATTTCGTCAATCAAAATGTTTGCAGGTCTTCCGGCACCGGGATGCCAGCCAGGCGTGTTGCCGATGGTGTAAGCCTTAACTTTTACATATCGCGCATTTTGAGGGGTGAATTCAGATATAAAGTCCCGTTGAATTCCACCGTATTGGTCGATGGGTAAAGTATTATGAACCGTTCCCGCCAAACTATAAGTTTTACCATCCATTGAAACAGAGTATTCAACTTTGCCCGGAAGCAATCTTAACCAGAAACCATATTGGTAGTACGCAGACTCGATGCGGTGAATGGATTTTATTTCTTGCAGGTCGACTACTGCTTCCAGATCTTTTCCATTAAATGACAGCCAGTTGTAATCATAGTCGTGACTGCCGCGAATTCCATCAGTCAACATCTTGGAGGCGTCTGGCGGTAGGGCAGTGGCGTCGGGACTGATAAACGTAACTGGTTTGCCAAAACCAAGATGTTCATTCATACCCTGTGAAAACACGCGGTACATGGCGGACCTATATTCTTCAGGCGGACAGCTCCATTCCTTCAGCCGCGTAATGCCTTGCCGTATGCATAGATCTGTAAAAGGGTCGATCATGCTTCTGATGGAAGTCCGTATTTTCCATTCTCTGTTGACTTTCTCAAACACACCGTGATCACCAATATAGTTCTTCTTTGCCTGTTCCATTGTCGCATAGGCAAGCGGTAGTCTTGCAATTCGAACCCGCTCCAGAATTTCGGGTCGATCCTTAACCGCTGATTCGGCATCTTTGAAAAATTGCTGGTAACCTGCAAATTGCTCTGGTTTCAAATAGCTGTTAGTCGCTTCGTTGGGTGTCCCAAATATTCTCAGAGGTTGTCCTGATTGCAACAGCGCATTGCGCATTTGATCAATGTATTTCCGAATGAAAGGACCAGCAGCTCCATAGTATCCATTGAGGAAGTCATTCATTAAACTGTCAACATTAAGATCCTGATTCCACATCAACTTTGCGAGCAGATAAGAACGAAGTTCAGAAAATTCGCCTCCCACTTCACTATTACCCTGTTCAAACATGGCAGTCACACCATACTTCACAAAGGTTTGAAGATTTGGCTGAAGCACGTGCAGATTGGGGAATGGACTAACGAGGTGATTGAATTGAATTACGTAATCCCAGATGATAATGTCTTTGGCAATTGCACCCCAGTCCTGCAGATCTTTTACAAAAACTGCACTCTTCGGATCTTCCTCGATTGGCTGATGACGTAGCGCCTCAATGCTGCACAGCATAATGTTTACATTGCTTCTGGGTTGAATGTGAAACGGCGCATGACGTCCATATTCGTAGGCGAGTGTGGAGATCATCTTATCCGGAAACTGATCAGCAACCTTATTTACAAACTGAATAATTGATCCGGAAGGAGAACCTTCCTTATCGTCTACAGCTTTGCACAGATTGCAGGTACAATAGTCATGATTATCATTCTGACTGACGGACCAATACCTCGCCTTCGGGTTCGCGGCAATTTTTCTTCTGAGATTTTGTATGACGATTGACAGAACTTCGGCATTGGAGAGACAAAGTTGTGTTGGAATTCTTTTCCCATTAACCATCGCGAAATATTCTGGATGATCTTTATAGAATAAGTCTGGTGGAAGAAGGTCGTTGAACGTATGCACCCATGATCCCCAGTCCGGTCTTTCTCCATCCGGAGCTTGATCCAGTTTATGCCAGTCGATGTACGCTGCGTCCCACGTTGCACGATAATGCGTATCGCGGAAAAGTATTTTGGGTATCTGGAGGTTGCCCTTGATTTCCGGGATAATGATTTTGTCGCGATGGGGAACGACCTTTACCTGCGGCGTATACATTCTGCAGCCAAGGTATTCTTCGAGAAAAGCATAGACACCATTCAGTGCGCCTTTGCCGCTTCCGCCAGCGATAAATAATCTGCTGCTGTCAGTTGTTATAAGAAAGCCATCCTCTTTAAGATTATTCCAGTCTACTTTTAGCTTGACCTGATCACATCGTTCGTTCTGCCCGATTACAATTTCATGACCCGTCGCCTTTGCACTCGCAGGTATTATGGGTAAAGCTGCACCTGAAATTTCAAGTACATACTTTTGCAACACGTCGGCCGCTTTTTGTTCTTCGATGGTTGGAAATGAAGGAAGTAGAATACGGTATAGTGTTGAGTTACCATCTGCGAGGATTAAACCTGAAGGTCTGACTACACTGATTGCTTTCTTATTTTTCCTGGATTGAGCCCGACTGTCAACGTTCAGCAAAATAAATACTGAGAGAATTACAAAGGGCAATGCGAGCAAGTAGTGGCTGCCGGGTTTGGGCGAATTCATCCAGGAAGTGTTTAAGCCTAGTTTAAAAGTTACGCGCTTCATTTGCAATAATACTTATACAACTTCCCCTTTATTGATACAATACGGCAAGTTTTCAGTGTGTTTTAAGCACACTAACCGCGGGCCTGACTAACCTGCGAAAGATTTTATTCGCAAATTGATACTTGAAAGCCGCTCGCTACGCCCGCTGAACACACACTTGTTTCTATATTGAAGCTTCACTATTGCTCAGACTTTACTATGACTAAATTATCAAAGCCATCTGTATTTTTAGGTCTTGTCAGTTTAATGACTGTGCTTACATCGACGAACGTGGAAATGCCCAGTCGAGATAAAAATTTTGTAGCAATACGCGCTTTGACCAAGGAGCATATCTTCGGCGATGACCGGCCTTTCGCCCAGGGGCATGCATCAACGGTGGTAGAAACCAACGATCACAAATATCTTGTCGCCTGGTTTGGTGGAACGCACGAAAAGCACGACGACGTCGGGATATGGTTGAGCAAAGGACGCCCATCAAAATGGTCACGGCCAATTGAAGTGGCAAAGATCAGGGAAGATCCGCATTGGAATCCGGTGCTGTTCAAAACATCATCAGGAGAAATCATACTCTACTTTAAAGTGGGTAAGGTCATTGATGCCTGGGAGACGTGGTTCATTACTTCGAATAATAATGGTGAAAGCTGGTCATCCCCGCAGGAACTTGTTAAGAATGATAAGGGGGGTAGGGGTCCCGTTAGAAACAAACCGATAGTGCTTTCGAACGGCTCATGGATTGCGGGAGCTTCAAATGAAAAAAAAGGTATATGGAATGCCTTTGTCGACAGAAGCGAAGATCAGGGTCTTCATTGGACTGCGAGTCAGTATCTTCAACTCGACAGAAGGGATATTGTAGGTGAGGGAGTCATTCAACCGACACTCTGGGAATCGTCTCCGGGAAATGTTCATATGCTACTTCGTAGTTCATCGGGATATATTTGCCGAAGCGATTCGCCAGACTATGGCAAGACGTGGTCAAAAATTTACAAGACCTCGTTGCCGAATCCAAACAGCGGCATTGATGTTACAAAATTGTCTGATGGCAGACTGGCGCTTGTTTATAATAAAGACAATAAAAACTGGGGAGAACGAACCCCACTGTCGCTCGCGATTTCTGCGGACAATGGAAAAACTTGGCCGACGCAATTGGACATCGAGAACGGCGTAAAAGGCGATGAGTTTTCGTATCCCGCAGTAATTAGTGTATCAGATACAGTCATCGTAACTTATACGTGGAAGAGACAGAATATCGCGATATGGGCGGGGATAATCGAATAGTTTTTATTTCATAATCTACAATCGGGTATGATTTCGACGCTTACAACCTTTTGTGATGTGGTTCGCGGCTTTATGAATATGTCAACTAATTTTCACCACCACAATTTTTGGTTTTTTAATTCACTTTGATAACATTACATCCATTCATCGTTTTGGAGCCGCAGCATTTTACGCAAGCTTGCCGGACTTTATGGAAAGTAAACAAGAACAACACAATCTTTTATGGAGCGCTTTTAAGAGGGGTGATTGGGAAGCTTATACCAGTCTGTATCACGCCTATTTTCGTCCACTCAACAATTATGGGCATAAGTTTACAAGAGATATTAGCCTGATCGAAGATTCAATTCACGATTTATTTATTACACTGTGGACCAATCGTGAAAATCTGGGCAATCCATTGTCGGTCAAGAATTACCTTTATAAATCCATCCGCAACATTCTGTTCAGAAAAATAAAAGCTCAATCCCGATTCTCTGATATTCAGGAAAACGATGAGTCGATGCCTTTTGAGGTATCTTTTGATCAACAAATGATTATCAATGAAGACGAGAAAAGAATTCAGGAAACGATCAGGGAAGTGCTTCACAAACTTCCGGCACGTCAACAGGAAATCATCTTTCTGAGATTTTATGACGGTCTTTCTTATGAAGAGATCTCGGATATTATGTGTATCAATGTGAGCTCGACATATAAATTATTGTATAAGGCTCTCGACAGTTTGCAGCAAGGCATGGGCACTATATCTATTGTTACGCTCGAAATAGCACTACGGCTAATCTCAAAAGACCATCTCAATTCGGGGATTGCCGCCGCGTAGATTATCATGTTCCCGTAGCAGAAAAAGCAAAAATCTTTTGTTAAAACGCTTCCCCCTCACTTCTGAGTCCTCGGGAGTCTGTTGTAGAACCTGCATTTATTCCGCCCTTTTCTCCTCACATGAAATTTTCTTTTAAAATATTTCTGAAAGCGAGGGATAATTTAAGACACTGTCGCCTATTATGCTTGTGTTAACGGAATATTATACCTGATGACCTTTGCCGAGTACGCCGATTATAGCCTGACCGAGTTTCTTGAAGATGATTCATTCATTCAATGGGTGATACAACAGGATGCACGTAGCAATTCTTTTTGGGAGTCGTTTCTTCAGGCTTATCCTGAAAAGCAAAAGATGGTCAGAGAAGCGGTCTCAATAATCAAAGTGTATCGTGGACAGGATACATTTTCAAACGACGGAAACATTGACGCCATCTGGAAGCGTATTGATACCTCGATCGGACGGCACGTAGCCCAACCAAAACATATTTCAAGGTTTACTTTGTTCAAGATTGCCGCTTCAATTACGCTTATCGCAGTGATTGGTGCTATCTCTTGGGTTCTTGTTGATGATGGATCAAAAACCATCTCAACCAGTTATGGCGAAGTAAAGGCAATCACATTGCCGGATCAATCTATTGTGATGCTGAACGGAAATTCAACGTTAACCTACAAAAATAACTGGACTAACGGTGTGCCTAGACAAGTATGGATTAAAGGAGAAGCATACTTTGATGTAAAGCACATTAACCTTGATACAAACGCCATCCGCGCAGAAGAGCGATTCATCGTTCATGGACGCGACATCGACATTCAGGTACTGGGAACTTCTTTCAATGTTAAAAGCAGAAGGAATAAAACAAATATCGCATTGCTCAGTGGAAAGATCGA
>JBDSKX010000146.1:0-11913 GCA_039916665.1 Chryseolinea sp. | reverse complement strand
TGTATCGCCAGAAAAGACAATCATCTTTGTGCCTAACTTAAATTTGTACGCGAAGCTATCATTAATGGGTGGATGTATATTCTTAATGCAGCTGATTTCAAAATCGTCAGTAGTGAACAGAATGCCCTCGACAATCTCATGACCAATGGCGAGGTTTCTGATGTCCGGACGCCCCTCGTCTTTGATTCGCGTATCAATATCAAGGTGATTTGATTCCCAATATGAGGTCAACAGCGCAATGAGACCTGCCGGTGCATAAATGTGAATCGGATCTTTTAGTCCCGCGATCCATGCGTTGTAAAGTAATGGACCAAGTTCAAGATTATGATCAGAATGATGATGTGTGATGAAAATATACTTCAGCGTTGAAAGTGTCACACCGGCGTCTCTAAGTTTAAAAGTTACACCGTAGCCAGTATCGATTACAAAGTGAGTACCCTTATATACAATCAAGTTCGCAGACGGCGTTTGTTTGTAAGATCGAATGAATGGCCCACCTTGAGTCCCTAATAATACCAATCGATTTTTCTCATCAATTGCTTGAGATTCAAGTTCTTGTTCGGATGAAATTGTTTGTCCAAGTAAGCCTGGAAGCAACAACGATTTTTGGATAAATTCTCTGCGGTTTGTAGGCATATCGAATAAGTTAACGATTAGGATTTTTCTTAAACTCGACCCTCGCAGATTTTTTATCATTAGTATTTAACGATAGCCAATAGCTTTAATAACTAAATCTTTATCTCTGTGATGTAGTTATCTCCAGCCTGGATGTATGTTTGACGCGCCAGGGTCATACAATTTGGCTATTTTTTCGATAGCTAACCAGTCAATGTTTTATTCGATCGTGACGCATAGCGCTCTTCCTGGATCTTACGTCGAATTGCGATTCTTCCACTGACTTTCTATCATTATTAAACAACATTTCCCAAACTTATGGTCCGATTCTATTCGGAATGAAGCTTCCAAAATGGGCTGGCACTTGTAAGAAAATTTTAACTTAGTTAGAAGCCTGCAATTGCAAAGCGCCTGAGCTTTCGTACTGAATTGATACGGTCATTGTTCCATTTTCATACACAGGCCATGAGAGAAATATTGCCTAAGGCGGTCCAATGTGGTAAATTCTAATTCTTTGATCGCGGTACGGCCATTGCCAACAAAAGCTAAATTGGTTGCTTATGATTTTTAAATATTTAAAGCACGCCGCTCGCCTTCTGTATCGTAACCCGTTCTTTACTTTTATAAATATTGCGGGCCTTTCGGTGGGTTTCGCTGTGTTCATTGTGCTATGGCCGTACGCGCAGTTTGAATTGATGTCAGATCAATTTCACCCGCATGCTGAGCGAATATTTCGTCTCTCAAGGCACTTTGAAATTGACGTAGAGGGAAAAGCGCCATTTGCAGTCAATCTCCCCACTCAGCCCTGCTCTGTGGCGAAGCAAGCTGCATCGGAGTTTAGTGAAGTGGAAGCATTGACCCGCATCGTATTTCAACCAGACTTTCAGTTTCCAAAAACTTTCTGTGCGGAGGAAGTTTACGTTTCGGTTTACGAAGGAGACAACAAACATAATTTCCGTGAAAAAAATACTGCTCTTGCCGATCCGAATTTCTTTCAGTTCTTCTCTTTCCCCTTTGTCTATGGTGATCCTCAAACTGCATTGACAAAACCTCGTACTGTAGTTCTGTCCGAATCGATATCCAGAAAATATTTTGGAGATCGTAACCCTGTCGAAAAGATCGTCTATCTGTACGATTCCATTCCGCTTACCGTAACTGGCGTCTTCAAATCTCTTCCAAATAACACGCATTTTGTTTTAGATATCGTGATTTCTGACGTCGGGGTTGATGCCATGAACATTCCGGGATGGGATAACTCCGTACATGGATACAACTATATTAGAACGTCGCAAGTCGTAGACAGGTTGCTCCTTCAAGCCGCCATGAACAAACACATTGAGCGATATTATGGCTGCAAACAATGCAACGGAATAAAAGCTAATCAGACATTCTACCTGCAGACCATACCAAGCGTGATGTTCGAGATCATGCCTGCCAATGTCCTCATCACCAAATCAGAACTTTTTCTCAAAATGTTATGCATCCTTTCGTTCGTCATTCTGGGATTGGCGTGGATAAATTATGTTAGCCTTTCAGTTAACATGCTGTATCGTCGTTTTCATGAGATTGGAGCGCGTAAAGTTATTGGTGCCTCTAAAAGCGACTTCATTTTACAATTTTTTATGGAGTCAACACTTACCAATTTGATTGCGATTGCTCTCGCGTTAACAATCGTCCAGTTGGCTAAAGGTCCGGCTCAACAACTGTTTCAATTTTATGTTGTCGACTGGGCAAGTCTTAGGCCTCAGACCTTCGCGATTATGTTATTCACAATATGTTTCGGAATAGGCATAACTGGTCTGTATCCAAGTCTTATATCATTCCGCAAAAATCCCATCGAATTATTAAAAAGGCTTCATAACGTTCATAAGCCCTCTTGGATACATGCGGTAGTGACCTTTCAGTTCACGGCTGCTATTGCGCTATTAATCTGGACCGGTGCCATCTATTTTCAGCTTGATCTACTTTTAACAAAAAATATCGGAATAGACACAAACGGCATTATCACGATCCAAGCTCCACTGGAACAAAAATCTGATTTTGAGAACAAACTAACCTATTTCAACCAACAGGCTCGACAAATCTCCGGCGTTGAAAATATCGCAGTAAGTAAAAGCGTTATTGGCGACTATGCCGGATTTGGCATTGCCGTGAAACGCTCAGCGGATAGTGATCAGTTCGGACTAAATACGAATGGTGGCGTCGATGAAAACTTTGTCCCTTTGTACAACATACAATTGATTGCCGGGAGAAATTTCGCGAGCAACCGACCATCGGATAAAAAATCCATTCTTCTCAGTAAGACGGCCACTGAAAGACTTGGGTTCAAGTCTCCTGCCGCAGCAGTTGGTGGCATGGTGTTGCTTCCATGGCAAAGTAAGGAGGCGGAAGTTATCGGGGTATACGATGAGTATTACTTCCGCCCGTTTTATTTAAATGCTAATCCAGCAAGGGTTAAAGGGCCCGAGAGCTTTTTGACATATAAAAACTTTCTCATCCCCGACTCCAATCCCTCTAAAATTTCAGTACGTATCCAATTGGACCGTGTGAAATCCATTACTGAACAGCTCAACAGTTTATTTAAAAAAGTGTTTCCAGAAGAGATATTCGACTGGAATTTCATCGACGAAAATGTCAATCGCCATTACATGATTGAAAAAGTTTCAAGGAATCAAATGGTTTTGTTCACGCTTATCGCTGTCGGACTTGGTTGCTTAGGCCTATTGGGAACAGTCGCGAACAGAGCCTCAGAAAAAAATAAAGAGATCGGTATTCGCAAAATTCTAGGCGCGAAGATGTATCACATCTCCAGTGTCCTGATGAATACTTCCCTAAAACAAATTACGGTTGCAACGGTTATGAGTCTTCCACTATCTTACTACCTCACGCAGCAGTATCTGCAAAAATTCTCCGAACATATTATGCTGGAATGGTGGCACTACGTTGTCCCGATATGCTTTATGATCGTAATCCTAATAGCAACCGTTGGTTCAATATTATTAAAAACTGCATCCAGTAATCCAGTCGATGCTTTAAAACACGATAGCTAAAACTAAATACTCCATTCGATGAGCATTTATAATTCTTATGCGCTTCTGAAGACAACCTCTGCATCGCAAAGTTGAACGCCTCGATCACTCAAATAGTTTAAACACTGATAGCAATATGAATACATCAAAAAAAACTCAACTCAGTTGTGATCTCTCCACGTCATTCGTTAATCGACGTAAGGCATTAAAGCAACTTTCAATACTTGGCGCAGCCGCAGCAGTTCCGGGAATTTCAACTGCGAATACCAATTTACCTAACGACGTAACCTCCGGAACCAGATCAAATGTCACGTTATTTAAGATTGCTACAGAAGAAGCATTTAATATTCCAGAGATAGCCGAAGCGATCAAAGGCATTGTAAAGCAAGGCGGAACAAACCTCGACTTGCTACTTCTTAAGCAGTTCTATGATGCTCCTAAAACCGCAGCACCGGAAGCATCAACACAAGCGACTGGCGTGTCCAATCGTGACAAGGCCTCAGTTGGTATGCTTCCAAAACTTGTTGATTTAAATAAGTTGCGTTTGGCAGACATGGACGCCAACCGCGTTGATATGCATGTTCTTTCCCTGGCCATGCCGGGTGTGCAAATTTTCGAAAATGGAAAAGCAGCCGACTTCGCGCATTTAGCAAACGATCGATTAAGTGAGGCCGTAAGTCGGCACCCAAAACGATTCGCAGGGCTTGCATGCTTTGCCCCACAGGCTCCTGGTATCGCCGTAAAAGAAATGGAACGTTCTATTAACATTTTAAAACTTCATGGATTTATTATCAACTCACATACTGAGAACACCTATCTCGATGATCCAAAATATTATCCAATCCTTGAAGCTGCCGAAGCCTTAGGAGCACCGATATATTTGCATCCTCGTGCCCCGTCAGATGGCATGGCCGCGCCTTTCAGGGATTATCGTTTGGAAGGTGCTGTTTGGGGCTACGGTGTTGAGGCTAGCACACACATTCTCCGCTTAATCTTTGGCGGTGTCCTTGATAAGTTTCCAAAACTTCAGATTGTTATCGGTCATATGGGGGAAGCTTTGCCATTTTGGTTATGGCGTCTCGACTTTATGGGAGCTCCTGGTGCGAGGGCCGGTAGAAAGAATGCCTTAAAACCGAGTGAATATTTTCAACGAAACATCTACATTACAACAAGTGGTGTTGAAGATCCCGCTGCACTTCGATTTTGCATCGACAAGATTGGAGCCGATCGAATTATGTGGGCCATTGATTATCCTTTTCAACCTACAGCACCTGCAGTAACGTTTATAGATACTGCACCACTTTCAGATATAGAACGCGTTAAAATTGCTTCAGAGAATGCGAAGCGGGTTTTTAAGATTACGATTTAAAATTTAGAAAGCTCTTTGTACATTAAATTAGCTAAAAATCAGGAGTTACATAACTATACACCGTATAGTCCAGCTCGCTCCATGCAGTTTGATTGGGGTACGGCATGCCCGGATAAAGCTCTTGCGTCTGATTCATTGGTTTAATTCGAATCTTCAAGGAAGACACGTTACTTGACAAAGCCATTGGGATCATAAATTCATCTTCTCTGAACCTACGGTTGGATGTGCGTACACTATAAGACCGCAGATCTAGTTCTCCACGCGGAAAAGAAAAGACAGATGTATTTGAACCTGCAAGATACCACACGCCAACAAATTTCCAGGCGTTAGTTCCAGAAATGGCAACAAACACCTCTGCCTTTTGATTTGGAATACTATAGTCTAACCTTCGTCTTAACAATACACCCTGATTGTCTGTGCGAAGTTTTATCGAGAACTCTACAATACCATTTGTTGTCCTACCATCTAAAGTTGTTGCTTTAAAAATTTCTTTGCCTTTTAGGGTATCGTAATTAGCCGGCTTCAATGTATCCTTCCTTCCTGGTATTACCCAGGGCAGTTTTGGAAAAGTATCTATCCCTAATTCGTAACGACTAGTAATAGTTTGCACCTCTGTGCCGTCAGGGGAAGAGTATGCATGGATTTTTTCACTTTCAATATTTCCAATGTCAAGTTCATCCGTTTTAATTAACGACGCTGAAGGAGCCCCATACCAGTAAGTCACGGTTTCATAATGATCGGAAGATAGGTTCTCGCCTCCGTGCTCGAATTGAATTCTCGCTCTCTTTCCGAAAGGCATAAGGTCTGCCAATAGAAACCGATAACTTGACTCTATGAGATCTTTTTCACCTTTCGCAGTTTCTTTTGATGATGCGCCGCAAGGATGACCTGCAAAAGGCAAAGTCATATTTTCACCTCCCCAGTAAAAACCGCCGCCGCTCCACTCTTCAGTCCCTGTGCCATAAGCCTGTGGGCTATTGCTATCATCAAAGAAGAATCTTGGATCACCTTCGAGCGAATTCAGTGCGCCGTTGTGTGAGAATACCAAGGACGTTCCAACGAAGCTACCTGACCATACGTCGCTGTTCTCAACCTCTTTAGTGTCTAACACTACCAAATCCTTGCCGACCTCGAGTGTTGGAATGTCTTTATACGTCGCATGAAAATAACTACTGCTGGACTTGGGCAAGTTTGAACGCTCATATCTGATTTCATAACTTATCTCTGCGAGTCCATTGCTATTACCTTCGAGCTCGAATTTAGCGGAATTAAAGAATGGCATCGGGTAATAGCAGGCAATCTCGACTTGCCCGGCTTTGTAATCGAAGTGAACATTTATTGGAAATCCCTTGACTAGATATTCTTTGCTCTCGCGATTATAAAATGTGCCGGCGCCAAATAGCAGACAAAGTGGTGCCTCGACGGAAGGTTCCTTACGTCCGTCCCAGGTAATGATCAGTTTTAATCGTTCCACGTCGATTGCCTTCGCCAATGGCAGAGTGAATTTCAAAGCCCGTATGACTGATGGGAAGTTTTGTTTAATAGTAGCAAGAGTAACACGGCTGTTGTCAAATTTTACTTTGCCAACTTTCCTGGAAATGTTCTGCGGAGCAATGTCGGTTCCAGACCTTTCAATTAGTTTTACAACGTCAATGTCAGGACTGGCTTTGATATCCCACGACTTTACGGGCATAGAAAGATTATTCTCGTTGGCATAAATATGGTAGATGTAATAGCCTGTTCCAAAGCTGGTCCTTGAGTAGGCCAGTTGAAAGGAATTTTCAAATGGAATTGGCGTCCATATTAGGTCCGCCCCTTTTGTTGTTCCCCAGGTCCATGCGAGCGGTTCAGGAAACGCATTTGCTGGGAGAAAAGATGAAGTTTTCAGGTCTCGTCGGGCATTCACGGGATCATCTGTTGCTGTTTCACTAACAATCTCATCACTGGTGTCGACATTAAAATGCCATGGACTACCGTGCCAAAAATTGGAACGAAAGAAATAAAGAACTCCCTTTCCCGCGACATCGAGTGTAACATTGTAATCTTCCTCCTTCATGAACAAAAAATTGCTCATGTCATTATTGCCTCCAGCACGGTCATAGGTACTTCTCATGTAAGCCCTGACCCCGATGCGCTGCATGGGCCATCTATCCCAATAACGATAAGCATCGAGGCCAACGGGGATCGTGTACTTATCAGTCTTTGGGTTATTTTTCTGCTTCGATTGGGCTTCGCAAAAATTACAACTGGTTACTGCCGTCACTACGCAAATGGTCAGCATGATTCTCAATAAATAACCCAGAGATTTTATGCCAATCCTGATTTGCATACCACAGTATAGATTAAGTAACTAGTCCTACTTTGTAAAGTTAGATAAAAAGGAAAAAAGTGGGTGAAGAATACATTCAACGGCCTCGGATGTGTTATCTTCACCCCTTGTAATAAATCGATCACAAACATAGCCGTCCTATTTAAAGACCGTTAAAAGTATGAATTTTTATTTTCCAGTAGTTCTACTGCAGACTGCTGAACGGCTTCCTAAGTTCTTAGAGAAGATCTCTTCGGTGTTCCAATCAGAAACGCATAGCAGTTCAAACCCAACCAATACCTACGTTAGAAGACTGGTCAGCAGCGCAAAGGGTCGTGCCAATTGCCATTCCATGGGTAATCATCTACTGATCTAACGACAAATGCCTATTTTTAAACGTTTCGGTATTAGTCTACACTACAACACGGTGGTGGACTGGCACATTGAAGGTCTCGGGTATCAAGGTACTGGATAGCGAAAAGAAAGTTAGTAATCATCAAGGCTACTTGAGTGCATACCGTGATGTCATAAACAACTTGGTGCTTTTTGAATATCAACCGGAGAGCGAAAACGGGGCCGCTAAAATACTGAAGGACTTTAAAGGTTATCTTCAAACGGATGGCTATGCTGCGTATGATCAATTTGTAGCACAACAAAGCGTGACTATCCTTCACTGTATGGCACGATGATCCATTTAAATTCTCTATTCGTACTTCAATGAGCTAGTTGGATTTGCAAGGGCGGCTTTCAAAGATTGGGTGCCTATGAGTGCAAGCGTAACAACAGTGAGGAATACCGAAGGCATTGCAAAAAGAAACCAATTAAGTTCAATATGATATGCAAATCCGCTAAGCCATTCTGATGCGAAAATAAAGGCTAAAGGGATCGCCACAATTATAGCGCCCACGATAAGGCCAATATACTGTGCGCATAGAAGTATAACGATATTTTTTGCAGAAGCGCCAAGTACTTTCCGGATACCTATTTCCTTCCTGCGCAATTGGATTGCGAAAACAGAAAGTCCGAGAATACCCATTCCACACGTAAAAACGGAAACGATAGTGAATACCCGCATAATTTTACCAGTCACTGATTCAACTTCATACATATTTGCGAGCGATTCATCAAGGAATGAGAATTGAAATACTTCCTCTGGAAATGAAGCCGACCATTTGGCTTTTACGTCTTCCAGAACTTTAGCGCGGTTGCCTTTGCCGATTTTGACCGATAAATTGTTAAACCAATTCTTTACGGGATAAATTGCCAATGGATCAATATCGTTTTGCAGTGACCTATTATGGAAATCCTTTATTATACCTACTATGTTTCCGGTTACTTCAGAATTATTGAAAATAATAGATTTGTCCAAAGCGTCCTGAGGATCATCTATTGACATCCTGCGTACGAATGATTCATTCACCAAAACTTCAGTGATTGAATCATGGATTACAATGTTTCTTCCAGCAATAAACTCCAGAGAATATGTTGCTGCAAAATCTTCATCCGCCCACCGATCCCTTACAATGAAATTCTCAAATTGAGGTCGGCCGTCAAACTTAATAAATCCACCATCGGCTGTTTCAGACATAGGCCCGTCATGATGCATGGTCACAGATTCAACCCCGGCTATCCGGGAGACATCGTCTTCAAATACTTTTAGCGTGGAATGATTGCGTTTCGGTAGCATTACATTAACAATAGCATCTTTTTCAAAACCCGAATCTGTTGTCAGGAAATAATCAACCTGACGGACGATCACAAGTGAACCTATCATGAAGACCAACGCAATAGTATATTGAAATGCAATCAGCGATTTCCTGAGATTTTGATTACCCATGACGCCGAGTCCTTTTCCGGTGATGGCTTTAATGGGGTGAAAGCCTGAAAGAAAAATTGCCGGATAGTAGCCGGCCATCAATGACAGCAAAAGAATGAACACAATCAAATAGAGCATGTTTTCAAAGTGGTTAAGTTGCGTCATATCCAGCCCAACATGCAACCAGGTGTTAATGACTGGCAGTAGGCCGTAAACTGTGAGCAACGACAAGATGACGGACACTGCAACCATCAGAAACGCCTCAAAAAGAAATTGCCAGAACAGTTGCTGACGTTCTGCACCAAGGTACTTTCGAACACCAATTTCTTTAGACCGTTGATTGGCTTGTGCGATAGAGAGGTTTACATAATTGATGCTTACCATAACGATCAGTCCGATCGCCACAGCAGATAGTATCCATAACACGCTCTTGTTAATCTTGCCATCATAACGCATGTCGAAATGCATGGCTGAAAGGGGCTGGAGGCGCAAACGCCAATGTTTGAAGTTTTCGCCAAGGTGTTTTTCAACAAACTTCGGTAGCTTTGATTCTAACTCCGTCGCGCTCGCACCCACTTCCATTTTAACAAAGGTCCAATTGTTACTACCTATCCAGCTAAAATTCTGATCCTGGTATTGAGGATTCAGCACTTTCAGTGTTGGCAGTGATACGAGAAGGTCAAATTTCAGATCCGACGATTTTACCTGCGTTTTATAAACCCCTGTGATCGAAAGATCCACCATGTTGTTGATCCTGATCGTTCTTCCGATTACGTCACTGGTGCCAAAATATTTTAAGGCCTGGCCCTCACTCAGAACTGCCGTACTCGGATCCTTTAGCGCCATGAGCTGATCACCATGCAGAAAATCATGCTCGAAAAGTCTGATGAAGTTGTTGTCGGCGTAAGCGACCGTCTTATCATCCTTGAACTTTTTTTGGTTTAAACCACTGGTTACTGTAATCGTCGGGGTCGTATAAAACCGCATGCAAAACGCCGTCGTTTCAATCTGTGCGTAATCATCTTGCAACGCCTTCGCTACCGCTATAGCAGATGCCTCATCATACTCGATTTCACCCGACGGAGTCTGAATATCGAGAACCAGTCTGTAAATTTTGTCTTCATTCTGGTGAAATCGATCTGTACCAAGGTGACCATCAACATAAAGAAAGACCACGATGGCACAACACACCCCTATTGAAAGACCCAGGATATTGATAAGCGACAGAGTCCTGTGCTTTAGTTGCGTTCGAAAAGCAGTCTTCAGATAATTCATGTCGTGAATATAATATATTCGAGCGGGTACTAGATTGTTTGATCGTACGGCAAGGGGCACGCAATATCGAAAACGAAACAGGGATTATTGGGACATACAACGCATCAACCATTAACCTTCAATAGAATGCGAAAGATGCTGTAGTGAAATCGACTAAAATAACGTTTACTCTTTTAGTGCAGAATTTTTTAATGTCGCACCATTTCTTACAACCTAGAATTCTTCGTCTTGCTTTGGTTATGGGCAAAGCGAACTGGCAGTTTATGTTCTTTTGATAATTATATAAAGTTCAGGATTTACAACAATTGGAGCCCTCCAACAGCATAAATAATTTCAAAGGCATCGCCTACGCGATGGGGCCATTTGAACTTTTCATATCTACCAAAGCTCTTGTTCGCGGACAAGAATATCAGACACAAGGTAGGGGGAGTTTTTCGCGCAACGCTTCAACATTGAAAAGCTATTCAATTAATTAACCCATAGCAGATGCATTCATAGGGTCGTGAAGAATATGCCGATGCGATAGCCTCCAAATAATTGTTCCGGCTAAGGGAACCCAAGTCGATGCATGATAAAATCAGGAAAGTGTAATGCGTACTGTGGTGGTGTAGAATTTTCGTAACAGGTGTGACAAAAATCAGGGTTGATTTGAAGGTTTTTGGTCTAGCACGTTAATTGTCATCTATGTTTAGTGTTCATAATTCTAAAATAACAAATTAAAAAACATGGAAAAGACAACTCCAACAACAACAACGAAAGAAACGATAGACGTGTTAAATGATCTGGTAGCAATTAATAATGACAGAATTACTGGCTACGAAAAAGCGCTCGATGAGACCAAAGAGATAGACGCAGATTTGAATAGCCTTTTCACGTCGATGATTGACGAAAGCCGCAAGATAAGGTTAGACTTAGCTGATGAAGTGCAGGCACTCGGCGGCGAATATGACAGAGGAACTACAGCCAGCGGAAAGTTATACCGTGCGTGGATGGATGTGAAAGCTGTTTTCACTGGTCATGATCGTCATACTGTTTTGGCGAACTGTGAACGGGGTGAAGATGCGGCACAAAGTGCATATAAAGATGCGCTGAATGACAATAAAGTTCCTGCCTATATTCGCACACTGCTTGATGCGCAGAAACAAAAGTTAAAAGCATCTCATGATAAAGTTAAAGCCTTGCGTGACGCGGCAAAATAACTTATTAGGGAACTACTGAATCACAGCCGGAGATTTAATTCTCCGGCATTTTTTTACCAGCTCCTTCCAACAACCATAGCGAGAGGGTTGTTCGTGAGCTCGGTTATCATTGTTTTATTTATCGTTGTAAGGCCACGAGTATATCTCGCCTCTTTAATACACTGTTGGCATCATATGGAGATTCCGTGGTCGTTGACCACTTTATTTCGTTTATCATTGACCACTATTTTTCGCCCTGCAAAACAATTCATTCCGCGATGATTTAACCATTGCAGGCTTTGACATTCAGTTATTTAAATAGG
>JBDSKX010000145.1:0-4477 GCA_039916665.1 Chryseolinea sp. | reverse complement strand
TTACGAGCTAACAAGTGATGAAAAAACACAAGGCTTTGAATCACTGTTTGATGGTAAAACCCTCGATCAATGGGTCGGTAACAAAGTTGACTATGTCGTGGAAGACAACACGATTGCCATTTATCCTGGCAAAGAGAGTCATGGCAATCTTTATACGAATAAAGAGTACGATAATTTCATTTTGAGATTCAAGTTCCAATTAACTCCCGGCGCCAACAACGGTCTGGGTATACATGCGCCGCTTGAAGGGGACGCTGCCTATGTCGGAAAGGAAATTCAGATACTTGATAATACTGCTTCGATGTATGACGATCTTCAGGTATGGCAATTTCATGGGTCTGTGTATGGTGTTATCCCTGCGAAGAAAGGTTTTCTAAATCCAGTTGGAGATTGGAACGAAGAAGAAGTATCAGTGAAGGGAGATTACATCAAAGTGACATTAAACGGAACCGTGATCACAGAAGGCGATCTGAAGAAAGCCTCTGCAAAAGGAACACTCGATCACAAAGATCACCCAGGGCTTAAAAGACATTCAGGGCACATCGGCTTTCTTGGCCATGGATCAGTGGTGAAATTCAAAGACCTCAGAATAAAGCAACTTCCTAAATAAGTATTCCATGGCTTCAATCCTCCCTACCCAAAGGCTATACTCTCTTGATGCACTACGCGGATTCGACATGTTTTGGATCATGGGCGGCGAGGAGATCATACAAAGTACGTCTGAAATAACACATTGGCCTTTTTTTGAAGGCTGGGCAGCGCAGCTCACGCACCCGGCATGGCATGGCTTTCATTTTTATGATCTGATATTTCCGCTCTTCCTGTTTCTCGCGGGTGTCGCCACGCCATTCGCGATGTCTCGCGAAATGGAAAAAGGCAAGACCAGGAATCAGATGATGGCGAAGGTTGTCAAGCGAGGGCTGATCCTTGTTCTGTTAGGCATTATTGCCAACAACGGATTAGAGCTAAAGCCATTGAGTGAGATACGTTTTGGAAGCGTATTAGGAAGAATTGGTTTGGCTTATATGTTTGCCA
The DNA here is from genome assembly GCA_039916665.1 of Chryseolinea sp. Taxonomy (GTDB): domain Bacteria; phylum Bacteroidota; class Bacteroidia; order Cytophagales; family Cyclobacteriaceae; genus Chryseolinea. Next base: position 3,442 of record JBDSKX010000145.1, on the reverse strand, counting down.
ACATTATCTATTTGTTCACGGAAGAACGCGGGCAGATCATTTGGTTCTGGTCACTACTCATAGGCTATTGGCTGATGCTCTTCTTAAACTCTGCGCCGGGCTTCCCTGCAGGAGATATGACGATGGAAGGAAATTTTGCTTCGTATATTGATCGATCGATCATGCCGGGAAGACTTTATCTGAAGATCCACGATCCAGAGGGTATCACTTCAACTATTCCCGCTATTGCGACTGCGCTGCTTGGCATTTATGCAGGCCGTATTCTAAAAAATACGAATATCGAACCCAATAGAAAAGTGCTCACCCTCATCATCATGGGCGTGGCATCCCTAATCCTCTCTCAACTATGGAACCTGATATTTCCAATCAACAAAAATCTTTGGTCAAGTTCATTCGTGCTTCACGTCGGCGGATGGAGTTTGCTATTGTTGGCACTGTTTTATTGGATCATTGACATAAAAGGATTCAAAAGGTGGGCATTTTTCTTTAGCGTCATCGGAATGAATTCGATACTAATCTATATGTCGGGTAAGTTCATCAATTGGAAATATACCACAGATGGCTTTTTCGAATGGCTGTTTCAACTTGTCGGTGAACCGATGAACCTTTTATTCTTCGCGCTTTGCTATGTTGGAATTAAGTGGCTGTTTCTTTATTTCATGTATCGGCAGAAATTGTTTTTGAGGGTATAGGTTATCGTAACGACGCGATGACGTCGTGCAAATCACAATTCTCGCCGCCTTTGTCACGGTTGATTGGCATTTAGATTATGCCTGATCAAAGAGGCCATAGCAAACTCCAAGCCGATGGATCGCGCAGCAATTTTGATTTGATGAACTGAAACCCATTTTATTCTTCATTGCGCCCTCGCACACTGCTGTAGATTAAGTCCGTTCAATTGGCTATGGAAACTTGCCTCGCCGAACTCTGACGACTTCCTTAGCAGAAGTGTAACTCATACACATTCTGTACATAACTTTTTCTATTGAAAAACTGCCAATACAATCTGTATTGGCAGTTATTTATGGTGCTGATCTGGCATGCTTTTTACTTAATAATATAGGTACAAGCAAATACTAAGGATATGAAAAAGTTTTCGAGCAGATGGATACTGATGGTTTCAGCTTCATTAATTATTTGCCTGTCGACCGTACAAACAACACAGGCCCAGGCAAACGTTTCCCTCCAGACATTTTATGATGAATTGCAGCCTTACGGCACGTGGATCAACCACAACCAATACGGTTATGTTTGGTCACCCAACGTCGACGCGGGTTTTACACCCTATAGTACCAATGGATATTGGGTAAATACTTCCTATGGCAATACCTGGGTGTCGGACTATTCGTGGGGCTGGGCACCGTTTCATTACGGCCGTTGGTTCTTCGACGATTATAACGGATGGCTTTGGATGCCCGAGACTACGTGGGCACCAGCCTGGGTAGCGTGGAGAAGCGGCGGCGGATATTACGGTTGGGCACCTTTAATGCCTGGTTTTGGAATCAACGTGTCTGTCGGCTACTATAATGGAATACCACACAACTATTGGAGCTTTGTTCCGTGCAGGTACGTGATGTATCGTAACGCCTACCATCATCGTGTTTCTGGTCCACGGGTAGTGAATGTGATTAACAATACAACTATCATTAATAATTATAACAATTATAACGACAATGGTCATGGTGGCAGAGACAGATCGTACTTTACCGGTCCATCGCGGAATGAGATCGAACAAAGAAATCACGAACGTGTCCCTGTGTATGATGTGGACGACAGAACAAGACCAGGGCGCACCGAAGTAGGTCGCAATTCAGTGGCGATGTATAGGCCTGCCGGTGATAACTCACGGTCTTCAAAGGACAATGAAGTCCCAAGTCGATGGGTGAATGATAAGCGTACGACGGTGGTGGGTAGCGAATCATCCACGCACCCTCAGACAACGATGCCTCGCGATGTTCGCGGCAGTCAGGTGCGTACTGATGCCGTGAATAGTCAGAATAACACTAGCAATAGGGCAACACCGACTGAGCGATCAAATTTTGACAGAAGACCATCCGATCAAACTGGCCAGGGAAATAATGGTAGGGTCATAAATAACACAGACGCTCTCGACAGGCAGCAACGCACAAATCAAAGTCAAAATATTGATAACATAAGACACGAGCAAAGTATTGAACGCGTGCAACGTGAACAAAATAATCAAAGACAGCAGAGTATAGAAAGAATTCAACAGCAGTCACAACAAAATCAAATGAGAACACCAGCGCGGGGTGAACGTTCCGGCGGATTGCCAATGCAAAGATCTAATCCGCAGCAGAATCAAATTCAGAATCAGGTAAAACAACAAACTCCGCGCACAAATTTTGAACGAGGATCAAGTGTGCAGAGAACAAGTCCGGCGCCGACGCGAATCAGTACGCCGACGCGACAAGGAGATAGTCGAAGCAGCAGTCGTAGGGGTATTCACTGATGACAGAGACTTAATGGAGGCCGCACCTGAATTCGTTCGGGTGCGGCTTTTTATATGCCGAAAGTTGATTACACCGATCCATCGTCGAACTTTCCTTCATTAATTCAAATAGACATTTCCAAAATCGCTGCGAAGTCTTGGTTCCTCATAAAAGATGATGAATAAATTAATGACGATCAGAAACCAACAACATATGACCAGAGATTCCTGTTCGAGGCAGCCCCGACTTCGTTGGCCAGATTCCGCAGAATACAGCACTTTGTACCAAGCATTCCCCTCTATTTCCTGCTATTATAATCAAAACGCCTTATACGTGCTCTCAATGCTGCTGGTCAATCAGGCACGATATTGACAATAGTTTCTAAGAAATGAAATAAGAACTAAAGCTACATAACATGAAAAAAGTACTATTTGCCTGCATATTATCTTTAGGTACTGTTGCAGTACTTCAGGCGCAAGATTCAGCGGCAACACAGAGCGATCGTTACAGCACTGAAGCTCAACAGCCATCACAAGATAAAGATAAGTACAATGATAAGGATATGGTTGCTACGACCGATCTGCCAGCTGCTATTCAGGATCAATTGAAAAGTCAAGACTATACAGGATGGACAGTGTCGAAAGCTTATCGCAAAGCCAAAGACGGTAAGACGATGTATTCAGTCGAACTGACAAATGGTACCGAATCCAAAAAAGTAAAATTTGATGAGCAAGGAAATGTGCTGAAAGATTAAGGCTAGTTCTTCAGTAATATCTAAGTTCATTATTAAACAGCTGGCTATGCCAGCTGTTTTTATTTGGTGACTTTATTGATTTATTGACTGTTGGTTATTTTGCATTCAACTCACCGACACAAGCTTCCGGCAGGCACGACCTCCCAGACCCAATAAAACAATTGGGTCCAGCCCATCATGAACATTGATTTTATTGACCTAATTGACTGTTGATTATTTTCCCACCGACACAAGCTAC
>JBDSKX010000144.1:0-36116 GCA_039916665.1 Chryseolinea sp. | reverse complement strand
TTCAAATACGCAGTAAAATGGTCCTTGTATTTTCTGAGCTTATGAATTGCGCCATTATAAGCCTCCTCAATGGATGGCTTCACAACTCCATCAAGAAATTCGAAACTGCTCCGTGCAGCCCATGACTCATGGTCAAGTTCGTGCTCGGCAATCTGATAAAAAGCGGCGCGCTCTTCTGCGCTTTGGCCCTTGTCTGCCGTAGCAACAACGTATGCCAATTCGCCGATTGCCTGGGATATTTCACGCCGCTGAATCTCCATTTTCTAATTTAAAATATTAGAAGACAAAAGTTAAGGAAACTTGGGATATTTTGACCAGTCCGGATCACGCTTTTCAAGGAACGCGTTTTTTCCTTCTTTCGCCTCTTCACTGAGGTAATAGAGCAGCGTAGCGTTCCCCGCCAGTTCCTGTATACCCGCCTGTCCGTCAAGTTCAGCATTGAATGCACTCTTAAGCATTCGAATTGCCAATGGACTCTTTGCCATAATTTTACGCGCCCACTCAACCGTAGTCTCCTCAAGCATTTCAATTGGCACCACTTTATTAACCAATCCCATGTCGAGGGCTTCTCTAGCATCATATTGATCACAGAGAAACCAGATTTCCCGTGCTTTCTTTTGACCTACAATTCTCGCCAAATAAGATGCACCGAACCCTCCATCAAAACTTCCAACCTTTGGACCAGTCTGACCAAACCGTGCATTTTCAGCCGCAATGGTTAGATCACAAACGACGTGTAACACGTGACCACCTCCAATGGCCCAGCCCGCTACGGATGCGATCACAGGCTTGGGGATCGATCGGATAATTCGCTGCAAGTCGAGGACGTTTAGCCTAGGCGTTGCATCAGGACCAACATACCCGCCGTGACCACGGACACTTTGATCTCCACCACTGCAAAAAGCCTTTCCACCTTCCCCGGTAATAATGATGACTCTGACACTTGTATCCTCGCGACAAATATTCATTGCATCAATCATCTCATTGACTGTCTGAGGTGTGAATGCGTTGTGGACCTGAGGCCTGTTAATCGATATCCTTGCGATTTCCTCAAATTTCTGAAACAGAATATCCTGATATTCCTTAACAGGTTTCCAGGGAAATTTATAACTCATAGCTTTTCTTTATTTTGAGTTTGAGTTCATTAAAGATGTTCTTGTTTAATTCTGAAGACGACTCAATCTCAAGAATTTTAGTTTTCTCACCAGGTTCAATGAAATCCGGGAGCGTATTCCTGAGTTTCCTTTTTGAATCAAGTTTGAGGTATTCGAAGTTAAATTCCTCACACAATCTTTTTGCCGATAACTTTTGTTCAGTTACAAAAAAATCTTCCGCTTCTGGTAGTGCACCTGGACCATCGATCAACTTGAAGATGATCCCTCCATGATTGTTTAAAACGACAACCCTCAGATTTGTCAACTTATAATTATGCCAAAAAGCGTTTCGATCATAAAAGAATGCGACATCTCCTGTGATCAGAAAATTTGGCTTATGGCTAACCAACGCATGACCGACCGCCGTACTGGTACATCCATCAATGCCACTAGTGCCACGGTTCGCATATACGCTTACATCTTTTTGCGTCGCCGAGAGTCCTATGTAGTTGGCGTACCTTACACTCATGCTGTTCGCGACGTGCAGATTGCAAAATGGCGGGAGCGCGTTCATGAATTCTTTAACAAATTCAAACTCCGCAAATTCCTGCTGAGAAAAGAAATTATTCAAAACCCGCAATGCACGGCGCTCCTCGATTTCCCAAAGCTTATTATAGTTTTCCTGCTTTTGACCATCGAAATTATTCCGGGACGGCAGACTGCTGATGTAATTCAGAAAAGTATTGATGTTTACTCTATACACATCCGTAATTGACTGATAAGTGTCGGCTACTGGTCCGAATGGTTGAATATGCCAATGTCTATTGGGTGGATGAGTTCTCAAAAACTGCTTAAGACTTTTGGAAATGATACTGTTACCAAAGGTTATCAAAAGATCTGGACGAAGGCTCTCCTTGATTTCTGAAGAACAAACATCCATAAACAAATCGGCATGACTTACTATGCTGTCGATACCGTGTAAGTTGGATAATATATCGGCGACGACTGGCAACTTATGTTGTTCCAGCAAGTTTGTCATTGCCTGGATGCGGCTTTCCGACATATCGTGTTGCCCAGCGACTATCGCTACATGCTTGAATGATGGCCACTGCTCAAATATTTTCGTCTTTTGATATTCGGTCAACACCGGATATGCCGGGTGGTCCTCAATGACTCGAACGTTATCGTCATATCCTGTTACAACTTCAGCAGCAGGATAAAGTGGCTCTCTGAAGGGCATATTAATGTGAACCGGTCCGGCAGGCTCCGCGGAGCTCAGACTGATTGCTTCATTTAACGTACGATTGATCATCCATTGTCCGTCGCCATGATCATAATCCTGAGGGATTTCGAAGCTCTGCTTGACATTATGGCCATACAAATTATTCTGAAATATGGTTTGACCATCCTGCTGTGCAACCCATTCCTTTGGTCTGTCGGCCGTGAGAACAAGCAAAGGCGTCTGGCTGAAAAATGCTTCTGCAACAGCTGGAGCAAAGTTATAAGCCGCTGTACCCGATGTACAAATCAATACAGTGGGTAATTTGCAATTCTGGGAAATGCCAAGCGCGATAAACGCTGCGCTGCGCTCGTCACTGATCAATCTGCATTTCATTTCCGGATGCCTTGTGAAGGCCAATACAAGTGGCGCACTTCTAGAACCAGGACAAATGACCACATTGTTAAGCCTCCTTCTGGCACAGAGCTCCGCAATATTGTAGACTGGTTGGAAACGATTTGTCATTTTTTCAGATCCGAAATGGATACAGTTATATCCTAGTCATGAGTCAATACGCTGCGCAAGGTATTCAATTTCATTTCTGTTTCAAGCCATTCCTGTTCAGGAATAGAATCCGCAGTAATACCACCACCAGCATAAATGATTGCAAACTGGTTGAGCAATTGAGCGCACCTTAAATTCACAAAGATTTGAATCTGATCTTTGAAATTCACCGGGCCAAGATATCCTGTGTAATATTGGCGATCGTACCCTTCGTACTTTTTCAAGAATTCAAGTGCAGGCTGAAGTGGTGAGCCACATACCGCTGACGTTGGGTGCAACAACCTGAGCATAGCGGAACCTAATTGAGGAAATCCCGTTGCCTGCATATCGACGCTGAAATCAGATCTGAGGTGAAGCAGGTTTCCGGCGATTACAGTCTTGGGGCCGTGCTCATCATATTCGCGAAGCCTTATCATTTTAAAACAACTAATGATATACCGCTCAACGAGGGCCTGTTCTTCAATGTCCTTTTGCGTCCATGCAACACCTTTCAGGTTTTGACCTGGCGTGTAATGCTGCGTGCCGGCCAGCGCAATTGTTTTGAATATCTTGTTTGAATCAACGCTTACCAGTAGCTCAGGCGTTGCGCCGAGCCAAGTTCCGGATTCAGCATTACTCACGAATGACACTAGTGCATCCGGATTAGAATCACACAACTTCTGAAATGCATTGACCAGATCAAAATCGGGGGACAAATTGATTGTTAGTGCTCTAGAGGTGACGACCTTTTCCATCTGACCGTTTTCGATGGCCTGGATGGCATTGCTCGCTTTGCTGACGTAACTTCGCCTGTCGGTAGGAGGCACGTGCGTGTCGAGCCGATGGTAGTTGGCCAGCGATTTATTCGGCGAGCTGGAAACAAGTTCAATTGGTAATGAATCGACATCTGTAAGCTCCAACCCTTCAAATGAAAAGGCATAATCTGCTTTTAAAAAGAGCCTGTCTTTTGTCGTGTCAAACGGCGCGAATATAAATCCAGAGGTAAGATCCTCGAGGTTGGACTCTCTATTGAGTTTTGTGATCTCTTTTGAAAGAATAAGGTGGGAAACTTTTTGTTGCGGCAATCGCCATAGCGCGACGGCAAATTGCTTGTCAACCGCGTTATTGATCAGCGATGCAAGGCCTTGATGCTTTATGTTACTGACGTATCTTGTATCCTCTATGACATTCTGCCTGTTCACTTCAATCTTTTTTGTCTAACACCGCCATTGTAATCCTGCTTATACACACCAGATCCCCTTCAGGTAAAGTTATTCTGATCTCCCAGACCTGCGTACGTTTTCCAATATGTATTGCCTTCGTTCTGCCAAACACAAAGCCGCTTCTTGCAGCCTTGATGTGATTCGCATTGATCTCTAAACCCACGCAATATTGTTTATCCGCGTCCAGACATAGCATCGCTGAAATACTACCCAGGGTTTCCGCCAAGGCAACGGAAGCTCCACCATGCAACAATCCAAGAGGTTGGTGGGTTCGTTTATCTACTGGCATTTTTGCTTCTAAGAAATCGTCTCCAATAGATGTTATCTCGATACCGATTTGTTCAGCTAACGTGTTGGAAGCCCATTTGTTCAATTCTTCGACAGTAGTGATCGTTTTAAATATGCCCATCAGCTCGTTAAACAATAACTATCGTTTGACCAGTTATTTTCTATTTTTGCGGGCCAAAATAACTCAAAATTGACCAGCAAAAAAATTTACATAGTACGCCACGGCCAGACGGATCTCAATCTTCAGAATATTGTTCAGGGAAGTGGAGTTGACACAAGTCTCAATGATACTGGAAGAACGCAGGCAAGAGGTTTTTTCGAAGCTTATAAGTCGGTTGCCTTTGACAAAGTATACTATTCCAAACTAAGAAGAACCAAGGAAACAATTCAATGCTTTCTGGATCTTGGCTTGCCATCAGAATCTTTGATTGGCCTCAACGAAATCAGCTGGGGAACAAAGGAGGGATATCGAATAACGCCGGATGAAGACAAGTATTATCATCATATGATCAGTGAATGGCAAAGCGGAAATACGACCTTGAGCATTGAAGGCGGCGAAAGTCCCGACGACGTTGTGGAGAGAATGAGGCCGGCGGTGAATCATATCATGGCGCAGACAGCAGAAAATACTGTGCTGGTTTGCATGCACGGCCGTGCAATAAGGATATTGTTATGCATGCTGCTAAATTACCCATTAAAGTCGATGGATATGTTTGAACACGCCAACCTGGGTTTGTATCTGATGGATTATAACGGATCATTCTTTGCTATCGACCGTTACAATGATACTTCTCATTTGCGTTTTATTTGATCCAGAGCGGACCTTGCCTTTGTATCGATGCTGTTCTTATACTCGTGTTTTTTATAAGACAAAGCCATTTCAAAATACTGTTCTGCAGCCTTAGTTTCATTGTTGGCCAAGTGAATATAGCCGAGCTGCAAACTTGAATTTGGGGCAAAATACCATGGCGAATTGACGTTTAGCTCAATTACTTTTTTGTAGTCCGCAGTGGCAGCTTCAACCTGGTTCAACTTATGTTCCAATCTCGCCCGTCTGTAGAAAAATTCAACCTGATCTCTTGCGGTCGGAATATCAGCTGGACGGATGCTATCCAGTATTAGCTTGGCTTTATCATAATAGCCACCGTCAATTGAATATCTGGCCTTCGTCAGGAGCGGATGTGGTAATTCGTCTTCGGATAAACTACGCGCCGCATACTTGTCACCTTCGGTAACTTCCTTTCCAGTATTCCTCGCCAGCTTAAATGTTGAAATTGCGTCGCTCGAATTTCCGTTGAGGTAGTAGCAAAGTCCAATTTTATAGTTTGCATCCTTAATATTATTCTGGCCTTTGTAGTTGGCAAGGAAAGAACGATAAGCACTTATCGAGTTCAAATATTCAGCTTTACAAAGGTACACTTCACCAAGGAGGTAGTCTGCGTAGTCAAGCCTCGTGGAAGTTCGTATTGCTTCGAGTTTGTTAAGCATTGTGAGTGCCAGTTCACCCTTCGAATCTTTGATGGCGACGGACGCTCCAAGAAAAAGAACAAGTGGATGACCTTCATGTTCAACTTGGAGAGATCGCACAGCAGTCAATGCAGCCTGGGGCTGCTGAAGAATATAGCATAGTACCAGGGCATGCAGGAGGTCAGCTTCAAGGATTAATGGAGAGGCTGCCTGATGAACATCGTCAAACAGCTTCAAGCCAACGTCTACTGAACCTTCAATGTTTAAAAGGCTTAATACCCAATTGTATTTTTCAGGCACGGACCCCACGATAATCTCAAGCAGCGCTGCCGTCTTTTTAATAGCAACGTACTTTGGGTAGCGCTTGCGCAACGCCGACGTTATCGAATAGGCATCTCTCAGATTTAATGCAGCATCGAATTCATGGCCAAATTTGAAGTACACAAATGACCATTGTATTGCCAGTTCAGCCTGCAAAAACAGGTCATCTGGTGAATTCAGTTTGGTCTTGCGATCTTTTCTCTTCTCAAAAGCTGATTGGTACTCCGTATACTTTTCTCCATCCTCTTCAAGTAATAATTCAATTGCTTCGGCCAATGAAACTACATACAGCTCCTGCGCCGTTTGAGCGTCAGTAATCAGTTCGTGAACTTCTTTGAATTTTAGGTTGAGCGCGAGGTCGTAAGCTTTTTGCGTCAGTGCATCAAACTTCCACTGTTGATCATCAGCAAACGCCTTTGAGCCGAAACAGCATAAAAAAAGGCAGCCAATAATGCCTGCCCTTTTGTAATATTGAATCATCCTCTTATTCAGCTTTTCTCCTTCTGGTTGGCGCAACAACGGCAACTTTGGCTGTTTTTGGTTTGTCTCCTTCATCCAGCGAATCCATGTCCACATCAGCCAATATACGACCTGAGTGTTCATCGATTACAATTTTCTTTTTCTCCCTGATCTCGGCGATCTTCTGAGGTGGGATGACGATGTTACAACCTTCCGCAGCGCCGCGAACAACACGAACCACCGCCAGACCATTACTCAGACTTCCACGCAGTCTTTCATAATACTTCAACAGTTTGTCTTCAATTTTCTTTGAAGCCTTGTCTCGGTCAGAAAGAAGACGCTTTTCTTCTTCATGGCTTTCAGCCAGAATGCCATCAAGTTCTTTTTTCTTCGTTTCAAGGTGATCACCGCGCTCTTTTACGAACACATCCGTCTTCTCGATTTCTTCGCGCTTCTCTATAATACTTTCCTTGCCTTCTTTAATTTTCTTTTCGCAGATCTGGATTTCAAGTTCTTGAAGCTCAATCTCTTTTGTAATAGCGTCAAACTCTCTATTGTTCCGTACGTTCTTCTGCTGCTCTGTATATTTCTTGATCAGCTTTTCAGCCTCTTTAATCGCTTCTTTATGCTTTTTGATACCTTCATCGATGTCTTTCTGACCTGCCTCGTATTTAGTCTGACGGGTTCTGTATCCCTCTATTTCATCCTCCAGATCCTGAACCTCATCTGGTAGATCTCCCCGTAATTTCTTTAGTTCGTCAAGCTTGGTGTCAATTGTCTGAAGTTTTACAAGCGCTTCCAGCTTCTGTGCAACTGATTGATTTTCCATTCGTTATAGGTAGCTTATTGGATTCGTTACGGTGTTTGAAAAAATGATCGCAAAAGTAGGAAATTTTTTCATTAAAACATCCACCAAAAGTTCTTTGGTGAACTCTTCACTCTCATAGTGCCCGATATCTGCAATAATGATCTTACCGTCAGCGTCGAAGAATTCGTGATATTTAAAATCAGAGGTGATGAAAACTTGGGCGCCTGAGTTCACCGCATTGGAAAGCAGAAAACTTCCCGCCCCTCCACAAACAGCAACCCTCTTAATCGGTGCATCGAGCACTTTGGTGTGGCGGATGACTTTTACGTTCATTCTGTATTTCAAACCCTCAAGGAAGGCCAAAGGTTCCTGGGGGACGATTAACTCACCGGTCATTCCAGATCCAACCTCCTGATTATCATTCAATAATGCTGTAATGTAATAAGCAACTTCTTCGTAAGGATGCGCTCGACGTAACGCATCCGTTATTTTGCTTTGAAGGTGCGTTGGGAATATAACCTCGATCCTCGACTCACGAACAAACTCCTGAATATTCGTGCCGCCTACGGAAGGATTAGCCTTCTGAGTTGGCTTAAATGTCCCGGTTCCTTCAGACGTAAAACTGCAATTCTTATAATTACCGATCTGGCCAGCCCCTGCGAGATAAAGTGCGTCCAGCACAACGCCGGCTTTCTCTCCTGGAACGAAAGTCACAAGCTTACTGAGTACCCCTACCTTGGGTTGCAATATTTTAAGATTTGTCAGCCCGATCCGTTCACATATTCTCCGATTTACACCATCCAAAACGTTGTCGAGGCTTGTATGGATGGCATAAATCGCGATATCATTCTTGATCGCCAGAATCACAACCCGTTCAACGTAATTGCTACCAGTAAACTTTTTAAGTCCCTTGAAGACAATGGGATGATGTGCCACAATTAGATTGGCACCTGAGGTAATTGCTTCCTGCACAACGTCCTCCGTACAGTCCAGCGTCACCAGGATCTTGCTCACCTCGGTTTTTAGATAGCCAGTGATTAGCCCCACGTTGTCATACGATTCCTGATATTGGTTTGGCGCAACAGACTCCAGATGGTCAATAACATCCCGGATCAGGAGAGGCTGGTTCATGGATTGACTGGGTTAATTCAAGCGCCAATATAGGTACTTGTTTCACGTGGTTTTCCTGAGCGTACTGATGAAGATTTAATATTTTGGTGCGGTTTCAACCCTAATAAATCAATATCTCTACATTTGCGATGATGTACAGGTATGATCAGACGACACGGAACGCCAATAATCGAAACTAAAGAATGATAATCCTGCGCTTCCTGTTGTTCCCGTTTTCGATTCTGTATGATCTGATCACTTCCGTCCGCAACAGACTATACGACCAGGGAACAAAGGCTTCAATCAGTTTTGAAATTCCAGTGGTTTCCGTTGGAAACCTGACGGTGGGTGGAACGGGCAAAACGCCCTTGATTGAATACCTGATCCGTCTACTTTCCAAACAACACGACGTTGCCACCCTTAGCCGAGGCTATGGCCGAAATACGAAGGGATTTCACATTGCTATACCGTCCGACAATGCAAGAACAATTGGGGATGAGCCGTTCCAGTTCTATATGAAATACGGAGACAGGATCACTGTGGCTGTGGGTGAAGAGCGTGCCTTTGCGATACCAAACATCTTGCAGAAACAGCCTAAAACTGATATCATTCTGCTGGACGATGCTTATCAACACAGAAGCGTCAGACCATCGTTAAATGTCCTGTTGACGGAATACTATCAGCCGTTTTATAAAGACTTTTTACTGCCGACAGGTCGTCTTCGTGAAGCAAGATCTGGTGCAGGCCGTGCTGACGCTGTGATTGTAACAAAGTGTCCTCAGGAACTATCAGATGAAGAAATGATGGAGATTGAAAAGTCGATACGAAGTTATGCCGACAAGCCCGTGTTCTTCACGCACATTCGGTACGGACAGCCTGTACCGTATTCGAGACAGGAAAAAGTGATGAAGGAGAAAGTGGTCCTTGTCAGCGGTATTTCTAATCCGAAACCCTTTATTCAATACGCGAAAAATAACTATTCAGTTATTCGTGAGCTTACATTTGGTGACCATCACGATTTTACACAATCAGATGTCAAGAAGTTTGAACGTTTCATTCGGCAAAATCCAAACGCAAGTATCCTTACCACTGAAAAGGATAAAGCAAAACTTGCTGCACCTGAATTTGCACAGTCCACAACCTCGCTTTCGATGTTTTATCTTCCGATCGAGATAAATTTTAACAAGAATGGTCAGGATTTTGATGAGATAGTTTTAAACACCATCAAGCGTGCCGGATAAGATAATTAGGATGAATGATCAGTCCGGTACTGTGGACCAACGGCCAACAGGGTATTTATTTATTTGGAGTGTGTTCATCATCTTGGCCTTCATGTTGTGTTTCGAGTCCAATGCTCAAAATCAAAGCGGCGAAAGGAGAAAGGGATCAAAAATTATTGATGATAGTACAAAACAGGTTTATGGTCCTAAGACTACGCGTTATTATTATGAGCGGGATGTTCTGTTGAATAAGTTGAACTATCACACGATCGATACAGCCATACATAATTTCCATCGCTGGACTTACGTACAACGGAATAACTATCAAATACAGGATCTGGGAAATGTAGCAACATCAAGCAGGTCGATTTTCTATCGAATTCCCGACGTTATAGGTGCAACTTCAGGGTTCACGACTTATGACCTCTACTGGGATACCGAACAGGTAAAGTACTTTGATACGAAATCACCTTACGCGAATATGTATGTCATGTTAGGTGGTAAAGGAAGATCCATAACACGGGCCACGTTCAGCAGAAACATATCACCGCGTTGGAATTTTGGAATTACTTATCGGGCGCTGCTGATTGATAAACAGGTCCAGCGAAGAGCAAAAGGTGATCGTAACGTGAGAGCTCAATACTTTGACTTATTCACTTCATATCAATCCAAAGACAGTAGTTACCGGCTTTTTGCAAACTTCCGAAGAGGAGGCCATGAGGCCGATGAATATGCTGGCATTAAGAAGAACTCGACATTTGTTTATAGCGACTATTATTTTACCAATGCACAGCCTTCGCTTCTCGATGCTTCGAGCAAGGATGTTCGGATGGCATTTCATCTTTTTCATCAATATGAAGTTGCTAAGGCACTACAGTTTTATCATGTCCTGGATCGTTATCGCCAGGCTACGAGATTTACCGACATCGCAAGTACATCGCCAACAAATTACATTGACTTCGCAGACGTGACGCGTAAGACGTATTACGATCATACTGAGGATCATATCGACAGTATAAATACCGAAGATCGTACGAAGTTCAAGTATCTGAGAAATGAGATTGGCTTCAAGGGCAATCTTCTAAAGCTATTTTACAATGGTTATGTCGCTGTTCGGCATTACACCTTTACCAATAATCATGTCACATATAACAATGGACCGCAAAGATCAGGTTACGAAACCTACCTTGGCGGGCGTATGGCCCTGAGACTGGACTCTCTGGTTGATGTTGGTGGCTGGGGTGAGTTACAACAAAACGGTAACTATCGGTTGGAGGGAACGATTAAGAGCAAGTGGTTTGAGGCATCTTTAAAACAAGCACAATACAGTACGCCTCTCATATACGAAACGTATCGTGGTGCTCACGATTCCTGGGATTTGAACTTCAGTCCTGTTAATGTTACACAACTGAATGGCTATCTCCACTACGACTCGAAAGTTTTCTCCGTTTCACCAGGTCTAACTTTTACGCGCCTCGGCAATTATACTTACTTTAAATATAATTATGTACCTGCAGAAGCGGACACGCTTGGAGATCAAAAGGTTTTGCCTGCACAGGCTCCAGGACAACAAGTAATATTTTCACCTGAGTTAAAATTTTCGTTAACAGTATTGAAACGTTTAACCCTTAGCAGCCAGGTTATCTATACAAAATTACTGGAGTCAAGTCAGGATGCGATCCAAATTCCAAAGTTGTTCGTTAATGCCCAGTTGTCATATGCCAACATATTCTTTAACGGCAATCTCGATATGCAGACCGGAGTTGACCTTCACTATCAGTCAACCTATTATGCATTGGCCTACGACGTACCCATTCAACAATTTTACGTTCAAAATGTAGTTCAGACCAAGGCTTTTCCAATTGTGGATTTGTTCTTTAGCACACGTATAAAGAAGGGGAGACTTTTCTTTAAGTACAATAATATTGTTCAGGCATTTACAAAGCAAGGTTATATCGTAACGCCGGAGTATCCTGGACAACGAAATATCCTCGACTTTGGATTTGACTGGTCCTTCTACGACTAAACTATGGAGTCCAGACAAAAGTTTACACTAGGGCTAGAGTTGGCAACTGATCCGCGATGGGTGGATTTCGCAGTTGATAATATCAGAGATATTCTTGTCGACCATGCGTATTGCGAACAGAAGGCTGCTTCATCATGTATCTCATTGATAATGCTCTATCCAGAAAGAACCATGCTCGTAGAAACGCTGATCCCGTTAGTGGCGGAGGAGTGGAGCCACTTCGAGCAGGTTGTAAAAGAACTTACCAAACGGGGATTCACTTTAGGGCGTTCAAGAAAAGATGAATACATAGAAGGACTATTGAGGGTAATTCGCAAAGGCGGTAGCCGTGATCAGGGACTTGTGGAAAAGTTATTGATGAACGCGATGGTAGAAGCCCGAAGTTGTGAACGGTTCAAGATCTTATCTACAAAGATCCAGGACGCTGAACTCTCAGCATTCTATTACGAATTGATGATATCTGAGGCGGGGCATTATAAAAGTTTTCTCCACCTGGCCAAAGAATACCTCCCTGGAGACGTCGTGATGGAGAGGTGGCGCGAATGGCTTGCAGCCGAAGCTGAAATTGTTGGCGGCCTGAAAGTCAGAGGAGACAGAATGCATTGACTCAAGTTTTCTGCTTTTTCTTTTTCGCGGCGGGGAACAAAATGTTGTTAAGAATCAATCGGTAGCCGGGTGAGTTGGGATGTTGATTCAAATCTGTGGGCTCCTCACCAACCTGATGGGTGTAATCTTCAGGATCATGACCGCCGTAATAAGTCCAGAAACCTTTGCCCAATATTCCATGTAGATACTTTACCTCTTTTATCTGCTTATTCTCGCCCATCACGAGCACATCTGGTTTTATCAAACGGCTTTTAAATCCAGTAGTCTGTCCGAAAAAACCCTTGACAACTCTCGTATGATTCTGAGTCAGCATCGTTGGGATCGGGTCCCATTTGGCGGAGAATTCAAACAGCGTAAAGTAATCGTTATCACTTCGTAGACCACGTTCGTTCATCTGGTTATCGATGTCGGAAAACTCGTATTGCAACGGATCCATAACAAGCTTAAAATCAGTGAAAGCCAATGTGTTATCATAGTTTATTTTGTCTTGTGCTTTAGGATCAGCTGGGTCACCGTCGTACTGACGATCGCAGATGTCCACGCCTTCTGCCGCAAGAGCAATGTCGTAGCTATCTGTGGCCGAACACATCGCGAACATAAAGCCGCCGCCCGTTACGAATTCCTTAATCTTCTTAGCAACCGTCAGTTTCAACTGAGAAACCTTATGAAATCCATGCTTACGCGCCAGATCTTCAGACTCTTTCTGTTGCTCGATATACCATGGCATGTTCTGATATTGAACATAAAACTTACCATACTGTCCGGTAAAATCTTCGTGATGGAGATGAAGCCAATCGTATTTTGGCAGCACACCATTCATGACTTCATCATCGAAAATGATATCATATGGAATTTCCGCGTAGCTCAATACAAGCGTTACGGCATCATCCCATGGGAGTTTCGATTTCGGAGAATAAACGGCAATCTTTGGATACTTCTCCAATTTCATGATGTCATAGTTGGCTGACGGACTCGAAATCTCCGATATGATCTGATTCGCCTGTGCGGAGGAGATGATCTCAAAGCTTACGCCACGAATCACCAATTCATTTTGAATAGAAGGATGGAAGTCGCACATGAAACTGCCGCCACGGTAATTCAACAACCAATCAACTTCCATTTCACTTCGAAGGATCCAATAGGCAATTCCATAGGCTTTCAGGTGATTCGCTTGTTTATCATCCATGGGAATGAAAATGGAATTCGCGCGTGCCATAGTAATGCCGGCTAAAAAAATGATAACTAGGAATGAACGCTTCATACACGACCCTTTTTGTTCTATAAATTTACTTTTCGCAGGCTGAAAACCCGACTATTTTCCTTTAATATTCGTTACAAATACAGTTAAAGAGGAATAAATTCGGGTTTCTTTGTAACATTCAGGGGTAGTTGATCAACGTATTACTAGCTATAAATTGTTCCTCATCAATGAATCTGTTAGAAAATGTGAAGGAAGGCCTTAGGTCTATTAAGGCGAATTTACTGCGTTCTGTCCTTACCGCGCTCATTGTAGCTATCGGTATTACATCGCTGGTAGGAATACTGACGGCAATTGACGGCATTGAAGCATCGGTGAATGAAAGCCTGGCTGATCTGGGCGTTAATACATTCGATATCCGTTCGCGGATGAATAGAAGAAACAACAGGCAGGGCGTTATGCAGAAGAACTATCCGCAATTAAAGATGACTGAAGCTTTTCGCTTTATTGATCAATACAAAGTACCATCGACCATTAGTTTATCGGCACAGATAACCCAGATCGCTGAAGTAAAGCACCTTTCAAAAAAAACAAATCCAAATGTTAATGTTGTAGGTGTTAATGTTGATTTCATGGCCATCAAAGGGCTTGAGGTTGAAAAAGGAAGAAACTTCTCGCAAAGAGAAATCCAGTTTGGGTCTCAGACCGCTGTCATTGGTTACAAAGTATTCACGACCCTCTATAAAACGAAGGATGATCCAATTGGAACAGAAATTACATTTTCTGGCGCACAATTCAGAATCATCGGAGTGTTAAAAGAGAAAGGGCAGTTATCGGATGATAATTATGATAACATGGTTATTGTTCCGATTATCAAGGGCAACCAGATGGCTAAGGGCCGCGGACTGGATTATGAGATCAATGTTGGTATTGTGGACGCCACCCAAATGGACTATGCGATGGGTGAGGCTACTGGAGTGATGAGGTCGATACGACGTGATCGCCCTGGCCGGGAAAATTCATTCGAACTTGAAAAGAGTGAAACGCTCGCGCAAAATCTCGAGTCTATAACTACCGGACTTCGATTTGGTGGATTTGGAATCGGGTTCATTACTTTGCTCGGTGCGGCTATTGCTTTGATGAATATCATGCTTGTCTCTGTTACAGAACGAACGCGAGAGGTTGGCGTACGCAAAGCACTTGGCGCGACCCCGCAGAGAATTCGTCAACAGTTTCTGATAGAAGCCATTGTTGTTTGTCTATTGGGAGGGATCGCCGGCGTAATTCTCGGGATCGGTGTGGGCAACTTGCTCTCAAGATTTATGAGCATTACAATCTTCGTGATGCCCTGGACGTGGATGTTCGTGGGCCTTGGTGTTTGTGTTTTCGTAGGAATTCTTTCGGGATACTATCCCGCGAAAAAGGCTTCAAAGCTGGATCCTATAGAGTCGTTAAGGTTCGAATAACTTTATCATCGCGAATTTTCTATTGCGCTGTTAAAATCTTAGTAGCTTAGGACCCTTCCTCATTGTAGTATTAAATGGATAACAAATCCAATAGCCGCAGACCGATCGCTTCAAGAGATTCGACGTGGGCAAAACGACTTGCAACCTACCTTGCGCAAAAGAATGTTTCACCAAATTTTGTTTCAATCCTCAGCATTGCATTTGCCGCCTTAGCGTTCGCAGCATTCTATCTCGACCCTGTTTCACCACAATATCATATTGTTTGGATGATTCTCGCTATCGCGGGTATACAGCTGAGACTTGTTATGAACCTGCTAGACGGCATGGTCGCCGTCGAGCACAATAAAAAATCTGCAGTCGGAGGGTTGTTCAATGAAGTTCCTGATCGTATAGCCGACACGTTGATCATTTGCGGCGTTTATTATGAAATTCAACTTCTGGATTATGCGATTCCGCTGGTTTACTGGGCCGTCATACTTTCTATCACAACAGCATACATCAGAACATTGGGCGCATCATTGCAGTGTGGCCATCACTTTCTTGGCCCCATGGCCAAGCAGCACAGGATGGCACTGCTTACTGTTGCCTGCGTCATTGGCATATTTTACCCACCTGTATTCTATTATGCTATGATAATTATGAACATTGGCCTCATCATTACGTGTTACCGACGTCTAGTAACAGTGGCAGCCGTACTGAAAGCACCTTCCAAACCCTAAAGTTATACTGTGGACAAATTATTAAGACTTGATCTGTTTGAAAAACCTGATCTTTTGATCGCTATCGGTTCTATCTATGCCATCCTCATCTTTGCTTCGCTACTTTTTTTTATTGTCGGCCTAATAAAGCCGAAGGCGAATTTGGCCGAACTCAAACAACGGACGAAATCCTGGTGGGTGATGGCCACTTTGTTTGTAGGTACGACGATGTTCAACAGTAATATCTCGTACGTGGCCATTGGAATGCTCTCATTTGTTGCCTTTAGAGAACTCTATTCGATGCTGGGCTTCAGGTTTTCGGACCGAAGAGGCGTCTTCTGGGCGTTTCTTTCAATTCCTGCTCAGTATTATCTCGCCTATATCGGATGGTATGGCGCATTCATTATTTTCATACCGGTAGTAATGTTTTTGTTTCTTCCTTTAAGACTGGTACTAAAGGGTGATACGGTGGGCATTGTGAAATCCATAGGATTGTTACAGTGGATACTCATGCTAACCGTATTTGGTTTGAGCCATATGGCTTACCTACTTTCACTGCCAGAGCTGCCAGGGTTTACAAATGGGGGCAGAGGTTTGTTATTGTTTCTGGTGTTCCTCACTGAAATTAATGATGTAATGCAGTTCACATGGGGTAAACTGCTTGGAAAGCATAAGATTGTACCTAAGGTGAGTCCAAACAAAACCTGGGAAGGCTTTGTCGGAGGCTTAGTCAGCACGTCTGCCATTGGATACTTCCTTGCATTCCTTACGCCGTTGTCTGGAATTCAAACTTTACTACTAAGCTTCTTCCTGGCAATTTCTGGCTTTGCGGGCGACATAGTAATGTCATCTATCAAACGGGACATCGGCGTGAAAGACACGGGATCATCCATACCCGGGCATGGCGGAATTCTTGATAGATTAGATTCTCTTTCATACACTGCCCCTGTTTTTTTTCATATCGTTTATTATCTCGCTTACTAAATGCAGAAGATTGTTTTGCAGTTGGTGTACTGCGTAGCAATGCGGATCGTACTACGCTTGTTTGTAGGCGTGCGCATTAAACGAGCGACATTTCTTCTTCATGAGAAACAATTCATTATTGTTGCCAATCATAACAGCCACCTCGATACGATGGCCATTATGGCGTCAATGCCGCGTCAGCTGATTGCCAACGTGAAGCCTGTCGCAGCGATGGACCACTTTGGAAAGACCCCCTTAAAGACCAGACTCAGCAACTTCTTTGTCAATACTCTGTTGATTCAGCGCAAACGCGACAAGGAGAATCCTGAGAACGACCCAATTCACAGTATGATAAAAGCGCTCGACCAAGGTTACTCATTGATCCTGTTTCCTGAGGGGACAAGAGGTGAGGCAGAAGTAGAGCAACCACTGAAGCCCGGCGTTGGACTGGTACTATCACAAAGGCCATTGGTAAAATATGTTCCCGTCTACATGAAAGGTATGGGAAAAGCTATGCCTAAGAACGACAACCTCATCGTGCCGCATAACGCTACCGTTGTGTACGGCAACCCAACGGCGATTGCAAGTCTTGAAGTACGCGATATCGTGAATCAGGTGGAGCAAAGCCTTCATAGTCTAAGAGACGCCCTATGATGTTACGAAGAAACGATCTGTCGAAACAGAGTGATCGGACACGCGGACAACCAGTTTTTGGTTACGATTTGATAATCTTGAGGAGCATTTAGGAGAGATGCCAGAGTGGTTGAATGGGACGGTCTCGAAAACCGTTTGGCGCGCAAGTGCCACGAGGGTTCGAATCCCTCTCTCTCCGCTGGTTCTTCACTGCACGCGCATAAAGCTTACGGCCACATCAGGTCTCAAGTTTCCAATCAGGCGAGATAGACGCCCTTAAGGATGTTCCGTTTGAGGGTCCATTGAAATTCCAATGACGAGCCTTACGACGCCTTGCCGCCGCCTAAAGCGGTTAGCCGTGCCAAGTTTAGATATGTGGTTCAAAAATGGGAATATTCCCTTGTCGAGGATGGAATTTTTGATGACTTCCAGGCATTTTGTCCCCTGGCATAATATTTCTTACAAGGGCTGAAACGACAAACGGATGAGACATATGAACTTTCGATTCTTCTTCATGACAGTCATCTGGAGTAGCGTTGGAATAGGATTCATTTACGGTATAGCTGATAAGTTTATTCAGACCCATGGTGGCTATGTTTCCTTCGCAATGCTTGCAATTTTATTCACATCTGTGATAGGAATGATGAAGAATATTCATCCAAAACCGCAAAAAGCAAAAAAGCAAAGAGCTTAAGAATAAAGAAGATATTTTTTAATCTGTAGTCTGTCCATTTTTTAATCTTAAATCCAAAATCCTGCTCCGTGAAAAGAGTAGGATTTTTTTATTTCTCCCCGATTGAAAATCCAGCTGTGTAAAATTCAGTCCGTAGTCGCCTCAATTCAATCTCAGATCTATTCGAAAGGCCTCTCTTATTCTCAGATTAGCAAGACACCCTTCTAAATTTGGGATTATCTTCAATACCAAGCTGCGATTTTAGAACGTTGGAAGGGTTTTCTCTAGTGGCACATTATTTAAGTATAGGATCATGTATAACAATTAAAAACAACAACTAACAAACATTACCATGAAACCTTCTTTCCTAATGTTCTTCTTCCTAATGGTTTTATCCGCTACAATTTTTGCAGGTTTTTACGTGTATTTCCAGTCATTGGTTGAATCACACGCTTTGGAATTCTCTGTTGGCCTGGTAGTAATTATGATCGTAGGTATGTTCGGTATGATGCATAGCATCATCAACACTGCAAGCATCGAAGAAAAAAAGGTTTATTGAGCCCAGGAGATGTCCAGAAGACAATCCAAACAAGTCCTCGTCCTTAAAGACGGGGATTTTGTTTTTTATGCAAATTGATTACTCAGTTCCCGGAAACCAGTTCCTAAGTCTCACATCAATAGCCCTATTACTATCATTCACTAATCTCTTGAACCCTGCACATCGGCAAGTCCTACCGGCCGCGATAATGGTAAGGATACACCATCTTGGGCTGAAATTCCAAAACTGCACTTGCTGCTTGATCATTGTCCATCGTGTATGGCAAATTCATGCAGACTAACGCCACGTCAATATTCTTCAGAGCGCATTTCAGGAACATCCTCGGTGTCACCTGACAAATACACGTGTTGGCCTACACCGACCGCCTTACTTTTCAGGGTTTCGGACAATTAATTCGCAACTGCTTGAGGAACTACAAGCTTAGTTTTGGAAAGATCCATCGCATTGAGTGTTTCTGGATTAAGGTTGATCACCGTGAATATCCGTAATCAGAACAAGATCTGGTGATGCAATTCCCTCAAAACCTTTCATCCCTTCATATGGATCATATATATCACGTAGTTCATTCCACATCAGAACCACACTGCCATGTGTGATCGGTTGAATAATTAGCGGACCAGTTGACGTCTCTACATTTATCCGGCACCGCGCGTTTGAAGACAAAGTCAAATACAGGCCAAGTATCGATAGAATAATCTTTTCATAATTAATTTTTCATAATCAATTAAATTAGGTATTTGATCCTGCGCGAAAGAAAATATCTTACGAGCGGCAATGCCTCATTTATCAATTGAACGTTAGCACACAAGCATTATCTTTGAGCTTTGTTGAAGTTCGCTATGAGTGTTGCCTTTCCACGAAAGATTATTCACATCGACATGGATGCATTTTACGCATCCGTTGAACAGAGAGATAATACGGAACTTAGGAATAAGCCCATTGCCGTTGGAGGTTCTCCGCAGGGAAGGGGAGTGGTGGCGACGGCTAGCTATGAAGCTCGTAAATTTGGAGTAGGGTCGGCGATGTCTTCAAAACTGGCGTTGCAACGATGTCCTGATTTGATTTTTATTAGGCCGCGGTTCGATGTGTATAAAGATGTCTCTAGCCGCATACGTGAAATATTTCGCCGCTATACGGATATCATAGAACCACTTTCGCTGGATGAAGCATATCTCGATGTCACGACGGATAAACTCGGCATAGGTTCGGCCATCAGCATCGCCGCGATGATCAAGAAATCAATTCAGGAAGAACTGTTGTTAACAGCCTCTGCGGGTATCTCAGTTAATAAATTTATTGCTAAAATCGCGTCTGACCTTCACAAGCCAAATGGACTTACATTTATTGGTCCTTCGAAAATTGAGTCGTTCATGGAGTCATTGCCTGTGGAGAAGTTCTTCGGAGTAGGAAAAGTGACAGCCGATAAGATGAAAAGACTTGGTCTCTTTACTGGTGCGGACCTTAAAAGACTCTCGATTCAAGAGATGACCAGTCACTTCGGAAAACCCGGAAAGTTTTACTACAGTATTGTTCGCGGCATTGACGACCGCGTCGTACAACCATACCGTGAGATCAAGTCTGTGGGTGCCGAAGACACCTTCTTACACGATTTGAGGAACGTCGAGGATATGTGCGAGGAGCTTGACAAACTTGCCGAGATAGTCTCCAAAAGACTGTTCGCAAACAATCTCGAAGGCAAAACCATCATGGTAAAAATCAAGTATAGCGATTTTAAGAAAATTACCCGAAGTCAGTCTCTTTCCAGCGCCACAGCTAGCGTACAAAGTATAAAGGAAATTGCCCGTGGACTGCTGAACGCAACAGATCTCACGGATAAAAAAATCAGATTATTGGGTATTACCCTCTCAAATTTTGGAGAACACGATAAGGGCGAAGATCAGTTAGCGTTAGAGCTATGATCATTCCGGTTGGTCAGGATGTTGGAGTCGATAAAGCACAAGATTATTTTTTGCATACCTTAGAGTTAATCATTTTTCTCATTTAACAGATAGTCCTACTACGCTTGATGTCAGTCGTCTCAAAATCATTTTACAAATTCTTCAACCTCATGTGGGTTGCTCTCGCATTACTGTTTTCAGGAAGCTGTCAAAAGTCTAATTCAATCAACATTGGAAAGCCTGATTTTATTTCAGACATTAAATTTGACGCCTTGGGCAGCACAACGCCTGAAGTACAGATTGATAAAATATCGGAAGAACTTTATCGGATTGAGATCAAATACAAACTGACAGATTCGTTAAGACAAGACGACTGGAAAGTAATTATAAGTCCTGCTTTCAAAGCTAACTTTCATTGGGCATCTCATCTTACGCCAGAGTCCGACAATATTATTGCGCAGCATGTCTTTCGGGCTCCGGCCATGATCATGTCGGATTCGCAAAAACAAATTGTGATTATCCCTGATCTGAATCTCGTGGGTAAAATACCCACTGCACCCTGGTACATGGACTTGAATGCGCTGGAAAATAAATTCACCATTGGACTCTCGCGTAGCAAGGTTGTTGAACACGTGATCTTCAGTCGAGCAGCAGGAATGGTCATTCCCCCAGGTGAGGTCGCATTCGGTTTTTATGTAATGTTAAATCATGACGAAGAAAGTATCAATGATCCTTGGCGTAAGCCGCTTGCATTTTTCTGGAAGAAATGGTTTCAACCGCTTTACAAAGACGGCCAACCCGTACATGGTGATCTCGAACCTTACGTTCGCCATGCTTACAATTGGGCATTTAATTCGTGGAAGAAAAATGTGTGGCAAGAGTTCGAGATCAATGGTAAAAAAGTTGGCGCGCCGGCTTTCATTGTTAACGTAACGCAAAGTCCGAATTATCCTGGTCAGGTAAATGAAAGGGAGTTCAGGTCAGTGTGGAATCAAGCATGGTTCAGCTCGCTTAGATCTGCGTCGGGTTTATATCGCTACGCAAAAAAGAAAGGCGATAAAATGTTATTGGATAAGGCTAACCTCACGAAAGAGCTTGCTTTGGCATTCCCTCAGGATAAAGGATTGTTTCCATCTGTCGCTGCGACGGAGATGGAAGAGGTAAAAGTTGATGGTCAAATCCTGGCCCGATCAAAAGGATGGAATACTTTGTTCTTCGGAAATTCAAACCGTAATCCTATTGCCAATGGGGGCTCTGCAAAAGATGCCCCTTATCATATACTTGACATGAGTTGGACAGCCTACTTAATGTTGATATGGAACCAGGAGCTTGACCACGACGAGCGTCTTGTCGCCTATGCCAAACGTTATGCCGACAGACTTCTTGAGTTGCAAGATACGAGTGGATTCTTTCCCGCCTGGCTGGACGCCAAGACCCAGGCTCCACTTACTCAACTCAGCCGATCACCTGAGACGTCTATGTCAGTCACGTTTCTTATGAAGTTGTATGAAATCACCAAGGATAGTCGATACAAAGCTGCTGCAACCAAATCCATGGATGCAGTCATAAAAAATATTATTCCAACCGGGCAATGGGAAGATTTTGAAACCTATTGGTCTTGCAGTCGCGTGCTAGACTCGCTGCTTGGAAAAAAGATCGCACGAAATGATGCGTTCAAACAGAACACTTTATCAATGTATTGGACGGCTGAAGCCTTAATGACTTTGTATCAGGCTACCGGTGATCTTCATTATCTTAAGAAAGGTAGGCGAGTTAT
This sequence comes from Chryseolinea sp., assembly GCA_039916665.1. Classification (GTDB taxonomy): domain Bacteria; phylum Bacteroidota; class Bacteroidia; order Cytophagales; family Cyclobacteriaceae; genus Chryseolinea. Next base: position 13,867 of record JBDSKX010000144.1, on the reverse strand, counting down.
AGATGAATTGTTGATGTATCAGGCAACCTGGCAGCCACCATTCATCGCGATCAAAGCACTCGGTGGTTTCGGTGTGATGAATAGCGATGGAGAATGGAATGACTCTCGTCAAAGTTTGTTTGCCGAATTGATCGCGAGATACGGCATGGTATTGCGTGAACCCGAATATGTCGCGCGAGGATTGTCAGCCGTGAGAGCATCTTTTGTAATGATGTATTGCCCCGAGAATCCAGAGACCAAACAACAATGGGAACAAGTATATCCGTTTTTCAACGAGAAAGACTACGGATTTATGATGGAGAATTATGGTCACGAAGGAGAAACAAATGCTGAAGGACTCGGCATCGGGGAGTTTACTATTTACGATTGGGGAAATGGCGCTGCCGCGGAAGTATATAGCAAAATGGTAGATAAGTTCGGCAAGGATTTCGTGACCTTTCAGTAAGGATTACATAGAAAAAAGCCCGAAGAAGTTTACTCTTCAGGCTTTTAAAATATTTATCTTATAATACTTAAGGTTTAGCTAATCCGGCAAAGGTTTTACCATGATATCCTTATAGAATACTTTGCTCTTAGGATCATGGCCTTGCAGCGCAAAAGTACCCGTTGTGATTTTCGCTGGGTCTTTTTCAGTGTACTCATTGATAACTTTGTCGTTTATTTTAACAGTAATCTTATCGCCTTTCACAATAATAGATTGAGTGTACCATACATCATCTTTGGCGGTTGTCTCCTTAACGTCTTGTAAAGCATAAACGCTTCCTGTTCTGCGCCAGTCTGTGTGTGAATTATTGACCTGAATTTCATAGCCCTTTTTTGGCCAGTCATTGGGCAGGAATTCGGTATGAATAAAGATTCCGGAGTTAGAACCAGGCGTAGTCATTACGCTGGCTTTGAATTCAAAATTCTTAAAGTTGTGATTCATTACGGGCCCTTCATAAAAGATGTGAGCACGTTCACCAAAAACCTGGATCTTTCCGTCGACTATCGAAAAAGTCTCTGGATGTTCACTGATTTTCCAATTGTTAAATGTCTTACCGTCCCAAAGATTGATCCAGTCGGCTGCCACCGGTTCATCTTTTTTCATACTACCTAATGTGCACATAGCGACGGACAGCAGGGCCACTAATCTAAGAATCTTCATACTTTAAGGTGTTTTCATGTATAAATAAATATACAGGTTAATTTCATTTCGCCTATCCTGAACTTGCAGGTTGCGGACTATAAGCCGCCATTAATGATTTTCGGTATAATTACGTTTGGAATGGCTGTTACCGATTAAGCTTTTATTGCATATTTCTATTATTAAAATAATTTCTAATGAATTCTAATTTTCAAATCAAACTTAAGAATATCGGAACGAATGTGGTGGTTGCATCATTGCTGGTCACATGTGGCACGTTGTCATCGCCATACTATTCTCAAGCTCAGACAAAAACTCCCGATTCAGTTGTTGAAACGAGTTCAGTGCCTGTGAAGGCAGGGACCAATTACTCCTTTACCGAAGGCCCTGCCGCCGATGACCGTGGAGACGTTTACTTCACAGATCAACCCAATAATAAGATCTACAAATGGACAACGGATGGAAAGATTTCCCTGTATATGGAAGATGCCGGACGATCTAACGGTCTTTACATCGACAAGAAAGGAAATCTGGTTTCATGTGCTGATCTCAAAAATGAATTATGGTCCATCGATAAGAATAAAAAAACTACTGTATTGGTGAAGGATTTCGAAGGCAAAAAATTGAATGGACCCAATGATCTATGGGTGGATCACAAAGGAGGTGTTTATTTTACTGATCCATTCTACAAGCGCGACTATTGGACTCGTGGAGACAAAGAGCTTCAAGCCGAGAACGTTTATTACTTATCCCCCGATCACAAGACGGTTAGTGTTGCTGCGAGTGAATTTGTGAGGCCGAATGGCATTGTTGGATCGGGAAATGGTAAAAAGCTATATGTGGCCGACATCAACGACCGTAAGACCTATGAATTCACAATCAATAGTGACGGAACGCTGGCAGGCAGAAAGATTTTTACAGACATGGGGTCTGATGGCATGACTACTGATAGCAAAGGAAATGTATACCTCACCGGAAAAGGTGTAACGGTTTTCAATTCCTTGGGAAAACAAATTGACCATATTGATATAGATGAACCCTGGACTGCCAACGTCACGTTCGGTGGAAAGGATCTGAAAACATTATTTATTACCGCATCAAAATCGGTCTATACTTTAAAGATGAACGTAAAGGGCGTTCATTAGCTATCGCCGGGCCAAATGCTTTGAACGTAGTAGCCTTTCATACGCGGTCTGCTTAGCTGCGTTTCGGTTCTTTCCGATCTTAGAGTACTGTATTGTTGACCCGCGTTCTCCGAAACCCGAGTGTGGGCCTAATCTTATGGTATCCCGATACAGGCTACTGGCGCTCCGGCACTCAAGCAGGTCCATGCTTAAAGCGGTCCAGCGTATATCAGATGAAGTTAGCACCGTGCGTTCGTCGAGGTCACTTGACATGCCAAATTTCGAATTGGGATTGAGTTCTCGATGTTCAGTAGCATCTACAGGCTTATGCTTTGACAAATCCTGGGGATAGGGTCCATCGGCAGTGCCCGGGAGCCTTACAAATGTAGCCGACAGTAGCATCATTAGGGTGGCGATGGGCAGTGCCATCATTGGAGTTGGTTTCATTCTTCGGTGATTTTGGCTGTTTATGCGTCGTCGTCGAAATTGTAACCCATCCTCAAAATCATTATTGGGGAATCAGGTCGTCGCCTAAACAAGCAAGATGGCGGATACTGTGCGGCGGATATCGTTGCGAAGCGAGTTCTCGAGATGAGGGAATTTCAATTATTATTATATTTAAATAGAAATCACATTAAGTGTCACAACTACATGAATGCTAGAAGTTTGACCGAGATGATAAACGAAATTATTTGCGATAATATCCTTCGTAAGTTTGAGGGTAACAAATCTATCAGTTGGGAGAGGTTAAAAGACAAAGAATTCTATTTTAACATCGACCCAGACTTTCATGTAGTTCAGGAGCACATTAACTTTTTGATAAAGGACAGGACTTTGAGAGAGGTCGACGCTGCAGTATCGCTAACTACAAAAGGATGGTTTATACTTACAAACGCTGAAAAAGTAGGTTATGTCGCGCGACGAATTGAAAATGCGCAATGGGAAAAGAGTGAAAGAGACAGGCGAATAGCACTCCTTTGGGCAGCGGCCATTGCCGCCGCTGCAATAGTTTCCTGGATCGCGGTGAAATTCATCTTGAATTAATGTAACACATCCGATTTGAGGCTGAATTCCTTGCTTTATACTTACGCGTCGGCATTCTCTTTATTGCCAAGTGCTACCTTTTTTAGGTTTGGCAGGTCGTGTTTTTAATTAGTTTTGCCGCATGAACTTTGAGCCCTTATTGCGCGAATTTAAAGGGGAATTCTTTGACGACGAAACGACCAGAAGACTATATGCGACCGACGCGTCTGCTTATCGCGAGGTACCGCTGGCAGTTGCCATTCCATCAAACGAGCACGATATCAAGGCGCTCATTCAGTTCTCCCGAGAGAACGGTGTGTCTGTTATACCTCGGACGGCGGGCACGTCTCTGGCAGGGCAAGTCGTCGGCGGCGGAATCGTCGTTGACGTCTCCAAGAACTTCACGCGAGTTATAGAAGTCAATGAAAAAGAAGGATGGGCAATCGTTGAGCCCGGAATTGTACGGGATGACCTCAATTATCATTTAAAATCGTTTGGCTATTTCTTTGCGCCAGAAACGTCAACAGCGAATCGAGCCATGATTGGTGGTATGATTGGCAACAATAGCTGTGGATCGAATTCGATCGTGTACGGCAGCGTGAGAGAGCACCTGCTTGAAGTTGATGCTTACCTTTCCGACGGATCGAAAGTACGGTTTGAGTCTATGACTGACACTGAACTAATGGTACGAAGTGAAAGGAACACACTGGAAGGAAAGTTGTATCGACATAGCCTTACACTTTTGTCGACCCCTGCAAATATTGACGAAATCGTTAAAGGATTTCCAAAGCCATCGATCGTTCGCAGAAATACTGGATATGCCATCGATATGCTGGCCAGAATGAAGCCTTTTAACCTGTCAGGCGATAACTTCAATTTCTGTAGCCTTATCGCAGGATCAGAGGGTACACTCGCTTTTGTCGTGTCCGCGAAGATCAAACTTAGCCGCCTGTCACCGCCTCACAAGAATCTGATTTGCATTCATTGTAAAAGCATTGACGAGTCGTTACATGCCAATCTTGTGGCCCTACAATATTCACCTTCGGCGGTCGAATTGATGGATCACTATGTTTTCGAGGCCACCAAGAGAAACAGAGGACAACAGGAGAATCGTTTTTTTATCGAAGGTGACCCAATGGCAGTGCTCGTTGCGGAACTCTCAAGAGATTCGAAAGAGGTACTGGAGCATGACACTGTAAGGCTCATTGAGGATCTGAAGGCGAGAGACCTTGGGTACTCTTATCCGGTTGTTACTGGTGAGAACATTAAGAAAGTCTGGAACCTGCGGAAGGCAGGACTCGGATTGCTTTCAAATGTTCCTGGAGACATAAAACCCGTTCCGGTTATTGAAGACACTGCTGTAGATGTGGTTAATCTTCCTGCTTACATTGCAGAATTCAATGAAATCTTAAAGAAGCATGACCTTTACAGCGTGCATTATGCGCACGCCGGCTCTGGAGAACTTCACCTGCGGCCATACATCGACTTGAAGACGGCCGACGGCGTAAGGTTATTCCGTGTGATTGCCGAAGAAATAGCCACATTAGTGAAGAAGTACAACGGCTCGTTGTCAGGAGAACACGGAGATGGGAGGTTGAGAGGAGAATTCATTCCTCAAATGATCGGAGATCACAATTATAAGTTGATACAGGAATTGAAGACAGTGTGGGATCCTGATAATGTTTTCAATCCCGGCAAGATCGTGGGGACGCCGCCAATGGATACCCATCTGCGATATCAACCTGATCTTGGTACGCGCGAGTTTGATACTATTCTTGATTTCAGCGATTCCCTCGGGATCGTACGGGCAGCAGAACAGTGTAATGGTTCAGGAGACTGTAGGAAAACAGAGATCAGTGGTGGGACCATGTGTCCCAGCTATATGGCTACACGCAATGAAAAAGACACCACGCGTGCTCGGGCAAATATTCTCCGTGAAATGATCAGCACGAGCGAAAAGCCCAATCCGTTTGCAAGCGAAGCCATAAAAGATGTAATGGATCTGTGCCTGAGTTGCAAGGGTTGCAAGTCAGAATGCCCTTCGAACGTTGACATGGGTAAACTGAAACAGGAATGGCAGTATCAGTATTACAAAGAAAAAGGCATACCGTTGAGATCGCGTTTAATCGGAAATTTTGGTGTTGCAATGAAACTGGCTGCAGCTATACCGTGGGGATATCGGTTCATTTTTGACAATGATCTCACGGGCAATCTTGCTAAAGCGGTTGTTGGATTTGCAAAAGGGAGAAGCATGCCTCATTTGTCGTCCATGAGCTGGATTAAATGGTTTAAGTCTGAATTCAAACCGTCGGTTAGTAATCCTGTAAAAACGGTTTATCTTTTTCTGGATGAATTGCTGAACTACAATGAAGCCGACATCGGTATAACAACCGTAAGGCTATTGGACAAATTAGGGTATAAAGTTGTATTACTTAATCACTTCGAATCTGGACGGAGCTTCCTTTCGAAAGGTATGCTTGAAGAGGCGAGGGAATTAGCGAAGAAGAATGTCAGTGTGTTTCATGGAAAGATTTCAGAGAAAACACCGCTCATCGGCGTTGAGCCATCGGCAATTTTATCATTCAGGGATGAATATCCTGATTTGTTGAGACGTGAGGAGAAGTCAAAGGCGAAAGAGATTGCAAAATATACATTCATGATTGAAGAGTTTCTTGCTTTGGAGCTTGAGGCAGGCCACATATTACCGGAAAAATTCAAGGCTCAAGGATCATTGATAAAACTGCATGGGCATTGCCAGCAAAAGGCGTTGTCGTCATTGACGCCTACGAAAAAAATTCTTACACGACTCGGGAACCACGAGGTGCATCTGATTAATTCCGGTTGTTGTGGAATGGCTGGGTCATTCGGATACGAAAAGGAACACTTCGATCTTTCTATGAAGATCGGAGAGTTGGTTTTATTCCCCACAGTGCGGAAACAGAGTAGCGAAGTTATTATTGCTGCGTCAGGAACTAGTTGCAGACATCAGATCAAAGATGGAACAGGACGTAAAGCATTACATCCTGTTGAGATTATTTGGAACTCTCTTGTTGATGTCTAGTCTTACTGGAAGTTTCGCCACTGATGCGCCTAATAGTATGTATGATATAACACTGTTCTATTGCAGAATCAATACAAGCACAAAGTGGAGGCAACCTTATCCTTCTTTCAGGCAATCAACCTGTTTCGGATTTACAGGCAAGAACTTTTTAGTCTCTCTTTTGAATCGCCAGGCTTGCTTGACATTCTTGAGATACGTCTGGGCGTTTGCTTGAACAAGCGCGACAATCTCAATGTTACCGATTCCGAATTGTCGACAAAAAGTTGTTTTAACTTCCCATCCTGGCTGAATCTGTCTAACCTCGATGGCGTCCATCACCTGGTAGGCATGTGTTAATGTATCAGCCATGACGCTGAAGAAGACTACCGATGTACTTCCTTTTTTGAAGACATCCACGACAACAGATTCCGGATCATTCATGTCAGAGATCAAGCTGCCTTCCTGGAATTCATATCCATTCAGTGCAGGAATCATTTTACTATCCTTGAATGTGGAACCAACAATGGGTTTCATTGTACCGGCAAACTGGCCTTGCGCCAGAGCGGTTAACATCGGGCAGATCAAAACGACAGACACTGTAAAAAATTTGACAAGTGTTTTGCAGATGGGCATGATAGATTGATATGTATTACCAATTGCTAATTTAGCTCACAGATGTTGAGAAGAAAACTTTTGACGATAACTCTTTGTGATTTTCGGATGACTTATATGTTCTGCGGGTCGAACTCCAAATGGAAGCGTTGATATGCGGTTACCTCCTCACGTCCCAATCGCGGAAGTTATGCCAACTTTCTCTTGAGCATTTCTAATGTTAATGGCTTGTATATAATGTCATCGAACCCGGCGTTCCTAAGTACGCTGACCTGTGCATCATCGACGTAATTTGACACAACAAAAGATTTAAAGGATTTGCCTTTTAATGCGATAAGCTCAGATAACATTGTATTAGCAAAAACTCCAGGACCAAGGTAAAAATCGATTAAAGCAACATCGAAATCGTTTACCTTAGCCCACGCCGCTGCCGCTTTGACTGAGGTAAATCCTTCGACGTCATATTCTAAACTGACGAGTTTACTCGATATGAAGAGGTCCAATTCTTCATCATCAACGATCAATACTTTCACTAGGGAGGCGAGATTTTTACTAAAGATAAAAATCCCAGGATAATACACAGCATTTTGTCTCGTAAAGAGTAAACGACAGCGATGCGCTCCTTTTATGCGTGGTTGTACCTTCAATGGTTGGTCATACGGCCAGGACTTGTTCCGAATTTGTTTCTGAATGCCGTTGAGAATGATTGGGATACTTGTAGCCAACCATTGAAGTTTTTTCTGGGATTACCTTGTTTGTATTTTGGAGCTGGTCTCGCGCATGCTCGAGCCTGCACGATAAAAGATATTAGAATACCGATGTTTGGAATGCCCCGCGAAAACCGTTCTTCAGGTCAGGTTGATTAATCCCAAATCTTAAGCAAGTACTCTTAAGTGAATGGCTGTCAAGGAAGTTATTGGTCAGATAGATGTGGATATCCTGAACTCATTCCTGTGTGCCCCTACGGATGCGTTTTATTGACGACAGCCGCCTTAACCCATTGAAGCGATCAGTTCCAGGATCTTTGCATCGATCACCAGTTTCTTTAATGAACCACTGAGAGGAATGCTGAAAATATCATGGATGTTTTCAGTCATCGCCAATTGAGTGAATAACTTCCCGAATAACAGACTGCCGTCGCGTTAATATTTTCCTTTGATGCAGACGACCGATCCTCGGCATCGCATACAGGTCCGTATAGTAATTCACGCGAGAATTGAATATGGACGTTGTGAAATTGTTGAGACATATTGGGGAATAGTTATTTGATAACACGGTTAGAAAGTGATAACCTCCTGGATGTAGGTCAGCGATAAATCCTGTTCTGTAAAGTGAGTGCTCATATATCCTCCGACGCACGTGCAGCGTGGGACATTTTGCGTCAAAATTTCGTCATCGATCTCTACAACGATCCCACTACGTAAGCGGCCTTGTGCTCCGTTATTTTAATAAGCCAAGATCGAATGGTTTTGATCCCATTTGCCGAATTCTGTATGGTCTATTGAGGTCAGGTCATAGTTGTTTTTTCTTCATTCAACGTCGTAAAACGCGTGAATTCATCCAGGCGGATCAAGGGCTTCTTTGACTTTAAAAATCTTACGGGGCAGTTAATGCTAGCGTGTTACGTAAAAAGCAAGGAAAGTTTTTGCGTTTCGATTCTTAAAGTCGAAGAAAGAGAATTCCGTTTGCGTCTCTGGACGAGAATTGCGACGCAGCTTGATCGTCAGCGAGACCGATTCTTTGCGAATTTACAACTTACGATCTGTGGCCCCAATGGCAGGATCGGTAAGTCCGGGCTCGCCATTTTCAACCCGCCCTGCGTAACGCCTGGCATACTGGTGCGCACCATCAATTGAAAGTGTGAAGTCGTACCACCTATAACTTCTTGATAAATCAACAACCACCTCAGATGATTTACAAGCCTTCAAAGTTTTGTGGATTGGCTTTGCCTCATAAGCATTATCGGTTATCAGAATCGTCATTAGCTTGTTGGCTTTATTCTTCAGTCGCAGTATAACGCTGCCAGTTAATTTATTTGCACTCTTTTCGTAGATGCACTCAACTGCAATGAGAGGATCGCCTTGATTTCCCTTCAATTCTCTAAAGAATCCATTAGGACCATAGACTTGCAAGAAATAATTCTGGTCAACAAAATTAGCCAGGTCAAAACTATCCTGTAACCGATCGCCTGCATTGACGGCATACGACCAGTTTTTTGCCTGTGTGAAATCCTTCGTAGACTCATCCTTATACTTGCCGGGCGCGTAAATATTGAAAGGTGCACCAACTGCTTTCAGTCCAAAAACATCTTTACCTGAAGCCAACGAAATTTCAAACTTCTTGATATCCTCACTCAATTTTCCCTCTGCGTATAGCTCATAGGGTAGGGGACAAGCCGACCGGGTTCCTGACTCTTGCCGAGGGAAAAATTTCAATGACAAAGGATCGCGATTAACATCCAATATTTGTTCGGCGTTCAGACTTTTATATCCTTTAGGAACATCTTTGAACTGAGCTTTGTGAACACGTTCGATGAATTTAGTCTTTTGAAGTGTTATGGGAAATTCAATTTTTTCTCCTTTGTAAGACTTGAACGCAGATGTTAAATCTCCACAAATGCTCCTGCGCCAGGCGCTGATGTTGGATTCTTCAATTTTCTTTCCCGTTTTATTGCTGAGGAATTTTTCAAGAAACTGAAGTATTGAAGTATGGTCGAACACTTCAGAACAAACCATTCCACCACGGCTCCAAGGGGAAGCGATCACCAAAGGCACGCGGTACCCGAGGCCGATTGAATTCTGCCGTGAATGCTCTGAGTCTTTTTTCCTTTTATCCTGATCGAGCGTTACAAACTCGACATCAACATTAATTCCTTCTGATACTTTTCCAGAATGTTTCAAGGTTGGGTCCGGCACCGTGAATGGTGGTACGTGATCGAAATAACCATCATTCTCATCGTAAGCCAAAATAAAGACCGTCTTCTTCCAGGTCTCAGGATCTTTAGTCAGGATATCCATGACCTCAGAGACATACCAAGCACCATACCATGGTGCTCCCGGATGATCGGAAAAATTCTCAGGCGCTACTAGCCATGATACAGTCGGAAGCTTCTTATTCTTGACATCCTCTCTAAATTGGTGAAGTATGTCACCCGCAGGCACTAACACTTCCCTTTCCACCGGGCCATCCGTATACTTCATCGTCACCAACTCATGATAGTAAGGATCATTCCTGTTTGTCGTGAATGCCTTGTCGTGTATGTTTTTTTCGAAGTCAGAAAGTTTCAGATAATTTTCGTTTGTGTAGAAACCTAAATCCTCTTCTGAAATCCTTAATTCACTTTCTAATTCAACCAATTTCTTTGAACGTTCCTCCGTAGAATCTATCGTTACAGCCAATCCTTCAAGTTTCACAATTTCCTCTTTAATCTGCTTAATTCTTTCTGGCAGAAAGTCTCTATACACTTTTGCGAACTTCACATTGTAACGAGCAAACCACTCGATCGGATTGTCTGTGAAATTACTCAACCATGCATCTTCTTCACCTTTAAATCCAACGCCGACGCTTATTTCATTCTGATATATTTTCCAGGATACGTTGTGTTTTTCCAATCGCTCAGGGAAAGTCGTCCAATGGGCTAGCCTGTCATAATCAACGTTTTCATTTCTCACGTTAGCATACTCCGACGTCGATGGCTTTTCTCTAATGGTACCTGTCCAAAGATAAAGTCGATTCGGAGTTGTTCCAGTTAGAGACGAACAAAAATTTTGGTCGCAAACTGTAAAAGCATCCGCCAGGGAATAATAGAAAGGAAGGTCTTCCCTCGTATGATATCCCAGAGTAAGGGGCATATTTCGATATTCCTTGTGGCCTGAGTGCTTTGCATTCAGCCATTGGTCATACTTACCTCCATTGCGAGCATCGACCTGATCGGTCCAGGAGTGCGGGAGCGAACCCATCCACGTAGACCTTGTATCCTGTATATCGAGCCGAAATGGTATGTATGTTTCCCCTTCGGCATTCGTCTGCATCCAAACCAGATTGTTATTTGGTTGCCTGATCGCCCGTGGATCATTAAATCCACGAACACCCTGAAGCGTTCCATAGCAATGATCGAACGATCTATTTTCCTGCATCAGAATGACAACATGTTCTGCATCAAGATATGTGCTTCCAACTACAGGATCGATTGCCAACGCCCGCGCTATTGATCGAGGCACGCCCGCCGTTGCCGTCAACGCTGCTACTTTCTTCAGAAATTCCCGACGCGTATCCATGGCTAGTGATTAATTTCCGTATCAAGGACAAAGTTAGAGATGAACTAATTCTGAACTTAAAGTTATCGTTGTGTGAAAAAAATGCAACAGGTTAAGTATCTTTTTCACCTTTCTTCTTCTTCCTGAGTTTTTTAAATGGAACATACATGATTGTTGTTTTTCCATCTTTGTCTGGCTTTACTCGAAGGAATATGCTTGCGCCAACTTTTGCATCGATGCCAATATTTTCAGGCGCAATATCCTGGTTTCGTTTCTTCAGATTGCTTAGTGGTATTTGAATCGAGAAGTCAGAGTTATTCTTCAGGTCATAAGTTCCTTCTATAAACATCGTCAGCACTGTTGATTCAATTTCCATACGACTAACATTCATCGCCGTTCCACGCATGGCGATCTGTGTACCAATATCTGAGAACTGTACATCGGTAAAATCACGACCCTTAAACAAGAAGTTACTCAGTTTCTGCATAGGTTCGAAATTTTTTAGACTACCATCACGAATGCTGAATTTTGCGGTTCCAATAAGATTTGGCGTCTGGACCTCAAACTTGTCATTAATATCGGATTGCAAATCTAAATCGGCATTTAGTTTACCGTCAACGTGTTCGTGACGGAATGTTGACTGGTTAAAATCGTTGAAACAATAAAAGAATTGTTTCAAACTAACGTCTTTAATTTTCGCATCAATTTTAATGGGGTTATTACTTCGTTGTAATTGATCCACCTTCATATTTAACAAGACACGACCACCGGCGAAGTTCATTCCCACATTCTTCATGATAAACTGGTTGTGGGCCAAGGTTAATTTCCCTTTCAACTGAGAAGCTTTGAATTTTGAATTCACAAACTCTTTGATGTTAAAATCGAGATCAAAATCAAGCTGACTGTCCATTCGGTCAAGCATATTAGACATCCGTTTCTTTGACTTTGCTTTACCCGACTTTGACGTTTTTGAATTTCTGCTATTTAACATTCCCGTAATATCCATCTTTGGTGACGCAATGGCGAGTCGTACTTTTCCTGTTGTTTGAGGGTTGACAAAGAATGGAATGAAGTCGGTGGCTACTCCTGTTACATCAACATCATTCTTATTAATCTGAAATGAAAGCTTGATAATATCAAGTTGCTTTTCTGTAAACCCAAAGACAGCCTCAAGCTTATTCACGCGAATCTGTTTTCGATTGTATTGAAACTGTCCATTTGTAATCCTGGCTTGCCCATTCAATTTGCCTTCATAAGCTGTTTTTGATTCATCGAGGTATTCGCGAAGTTTTCCTGAATACGTGAAATCTGAGACAAATGTGCCTCCAAGCAATTTTACTGAGGTCGAATCGAGATTTGTGTTTAGATCTTTCAGTTCAACTTTAAATAGCGCCTTTAAATCAAGGTAAGGATCCCGCATATTGCTTAAAGTCACAACGGCCTCAATAGGCAGGTTATTAATTTTCGCATTCAACTTAGAAAAATGCAATCGCGAATTGCTATCGTCATTGGGGAGCTGCGGATTGAGGTGGTTCATAAATTTCCCCTCAGCTGAACTTTGATCTAACTCCAGCTTGCCAGCGGTTACTTTGCTGTTTGAGAATGAAAACGACACATCAACGTTAGGCTTAACGCCTGGCTCCAGCCGCCCGTTAATGTTTACGGAAACTCGCACTGGTTTTTCTATCGAAAATCGTCCAAGTTTCTTGGAAATCGAATCTGCAAGAATAGAGAGCGCCTCATTATAGTCCATTTGATCAGACTCAATATTCAACTGAAATTTTCCTGTGTTATTAAGTTCAAACTCCCCCTTCAATCGAATCTTTGATTTATCGAAAATCATCGTTGACGGCCGAAGCGTTAGGTGTTGACGGGTGGAGTCCAACTCCAGGTCCAAATCGGTCAGCGTACTTTTGTCTTTCAGGAATTTTCCTTTCGCTGCATTTAGAAGCAATCCCTGAAAAGTCATGTTGCCAATAATGTGGATCGAACTGCCGGCATTTGTAGCAGCGAGGATGTTCTCAGTGTTCGCGAAATGAACACCGAAGCTTTTATGTTTGAGCGAGTCCTGAAAAGCGACGTGAATATCCTTTAAATTGATCTGTTTCAAGTCGATAACGACCAACTTTTCGCCAGCACCTGTCCCGGCTGCCCGATGTGTTTTAAACACCTCAACATTTGTATAACCTTCTATGGTTCTAAATACAAATAACTCACCATGTTCTACATCAACAGACTTTATGCTCAGTTCTTTGACAAACAGTTTGAAAGCTTCGACATTTACATCAACCCTCTCCGCCTTAAGAAATGCTCTTTGGTATAGTTCATAACGCGGTCCATTGAGATAGACATCTTTTAACGTGATTGAAAGATGTGGAAATTTATGGAGGAAAGTTATGTTGTAGTCTCCAATTTTGACGTCGCCATTTACAGTTTCCTGGAGGCGCAAATTAATTTCACTTAGGATTTCTTTCTTATAGAAATTGGTAAGAATTAGTCCGATCGCCAGAATCCCTACTACTACGATCGCCAGATAGATTAACCACTTGAATATTCCTTTCATATCAGCAGGCAAGAGCCATCAACTCGTTCAAATAAATATTTGGGGATTCCTGAAAGTACTTCTAAAATCTGAGAAAAGCCAAGCAATAATTTGGCCTTATAGCGAAATGGCTGCCGTTCGGAATTT
>JBDSKX010000143.1:0-10727 GCA_039916665.1 Chryseolinea sp. | reverse complement strand
TTAAACCTGAGATGTTTGCAATTGGAACTGTGGATAGTAAAGTCAACGCCAAAACATCTTCCATAACCATTCCAAAGACGGCGGTCATGTGGACGGGTAAACGGTCAGTTGTTTATGAAATGAGAAGCACAGACCAAGGCATAAGCTTTATCATGCGTGAAGTTACACTGGGTCCTGAATTAGGTGAAAGTTATGTGATTGAATCCGGGTTAAAGCCCGGTGAGGAAATAGCGGTCAATGGTACGTTTAGCATTGATGCAGCCGCACAACTGGCAGGTAAACCGAGCATGATGAACCCCCAGGGAGGCAAACAGTCCGCGGGCAGTATGCCTGGTATGGATATGGGAGAAGATAAGAAAACACCCACCAATGAGCCTTAAGACTTTAGTATGGATCGAAAAATACAATGAAAATGGACATTAGTTGGAATGAGAATTTTAAGAAACAACTGACAGCGGTTTAAAAAGCACAACTGATTTTGCGGAAAGCTTTTCTTGGCAACAGATGCTAAAAGAAGAAAGTAAAAGTTTCTTGTGAAGGCTGTGTCCTGTAGAACTGGGACGTTTTTTAAAAAATGACTATTCCCATTCTGCAAGTACCATGATAAGATTTAGGAATGAATAGTACCAATTAATGAAAGACCCGAGCACGAATATTTTCCTTGTACCCACGATTGCTTTAGTAATTACAATTTCACTGTTTGTATTTTTTTATAGGAAAGCAGAAGATAAGGGTATGTATTCATGGTTTCTAATGAGCATAGCAATTATTTCCTTTCTACTCAATACTATTTGGGAATTAGCACACGGTCCATTATATCAAGGATATCAATACGATTTTCAGCATGTTTCAATTTGTATGTTGGCATCTCTTGAAGATACCATGGTGGTACTTATCCTGGTCTTTTTATTTGGCGTTGTCTTCAGAAATGTGTTTTGGGCAAATCATTTAACTATGGGTAAAATAATAGCGCTCGCTTTGGTTGGTGGTATAGGAGCCACGATTGTGGAAATGTGGTATACTTCAAAAGGTGATTGGGCTTATGCTGATGCAATGCCGCTTATACCTTGGTTAGGTGTTGGTGTTTCACCCATTTTGCAGTTCACTATTCTCCCCATCATCATATTTTTTGTGAGCAAGAGAGTATTGCAAATCAAATGAATGACTTTGTTGCAGTTAAGTAAATAGAACTATTAAAATAGAAACAATAACGCTCTTTCTGGTTTTCAGAACCTTGGAGTTTTTGCTCAACACGATCACGCTAAAAGAGGCGATGATAAAATGGATCAAAGGATGGTCATGTTCAAAGATGCTAAGGTTGGCGCCGCTTATGAACATTATATTTATTTATAGACTGAACTGGTTGCGATGACTCGAAAAAAAAGCAGACTTACAAAAGGCATTGAAAGAATGGAATGGATCACAGCCGCCAGAGAAGATCGATACACCGTTTGACTTGAAAGAGCAACGCAAAGTATTTAGCACACTTGGGAACGAGATGGCTACTCAGCTAGGCAAATTTTCGATGGTCATGCTGTACTTGACTATTGTCAAATGGCGAATAACAATGAAGGTTCTTATTGAGTTTCCAACGAAAAGGAAATCAAAAATTCCTATTTCGGAGACAAGGTGGTGAAATGTGGAAGTATGTCCCTGATGAATGCGCCTCGGGGAAATTGTCCACTTTTTTCAGAATTTAACAGACAGGGCCAATTACTATGCGCGCTATATAGATAATTTCGCCACATATTAAGTGCAGCCTCGAACGAAAAATGAATGTGGTTGAAGTATATAGGAGAGAGCGCCCGATCTATACTTGGGAGGAGAGCAGACAGGAGTGCGTTTCGCCGGATAAGCCATAGTTCGGTTGTCGTGGGCATTGCGGGCATCAACTGTGAATTGAAAGTGCAGACTTCGCGATTGACCCCGTGAGTCATCGAAAGTAGATAACGGTTTATCCATGATTACACTTCATCCTGCTAAAACAGGAAAGATCATTTGCTTTGAATAAGGACAGACCTATGATAAATATCGCGTCGTATTACTGAATCCAGACATGAAAAATGAATGCTGCTGAAGCATATAAGTCAAAGTCTTAAATTGAAAGGAATAACTTGAAACACGATGGAGCACCAATTCCTGAATATTATATACAAGTATAAACACGATCCTGCCTCTGTTTATAATACATGGTTTATTGGAAGCGAAGAAAGACTTAAAGCGTTCCGATCTATCCGAAGAGGAGTCCAACAGGTAGTGGAAGAAATCAAAAATGAAAGATTTAGAAATGATTTCAAAGGATCATCGCTAGAGGTGGTGCTTACGGCTATAACGGAACAAAAACAAGTGTTTGAAGGAGCAGCCATCCATTCTACTGGAAGCCCAAGATGCGAATACCCGATATTTATGAAAACCAGTCTAATAAAAAAGCTTTTGGACAATTTCTGGAAAACTGCATCAACGCCACCAAAGAAGAGCAGCTTTTACGTGAAATCATAAAGCTGGATTCTCTCAGGATTAAAGGACTGGGTCCTGCTGTCGCTAGTATTCTCTATTTTCTCCACCCTACGATTCTTCCTCCGTTTAATACAGCAATTGTAAATGGTTTTAATTACTTGTTTAATGATAAAAAGAAACTGGGTAGCTGGACGGAATATTTAAAAATGAGAGAAGTGATCCTGGCTAAAAACAGGGAATATAAAAATGAATTATCAAATGACCTGGGAGCAATCAGCGGGTTACTGTTTGAGATCGGCATGCGCAATGTTATTATCGATGGTCAGATTATATCTGATAAGGACAAAGCCAAGCTGCTCAAACAATACGACAGACGTCATAAAGAAGTGCTGAGCGAAAAGCATGAAGAGGATTTGCATACGGAGATGCAATACCACCTGTTGGTAGAGCACTTGGCTATGATCCAATTGCTGCCAGCAACGACAGAGGAAAATGCTATGGCGAACTGAATTTTTCATTTATTAGCCTGGATGCTTTTCCTGATCTTCCTTTGGATAGGGACACTAATAGCACAATACAGCTTATTGATGTTATCTGGTTTGAGAAAATATTGAACCGGGTAGTATGTGCATTCGAGGTTGAAAAAAGCACGTCCATCTATTCGGGGATTTTGAGACTTTCAGACCTTGCCTTTTCATTAACCGATCACCAAAGTTCCTTATTTATCATTATTCCTAACGAAAGGGAAAAGGACGTGATCCGTCAGTTGAGCAGGCCTTCAATTAGGAAAAGCGAAGTGCAGATCAGGTATATCCTTTTCTCTGACCTGCGGGAACATTGTGATGCACTTTGCAAATTTGGCGATAGCCATAAGATACTTGAGAAAATCTCAAAATCCGCGGTAATAGCGGATCAATAGATGGGGTGAGCTTTTACCACATTTTTAATGTATTTTTGATATATGTACGTTACTCCTGATCAAAAGGTGAAATAAAAGATGCTAAGACGCCAATGGATCATATTCCTTTTTAGCACCGCCTTTGTGGTGTCAATGGCGCATAGCATTCTTCCACATAGCCATCCAAAAGAGGAGGGTAAGCATCACAATGAAGCATCTGCATCATCTCATCACCACGGTGATCACAAACATTCTCATGAGAAAAAATCAACGCCAGCGTTGCCGGTTTTCACTCACTTTTCCAATGTAGATTATATAGGCTCAACAAAATATTCGTATCAGGAAAAACATCATCCGATTTTTTCAGTTGAGCAGCCCCTGATCATTTCCCTTGCATTACCTATCATAACATACCTGCCTTCACCGGTGCCGCAGGCGCGCGATCTGCCGCAATGGCTCCTTCTTTCCATCCGGTCATTACGAGCACCTCCTTTTCTCATTTCTTAAAATCCAGAAAGAGATTCCTTCATGGAATTGTATTCCCTTATTCTGGTAAAATCTTATTTACTTTTTAGCACGCAATAAACCATGTCGAAGAATTGTCTTCTTCGTCGTGTTTAACACAACGAATTAAGCCGTTATGAAAAAAAGATTAGTGCTATTCGTAGCCCTTACCCTTTCTATATGTGCCCAGTTGAATGCGCACGAAGGACATAAAAAGAAAAGACAAGACAACACGGCAGTACAATATCAACACGCCCAGGGAGATACAGTACGTCATCATGACCAGGCAATGGGAAGTAATCAATCGAAGGTCACTGCCGATCTTGATGATTTTCCTACGCTTCACCCACTGATTGTACACTTTGCTATTGTATTGATCATCGTTGCTGCGGCTCTTCAATTGCTGAACCTCATTTTAATCAAGAAGGAAATCGCATGGATAACAGCAGCCATTCTCCTGATTGGTGTACTAGCAGCATGGATGGCAGGAGAAAATTTCCATCCGCACACGCATGGAATCAGTGACCACGCCAAGATGGTGTTGGAACAACACGACAAGTGGGCAGACTGGACAATCTATACAGGCATCATTGCTTTGATTTTGCAAATGGCAAATTTATTTGTCTTCAAAACAAAACGTTGGGCAATGACGATTATCGCAGTGGTACTTGTCGCTTCCGGCTATAGCGTGTCATGCGCAGGACATTTTGGTGCGCAGTTAGTACATATCGAAGGTATTGGGCCGCAAGGCAAATACTTGGAAATGGAACATCACAATCATTAACTCTATTCTTTACTAAAATTTAAAACGATGACTATGAAGAAATCAAGTTTAGCCATAACAATTCTGATCGCCGGGATAATTGTTTCAGCTCTATGAATACCAGCTGTGGAGGTAAAAAACACAAACGATTGGGATTATCTCGAGTACGCGGAAGGTGATACAACTGGCATCAATGATAAAATGGGAATGGACCCAACGCAGTTGGCATACGCGTGTCCTACGCATCCAGAGGTAACTAGTAAAGCAGGTGATAACTGCGCAAAGTGCGGATAAGACTGGAAGCAGCGAAAACAGACAGTACAAAAGTTCACCATGAATATTAATTAACGAACCAAAGAAATAACATTGATTGTGGTACATGGATGTTGCCAGGCGGTGGGTCAGCTTGGCAAATTATAGCACTTCAAAAAAGACAGCAGAAGCATCACCTCAATTAGCCGACAAAAAAATTGGTACTGTTGGTTTTCTGCTTTTTTCTTTGAAGCCTGGCAGATGAGATGATTTGTGATGACATCGAACTGAAGGTAAGATTGAACGGACTTGTAAAATCAAATCAATGATGCATACGCCATTGATATAAATAACGCACTACAATTAAAGATATATTACAATGCTAACAAAGAATACTGTGACACAATCTTTATTGATCTACAGCGACATGGTAGTATTTTGGGGAGCCAATATTCGTACGAAGCCACATGCACATCATGCCCTCGAAATTGTTCTTTCATATGAGTCGTCACTAACTGTTATTCACAAGGAGCAACACTTTAATGCAAAAGGTATTATCCTGAAAGCAAACGTGAAGCATGAAACATTTGGACAAGGTTCGGCCATTTTTATATATTTTGATCCGGAGAGTCACTTCGCTAGAAAGTTTAATATTCTTTTGAAAGAACTGCATGTCATCCCGCTAGCCGATGAGATTGCACTGGCTCTTATGACCTTCCTGGAGAATGGTATGCGGGAAGGATTCTCAGAGACTTCAATAAAGGATTACCTGCTGGATGTTTTTTTTCACCCCGAGCCTTTATACCCCATTAATTCTTCAGTCGATGAGCGAATTGGAAATGTTATTTCCTATATCCAAACTAATCTCGGTAGGACAACGGCAATGAAAGAATTAACTGAAAGAGCGTGCCTTTCTGAGAGTAGATTGTTCCATTTGTTTAAGGCCGAAATAGGCATACCAATACGAAAGTATATTTTATGGTGTAGAGTACGCAAAGCACTTCAATTAGTGATTGATGGCTGTAGTCTCACACAGGCAGCCAAGCGTTCGGGGTTTGCAGACCTTGCTCACCTCAATCGAACCTTTGTTTCTTTTTTTGGCGCGAGCCCTTCGCATTTTTTGAAAAGTACATTGTAAATAGAGATACCCCAATGTGATTTTGATAGTCTGTTCTTTTTAGCTACCAGGCCGCCAGGTTAAGGCTGTACACTTCATTCCCATAAGGTGCAACACTCTACGTTTATCCAGTGGCCTAAAGTCGACAACTGACGCATTCTTTCTACAGTATAAAATACTCGCCAAACCTATTATGTCATATTCTTAAATGTAATCGGGAGTTTTTAAGTGTTTTTCCGAAAGAAGCGGTCTATAGTATTCGGCAATTGACGGGATTTCGCTACCGTTTGAACGATCCTGCTATTCTTAAAAGACTTTATCAAAAAGCTAAAAATGGCATAATTGTTTAAGTATATGTGCACGTCGCATTGGCTGCAATGGTTATGAAATCCATATTAGTGATGACGACATCGAGAAATCACAGACTTATCAGCGTGTTTAGAGTAACGCTGCGGTTAAGACATAATTTCTAACATTTACTCAAAAGTTAAAGCAGTTAAAAAATTAAAGGATGAATCAGGGTTGCGTAACCCAGTAAATGAATGTTACACTAAAACAAAAAACAAATGAGTCACGAAAAATTTAAGACCTGTATTGACGCTTGCAATGATTGTGCAGCGGAATGTGAGCATTGTGCGACTGCATGCATGCATGAAAAGGACGCAGCCATGATGGCGAAATGTGTAGAACTTGATCGCTACTGTGCCGATATGTGCCGCATGGCGGCTGGCTTCATGGCCAGAGCAGATAAACATACGATGTCATTTGTCAATAAGTTCTGCGATTTGTGTTCGGAAATTTGCGATGCATGCGCGGTAGAATGTGAAAAACATGATTTGGATCATTGCAAAACCTGCGCTGAGTCGTGCAGAAAATGTGCTGAAGAGTGTCGCAGCATGGCACAGCAACACGCTTAATTAAAAAGGGCCTTTCACGACTGAAAGGCCCTTCTGATTTTTTTTCTACACACTAAGAGTATTTATGAGGGCATTCTTACTTACGATTTCGCTGACCTGTATTATTGGCATTAGCTATTCCCAACACACACACTCTACAGAGGAATATTCCAAACAACGTAAGGTGCCAAACCGAAATGGCAAGGCTATTGAATATCATTTGAACGTTAAGGACACCATCGTACAATTTACCGGCAAAAGGAAATCTGCGATAGCAATCAACGGACAAATTCCAGCACCCACATTGTATTTTACCGAAGGTGACACTGCAGTCATTTATGTTCACAATATGCTTGGTGAAGAGATGTCTATTCATTGGCACGGCATACTGCTGCCCAATGACGAAGACGGGGTGCCTTATCTCACGACTACACCAATAAAAGCCGGAATGATTCATGTCTTCAAATTTGCGATCATTCAGACGGGAACTTTTTGGTACCACTCACATACGAAATTACAGGAACAACTGGGTCTGTACGGACCATTAGTAATGTACAAAGCAGATGAAACCAAAACAGGTCAGGAGGTTTTACAACTGTCAGACTGGACAGACATAAAACCTAAAGAGGTACTCCGCTTATTGAAACGAAATTCAGATTGGTTTGAAATTCAAAAGGATGCCGTACAAAGTTACGGTGAAGCGTTGGTTAAAGGCCAGTTAAAAGATCGGGTTAAGTTTGATTGGATCAGAATGCCGGGTGCCGATATCAGTGATGTTTTCTTTCCACGTTACCTGATGCATGGATTGCTTCAACGGACCTTTCCAAAGTATCATAAAAATGATTCTATTCGGTTGCGTATCATTAATGGATCTGCGGCTACTTATTTTTGGCTACAATTTGCCGGAGGAAAAATGAAGGTTGTGGCGGCCGACGGAAATGATATAAAACCAGTGGACGTCGATAAACTACTAATTGCAACGGCCGAAACATATGATGTGATTATCACGCTTCCAGCAGATGGCCAATATGAGTTGAGAGCTACAGCCCAGGACATAAAAGGATATTCTTCCGCTTTTTTTGGCGAAGGTCAAAAAGTGAATGCCCCCGACATTCCGTCACTGGATTATTATAAAACAATGCGCGAAATGAATGAGATGATGTCGAAGATGAAGAAGATGGGAATGAAGATGACAATGGGGCTAAAGATGCGTGATGCTAACATGCCTGCTCCACCAACGAACATGATCAAAGGTATAGAGAAACCCGTTATGTCAATGACCGAAAATATGGACATGAAAGACATGAGTGGCAAGAAGAATATGATGGATTCCATGTCGATGAAATCGATGATGATGAAAAAAATGAAAATGATGAAGACAAAGTTGACTGGCTTCGATATGCCTCCCGGCAATGGTGATGATAAAGTATTGAGCTATGCTATGATCCAATCTGATTCTGTAACTTCGCTTCCCTCGGACAAACCTTGGCGAGAAATCCATCTAAACCTGAGTGGTAATATGTTGCGCTATGTCTGGTCCATAAACGGAAAAACACTTTCCAAACTGGATGAGAAAGTAAAAATAAAAAAGGGTGAAAACGTTAGAATCTACTTTCACAATGCTACCATGATGGAACATCCCATGCACCTCCACGGGCACTTTTTTAGAGTGATCACGGAAAACGAACAGGTGTCACCAATGAAACATACATTCAATGTAAACCCCATGGCGATGACAATCATTGAATTTGAGGCAACGGAACAGAAAGATTGGTTTCTTCACTGCCATACTTTGTATCACATGGCGGCAGGAATGGCAACGGTAATCAGTTATGAGGGAACAACATCTGCGGTTCAAAAAGAATATGCACAAGGTTACAAACGTTTTATGAAGGAACACGGAAGTCAGACCTTTCTTTGGGCCAACGCCATGGTACAATCGCAGGGTATTTTCGCGAATGCAACCCTATCAGGACTCAAATGGCAGTTGAACGAAAGCGGTAACTTAAATTGGAAAGGAAGCTACGAGTCAGAAACCTACCTTAGAAGGTTTTTAGATAAGAGACAGTATTGGAGTGCATATGTTCAAACCGATAACAGATTCACGCAAGCAAAAGAAGACAATGATGGAAACATAATTGATTACGCAAAGCATAAAGATCTATTTGCCATTGGTATGGCCTACCTTTTACCTATGTTCATATCAGTCGACGGAAGGGTCGATCATACAGGCAATTTCCGCTTTCAAATAAGCAGGCGGGATTTGCCCATTACAAAGCGCATCAGACTTGATGCCGTGTGGAATACGGATAGCGAATATTTCCTGGGTCTTCGCTACGTAGTAAGAAAGAACTTTGCATTCTCTGGAAATTATGATAGCGATTATGGATGGGGAGCAGGCATTGATTTAAGGTATTAAACAAAACAAAAACTTAACATGTGGATGAACACATGGAAATGAAAATGAAATAGCATATTTGGTACCTACTCGCATCTAAGCCGCCTTGTATGTGCGGCCGGGATAATTTACCTTTCTGTTCACAAAGCTCCCTCAATCAAATCCCAAAAAATCTAAATGGATTTAAACATTCTCTTCGATACTAATTTGCCAATCGCGTTGAATCATTTCCAACCTGATCCAAAGCCGATACTTGCTTTTGGGATCTTGCATATTGGACTCATCAATCCGGGGATTGATCAAATCATTAATCAGGTAGTGTTGTGTACTTTCCGCTACGCTATCGGCATATTCGTACCAGGCTACTCACATTTATTGTTTTGGTAGTAAATGGCTATTCAGTATCGTATTCCTTGATCATGCTAAAATGGAGTACGCTATCCAATTTTAGAAATTAACTTGAACGATCCTGCTATTGCTTTAGAACAGCCCGGTAGTGGCATGGAAATGGAGTAATTGACAATAGGCGAACGCGCTCTTACTTTTAATAGTCTCACATACTCTCTTGATAACACACGCTTTGCAGCATAGATCAAGTTTCCGGAGTAGACGCATTGTAATTCGATTCCTCATTAGTTAAATCTCGACGTTGTTCATTCGGTTTATTCTTTTTTACGAAAATCAAAACTATGATGAAACAACATATAAACCATTATGGATGAGGCAGTCTACGTTTTAGTAATCACTGGATGAAACGCCGATGTGGAATATTTCCTGCTTCTTGGTAGCCTATGATTTGTTAGTCTTTGAATCAATTCACGTCTGCATTAAGCATTTTGAGGATGGTAATTCTAAACGAGAACTGCATCCTATTGTCATAGAAAAAACTTAAAGACCTTTAACCCAAATAAATTATGAAAATACATAAAATGATTCTAGCGATGTTTGTGTCGTTTCTTCTGGCATCAACCCTTACAACAAGTAGTA
Source organism: Chryseolinea sp. (assembly GCA_039916665.1). Lineage (GTDB taxonomy): Bacteria > Bacteroidota > Bacteroidia > Cytophagales > Cyclobacteriaceae > Chryseolinea. Next base: position 455 of record JBDSKX010000143.1, on the reverse strand, counting down.
GCTACGCACAAGCAAAAGGAGACTCCACAGCATTGATGGATTATTGCATGATGAAAGGTGGAAAGATGATGTATACGAAGGCCGGAAAAACGATGCCAATGGAAAAGAATATGACCATGACGAATGGGACAACCTGTATGGTAAACGGCAAGTGTATTATGAAAGATGGCGCAAAACTGTTGATGAAGGAGGGAGAATGCATGGACATGGACGGAAATGTTGCTAGTTCTCCTAAAGAATTGAAAGCCAAAAATGAAATGAAGGCAATGACAAATTATGTCTGTCCAATGCATCCCGAAATTACAAGTGACAAACCTGGCACATGTTCTAAGTGTGGAATGGCATTAGTCAAAAAGAAATAAATCCGGGTTAATGGAATAGTAAAAATAGGTGAGGTGAACTTTCGTAAATGAAATGGGCAAATGTAAAGTTCTATAAGTAGCAATGGTTCTACC
>JBDSKX010000142.1:0-6722 GCA_039916665.1 Chryseolinea sp. | reverse complement strand
CTTTTCGCAAATTCTGTTGCCTGGTGAAACCGTTGTCTGGTTTTACACTGACCTTCAGTTTGAGATGTGGGCTTTTTTGGTCGACGCGAAACAATCGTTACGCCATTAACCTGGCGACATACGAATTCACCTACGCGACCTCTATTACCCTTGAGTGCTGGATTATTATTTACTCCAATCTTAAAGAATTCTGCCTGAGTCATAATTCATGATGCGTTTTTGTTCCACCCGTCTCCTGCGAAGTCCAGCCAATGCCCGTTCCGAAACGTGGAAAGCAAAGCCCGAAATCCTGAACACCTTCTGAATGTAGAGTGGACGCGCCTTGCGAATTTCAGCAGAAAGACAGCCTTTTGCGATGCGCTGTCGACGGCCCTGAACAAAGTATCGACGAGCGCCAGGGGATGCGTCTGCCGGATTGTGCGTTTGTTTTTTTAGTGTATTCCAAATTTTCTATTCTTAAAATCAATAATTATCGTTTTGTCCCAGAATAAAGCGTTTCCGGTCATCCCGTCTGTTTTTTTGTCAATGCCAAGTCCAGAGTGATTTGAATACACTTTAATACTAAAATAACTACTAGACTCAAATCCTTCCTCACAAACAGGAAGGATTTGAGCCAGTCCATGTTTAGTTTATAAATGACTTGCTATTTCTTTCACACTAGGCCGCTTGGTGTAATCAGGATCGAAGTGACGGTAAGTAATCTTTCCATTCTTATTAATAATGTAAAGAGCAGGCACGGGTAAGCTAGCTCCGTTTGATCCGTTTGCCGCATTTAAATCAATTCCATAACCTTTGAACTTTTCAATTGAGGCCTCATTCAGCTGAAATGCTACCTGATAACTTTTCATAATCTTTAGTCCATCGTCATATAATATTGGGAACGAAGCCTTAGTCTTTTCAATGGTTTTGGAAATATTTTCCTGCTTCTCTGGTGTTATGGCCAATACAGTCGCTCCCTTCGATGTTACCATTTCCAAAGAATCCTGCATACCACTTAGTTGCTTGTTGCAGTATGGACACCACTGCCCGCGGTAAAACATAAGAACTACCGGGCCTTTTTTTAGAAGTGCTTTCAGGCTTATCTCTTGTCCAAACTGGTCTTTAGCATTAAACTCCGGTGCTTTGTCATTCACTTTCAATCCTTGTGGTTTTTCCTGTGCCATTACACATAGGCTCAACAGCATAACGGCAATAGTCAATAGTTTTAGTTTCATAGTTGTATTTTCCCTAAAAGGTAATCTCACTCAAAAAATAATGCGTGTCGCGTAACGGACATTTATTGCAATCACTCCAGATCAATCATTAAAGGTTTGCTGCACATTTGAATACAATCTACTGATTGCTTCAATCCCGTTCACTCTGCTTCCCGTATCACGATTAATTTGACGAATTTAACATTGCGAAACACCAAAAATACCATACATAAGTTTTCTATGAAGGGGTCATTGGCAACCGTGATTTTTTTGCTTCTGTGTTTGAATTCAAACGCCCAAAGTTATTTATCAGTAAATTATGGAGATCGCCTTACGTTTACACCAAATTATCCAAGTCTGTTATTAAAGCGAGGTTCCTTTTCGCCAACCCTCGTGTATTCGTATCAAAAGCAGTTTCATTCCGACTTCTCAGTATTATTCGGCGGACAGATTGGAATTGCAGGCTACCAACTAGTGGCTGTGACCCGAGATACGCTTAGCGGGTCCGTTGATCGCAATCCGTTTGCTGACTATCAGGTTTTTGTAGGCAGATTGGAAGTTACACCGGGTAAGGTATTTCATATTGGAAAAAAAGCTTTGTTTGTCGGAATAGGGGGAGGAGTCAGTTACTACAGATTTCTTTTTCCAGATTTTTTGATGGGAGTTCAGGCTGTGTATCAGGGCGCACCTGTTGACTTGTTTTCCGCTTATGTTGAAGCACCAGTAGCTGGTACGTTGTGCGGATTCGCCAAAGTCTATATGAAGATGGCAATTTCAAAACGGCTAGACCTGGCATTACAGTACTCAAGTCACTGGAGATCGATACTTGATGGAGAGTTTGAATTCTATCATACTGAGACGCCAGCGTCTGGATCGATAAAACTGGTTCCACGCTCCGTATCATTAATGCTCCTTTATCGCTTTTCTACCTAACATTTCCCCCCACGATGATGATGCCTGTTGCCTGCACCTTATCACTTGCACCTCCCGGAATGGTCGCTGTGATACGATGCTCTCCTGCTTCAAGATCAACGGTGAGGATATAGCCGCGGCCAAGTTCGCCGCTAATGTTAGATTCCCATATCACTTCATGCGGATTTACACCATCGTACTCGCGGACATCGACCATGGCCTTTAGTTCAACGCGTCCGTTATTGCAATTGGATTCCTTCATATCAATCAATAGCTGGCGGTCGATGCGTGGCAAAGAAAATGAATGACTATCGACAGATGCAGATTTAAATTCAGCAGTTGCTACGACTTGGAAGCGACATAATTCTCCCCCTGAAAGGCGGTTGACATTGACAACTAGCGGTTGATTTAATTCTGGGTCGAAAGCAATGGGCGACCATGTTAATCCATCATCTGCTGTGAAGAGCACTGCCACCGCAGGTTGTTGTCTCGGATGTTGAACCTGAATGTCGAGTACGAGTGAATCCTCGCGCCTTTCCGGTCCACTGATTTGAACGCGGGGCGCATCACCTACCTCGAGGCTTGCAATTTGCACGTCACCTTTATTGATAGTAATTCGTGTAACTTCTTCTGACCATTCCATCGCCTCCACGAAATCAAGTCGTGGTGCGCGTTCAATATCCGTCTCTGCACAACCACAGCCACATCCTCCTCCCAGTGACGTAGGTATCCGGCAGAGATGGCTGGCGATGATGCGGTCATTGCTGTCCACCAGTTCAATGAACCAGTTACCGGATTTTTTCCCTCCAGGAGACGGTATAGGACCCGGACCATGGACGATGTGGGCTTTTGATTTTTCTATACGTGTTCCGTTCGTAAAGCGATCGACCGTAAATTTGAAGACGAGCAACGACCGGACCATACGCGGATCAGCCGGAGCACTCATATGCATGTTACGATTGCCCAGTATCTTGAGGTATGTATAAGGCGATATCCATTGCGGCTTTTCATAAGACATGAGTTCATTGTAGCTGCCCGGATCGTAAAGTGGTGTTGCGCCGAGGGCGGTATCAATTCCAACTTCCCCGATCGACGTTTTACTTCCACCGTAGTTGGGATAATCTGCATCATAACCACCAAGTTTCGGATCACCAATGTGGCCACAGCCATACAAGTGACCTACTTCGTGCGCGAAAGCGATCTGGTCATCAACCAAACAACCGCCAACACCATCGTTTCCCCATCCACATCCATTGTTGATGTAGCCCTTCACAGTTAAAGCGGCAGCTTGTGGCACTACACCATAAACGATATCAGCAATTTGAAAAAAAACTGTAAAGAGGCGCGTCACTTTAAGATCAGTAAGCAGATCTACCCATGCCGTATTGCACCCACCTTGATTAATAGTACCATCGGCGTTCAAAGGCGCAGCAGAAAAATCACCAGACTTCGTTTGCTCGATGCCGAGTATCGAAGTTTTGAAGTAAGGAAACGGAAGCATACGCGTAGCAAGTCCCGCAAGGCCGAGTAGATCAGCATCACTTGGCGAAGTCACCACGTTTGTTGTTGGGTTTTTCCAATTCACACGTACGAGCGCAAGCTTTGGCACATCTACCGGAATCACTTGAAAACTAGCTGAGGAAGTCACAATACCACCCTCACCGCTGGTGAGCCAGAGTCGTACGATCGCTGTGGTCTGACCACTTCGTAAGTACCACGCTGGAACAATAAAGTTGACTGTGGGATTGAAACGTATCAATTCAAGATCTATGCTCAACTTTCCCGACTTGATAGGAATAGTGAGTTCGCGATCCCACAATTCGCGATCGAGTCGTGCCTGAGGTCCCACTCGGGCTCCTGTCGCACGTGTCGGTCCTGACCTGTAAACTTCTTTGTTCCAACGGAACAGCACCAATTCGCCGATCACAGTTTTACCGGACAGCGTGTCGCCTTCGAGCAAACCTGGAGTCACGTAAGGATAGGCGCGCACAACGAGCGGCTTAAGTGCTACGATAGGGACAGAGTTGTCGGGACCATAACCTGTACCATAATATTGGATAGACTGTGTGACTTCTAGTCCTTTGCTATGCAACTTGGGATGCGCCAGAAAAGGCGGTACTCCTTGTTGCCGTGGAGGAAGATCTGGCAGCTCCTCGGGCGAAGGTTCACCCAATGGACCTTGCATAGGTGCGCTACTTAATCTGCCAATTACGCGATCAACGATCGCATCGATAAAGCCTTCAAGATTAGCGGAATTTGCCATTGTGTTTTTGTGTTTAAATTTCTAGCAACATTTAATTGTAACGTTAGGGCTAGGCGGAGAATGAAGTCGTATCGAACTTCATTGTACGAATTTAGTGACGATGACTGATCACTACAATCACCTATTCGGGTAATAAGGTGACTGAAAACAGTGACTTTGATCCTGTGAATCTTAATTTTTTAAAAATAATCCGTCCACAAGGAATTTATGCAGGAGCAAACTCGGAGGATAAATTTTATAAAAAACGCCTTGTTGTTATAAACAAACCCAGCTGCTGGGGAACTGATGCGAATCCTATAATGACGGAGCACCAAGGTATAAAAGAGACAAGATTTATTAAGGTTAATGGTTCTATGCAACTTGGTCGACACATGGACAAAAGGATTTTAAAAGTGTTGTATCCTCAATTTCCTTTCTTGCATAATTTTTCTTGATTTTGTCAAAAGACAATGATGATGTTACTTTGAATTTGAACATTCAACTCGTCGTTTGTCCAAAAGATCATCCTAAAAGTTCAAAGGAATCATCCCTGCCCGAGGCGGATTTGGCCAATATTAAATGGTGACTAATGAATAATGACTAGTCCTACTTTGTGAAGTTAGCATGAATTAGAGGGATATGGCCTAAACAGGTGTAAGAGAAGTGACTACTGATACCGTCTCACAATGTCATTTAGTTCACGAATAACTGTAGAACTTTCATCAAGGAATGTATTAGTTATGTTGCCCTGAAAGGGCAACATATGGTAGCCCCAGGTCGCCCTCGACGAAGTCGGGGCTACCTGGGGTGAGGATGCATTCATTTTTTGAAACCCTGTAGGGGTTGGCCTTTCGCCGCGCGCCAAATTTCCAGACACATCTGATTCCACCTACCAATATTCCTGATCAAAATATTCCCAGTGTCAGTCGATAAAATCATACTCATAAATTGTTTGAAAAATCGATCTACCGTTATGTCACAATCACTTGTTAAAAATTTCGTACACGTCATTTTCTCAACCAAAATGCGACAGCCATTAATCACGCCTGATTTCGAAATAGCGTTGTACAAATATCTCGCAGGCACGTGTCAGAATTTAAATTGCCACCCAAAACGTGTCGGCGGACACGTGGATCATGTCCACATACTTAGTGACCTCTCTAAAAATATTTCAGTTTCTGACTTCGTTAAAGAAGTTAAGCAGTGGTCTTCAAAATGGATGAAATCTAAACACTCACAAAGTAATTTCTACTGGCAGGCTGGCTATGGTGCATTTTCGGTGGGTAAAAGGGATATTGAATCCGTTATTAGTTACATCGATCAACAACATGCTCATCATAAAAAATATACATTTCAGGAGGAGCTCAGAAAATTAATGGCAGACAATGACATGGCGTTCGATGAGCGGTATGTTTGGGATTGAATTCACTTCTCATGTGGATCAATATTCTTTAGTGTAATCTGCCATTAAAACAGACTGTGCCATTGCGCGCGTGAATGAATGCTTTTCATAGTCAGGTCGTAGTCGCGCGCATAAATTCACTGCAACTTCAACCCCAGGTAGTCCAACGAGACGTCGGCCGACCTGGGGCTGTCATATGTTGACCTTTCAGGCCAACTTTTCTTGTGTTATACTCAGATAACGATAGACGGATTCATTGGCGTCGTCCAATGAGGATTGATCCAAAATACATGCAATGCGGATCATTGACCCAACGCTGGATGCACGTCTGACTGTTCCGGTGTTTCAAGATTAGGATTGATAATCAATCCTATGGCAATTAGGCCCATTGGGTAAAGAAGGCCAACGAAAGGTGCAAAGGCTGCGCTGACTGTGAGGGTCGTCCTCAGTAACTCCGTAATCAATGGTGTAGCGCCACCGATTAATCCGTTGCCGATATTATGCGTAAATCCCATGGCGGTGTAACGTGTGGGACCTTGAAAATATTCAAATACAAAGGCACCCATCGGTCCGTATACCAACGCACTGGCTATTGTATTAATAAAAACCAGGGCGATGAATATCAGGGTAAGCTGAGTACTAATCTCATGTGGTGCAGTCAAACCGTTGGGGTTGCCCAAGTGAAGGAACAGATAGAACGAAGACGGGATTGATACAAAGGCGAGTGCCATTCCATAGAAGATGAGTTTTTTTCTTCCGAAAGTATCACTCCACTTTCCTGCGAGTTGATACAATGGAGCGCCCGCAATCAATGCTGTTGCCAGTATGATATAACTTGTGCTTTCTTCAAGGTGGACTGTTCTTTGAAGAAAATACAACGTTACGAATTGTGATGTGTGCATGATTGTACTTTGCGCGGCATTACCTCCAAAGATGACTTTGAGCATTAATTTCAACTTCGACTTATCGCTCA
>JBDSKX010000141.1:0-11197 GCA_039916665.1 Chryseolinea sp. | reverse complement strand
TTTTCGCCATCAGCAATCAGGAATCCATAGAAGGACTCACCAGTGCTGGTCGTGATCAACCAGGGTTCATAACCAAAAACTATCCCGGAACTTGGATTAATAATAGCGTCGAGTATTCCTTCCTTATCAAACTTCTGACCAATAGTGCTCAGGTTGGGGCCAACATCGCCTCCCTTTTTCCCTGCCGTATGACAAACGGTACAGTTCTTTTCAAACAAAAGCATTCCGTTGCTCACCTGAGATGAAAGTCTTACGATTTCGGGTATCGCGTAGGAAATGCTAACACGAGGTTTTACAAAATAACCCGACGCCTGTATGCGCACAGCAGGATCTGGATTTTTAAAGATTATATCTGCAATAAAAGGATACAGTTCATTGCTGATCTTATGGTCAGCAACAGCACTCAAAAGCATCTGACCACCTACAGCATCACCAGCCATATCCCGGGCATTCCATTTCTTTTCATCAAATGGAAGTGAGTCGTCAAGAATCTTTCTCAGTTTCACTTTCATTGTTGCTACATTTCTTTCATGTTCAGGATTGATACCACTCTTCGTCCAATCGACGAGGCTAAACCAGTCGTTGCTTTGTCGGAAGGATAGCCAATACGTTGCTTCTTCTGCAACTTGCTTTAATGAAGATTTTGAAAGTTCGATCATCTTCTCTACTGCTTTAGTTGTATTGATGAATGCCAGTGCTGTAATAGCCTTAGATCGCTCGGGCATGGCGATCAACGAATCCGACGCACGTATTGAAAACGCATCAGCAATGCTTGAAGGATGCAAAGTGCAGGAGATGTCGGAAGCCTTTGAACTCCAGGCAAGCGGATCTTTATTGACCACGTCGGCATTGACCAACGCATCATAGATCTCCTGTTCATGGGGATGGCAAGATGAGGCAAGTGCCGCCAGATACCAACCATCCGAGCCATCATAGCTGGATGCAAGTTTCAAGAGGATTGGTTTTGTTTTATCAAAAGGCAGATCACGTAATGAAACAATTACTTCTCGCCTTACGAACGCAGATGTATCATTCGCGAGTTTACTTGCGATAGGAAGTATGTCGGGGGTAACTTGTCGTAATGCGCGAAAGGCAGTCGACCTAATCATTGGGTCCTTGCTGTCAATCAAACCCGTAACTTCTTCCACGCCTTTCTTACCAAGCTTTGACATCAACCAGACTGCGCGTGCTTGTATAAATTTATTATTATCCTTGAGCAATGCTTTGACGTTGCTTACACCCACCTCACCTCTTGACGCCATCTCATTGAATGCGGCAGCGCGAAGGTGTAATGCGGGGTTTCTAAATGCCTTTATTAATCCTGTCCACGACTTAAGATCAACGGGTGGTGTCTCCGGGTTCTTACCCTTCGGTTTGATTCTGTAAATCCTGCCATATCCCAAAGAATCTCCCATCTGATGTCCGCCTACTACCGGGTCATACCAATCGGCGACGAACAATGTTCCATCTGTACCAACGACGACATCGCTCGGTCTGAACCACTTTTCAGTCTTTGCGTTCTGGGCGGAATCATTCCAAACATAACCTGCGTTGTCGCCAATAAGTGAAGTCAGAAAATTTGATCGCGTGCCCATCGCATAGCCCGAGTGGTCGGGTTCTGGTTTGTAACCAAAGACCACGTTGCGTCCGGCATCCGCGCTGAAAACCATTCCCTGATATTGAGCTCCCAGTACGTCGCCTTCATATCTGACAATACCAGTTGGCGCGCCCGCACCACTTTTATCACCTGCAGGCATAACGCCAGGATCGCCCTGATGCCAGTGTGCCGCAAATATATCCTGCCAGGGCCGCTGGTCAGCTTGCCAATAACGAGTTCCGTCATTGCTGAAATATCCGGCGTTGCCACCTTCCATCAACCATGAAGTTCTGCACGCGACAACCTGATCGTCATTGTCATTCTGCCAAAGGTTCCCATAAGAATCAATCGCAGACTCATAAGAGTTTCTAAAGTTGTGGCCCATTACCTTCAATCCTTTTCCATCCGGACCTATTCTCAATGCCAATCCTCCAACCCAAACCTTTCCATCGTCACTAACCATATTACCCTTGTTAGTTTTATTGTATGGAGAACCGCCTGTGTAAAGGCTTCCAGCGCGTAACGTCCAGCCTGCATGATCTTTTACAATATGTGGACCGGCATTTCCAGTGTTGAAATACCAAAGGCCGTCTGGACCCTCCACGACAGCATGCAGCGAATGATCGTGATCAAGACCGCCGAATCCTGTAAGAAAGATTTCTTTTTTGTCGGGAATATCATCATGGTTGTCGTCCGTGTAAACAATAATATTTGGTGAACATGATACGATGACTTTGTTTCCAATCACTGCAATACCCAATGGAGAAACAAGATCCTTATCTTGTATAAAAACTTTACTAGTCTCCGCTTTGCCGTCATGATCTTTATCTTCGAGGATCATAACACGATCGCCTTTGCTGTGATGAAGATTATGGATCGAATCATTATTGAATGTTCGGTAATTAACAGCCTCAGTGATCCATACCCTCCCATTAATATCGACGTCCATGTTGGTAGGATTGTAAAACATCGGTGACGTAGCCCAAAGCGTTGCCTCCAGATCATCCGGAAGATTAAAATCGGCGACAACACCATGATCTGCCGGACCTGAAGAACAGGCAAGGCAAAAGATAAAAGACATCAAACATGTAAAGCGCAGAACTCCTTTCATCACAAAACTTTCCCCTTTAAAACTTTGATCATTCTCTTTAAAAGGTGACATGGACGGATTGCGAAGATTATGGATGGAAAGATAATTAAGTTGTCTATAAAATTCATGTGGCTTACACGAGTGTCACAATGTTTTTGAATATCTTGACCAATATTTCAGATTCTGATCAATAACATCCGATTCATGCTAAAGGAAATCCTCCTTACCGTGGTCCTTGCCACACTAATTCAAGGTACAGCTCAGTCACAAAACAGATTCTACAAGCCGACAGCTTTAACACTAAGTGATTTGTCTGGGTTTAAAAATCCTGGTAGCAATTGGAAGATTGTGGGTTCTGTGAGTGGCGGCTTTGATGACACAACACTGAAAACCGAGAAAGGGTCCGGCGTTCTGGTTGATGAGTACGATCCAAAAAAGAAATACACCGGCGATGTTAATCTATCAACGACTTTTGAACACGGCGATATCTTCGTGTCACTCGACTTCATGATGCCAAAGGGTTCTAATTCCGGAATCTATTTACAGGGGCGGTATGAAATACAATTGTTTGACAGCTGGAATGTCAATCCACCACACAGCGTTGACTGCGGCAGCATTTATCAACGCTGGGATGACGCCAAGCCTGAGGGAAAGCAAGGTTATGAAGGACATCCCCCGCGGGTAAATGCGTCGCGGGCACCCAATCTTTGGCAACATCTTGATATTGAATTCAAAGCACCCCGATTTGATCCCTCCGGAAAGAAGATATCTCCCGCACAGTTCGTCAGTGTCTCACTGAATGGTATTGTTATTCATGAAAATGTTGTATTGACGGGCCCGACACGGGCTTCGGCCTTCAATGATGAAAAAGCAACAGGACCGCTGTATATTCAAGGCGATCACGGACCAGTGGCATTTCGAAATATCAGCTATTCGATACTAGACGACTTTCATATCAACTTCACAGAACTCAACTACGAGTACTTTGAAGGAAATTTTAACGATTTCACAAAGGTGCAGCAAAGCGACTTTGTTCGAAAAGGAAAAGCGGATGCGATTGATATCAAACTTGCTGATAATCCCTCTAAACTTTGCCTGATATTTACAGGCAAGGTTAACTTCAAAGAGACTACCGATTATCAATTCATCGTAAAAAAAATAGGCAAGGCAAAACTCGCTATTGATGGGGAAGAAGTAATTCGTACACGCGAGCTTTTCGACGATTATGAAGTAACGAAAAAGCTACCTGCGGGAGATCACACCATAACATTCAGTTATCTAAAAGACTTTTCGTGGGCGCCTACAGGCGCAGGACTTTATATTGGAAAATTGAATGCGAGACCTCAAGCCATGCACACTGCAGCATCGTTACCGCCATTGCCACCAACGCCTTTGATAGAAGTTGAACCAGGACGCGAACCAGAACGTGTGAGATCGTTTATGGAACATCATGGGAAAAAGAAAACGCACATTATCTCAGTCGGCGATCCAAGTGGCGTTCACTATGCTTATGACCTCGATCAGGCTGGACTAATACAGGTGTGGAAAGGCGAATTTCTGAATGCTACGGATATGTGGTACGAACGCGGTGAGCCTCAGATTGCAAAACCTATGGGTTCACCGTTGGTTTTGTCGGGAATTGCTCCGCTTGCGTTACTCGCCACTTCAAATTCTACACTTCCTGACACCCTCGATAATATAAAAGACCTAGTTTATAAAGGGTATACGCTTGATGCAAAACATGATCCCGTTTTTGAATATAAATACAAAGACATCAGTTTCACCGATTCATTTAAGCCTTCTGCTGACGGCAAAGGCTTAACACGCACTATCGTTGTGACCGGCAAGCCAACAGGCTCATCTTTGGTATTAAGATTGGGCGATGGATCAATCATCAAAACCGTTTCTGAAAATCTGTATGCTGTGGATGATCAGAGATATTATATCAGTTTTCCCGTCACTGGAAAAAGTAAACCTGCTGTGGTCGCCGCCGGAAAGCAACAGGCATTAACCTGGGATGCTGGTGCAAATGGCAGTTCAACATTAGTTTACACGCTGTATTGGTAAAAGATTATGTTCACATCTATAAAAATATACTTCAGGATATCTGTTGCCGGATGCTTTATTGCACTGCTCCTGATCTCATCGACGATTATTCCGTCATTCGCGCAGTCGAGGACATTGACTGAAGACGATTTTTACGAGTTACAGACTTTGTCGATTCCGGAAGACATCAAACTTGAAGTTGGTGGTCTTGCGGTATTACCGGATGGGCGCCTTGCAGTTTGTACACGACGCGGAGAGATCTGGATGATTGACAACGCGTATTCAACACATCCACATTATACACGCTTTGCTTCTGGTTTGCACGAAGCACTTGGACTAACCTATCGGAACAATGCCTTCTATTGTACGCAACGTGGAGAATTGACAAAAATCACTGACACTGATAATGACGGCGAAGCCGATCGCTATGAAGTTCTTTACAGATTTGATCTCAGCGGAAACTATCATGAATATGCTTATGGTCCGATATTCGATCATGAGGGTGACATGTATGTGACTCTGAATGTAGCATGGATTGGCTATGGTGAAGGACTTGCCAAATGGCATGGCTGGATGCTGAAGATCAAGAAGGATGGAACGATGGAGCCGATAGCCACTGGGTTGCGTTCACCGGCTGGTATCATGGTGAATTCTTCGAACGATATTTTCTATGCCGAAAATCAAGGTGATTGGGTTGGATCAGGTCGCGTGACACATCTGGAGAAAGGAGATTTTGCAGGTAATGCTGGAGGACTTCGATGGACACAAGAACCGGAATCACCGATACACCTCACCAGAAAAGATCTTGAGAAAGTCGATAATGGCCAGCCCATGGTAGAAGCTGCAAAAGTGATCAAAGAATTAAAGCTCCCTGCAGTTTGGTTTCCTCATACGCTCATGGGAATTTCTACTGCCGATATCCTTGAAGATACAACTCAAGGCGCCTTTGGTCCATTCGCAGGACAGTACTTTGTCAGCGATCAGGGCCACTCCAAGATCATGCGCATGACACTTGAGAAAGTAAACGGAGAATATCAGGGTGCATGCTTTCCTTTCCGCGAGGGATTTGCATCAGGGCTGATCAGACTCCGGTTCGGAATTGATGGTTCGATGTTCGCCGGAATGACAAGTCGTGGCTGGTCGAGTACAGGCACTGCACCTTACGCGTTACAACGGGTGGTCTGGACAGGCAAGACGCCATTCGAGATGAAAACCATTACCGCAAAGCCCGATGGTCTTGAAATCGAATTTACACAGCCTGTTAACAAGAGTATCGCTAAAGACGTCTCCCATTATGACCTCAATGGATTCACCTATCATTACCACCACCAATACGGAAGCGAGATCATCAATGCTAAGAAGCTAAGGCCCAAAGGCATTGTTATTTCTGATGACGGAAAGAAAGTAAGACTCGTCATCGACAGTTTGCGCGAGGGATATATTCACGAGGTCAGACTGAATGGATTTACTTCAGATGCCGGCACTCCGCTTCTTCACAACTTCGGTTATTATACCCTCAATAGTATTCCTTCCGGTGATAAGCTGGTTCTTACCGCTGATCAAATGGTCCACGCACATCATTCCATGCCGATGACGCCGGCAAGCAAACCAAAGGCGACAACTCCTGCGGTTGTTAAGTCCGGAACCAAAAGACTTTTGAAAATGCCGGTTGATTGGAAGCAACCTGATCAGGTGATTTCCATGGGCACGAAACCAGGACTTAAGTATGATATTACCGAAGTGCAGGTGAAAGCCGGAAGCAAGATTAAACTTGTTTTCAATAATAACGATGATATGACCCACAACGTGGTGGTTACTGCCCCAGGTACAGCCAAAGCGGTTGGCGATATGGCCTTTAACCTTGGGCTAAAAGGTGCCGAACTAAGTTACATTCCCAACACACCGAATGTTTTGTACCACACAAACCTCATTCAACCCGGAGCATCGGAAACTATTTTCTTTGTTGCACCCGCAAAGCCAGGCGACTACATCATCCTCTGCTCTTATCCAGGCCATGCGATGATTATGCAGGCAACGCTTCGTGTCAAATAGGACTGCAGTTCTAAAAATTTACGGATTAGCTCGATTGCCGGTCGAATCGCATTCGTCGTGGTCGGTTCAACTTGAGTGCCGGACAAACTCATTTGGTACGTTGAAAGTGTGTGCTTGCCCGCACACGAAATTGAAATCATAAAAAGGTTTCAAAAGTTTTCATAAATATCCTTATTGCATTTACCATCCAGGGTATTCATCACCTCACTAACCGGTACCATCAAAATGAAAATGAATGATCATGTCGGCAAACCATCAGCCAGCAGAAGGAGTTTCCTAAAAAAATCAGCATTGGCCATCGGGGCATTTGCAATTGTACCGCGTCATGTATTGGGCGGTAGAGGCTTTCTTGCACCAAGCGATACCTTAACAAAGGGTATTATTGGCGTCGGGGGAATGGGTCGCGGCCATATTGAATACGAAGGTACTCGCGTAGTAGCGATGTGTGACGTCGACAAAATTCACCTCAAAGACGCAATTGCTTTGGCTGGCGGAACACCACGGGGTTACTCAGACTTCCGCGAATTAATAGCACAACCAGATATAGATGTTGTGCACATTGCTACACCACCGCACTGGCATGGAATCATGTCAGTAATGGCAGCTCAATCCGGGAAAGACGTGTGGTGCGAAAAGCCGATGACCCGAACTATCGGAGAAGGCAAGCGCGTAGTGGAGGCCATGGAACAATACGGCCGGATGTTCCGATTAAATACCTGGTTCCGTTTCAAGGATAATTTCTACGGAATGGGTACGACAGTTAAACCCATAAAGAAATTGGTTGATAGCAAAATACTGGGGTGGCCATTGAAAGTCACGATCAGCGGTGTCACAGGGTTCAACTGGAAATTCTATTGGGTTGGAAAAGATAATCTCGAGCCAATGCCCGTACCGCCAGAATTGGACTACGATATGTGGCTCGGTCCTGCACAATACAAACCTTACAATCCTCACCGTGTTCACAGCACTTTCAGAGGATATTGGGATTATGATGGCGGCGGTCTTGGCGACATGGGACAGCACTACATTGATCCTGTTCAATACTTCCTTGGTAAGGACGGCACGAGTCCGATCCGCGTTGATGTCGACGCACCACAACAACATGATGATGCTGTTGGAACCTGGAGGCGAATCGAGTTTACCTATGCCGACGGTTGTAAGATCATTCTCGACGGAGAAAATAAAGATACAACTGCGCCATACATCGAAGGTCCTAAAGGAAAAATCTACCGCGGATTTAAATCTGATGTTCCGAATCTTTTAAAAGTAATCGATGGATTGCCAGATCCTGATACACAGGTTGGGTTGTTCTCTGATTCCGTGAAGACCAGGCAAAAGTTTGCTCTTAACGAAATCAACGGACACCGCTCCGCTACCATCGTCAACATGGGTAAGATCGCATTGCAACTTGGCCGATCACTGGATTTTGATCCCGTGAAACAAGAATTTATCAACGACGAAGCCGCCAACCGGCTTATCAATCAACCTATGCGCGGTCAATGGAAAATCTAGTTTATATCCCACAAAGAATCATGAAATATATTTTACGAGTCCTGAATGTTCTGCTGTTGACGGTGATCACGTTGTCATCATACGCACAGCAAAGTGAAAAATTAACTTCTCTCCTTTCACAACTTCCCGCGCAAACCAAAACGGAAGAACAGAATTTATACAAGTCATTCATTGCGTTAAGTGACGCTGACCTCAATACATTGACGGCAAGTGTTGTTCCTAATGGTGACAAGTCTGGAATCAAATCGAGATATGGCATTTCGTTATTAACCCACACGGCAACATCAAAAGAAGATAAGCTAAAGATTGAAAAGCTTTACCTCGACGCTCTTGGCAAGGCATCATCGACTGAGGTGAAAGCTTACTTCATCGATAATCTCAGACTTGTTGGATCAAGTTTGTCGGTAACAGCACTAAAGAGTTATGTTGAAGACAAAGATCTTTTCGAACCCGCAGTTACTACCGTTGTAACAATCGGTGGTAATGGTGTATCTGAGGAACTGCTAGCAGCCATCAAGCCTGCCGATGCGAAATTAAAAGTGATCAAGGCGTTAGGAAAAATGAAGTATAAGCCTGCCGTTGGAGTGATCACAAAACTTGCTGCGGAGAACGATGTCGCGATCAAGAAACAATCATTATGGAGTCTCGCATGGATTGCAGATCCTTCTTCTGCTCCGGTTTTGAAAGCCGCAGCGAAAAGCGCGGGTTACAAGAACGATCCAACAGAGGCAACGGTGTCTCTCGTCGAATATCTTCATCAGCAGACAATGGGTGGTGACAAAGCCCTTGCCAAGGGAATTGCCAATGACATTCTTGCTAACACACCTGACCCGGCAGAACAACATATCAGACTTACAGCACTCTCCAACCTTGTGAAGCTTGATCCTGAAGGATCGGCAAAGTTGATGATCAAAGAGGCATCAAAGTTCGATATTGAATATCAGAAGGAGGTTCTAAAACTTTCGGGACCAACGCTTGCGACTGACGCAGGCCGAAAGCTCTGGGCAAAGGAATACAAAAAAGCGACTGGTGTGAAGCAGGGTGACGTACTGGCGTTACTTGCAGCAAGCAGCAACAGCGAAGACTTTGCACAGGCGACATTGATACCAGCATTGTCGTCAGGAGATGTAAGTACTCGAACGAGTGCAGCCACTGCACTTGGTAAAACTAAAAACAAAAAATACGCACCGCATTTATTAGACTATCTGATGCGCTCAAAGGAAGAGGTTGATCGCACTGCAGCGCATACTTCTTTATTGCAAGTACTCGAAAAATCCGATTACGCCCTGGTGATTCAAAAGCTGACGTCTGCAACCGGTCCAGCCAAAGTTGAACTCATAAAAATATTGGCCGCCAGACGGGCCACAGAAAGTTTCAAAGATATTTCCGCTTTAACATCCTCTGAGGACGCCGCAGTAAAGTCGGCCGCTTTTGAAGCATTACCCAATGTTTCAGCTTCAGGAGACGTTGATGCGTTGATCAAGCTTTTAATGGCGTCAAAGAATGAAGCCGAGATAAAATCAATTCAATCTGCCCTTAAATCTTCTGCCGATAACGGTGCCATAAAGTCAATCACTACGGCGTATGGTCAGGACAAACTAAAGGTTCTTCCCGTGTTGCCATACATCGATGACCCTGCATCATTGGCAAAGGTTACAAGTGCTTTTAAAGATGGAAGCAGCGCAGAGAAAGAAGCGGCATTCAACACGTTACTCGACTGGCAGAATCAGGATGCAGTCAGACCGTTGTTGAAGATCAGTCAGGACAAATCCCTCTCAACATATCATGCCGCTGCATTGGAAGGTTTTCTATCGCAGGTTGCCAAATCAGAGTGGCCGGACGATGAACAATTGCTTCTTTTAAGAGAAGCAATGCCCTACGCGAAGGATAAGAAAGAAAAATCGATCGTTCTTAGGGCTGCCGGAAATATCCGGACGTTCCTGTCTTTAGTTTTTGTCTCCAGCTACCTCGATGATCCTGAACTCAGCGGCGCAGCGAGTCGCTCGGCTATGCAAATTGCACTGCCTACTTCTGATGCAAGGCCAGGTATGACAGGCCTTGAAGTGAGAAGCGTTCTGAATCACATGCTCGACAAACTCACTGGTGCTGACAGTCAATATGAGCGCATCGACATACAAACCTATCTTGAAAATATGCCTTTCACGAAAGGATATGAGTCGATCTTCAATGGTAAAGATCTCAATGGATGGCAAGGTCTGGTTGAAAATCCGATAGCCCGAAGTAAAATGACCAAAGATGTTTTGGCCAAGAAACAAAAGGAAGCGAATGGAAAAGTCAGTGCGAACTGGAATGTGAAAGACGGGATGATTGTATTTCAGGGTGAGGGCGCCAACCTGTGTACGACACGCAATTATGGCGACTTTGAAATGCTGGTCGACTGGAAAATATCAAAGAACGGCGATAGTGGAATATATCTTCGTGGCTCACCACAGGTTCAAATCTGGGATACCACCAGACGTGACGTCGGCGCTCAAGTAGGATCGGGAGGTTTGTACAACAATCAAAAAGAACGCAGCACTCCGTTGGTGGTTGCCGACAATCCGATCGGCGAATGGAATACATTTTACATTAAGATGATTGGTGATAAAGTGACCGTACAGCTTAATGGCGTTACCGTCGTCGATAACGTCGTCCTGGAGAATTACTGGGATCGCAAGATTCCGATCTTTCCTTCAGAAGCTATCGAACTGCAGGCGCATGGAACTGACCTCGCTTTCAGAAACATCTACGTGAAAGAACTTAGTCAAAAGGCTTACGAGCTAACAAGTGATGAAAAAACACAAGGCTTTGAATCACTGTTTGATGGTAAAACCCTCGATCAATGGGTCGGTAACAAAGTTGACTATGTCGTGGAAGACAACACGATTGCCATTTATCCT
>JBDSKX010000140.1:0-18480 GCA_039916665.1 Chryseolinea sp. | reverse complement strand
CTTGCCAGCTTATTTTCGTGATTTCGTAGGCTGCTGCGCAAGTCGGTTATGAGTTCATTACGATAGTAAAAGATAAGATTCTGAAAATGGTCCAGCCTTTTTTTGTCTTCAATGGTCGTGATGGTCTGTGATTTATTTTCGATTGCCTTTTGGAAAAATGCGAATTCATTTCTCCACAACATCGTAGCAGACAGCCATTCCAAGGTCTTAGAATGTTTTTCCTGTAAGCCTGGTCGCAAACTGTAGTCGTCTTTTGTCCGTCTTATTGGAATCATATTTTTTAGTAAATGTATTACTCGCTGTTTCTCTCTTCACTGAGTTTTGATTGAGTCAATTATGATTTTAATCACTCTTTCGAAAACATCTTCACAACTGATAAATGTCGTGCCGGCTACTGATGTTTGTCAGGTTTGTGCACGTTCGGGCATTCTATTTTTGAGTCACTCAAACTAGAAGACGTGAATATGTATCCGAAGACCATGAAGGCGGCTAGCGGTAAAACATAGAGTGGAGCCTTCGTAATTTTCTTAATAATTTAAGGAGTGCATGTGAAACGTCCCGGGTGGGGAAGTGAAGGCTATCGTTCATGCCGTCTGTCTGGATGATATCCATTCGGTTTTTGATCAGAGAAACGAAACGAGATTGAGGGTAGGGTAACACTCGAAATTTCAAAATTAATATTAACCAATAAGCAAATGATTAATAAATCTGCGGAGGAAGCATTGCAAATTATAAAGCCCGGCGATCGCGTTTTCATTCATGGTGGCGCTGCTACTCCACACCATTTACTTTCAAAACTTGCAGAACTGGCAAGCCAGCTTTTCAATGTTGAGTTAGTGAGCATCAGTATGCAAGGCGAATCAATTCTAACTAAGCCGGAATTCAAAGGTAGTTTTAGACTGAATTCACTTTTTGTTTCCGAGAATGTACGCCAGGCAGTAAATGATGGCCGTGCTGATTATGTGCCGATATTTCTGAGTGAGATACCAATTCTTTTTAGAAGAAATATTCTGCCCATTGACGTTGCTTTAGTTCAGGTATCACCTCCTGACAAACACGGCTACTGCTCTTTGGGGGTGTCGGTGGATATAGCATCAACCGCAGTTAAAACCGCTAAGCATGTGATCGCTCAGGTGAATCCCCGAATGCCACGAACCTTGGGTGATGGTATCATTCATCAAAGTGAGTTTGATGTTGTCGTATTGCATGAAGAAGAACTAACCGAGATCCTAAATGCCGGATCGCACGATGAAATATCACTTCGCATCGGAGCATTTTGTGCAGAGCTTGTTGAAAATGGAGCAACGCTTCAAACGGGTATTGGAACAATTCCCGATGCTGTTTTAAGTTGTCTGACCAGTCACAAAGAACTTGGCATTCACACTGAAATGTTTTCTGATGGAATCATTCCTCTGATAGAGAGTGGAGTTGTCACTAATCAGCACAAAAAGAAGTATAGAAATAAAACTGTAACTTCTTTTCTACTGGGAAGCCGGAAGCTATACGATTTTGTAGATGATAACGCATCGATCGCAGTACTTAACATAGACTACGTTAATGATACGGCGGTGATCAGGTCGAATCCAAAAGTTACTGCGATCAACAGTGCAATAGAGGTCGATATTACCGGACAGGTTTGTTCTGACTCAATCGGTACATACCACTACTCAGGTGTTGGGGGTCAGATGGATTTTGTGAGAGGCGCTGCGCTTTCTGAAGGTGGCAAACCTATCATCGCGTTACCCTCTGTTACGAAGGCAGGAGAGTCAAGAATTGCTTCATTTCTCAAACCTGGCGCCGGTGTGGTAACAACAAGAGCTCATGCTCATTATATAGTAACGGAATATGGTATCGCCTATCTCTACGGAAAAAATATGCGTCAGCGTGCGAAAGCATTGATTGATATTGCGCATCCCAATCACCGGGAAGCGCTTGAAAAGGCGGCCTTTGAAAGATTTCATAATTATGAGTTCGAAAGAACCTATTACTGAAAAGGCATCACGATAGGATGAATTGATCTTATGGCACTGGATGGTCATTGGGTCAGGAAGAAATATTTTAATAACCCTGTTATGAGAATCTTGATCGTCGTGTTGTTCGCATTGTTGCTATTGCCAGCCTGTGGTCCGATAAAGGTTTACATTGATAGTGATCCTGATTTTGAAATCGCCAGGTATGGCACTTATGAGTGGAGCAATTTGCATGTGGATACTTCAAAATTCCGTTCCTTTTACGGCACTCCAACTTTTGATTCATGGATGAAAAAATATGTTGATTCGGAGATGAACAAGAAAGGATATCGAATGTCAGAAGGGAAGGTAAAACTTCAACTGCATTTTCATGTAATTCTTGAAGACAAGAAACTCGTACCGACTGAAAGCTATTTGTACGAGGGTAATGCACTGTGGATCCGCAATGCAACTGATCCCTATTACTTTGAACAGGGGACGCTGATTATCGATATGGTCGATAAACAGACGAGCTGTCTCATTTGGAGAAGTCGTGGTGTCGCACTGATTGAAGGCATCGCTCCAGATAACCTGGAGCATACTCTCTCGAAGTCCGTGCAGAAAATGTTGAAGAGCCTTCCAAAAACGGTAGAGAAATCGGTCAGCCATCCAACCCTTGTCAAAAGATAAACAGCTCATATTCCTTCGAAGAGTGAGATTGTTTGCAAATATTCCGGAATAACAACATTCCATTTAAGAGTTTCACGAATATTTTGGGCATACGTCGTCAACTGCCCCTAAGAACTGTACACTGATATTCATGTAACAAAAGACAATCTTTTGTTTGGAATAAGACCTGACATAAATCAGGTTCTGGTCTGACTAGCCTCAAGGAAAATGGAATATTACGCTGCTAGTTTTGGGCATCAATCAATCAGTTTACAGACATGAAAAAGATTCTTGTACCCTGTGATTTGTCACAACAGTCAATTAATGCATTTCAATTTGCGCTTGATATTGCTGAACGGTCGACAGGCACAGTATTTCTATTAAATGTAGTGGAGCTTCCGGTTCTTAATGACACACTACTCATGCCGGCTTTGAACTTCGAAGATGAAAGGCTCAAGGACTCGCGCGATAAAATACAAAATGGTTTCAAAAGGACAATCGAAAAATATAAACGAGAAGGTGTTCAAGTCATTTCAAACGTGACGTTCGGACTCGTCTACGCCAAAATAGTGGATTTTATTAATGAGCATCATATTGATTTGGTTGTCATAGGCTCTCAAGGGGCAAATGGCTTGCGCGAATTGATGATGGGTTCAAATGCAGAAAAGGTTGTCCGGACTTCTCCGGTACCTGTTTTGGTCATGAAGGATTATTATAAAGGACCCATTAAGAATATCATCTTCCCGATTGATCTTGAGCCGGAGCACCGGGAAATGCTCGTCGATAGAGTGAAGGAGTTGCAAACTTTTTTTGGCGCCCACCTTCACATTTTGTGGATCAATACGCCGCTCAATTTCACAGCTGATACTGTCACGTTCAAAAAAATGGAAGAGTTTGTGCGACAACATAAACTGAAGAACTATACGATTAATGTATTCAATCATCCCGACGAAGAGAAAGGAATTCTTGCATTCGCAGAACGGACCAGCGGAGATTTGATCGCCATGGGAACACACAGCAGAAAAGGGATCAGCCACCTTGTTAATGGAAGTCTTACAGAAGATATCGTGAATCATTGTAAAGGACTCATTTGGACATATTCATTAAAAAATGAATTGGTAGATGCGGATGCCTAGTTGACCAGAACATTTGATGGTAAAGAGTACGTTAATTAAAAGCCTGCCATGTTTTCACTGCGGGGAGCCTTGTGAATCAACATCTGTATTTGATGGCAAATCGTTTTGTTGTCAGGGTTGCAAGACTGTGTATGAGATTCTCAACGAAAATGACCTGTGTGAATACTATGAGATTGACGGATTCTCGAGAATGCGATTTAAGGAAGTTGCTCCCGAAGCATATGACTATCTGGATAACGCCGATGTCTCCGCGAAGATCTTGCAATTCGAGTCGGAGCATTTGTCGAAAGTGAGTTTTTATATACCGGCAATTCATTGTGCTTCCTGTATATGGCTCCTGGAAAGTCTTGACAAATTCGATGATGCAATTATCAAAACAGAAGTAAGCTTTGGTCGGAAATCTGTGACAATTGATTACGATCCTTCGAAGGTAAAACTTTCGGCTTTGGCGGCTTTATTGGCAAAGGTTGGATATGCGCCAATCATCAGTCTGCAGGAAAACGACATCCTATCTGATAAATCAAAAAACGATAGACAACTTGTTTACAAACTGGCTGTCGCTGGATTCTGTTTTGGCAATATTATGCTATTCAGTTTCCCTGAATATTTAGGATTAGATGGTCATGATAGTTTGCTACGGTCCACTTTTTCTTTTCTGAACCTGCTGCTTGCAGTACCCGTCGTTGCATACAGTGCGAGTGGATATTTTAATTCTGCACTGAAGAGTCTCAGGGTGAAAGAAGTTAACATTGATATTCCCATTGCGCTCGGGCTGCTTGCGTTGTTTGTCAGAAGCACCTACGAAATTATAATGTCCGTCGGTCCTGGATACTTTGATTCATTTTCCGGTCTGGTGTTTTTTCTTTTGATCGGCCGTTGGTTTCAAAGTAAAACTTATGAGAGTCTCGCATTTGATCGTGACTTCAAATCATATTTTCCACTTGCTGTAAACGTGTATGTTGATAATACCTGGAAACCGACAGTGATATATCAGTTACGTTCAGGTGATGTAATACGACTGCGGAACATGGAGATTGTCCCTGCGGATTCAACCCTTCAGGAAGATGAGGCGTTCATTGATTACAGCTTCGTTACAGGTGAATCCAGGCCAGTTGCGTGCCATAAGGATGATCTGGTTTATGCCGGAGGCAGGGTGATCGGAAAGCCTGTTGTACTTCATGTTTTAAGGCAAACATATCAGAGTCATCTAACCAGCCTCTGGAACAAGGCTGCATTCGGAAAAGTGCATGAAAGTCACTACAAAAAGTTAATTGACCGTGCTGCCCGGAAATTTACAATCGTGGTCATCGCCCTTGCAATTGTAACCGGCGTTGTATGGCAGTTCCATGATCCGTCGAGGATGTGGTTGGTGATTACGTCCGTATTGATGGTGGCGTGTCCGTGTGCCTTGGCGCTCGCTGCACCTTTTACTTATGGTAGCATACTCCGTGAATTTGGAAAACGAGGATTCTATTTGAAGAATTCGGACGTGGTCGAGCGGATTGCGAATATCGATACCGTTGTCTTTGATAAGACCGGCACAATTACTAACGGAAATGAACCTTCGTCGAATTTTATTGGTGCTCTTACCGCGGAAGACGAAGCATGCATAAAGGTAATGACCGGAGCGTCATTACACCCGCTTAGTAAAATAATCGAGAGATCCATTGGCAGATACGTGGAGGTTGAGATGAATTCATTTATGGAGATTCCTGGTCGGGGTTTAATTGCTGAATTTAATGGAAGACAATACAAGGTAGGTTCAGCAGCATTTGTTGATGCGCCTCATACTGCTCATCTGGAGCAATCGCGTGTTTTCGTTTCGGTTGATGATGATATCCTGGGATTCTACGCTCTTAATGCAAGGGTTCGCCCAGGAGTTAGTCAAATGATAAAAGCATTAGGACAAAAGTGCCGGGCCTTAGTTTCTGGCGATGGTGATGGGGATAGGGACGCCATGATGAATTTATTCGGTTCATCGGTAGAAATGCTGTTCACCCAAACGCCAGAAGATAAAATGAACTACGTGGAGACCTTACAAAATGAAGGGAAGAAAGTCATGATGGTCGGCGATGGCTTGAACGACTCTGGTGCCTTAAAGCAAAGTGACGTCGGTGTCGCAGTTTGTGATGACACGGGGATTTTCACTCCGGCGTGTGATGGAATAATAACAGGTAACCAGATAGGTTTCCTGCATGATTTCATGGCGCTGGCGAAATCATCGAATTTCATTCTTAGGTCGGCATTCGCGATATCTTTTTCTTATAATGCTGTTGCGCTGTCATTTGCTATGGCAGGCCACCTTACACCATTGGTGGCAGCTATATTGATGCCATTGAGTAGCGTTAGCGTTGTAGTATTTTCATCATTTGCAGTTAACCTCGCAGCAAGAACACATTTTAGCAGAATTGAATTTATAACGAAATGAACATCATCATCGCATTGATCTGCATTAGTCTTTTCATAGCCGTCGGCTTTCTGATTTCCTTTCTGTGGAGTTTGAATGATGGACAATTTGATGACACTTATTCGCCCTCCGTGAGAATGCTCAGAGACGGTACCGTAAAAAAGAAAAAAACGAAAAAGAATGAACGAGCCGAATAGCACAAAACTCATACGTCAGTATGATGTTCCCACGCCCAGATATACCAGTTACCCTACCGTTCCAGAATGGGATACGAATATATTCTCTTCCGCGGAATGGTTTAAGACTGTATCCAGAGCATTTACCGAATCAAATGACTCTAAAGGAATAAGCGTATATATTCATTTGCCATTTTGCGAAAGCTTGTGCACATATTGTGCATGCAATACTCGGATTACGAAAAATCATTTACGGGAATTACCTTATATCCAATCGCTCCTGAAAGAGTGGGATACGTACTTGAAAGTATTTGGTCGAAAGCCGCTTCTTAGGGAGCTTCAATTGGGCGGCGGTACACCCACTTTTTTTGGCGCGGAAAATCTGAAGTGGTTGGTGTCGTATCTGCTTGAGGATGTTAATATCCATGAAGATCGTGAGTTTAGCTTCGAAGGACATCCCAACAACACGTCAAAGGATCACCTTCAGGCGCTTTATGATCTGGGATTTGATCGCGTTAGTTTTGGTGTCCAGGATCTCGATATGAAAGTACAAGAGACCATAAACCGCGTTCAGCCACTTGAAAATTTGGAACAGGCCTGCATGACGGCAAGATCGATAGGATATTCTTCTATCAACTTCGACCTCATCTATGGTTTGCCTTTCCAGACACCATTTACGGTATCCGACACCTTTGACAGAATTCTCGAACTTCATCCCGATCGCCTCGCATTTTATAGCTATGCGCACGTTCCATGGTTGAGACCAGGTCAACGAGGCTATAGCGAAAAGGATTTGCCCTCAAGTTTTCTCAAACGACATTTGTATGATCTGGGAAAGCATAAGCTTAGGAATGCCGGCTATGCCGATATTGGTATGGACCACTTCGCGCTACAAAAAGACGATCTATTTAAAGCATATGTCGCCGGTAAATTGCATCGAAATTTTATGGGCTATACTACGAGCCAGACGGATCTCGTGATCGGATTGGGCGCGTCTTCTATAAGCGACTCTGGTTACGCATATGCTCAAAATCTGAAAGGAGTTGAAGAATATACGGAAGCAATAAAAAATCACGGCGTTGCTCTTGGTAAAGGTCATATCCTGAACGATGAAGATATTGACACCAGAAAATGTATTCTGCAATTAAGCTGCACCGGTAAACTTGATCAGGAATTAATGGATCAGGTAGTTGATTCTGCTATTCTGGACGATCTCGTACGAATGGAAAAGGAAGGATTAATTTACCTCTTTGACCAAGGTGGATTGCGTGTTACCAGCGTTGGTGAGCCATTTATCCGAAACATCTGTAATGTTTTTGATAAAAGACAGCGATACACTGCCTCAAATTCTCAAATGTTCAGTAAGGCAATTTGATGTATCACTTTTTTGAGTTTTCTCCTGCCGGCAACAATGTGCCAATGCTAAATCCCTATTCGGTGTTAAGGCTGGCATGGTTCCCCGGTGCATTAACCCTTTCGAGAATATCCTGCATCATGTCTATTTGAAGTTTCTGGATTTGAATGAGCTCATGCTGCTGATGCATCATCAAATGATCAATTTTTTCGTGCAGTGTTCGAATCTCGATTTCCGATTTTAAATTGATCATATAGTCTTTTTTTGATCGTTCACGATCTTTCTCCTCTTGCCGGTTCTGACTCATCATGATAAGCGGTGCCTGCAACGCTGCTACGCATGATAGAATCAAGTTTAATAAAATGAATGGATACGGGTCAAATGATTTATTCGAATACCAAACCGCATTAAGGATAATCCAACAAATTAAGAATGAGAAAAAAGTTAAGATGAATTTCCAGCTGCCACCAAATGACGCAATCCTGTCCGCCATTCTCTGTGATAACGTCAGATTTTCATCTGGCTCACAAAGCTTACTGGAGATACTATCTCTGTTTTTTAGCGTTTCAAGAACGGTGGACTCCAGGGAAGTTAATTCTCCAACATCTCGTTCAAGATATTCGGTAATATATTCCTGTCTATAGATATTCAATTCTTCCAATGCACATATGCTCTGCTCGGAAAAGTTTGGATGATGCGACTTTATAATTGACATCACGGGCAATTGAATGGCCTTTGCAAACACCCGCTCATTTATCAGAAATGACTTGCCGGACAAATCGCTTACAAATGACTCCATAGTTTAAAATACCTTATTAAAGGTACACACACAGCAAGTCTTCAACCCTGACAAAAATCAGTTTTCAGCCGGGCAATCGTCAGATTTAAGCCAGACGAAGCGAAATACTTTTACAGACAAATCAATCAACGAATAATCATTTGTTTTTATGCGAATAGAGCAATTCAGTTACGACAATAAGATTGTCAAGGCGTTCATGATCGCTACGGTTGTTTTTGGTCTCGTAGGAATGCTTGTGGGATTAACCGCCGCGACACAGCTTGTCTACCCTGTATTTAATTTTGATACACAGTATACGACTTTTGGAAGAATCAGGCCTTTGCACACAAACGCCGTCATCTTTGCTTTTGTCGGTAACGCAATGTTCGCGGGCATCTATTATTCCTTGCAGCGTTTGCTTAAAACCAGAATGTACAGTGATAAACTAAGCTGGTTGCACTTCTGGGGTTGGCAATTGATAATCCTGGCCGCTGCGATTACGCTTCCTCTAGGGTATACAACTTCAAAAGAGTACGCTGAACTTGAATGGCCCATCGATATCGCAATTACCATTATCTGGGTTGTCTTTGGATGGAATATGATCGGCACAATCATCAAGCGTCGTGAGCGTCATATGTATGTTGCGATATGGTTTTACCTCGCGACTTTTATTGCCGTTGCTGTTCTACATGTCGTGAACTCTTTCGAAATACCGGTAACTGCATTCAAAAGTTATTCGTGGTACGCTGGTGTCCAGGACGCATTGGTGCAGTGGTGGTATGGTCACAACGCGGTAGCTTTTATTCTGACAACGCCATTTCTAGGCATCATGTATTATTTTTTGCCGAAGGCTGCCAATCGTCCTGTTTATTCGTATCGACTATCGATCATTCACTTTTGGTCTCTGATATTCATTTATATCTGGGCCGGACCTCACCACTTATTGTACAGTGCGCTACCTGATTGGGCTCAATCACTTGGCGTTGTCTTTTCAATTATGCTAATCGCACCATCGTGGGGCGGAATGATAAACGGATTAATGACGCTGCGTGGTGCGTGGGATAGAGTACGTGAGGAACCAGTTCTTAAGTTTATGGTGGTTGCTGTTACCGCTTATGGCATGGTAACACTCGAGGGCCCACTGTTGTCCTTAAAAAATGTTAATGCCATAGCGCACTATACTGATTGGATTGTGGCGCACGTTCACGTCGGCGGACTGGGATGGAATGGTTTCATGATCTTCGCGATGCTTTACTGGATGACACCACGCATGTGGGATACCAAACTTTACTCTACTAAACTTGCCAACACGCACTTCTGGCTGGGAACACTCGGCATTATCTTTTATGCTTTGCCGATGTATGTATCAGGCGTCGTCCAAAGTTTAATGTGGAAGGAATTCAATCCGGAAGGTTTCCTGGTTTACAAGAATTTTTTGGAAACAACAGTCGCCATATTACCATTGCACGCTTTGAGAGCAACGGGTGGGGCATTGTATTTGTCAGGCGCGTTCATCATGACTTACAACTTGATTAAGACGGCGAGAGCAGGAAATTTTATTGCCAATGAGGAAGCCGAAGCCGCTCCATTGGAAAAGAAGTACATCGCCACAGCCGGGGGATGGCACCATAGGATCCTTGAGCACAAACCTGTTTTGTTTTCAATATTAACACTACTGGCCGTACTTGCCGGCGGTGTTATAGAAATGGTTCCGGCATTTCTCATTAAATCAAATATTCCGACTATCGCAAGTGTAAAGCCTTATTCGCCATTGGAGCTTCACGGCAGGGATATTTATATCAGAGAAGGTTGCGTGAACTGTCATACGCAAATGGTAAGACCTTTCCGTTCTGAAACTGAACGGTACGGAGAATATTCAAAAGCCGGAGAGTTTGTTTATGATCACCCTTTTCTGTGGGGATCAAAAAGAACGGGCCCTGATCTGGCGCGACTTAATGGAAAATATTCCAATAGCTGGCATTACAATCACCTGCTTGCACCGGATGCAGTATCTACCGGGTCAATCATGCCATCCTATCCTTGGTTGTTTGAACAACAGATTGACAAAAGCCTGACGCGTGGAAAGATCAAGGCCATGAGAACGATCGGAGTGCCCTATGCGGCGGGATATGAAGATTCAGCCAATGAAGATCTGGAGAAGCAAGCTGAAAGTATTGTTAAAAATTTAAAGGCAGACGGTATCGAAGTTGGAGAGGATGCAGAGATTATTGCGCTCATATCTTATTTACAGCGTCTGGGGCGCGATATCAAAGTCGAGACGACTGCAGACAACCAAAGTGTGGATCATAATTAATAATCAGGTATATGTACAAGAACGTTCTTCAAAGCATAGATCACATCGAGGTATGGCCCGTCATATCTTTTATAATATTCTTCATCTTTTTCATCAGCCTTTTGTGGTGGGTATTCACAGTCGATAAAAATGTGATAAAGGCGATGAGTGAAATTCCCTTTGATTCTAAGGATCAACAAAATACAAACTTTAAAAAAGGCTAGTATGAAAAAGGTAGTCGCACTTATTCCGTTTCTAATAGCTGCTCTTTCTGCATCGGCGGCGGATCCAGTCCAAAAAAAGATCTCGGTCGATCTGCTCAGCGATCCTATGTTACCATTGTATTTGGTAATCACGTTCATATTTATCGTAATCATATTGCTTTTCGCAGTCATGATTACGGCATTGCGTGTCCTCAGAATGTTTGCAGAGAGGAACGCAAAAGAAAAGGCCGTGATTGAAGGTATAGCCTATGTTCCGCCAGTATCTTTCTTTACAAAAGTAAGCCGTAGATTAAACGACAGTGTTCCGCTTGAAAAGGAAAAGGATATTGACATTGGTCATGACTTTGATGGAATTCGGGAACTTGATAATCATCTTCCGCCTTGGTGGACATGGCTTTTCACCGGATCGGTTGGGTGGAGTATAGTGTATCTGTTTGTATTTCACGTCTCAGCAAGTATGCCGCTCTCGATTGAGGAATACAATAATGAAATTATAGCCGCGAATGAGAAGAAGAGACTTTTATTGGCGTCACAACCGCATTCAATTATTAACGTCGATAGCCTGGAGTATAAAATGGATGCGCCAATCATAGCCAAAGGGAAAGTGACGTTTGACAGTTACTGCGTTGCATGCCACAGAAAAGATGGTGCAGGCAATACTATTGGGCCTAACCTCACTGACCTCTATTGGCTACACGGAGGTGGAATCAAGAATGTATTTAATACTATAGATCATGGATATGTGGAAAAGGGTATGCCAGCGTGGGGCAAATCTTTGAGCCCATCTGAAGTCCGTGACGTCGCGTTTTTCGTCATGAGTTTGCAGGGATCAAATCCTGTTGACGGAAAGGCGCCACAGGGAAATCTGGAAAATATTCAGATTCAGCAACCAAGTGATTCTACCAAAACAAGCGCATCGTTATAAAAAGACAACTTATGAACGAAGAGAAGGTGGACGTCTATCAGTATGAAGAGCAATTCAGAGATAATATTGCAACGGTAGATGACAAGGGAAAACGGGTATGGATTTATCCGAAGAAGCCAAATGGTTCGTTGCATACTAAAAGAATATATGTTGCAATTTTTCTCCTTACGCTTTTTTTTGGAGGTCCTTTCCTCACCATTGGAGGAAAGCCATTTCTGCTTTTGAATTTTATCGACCGGCACTTTGTAATCTTTGGTCAACCTTTTTGGCCGCAGGACTTCGTATTGTTAGCGGTGACACTGATTATCTTTTTTGTTTTTATCATTTTATTCACCGTGGTATTTGGCCGCGTTTGGTGCGGATGGCTTTGCCCACAGACGCTTTTCATGGAGATGGTATTTCGTAAAATTGAATACTGGATCGAAGGAGATGCGCCCGCCCAACGAAAACTGTCGAATAGAAAATGGGATGCGGGAAAGATTGGTAAGAAAGTCCTCAAGCATACAATTTTCATCATCATTTCGTTGATCATTGCCCATACTGTAATGGCTTATATCCTTGGCGCTAAGGAAACGCTAAACATCATATCCCACAAACCGGGACAAAACCTCTCAGGATTCATCGCACTAATGACTTTTACAGGCGTATTTTACGGAGTATATGCCAAGTTCAGAGAGCAGGCTTGTATCGTTGTATGTCCCTATGGGAGATTGCAAGGCGTACTTCTGGTGAAAGAGTCAATTGTAGTGGCTTATGATTGGATTCGGGGAGAGCCAAGAGGACACCTGAAAAAGAAGGTTCCGGAATCAACGCCCAAAGGCGATTGTATTGATTGTCATCTGTGCGTTCATGTTTGTCCGACCGGCATTGACATCCGAAATGGAACGCAGCTTGAATGTGTTAATTGCACTGCATGTATCGATGCCTGTGACGACGTCATGGTTAAGATTGGCAAGCCAAAAGGACTCATCCGATACGCCTCGTATTCTTCAATAAAGGATGGTGTGCAAAAGTTATTTACGGGTCGCGTAATAGGATATTCAATTGTGCTAGTTATTCTGATAGGAGTTCTCGGCTTGACTTTGGCAACCCGGTCGGATGTCAAGACAACAGTACTCAAAGTCGCAGGAACGCTTTATCAAAAGTCATCCGACGGATATATCACCAACCTTTACAATATCGAATTCGTCAATAAAACTTTCGAAAATATAAAATTAGAAACACGTATTGAGTCGCCGGCCGGCGCGAAGCTCGAGCAGGCAGATGGCAATCTCATTTTAGTAAAAGCTGAAGACATGACTAAAAATATATTCTTTGTTAAAATTCCTGCCGATCAAATCAAGAGCGCGCGAACAACGGTGCGGCTGGCAGTTTATCAAAATGGAGAACGAATTCAGTCAATAAACGTGAAATTTATAGGGCCCGTCACAAAATCTTCTGATGTAAGAAGTCGCTTAAAGGATGCTCAGGAAAACTAAACGGAATTTGTATGAATTGGGGTAAATCTATTGTTGTTGCTTTTGTAGCATTTGCAGCTTTCATCGGCGTATTGGTTACAATTTGCGTAAGAGAGGATATAAGTTTAGTATCGAACGACTATTATCAGGAAGAGTTGGACTACGGTGCGCAGATGCAACGCGTGAGGAATGCACAGCTGTTACAACGTCAACCATCGATTACATTAACCGCAGATCATCAGCTTAAACTTCAATGCCCGTCTGACTTCCAGCTTGATCACGGACAAATCCATCTGTATTCCCCTCGTAACATTAAACAGGATCGGATGCTGTCGCTAAGTAACGAAACCGAAGGCGAGAAATATTTTGCAATGAATGGACTTGAGCGTGGAAAGTATAAGGTGAAAATGACATGGAGCATGCATGGAAAGGAGTTCTATTACGAGACAGTGATTTATTTATAGTGATGATTGCATGCAAACACAAAGTCGGTAATGTTAAAGTAGAGCCCTCGAACTCGGGAACTCTGCGATAATGCAAGTTTAACCTGGTTGTCCAGATAATAAAAACTATGAAATGTTTTACACCGCATTAATTCTTGGATTTGCCGGGAGCCTTCATTGTGCCGGAATGTGCAGTCCATTGTTGATGGCAGTGACCAAACTTAGCTCGGGTGCAGCGTGGAACAGGCTACTCTATAACGCTGGTCGGATATTAACATACAGTTTGCTCGGAGCACTTTGCAGTTCATTCGGTGCCCTGCTTCCAATAGGAAATTATCAGACCGTCATTTCAATTCTTTTTGGAGTGATGCTCATGATCTTAGCGGTTTCAAAAATTGCTGACTTAAGGATTCCTCTGTTAAAGCAAATCACGTTGTTGATCAGAAAAAGATTCAGTCATTACCTCAATAACAGGAATTCATTTTCAGTGTTTGCCATGGGAATGGTTAATGGTCTTTTGCCCTGTGGGCTTTCTGCCCTCGCGCTAAGCTATTGCGTGTTGTTGCCAGCAAGTACAGACGGGTTCAATTTTATGCTGCTGTTTGGAGTTGGAACTCTCCCCATGATGCTTGGGCTTGCACCTCTTGTTATACAAATAATAAGTCGATTGCGATTCAGTATAAAAAATGCAACAACGTCAATGATGTTCCTGTCCGGTGTTATATTGATTATACGAACTTTCCTTCACGCCGGAGTACAGCATCCTTCAGACCTGGTTGACATGGTCATATGCCGTTAGCCGCCAATGTGCCGACACACCACTTTCGTGAGTTTTACGAAGCATACGTGCTTAGCCACCTTTCGAGCGAAACTCATAAGGCATCCGATATCGATCATTCGGAAAAGGCCGAATTTTGCTAAGCAGTTTTGGTTTACAAATTCTCCAGGTTACATACGCGCTTCTGACAAAACTTCTTAAAAAAGCTTGGAGAAAGCCCCGTTACCTTTTTGAACTGGTTTGACAAATGGGCCACGCTACTATAGTGTAGTTTATAGGATATTTCAGAAAGATTTAACTGATCATATAGTAGTAGTTCCTTGACTTTCTCAATTTTGTGAACAATGATGAAATGTTGAATAGTAGTGCCTTTCATTTGCGTGAACAAATTAGACAAATACGTATAGTCGTAGTTGAGCTTTTCACTGATATAATCCGAAAAATTCATTTTAGGAAGTTCGTCCGAGTAATGGATCATCTCTATGATGGCTGCCTTTATTCTCTCAATAAGTATGTCTTTTTTATTTTCAAGCAATTCAAGTCCTGATTTTTTCAGATTTTGGGTTAACGTAGAATGCTGCTGCGGTGTGAGAATTTCGGTAATCTCAGCAATCCCCAGTTCCACAGCTGTGGCTTGCAATCCAAGCTCCTTAATTTCGGATGCCAGTATCATTTTGCAACGAGGACTGACCATGTGTTTAATGTAAAGTTTCATAAAATTGAGAGGAGATTATTTTTTATTGCCCGAAATTGCCCATTGATACCGTTGTGGGACTTGCACGGTTTTAGCCCAACAGAGGCAAGTGCGGCATGTTAGCCATTAATTATATCACTAAGATTGGCTTTAATTTATGGTAGGGGCATGACAATAGTCATTTGCGAAAATGATATTCAGCATATTCTTGAAATCGCAAATGCCAGCGGTTGGAGGGGAGGAATTTGACTAACATCCAATGCCATATCAAAAGAGGTTTGTGAACACTGAATATGATTGCCAGGCGAGACGTCAGCTAAATTGACACAATGCGAAAGGACTTCGGCAACGGGTCGGAAAGGTGTCCGTTTGACTGGTTGCTGTAGCACTTCGGATTTTCAGGGCAGTCATTGCTATTATCGAACAACGTTCCAGCGCACAACTTTCTCAAGTTTCGCCACTGATTTGATTCTTATCTTTCCTCCCTCGACCTCAATCAGGTCTTCATCTTTAAAATCTGATAATACTCGTATCACCGATTCAGCGGCAGTCCCGACCATCTTTGCAAGATCTTCCCGCGAGATCTGAATATTCTCTTGTTTGTCTTTCAATTGATTTGACTTCAACAGTGCTTCGGCAGTTCTCTGTCTGACTGAATTGTAAGCCAGGTTCACCAATTGGTTTTCTTTTTCAGTCACTTTTTTGCACAACAGTGAAATAAACGTCGATGATACTTCTGGCGACTGTAACATCGTAAAAAAGTCGATCTTAGGTATAATGGTGATCTGGCTATCTTGTAAAGCAATAGCGGACTCCTGATAGTTTGTGCTCTGGAGGATTGGTTCGAATCCAAAGAAGTCATTTTCATTGACAAGGCCGGTAATGAACTCCTTGCCGTCGGGATGTCCTTTTACCAATTTGATATGGCCGGATTTTACGAAATAGACATTCAAAGGTGCATCACCTTCAGAGAATACTTCGCTCTTCTTTTTAAAGACTTTTACTTTCTTATCTTTTCCGAGATCTTTGATATTCAAAACTTTCGCGGCATCATTAATAAAGGAATCCAAACCTGCCGCCGATGGCTCGTATATTTTATGGATCATGGCATTCTTCCGAAGGCGTGTTTCAATCGCGTTGAGAAGATCGGTATCATCAAAAGGTTTAGTCAGATAATCATCCGCCCCAAGATTCATCCCCTTTCTGATATCCGACTTTTCTGTCTTGGCAGTCATGAATATGAATGGAATTCCCGATGTTTCTTCCTTTTTACTTAGAATGTGAAGGACGCCATAGCCATCAAGTTCTGGCATCATGATGTCGCATATAATCAAATCCGGTTTTTCATGAATAGCCAACTCGACTCCGAGTTTTCCATTGGGGGCGATTTTCACATCATACCCGGCTAGCATCAATATTTCTACAGTGTTTTCGCGGACGTCGGGATTATCTTCGATTAACACGATCTTTTTCATCTTGTACTTTATTTTTGAGTTGATAGTGGGATAGATACTGTAAAGGTTGACCCTTCACCATATTGACTTGTAAAGACGACACTTCCCTGTAATAACTCGACGTAGCGCTTTACAATATTTAATCCGAGTCCTGTGCCTTGAACGTTTCCGGCATTTTTCGCTCTGAAAAAACGATCGAACATATATTTTTGCTCGTCTTTAGGAATTCCGATTCCCTGATCAATCACTTCGAATACAATGGAGTCTTCAACCACCTTACAGACGATATGAATTTCCTTTTCTGAATATTTGCTGGCGTTTGTAATGAGATTGAAAAGAATGTGCTGAAGCACTCTTCCGTCAGAAACGAATTTAGCGTTGCCTACCTGACAATCAATAACAATGCTTTGCCCTGGTTTAATGCTGCCGACAATTTCTTCTTTTACTTCATCCAAAAAAACTTGAGGGATAACTTCCTCATGGATTAGCTCGATCTTCCCCTCTTCAAGTTTGCCCAATGACAGGAAATCGTTTAATATTCCTGTCAAATGATTGACGGAAGATTTGATCCGCTTCACGTGCTTCTCCAGTTTATCAGGCTCTTGCCTTTCATTATATTGATGGATCAGTGAGGCGGAACTTAATATTGAACTGAGCGGCGTGCGAAATTCATGCGAGGCAATCGTGACGAAATTGCTTTTAAGTTCATTAAGTTCTTTCTCCTTTTCTAAAGCACGACGAGCCTCTTGTTCCGCCTTTTTTCTTTCCGTCACTTCTTCTTCAAGTTTTAGGATTGAATTGTTAAGAGCCTCGGTTCGCATCTCCACTTTTTTTTCCAATTCGGCTGCATAAACAATCAATTGTTCCTCACTCCGTTTCAATGCATCCTCAGTTTTCTTCCTCCACGATATGTCGCTTATAAAGGCCATCACGAGCAGCTCATCTTTTACCTTAGTAAAGCTCAATGAGATTTCTACTGGGAATTCGGTACCATCTTTTCGTAAGGCAGTAAGATCTCGCCCGGCGCCCATGCGCCTTGGTTGTGGACGTGCATTGAAGGCATGCCTGAAATTTGCGTGCCCCATCGAGAATCGTACGGGAAGTAGTACCTCCATGGTCAACCCAATTAGGGCGTCCTTAGGGTATGCGAATAATTGTTCGGCGACAGGATTTGCCACAACAATTTTTCCATCAACATCAACCATAATGATACCTTCTGCCATACTATGAAAGATTTCGCGGTATGCTTCACTGGTGATGAGATCTGACGTTCTGGATTTTTCCATTCACAAGCAAGTTAGTGGTGTCGCTGGGTTACAATATGACAAAAATCAGCTTTATGCCTTTCAATTATCTGAAAAAATGGGACCGGACGACAGTAATATTGTAAATGATTGCCACGCACAAGCGAGATATAAATAGCATCCTATGCGTTGTAGATTTCTCAGAAGGGACGAGGGAGGCATTAATGTGGGCCGTTTTTTTCTCAACTGAATACGGTGCCAGACTAACTATTCTTTATAGTTACAGGTTAACAAGAGGGCTTGAGGAAGACGTGTTTGAGTGGAAAAAACGTCGTGAACAGGATATTGGCGACAAATTTTTAGTCTATGAGAGAGATTTATTATTGGGCACATCGCTGAATTATGAGTTCAAAATGGAAGTTGGATTTGTTGTAGACCGGATTGAAGAATTCACGAGGCGAAATCGCGTGAGTTTCATAATTATTGACAAACCTATCTG
>JBDSKX010000139.1:0-115945 GCA_039916665.1 Chryseolinea sp. | reverse complement strand
CAAAAGAATTAATCGCGATATATCTACCTCTGCACCCTCAGATCACCTTAGGGTAACCTCAGTATATGCATACCCGTAAATATTCGCAGGTCCGCTATCAATTTCCATCCATTCAATGAACGTTGTTTTCTGTACTCGCCTCACGGCGGACAAAAACCTGAGGATCAATTCGCCACAATGCCGAAAAAACCCTGTTTCAGTAACAATCTCCCCTCTTCTTCTAAAAGGGGATGCAAATGTATCGGTTTGGTCATATCAGTGCAAGTAGCACCAAGAAATATTTACACAAGCTTCATCTGACGCATGATAGTCTGCTTCCGGTCAGGACCTGTCGAAACCATCGTAATGGGAACCTGAAGCTGTTCCTCAAGAAACTTTATATAGTCGTTAAGTTCTTCAGGCAAATTTTCTATGGACATCCCATCCACGTTCAATGGTACGTTCCAGCCCTTAAATTCTTTATAAACAGGTGTAATTTTTTCATTCACCTGCTCGTAAGGTAGCATATCTGTCAATGTTCCATCCTTTAACTGGTAGTGAACACACGCTTTGATGATAGGAAAAATACTTAACACGTCCGCCTTCATCATCAACAACTGCGTAACACCATTAATCATGATAGAATACTTCAACGCAGGAAGATCGATCCATCCGCAACGTCTAGCCCTACCAGTAGTAGAACCAAATTCCTTGCCTTCTTTCCTGATAAGCTCACCTTCATCATCAATCAACTCTGTAGGAAACGGACCACTCCCAACCCTTGTGCTATACGCCTTAAATATTCCATACACCTCACCAATATGACACGGAGCAACACCCAATCCAGTACACGCTCCCGCAGTAACCGTATTTGAACTTGTCACAAACGGATAACTTCCGAAGTCAATGTCAAGCAGTGCACCCTGAGCGCCTTCCGCCAAAATAGTCGACCCGTTCGTAAGCTCCTGGTTGAGAAAATATTCGCTTTCAATAAGATTGAATCCCCTCAAAAAATTTACCGAGTCCAAAAACTGCGTTTCAAGTTCACTCCAATTAAACTGAATATCATGATCCTTTAAAATCTTAAAGTGAATCTCAGTCAATACCTTGAACTTCTCATTAAAGTTTGGCGCGAGAATATCTCCCACTCTCAATCCCTGTCTTCCAATCTTATCCTGATATGTCGGACCAATGCCTTTCAATGTAGACCCAATCTTGTTATCACCTTTAGCTTTCTCATAAGCCTGGTCCAGTAGTCTGTGCGTTGGGAGAATAAGCGTCGCCTTTTTTGAAATGAACAAATTCGATTTCACCTGAGGCTTATACTTCATTAATTTCTCTATTTCCATTTTGAAAACAAAGGGATCCAGCACAACACCATTGCCAATAATATTGCGTGTTTTATCTCTGAAAATTCCTGATGGAATCTGATGCAGCACATGTTTTATGCCGTCGAACTCAAGCGTATGGCCAGCATTAGGCCCGCCCTGGAATCTCGCCACTACGTCATAACGGGGAGCCAACACGTCAACAATCTTACCTTTGCCTTCATCACCCCACTGAAGACCTAATAAAACATCTACTTTCGACATCTCTTAATAAATGGACAATTGTTATAAACTACTTGACTTCGTCTTCGGACTGAACAATATGAAAAATGGCGTTCAGTTTTGTGATCACCAGAAGCTTCTGAACGCTTTCTGATGGCTTCATCAGATAAACTTCACCATCCTTATTCCTGAATTTCGTTAGTATGATAATCAGCACACCGATCCCACTGCTATTAATATAACGAAGACCTGAGATGTCGACGATACAAGTCATAATCTTCTTTTGCAATGCATCGGTCACTACTTCAACAATCGCTGCACCATTATCTTCGCCAATGAGATCTCCACCCAGGCGCAGGACGAGTTTATTACCCTTAATTTCGTGATTGAACGTCATGGCAAAAGTTTAGTTTGAAGCAGCTTTCTTGTTCTCACAATTCTCGCGTGTGCAAGAGGCGTACAAAATGAGAGAATGATGCATCACGTTAAAGTGAAGAATCTCCTCAACAGTACTTTGAATATTCTGGATTCGCGGGTCGCAAAATTCGATCACTTTATGGCACTCGGTGCAGATCAGGTGATCATGTTGCTTGTATCCGTACGATTTTTCGTATTGCGCAAGATTCTTTCCGAACTGATGCTTGCTCACCAGATCACACTCTACAAGCAGATCTAGTGTGTTATAAACGGTCGCCCGGCTTACACGATAGTTCTTGTTCTTCATACTGATGTAGAGTGACTCCACATCAAAATGCCCCTGTCTGGAATAAATCTCCTCCAGGATAGCATATCGCTCAGGCGTTTTTCTCAACTCCTTGTTTTCAAGGTATGCTGTGAAAATTTTCTTGACTTCGTCGTAGATCTTAGAATTGAGTACCATCTTCAATTGCCGCGCAAAGATAATAGTATATGGGAAATTACGGCACTCCTACTCTTTGGAATCAAAACGGTTTACCTTTTCAACCCCTTCAACACCTCTCAACCGCTCGATCAGGTGTTCCAAATGCCTGGTATCATTCACATAAAGCATGATCTCACCCTCGAAAATACCGAAATCGGTGTGGATTGACATGGAACTCATGTTAACTTTGAGTTCCTCGGAAATAATTTTCGTGACGTCATTGATCAATCCGACGCGGTCAGTACCCAGAATTTTCAATCCCGTGAGGAATGCTACTTCATGTTGTGATGTCCATTTCGCTTTTACGACCCTGTTTCCATGATGTGAGAGTAATTCCGGGGCATTCTTACAATTGGTCCGGTGGATTTTAATACCCTCGTTGGCCGTTACAAAACCAAAAACATCGTCGCCCGGGATCGGGCTACAGCATTTCGCTAGCTTATAATCGACGACATCTCGGTCTTCACCTATAAGCAGGATGTCGTGATGCCTGTTTTTGATCTGCGTCAGTTCCTGTTCAATCAGCTTTCCTTCAGACTGCACCAGTGACTTGGTGCGTGTCCCTGGAAGGGGTTTATTTTCTGAAAATTTCTTCACTTCCGCCGAAGTGATAAGGCCTTTGCCTACTCGATAGTAGAGTTCAAGATTGGAAGACACCTTAAAATACTCGCGCATTTGTTCCAAAAGCTGCTGTGTGGACTCTTCCTTCAGCAGGCGGAGCTTCCGAATAAGAATTTCCTTTCCTTCATCCGCCGATTTCTTTTTATCCTCCTTCAGCTCATCCTTGATTCTTGTCTTTGCCTTTGAGCTAACCACAAAACGAAGCCAATCTTCATGGGGTCTTTGCTTCTGAGACGTCAATATCTCTATTTGATCTCCATTTTTAAGCACATAATTAATGGCGACGAGCTTGTTGTTGACTTTTGCACCGATACATCGGGATCCTACCTGAGTGTGGATATCAAAGGCGAAATCGAGGGCTGTGGCGCCGTAGGGCAATGTTTTTAGTTCACCTTTTGGTGTAAAAACAAATACCTCATCGCTGAAAAGGTTTCCTCTGAAGTCATCCACGAAATCGAGGGCCGAATGATTGTTCTGTTCAAGTAGATCCCGAACGCGCGCAAGCCATTTTTCCAGGTTCGATTCCGCTGTCGTACTGCTGTCCTTATATTTCCAATGGGCGGCATAGCCTTTTTCAGCTATTTCATCCATCCTTTTACTTCGGATCTGAACTTCCACCCATTGGCCGTTCTTAGCCATAACGGTAGTGTGAAGTGATTCATATCCATTAGCTTTTGGTGTGCTGATCCAGTCGCGCAAACGATTTGGATTTGGCGTGTAATAGTCCGTTACAATTGAATAAACTTGCCAGCATAACGCCTTTTCATGATCCAGATCCGTATCGATGATTATTCTGATAGCGAATAGGTCAAATACTTCTTCAAACGGAATATTCTGCTTGCGCATCTTATTCCTGATTGAATAGATCGACTTTGGCCTGCCCTTTATCTCAAACTCGATGGTAAGTTTATCCAGTTCGTCCTTGATAGGAACCATGAATGCTTTAATAAACTTAGTGCGCGCAGTCCTTGTGGTGTCGATATCACTTGCGATCGCGTCATAAACAGATTTGTCAGTAAACCTGAGATAGAGGTCTTCCAATTCAGTCTTAATGGCATTCAATCCGAGACGGTGCGCAAGCGGTGCATACAGGTATATCGTTTCGTTAGCAACTTTGAGTTGCTTATTGCGCGGCATGCTGTCGAGGGTTCGCATATTATGCAGACGGTCAGCAAGTTTGATGAGTATAACCCGAACATCTTCAGAGAGTGTAAAAAGCATCTTTCTGAAGTTTTCCGCCTGCTGGGATGTACCGTAATCGAATACGCCTCTGATTTTTGTGAGACCATCTATGATTTTGGTGATCTTCTTTCCGAATATCCTTTCGATGTCGGCCAACTCGATCTCAGTATCCTCCACAACGTCATGCATAAGCGCAGATATGACAGAAGTGGTGCCTAGTCCAATCTCCTCAACGCATATCTCGGCCACTGCCAGAGGATGAAATATGAAAGGCTCCCCCGATTTCCGGCGCATGTCCTTGTGGGCATCCAACGCCATAGTAAATGCTTTCTTGATCAGTTTTGCATCACCATCGTTAAGGATAGGTTTTGCTTTTCGTAGTAGTCTCCTGTAACGGCTGATAATTTCTTTCTTCTCCAGTTCGGCATCTATCACCATTTCCTAATATTCTGATTATAAGGTCCTAAAAAATAAGATTTCTATGTTTCCAAATAGGCAAAAAGCCTTTTTAGTTATAACAATTATAAAATATTTCTTATTTGTGAATATTCCATAAATTTGCCCCTCGTTTTTGTGGGAAGGGTGTTTCTGCTGGCAAAATCTGAAGATCGCCAATTACACCGTTATCCGCAACACCGAACGATAGTAGTATATGCGGATGTGGCGTAATGAGTACCCCGACGCGTCGGGACAGAATTAGGATCTGCAGTTTTCTTCTTTCACGTGAAAGATGGTGGATCAGTGAGAAAGTTAGTATTAGTAATGTATGCGGATGTGGCGTAATTGGTAGCCGTGCCAGACTTAGGATCTGGTGCCGAAAGGCGTGGGGGTTCGAGTCCCTTCATCCGCACTGAACCCTCTGTGAGCGTAGTGAATACGAACACTGAGGGTTCTTACTTATTAAGTGAATTATTAAAGTATAAGCTTTGGAAATAACACTCGACAAAACAAACAACACCGAAGGTTTAATTAGAATCAAATTAACCGAAGGTGATTATCAACCGAAGGTTGAAGAGAAGGTAAAGGATTACGCGCGAAAGGCAACCATCAAAGGCTTTCGTCAAGGCAAGGTTCCAACAGGCGTGATTAAAAAAATGTTCGGAAAGTCTATCCTTGTCGAGGAGATAAATCATCTACTGTCACACAAGCTGTCTGATTACATAAAAGACAATAACATCAAAATACTTGGTGAGCCATTACCCAACCAGGATAAGGCATCAAATATAGATTGGGAAGCGCAAAAGAATTTCGAATTCGAGTACCAGATCGGAATGGTTGAGGATTTTGCTTATGATCTTTCGCCAAAGGTGAAGGTGAAATCTTATCCGATTGAAGTAGATAAAAAAACAATCGATGAGACGGTAGCCGATCTAAAGAAGCGTTTTGGAAAGGTGTCGTATCCTGAGCAGAGCGATGAGTCTAGTAATTTGTTTGGCGAACTGGTTGCCAAGGAAGGTGACTTCAAACGCGAAAGTGCCATTATCGCAATTGACAAAGTAGCTGCCGCTGAACAATCAAAATTTATCGGTGTTCAAAAAGCTGATGCTGTGGAATTCGACATTGCGAAAGCGTTTATTGACAACGACGATAAACTTCAACTGCTTGGAATGAGTGAAGATGAAGCATCTGCAGTGAGCGGAACGTTTCTCTTTAACATTGATACGATCAGCAAGACTGATCCTGCAGATCTTGGTATAGAACTTTACGACAGAGTCTTTGGTAAGGATGTCGTAAACGATGAGCCTAGCTTCATTGCCAAGATCAAAGAAACGATTGGCGAAAATTATAAACGTGAGTCAGATCACTTCCTGGAACATCACATAGAAGATTACTTTATTTCAAACACGAATATCAACCTCCCGAATGATTTTCTAAAGAGCTGGTTGAAATCTTCCAGCAACGGACAGGTTACTGATTCAATGCTTGAGAAGGAGTTTGAGCAATACAAACGTGGATTGAAATGGGATCTTGTGAAGAACAGAATCGCTGAGGATAATAAGATCACCGTCGAGACTGACGAAGTAAAGGCGAAGGCCAAAGAGATAATCGTTGCACAATTTGGTGGTGAAGCCTTTGCTTCACAGATCAGCGACCGACTCGACGGAATCGCAGACAATTATCTTCAAAACGAGAGCGGCCAGAATTTCATGAAACTTTATAATCAATTGCGGGCAGAGAAAATTCTGAAGCATATCCGTGATCATATCACAGTTGAGGAGAAAACCGTCACGGTGGATGAATTTAAAAAGATCGTTGCTGAACACAAGCATTAATCCTCTTACAATAATATCGAACGAAAACCGACAATGGTTTTAGGGCAACTTAAAACCATTTTTCGTTTATCGGGGTTGTAAGGTTGTATTTTATCTTCCTGTTAACTATGATTGTTCAGGCGACTGGATTCCGCCGCTTCGAACAGAGTCCTCCATTGTAAAAACAACATAATATGAATAACAACAATGAATTCAGAAAGTATGCGGTTCACCACCTGGGAATGAGCGGTAATACGATCGACAGTTATGCGCAAAAAATTGATAACATGACGCAATACGTCATCGAAGAGCGTCCGGGTAACTTTCGTGCTATAGATGTTTTCACTCGACTTATATCAGATCGGATTATTTTC
Source organism: Chryseolinea sp. (assembly GCA_039916665.1). Classification (GTDB taxonomy): domain Bacteria; phylum Bacteroidota; class Bacteroidia; order Cytophagales; family Cyclobacteriaceae; genus Chryseolinea. The sequence continues at coordinate 109,086 of JBDSKX010000139.1, read as the reverse complement.
CTTGGATTGCCCGTTGACGATGGAATTGCAAACCTTATCACGGCCCAACTGCTGTTCCTGGAATCCTCCGATCCAAAAAAAGATATTATTATGTATATCAACAGCCCGGGTGGATCAGTCTATGCCGGCCTTGGTATCTATGATACCATGCAATACATCAACCCTGATGTAGCGACAATCTGTACCGGTCTCGCAGCGTCGATGGCCGCCGTTTTATTGACGGCAGGCGCACCTAAGAAACGTTCTGGATTAACTCACTCAAGGGTGATGATCCATCAGCCGATGAGTGGAATGCAGGGTCAGGCTTCTGACATGGAAATTTCCCTGCGACAAACGCTTGAGGTAAAGAAGGATCTTTACAACATCCTCGCAAAGCACAGCGGCGTCAAATATGATAAAATTGAAAAAGACTCAGATCGCGACTACTGGATGCGGGCAGCTGAGGCCAAAGAGTATGGTTTGATCGATGAAGTGCTCGATCGTAAGAAAAGCTGACCTTTTTTTCCGGATTTAGCGTTCGTAACCGATGTGCCGAATATTGATTATCTTTACGGTTCGTGTTGGCACATCGGTTTTATTATAATCTACACTAGGCATGGCTGAAGTTACGTGTTCGTTTTGTGGTCGAAACAAGAAGGATGTGGACCTGATGATCTCGGGTATTCACGCGCATATTTGTGATAAGTGCGTGACCCAGGCTAATCAGATTCTTGGAGAAGAAAAAAAGAGCAAAACTGAAGGTGGGTTTTCTCCTAACTTCAAGCTTATCAAGCCTTTGGAAATCAAGAAATTTCTTGATGAATATGTGATCGGTCAGGATGAGGCAAAGAAGATCATGTCAGTTGCCGTCTACAATCACTATAAGCGATTGATGCAGCGCAAGCTGGACAATGATGTCATGATCGAGAAATCGAACATTATTATGGCTGGTGAAACCGGGACTGGTAAAACCTATCTTGCAAGAACGCTGGCTAAACTATTACAGGTTCCGTTTTGTATTGCCGACGCAACGGTGCTTACGGAAGCGGGCTATGTTGGCGAGGATGTTGAAAGTATCCTCACCAGACTTCTTCAGGCTGCTGATTACAACGTAGAGGCTGCTGAACGTGGCATTGTATACATTGACGAGATCGATAAGATCGCACGAAAATCAGATAATCCGTCTATTACACGCGATGTAAGTGGCGAAGGTGTACAACAAGCGCTCTTGAAATTGCTTGAAGGGACTGCTGTTAACGTTCCCCCGCAGGGCGGACGTAAACATCCTGATCAGAAAATGATTACGGTGAATACAGAAAATATTTTGTTCATATGCGGTGGCGCCTTTGAAGGCATTTCGAGATTCATTGCCAACCGTCTGAATACACGCCCCCTCGGATTTGTTGCAGGCCACGACGGTAGTCATACAAACCTGGATAAGGATAACCTGTTGCAGTTTATTACCGCGCAGGATCTGAAGAGTTTCGGACTAATTCCCGAACTAATTGGTCGTCTCCCGGTTGTCTCCTATCTGAACCCACTGGATCGCGAAGCATTGCGCAAAATACTTACTGAGCCCAAAAATGCTTTGATCAAGCAATACAAAAAATTGTTTGATATGGAGGAAATCAGTCTTGAGATTAAAGACGGCGCGGTTGATTTCATTGTTGAGAAAGCGCTTGAGTTTAAGCTTGGAGCCAGAGGTTTGAGATCAATCTGCGAAGCAATTATCAACGACGCAATGTTTGAAATGCCATCTGATAAGAATTCCAACACGCTTGTGATCAGTAGAGCTTATGCTGAAGAAAAATTCAGTAAGTCACAATACAGCAAACTGAAAGTCGCTTAGACGATACAGTAAGATTATTAACACTATGTGTGAAGGCCGTCTCGAAAGGACGGCCTTTTTATTTTCTCATTTGCGGTTTAGGCAAGCAGCTTGAACGAACCGAGACCATGCGACAAATTACGGGGATCACCGAGGGCGAAGCCTACTCAAAGCCTACTCAAAGACTAGTGATAGTTGTACTTAAGTTGGGGGTGGGGGTTGGTGGAACTATTCTACAATAAATAAGCCGGTTCCATAAAAATTTGACGCGATAATGGTTGAAATAATAAATCAACAGTCAATAAATCGATTATTATTCTAAACGCAAACGCGACATTAACACTCAACAGAGATGCCAATGCTTCGATTAAGACAAGGCACGGTCTGTCACGCTAACTGACTTTGTGGCCTCAAACATCAGTCGGGCAGTATTTTTGGAGGCTGAGCCAGTATCCAACTGTTTGATAATATCCCCATAACCTTCCAGCATTGATTCGCGATATGATGCGTTCACCAATATCTTCTCCAACTCCTGAGACACACTTTGAGGGTTTGCCGCGGACTGTAACATTTCTTTAACGACCTCTCTTCCAGCAATCAAATTAACGAGTGATATAAATGGAACACGAACCAAAAGCTTTCCAAGAAAGTACGAGACTGCGTTCGCTTTATAAACTACGATCTGCGGTACCCGAAAAAGCGCTGTTTCCAGTGTTGCTGTTCCTGAAGTAACGATGGCTGCCGAAGCATGCGTCAGCAGGTTGTACGTGTCCTCAAATACAAGCGTTACGTTAGGTTGCTTGCCGATTTCCTCATACATAGATGGGGGAAGATTGCTGACAGCAGCAATGGCAAAATGCCGTCCTGAAAACCGTTTTGTAACCTCCAATAACAACGGCAGGATACGCGACAATTCCTGTTTCCGGCTGCCCGGAAGTAAAGCAACAAAAGGCTTGGTCAGTTTAAATTTTTCGAGAAATGCTGGATCCGGATCATGTGCTTTCACAGCATCGAGCACTGGATTGCCTACATACTGTGCATTCCAATTGAATTTTTTAAAGAACTCTTTCTCGAAAGGAAGAATAACGTAAAGGTTATCAACGTGGCGCTTCAATCCCCGTGCCCTGCCCTCCCACCACGCCCAGTATTTCGGTGGGATATAATAGTCGACACGGAATTTTTTTCTTTTCGCGAATCGCGCAATCTGTGCGTTGAATCCGCCGTAGTCAATCAGGATAATAATATCGGGCTGAAATCCCTCGATGTCGCTGCGACAGAGTCTGATGTACTTATTGATCTTGTTGAGGTTCGTGACCACCTCGACAAAACCCATAAACGCCAGGTCCACGTAATGAACCGTTAATACTACACCCTCCGATTTCATATGGTCGCCTCCGAAGCCACGAAACTCGCCTGACGGGTCAAGTGCGCGTAACTCGTGAACGAGGTTACCTGCATGTAGATCACCGGAACGCTCCCCTGCTACGAGATAATATTTCATGAGTTAATACAGGGAATAATTTTTCTATTGTTCACCAAAGTATTCAACATAGTTGCGCGGTGTTTCGTAGAGACGGATCCCGTGAAGTTTTCCGTGTGTTGTAATAGACGGAAGGTGGTGCGATAATATTTTCCAGATCTCAACAATAAGATTTTCACAGCTCGCCAGTTTGCCTGCCATGAAATCGACATCGAGGTTTAGATTTTTGTGATCAAGCTTGTCAATCACTTCTGCACGAATGAGGGTGCTGAGTTTTTTGAGATCCACAACAAAGCCAGTCAACGGATCTGGCGTCCCTTTGATTGTAACGATCAAATCGAAGTTGTGCCCATGCCAGTTTTCATTCGCGCAGGGGCCAAAGACTTCCACATTCCTTTCGACTGACCACGCGGGGTTGTACAACTTGTGTGCTGCATTAAAATGTTCTTTGCGACTAACGTAGATCATAACGAGTTCCCGGTGCAAATATAAAGTACGCTCCAGACAAAAAAAGCATCAGACTAAACCTCTCTGTCTGCCGTTTGTGGTCAATATCTTATTCAAACTGCGGGAAATACGCAAAAGTTCGAGCTTGTCAGGCCTGATTATAACAATAAAGGCTGCCAAATGGCAGCCTTTATTCAACAGAATTCTATTTATTAATAAAATTCACTCCGGAAACGTGTATGTGTTTTTGAAATCATAAGTCGAGCCGCCGTTGACTAAAACGGTTTGTATTGTCATGATCCGTGAGCATGTTGAAAGTTTACCCGTGCCGACAACGGTTGAACCATCTGTGAGCGTTTGAGCGGGTACTGTGATTACCAGAGTTGCAGGATCTATAGTAAGTTTCACTTCATAGCTACTTCCCCAATAATTATCCATGGTAAATTCATGTTCGCCAGTTAATGTGAAGCCTACTGGATAGTCGGGTGCGCCATCCGGATATTCTGACCCGTCAGAATAATATTCATGTCCGCCTGCGGTGGCTACGTAAGTTTCTTCTTCGTATAAGCAATCATCGTCTTCTAAGGTTACCGTTACCGTTGACACGCCAGGATAACCAATAGCCAGTCCGTTGGATGTAGCCGACAGCGTAACTGTCAATTCAACGTTGTCCTCAAGATCGAGATCTGGAACACCGATGATCTGGATTGCAGTCTCAGGGTCCGCCCCAGCCGGAATCGTAACGCTTCCCGATGCACCATTGCCATCTACTACAGTATAGTCAGTACCATACGTACCGCCTGTAATCGTGTAGTTCACGGTAAAGCTCGATGGATTGGAAAGTCTTCCGCCATAAACAACCGGGATTGAAATTCCATCAGCATCATCTTCTGTAGCAGATTCGGGTGTATCGGCAGAATTGATAGCCGCATATTCGTATATCGTCGGACCGTAGTCATCGTCATTACACGCGACAGCAAAAAGCATAGCGCAGAGAGAAAGTATAGTTATTATTTTTTTCATCGCATTGATTCGTTAGTAGCCAGGATTTTGTTCTGCTGCGAGTGTTGGGTTTCTTGAAACTTCTGAGTTTGGAAATGGCCAGAGGAATCTGAAATCATCATAAGGGATAGCCTTCACTCCCAAAGTTGTCGGGGGTGTGCCAATGGTATAGACATCAAAGGATGTAACGTCCGAAGAATTCATTTTTGCTGGAATTCCACTCGTTGTGAAATCAGAATCCACGGCATTGCGATGGATATCTGGCCAACGGCTTCCTTCTCCCAATAATTCAATTCGTCTTTCATTTAAAATGGCCAGAACAAAATCTTTCGCTGACCCAAAGCTTGCCAATGTATAAGAAGTCATTGCACCTGATTTGGCGCGATCGCGAATTGCGTTTAAAAGACTCAACGCTCTTGCACTGATGCCATTGGTGCGTCCTTCAGCTTCTGCCAGGTTTAGCAATACTTCGGCGTACCGAATAATTGGAGCAAAGTCAGTCCAGTTGGTGTAGTCCCTGTATTTGTCGGTATAGTAGCGTGAACCATTGTCTTTGACTATAAGTGTTCGTCTCAAATCATCAGGATGCCAAAAACTCTGATTCCAGAGAATTGGACTGATGGCATATTCACCACGCGCTCCCTCAGAAGGGCTTGCAATCATACGAGCCAGGCCTGAATTGGTGTTGAGGTCGTCCACCGCGCTCATCTCCATTGAGAAGATACTTTCGGAACTTGAGTTATCTACCCACGGTCCGTCAACCTTTGTTGTTAGTTGATAACCACCTATAGGACTCTTGAATGGCGCTGAAGCAGATACAATCTTGTTGGCTTCTGTAATCACATTGGTCCAATCACCCATGTGCAGATACACCCTGGTCTTGATTGATATTGCTGCGCCTTTCACCGCACGGGTTACAGGGTAGTTGTCACGTGTCTCCGGGAGATTTAGTTCCGCGAAGTTCAAATCATCAAGAATGAATTTGTAAGTATCCGCGACTGTGCTACGTTGAACCTGAGCATTCTCGTCTACTACTGCTGGCGTACTATTCCCTTTGGTATAGACCGGAAGTCCGGGCTTCGAACCATTTCCATCGCGATAAGGACGCGCAAAGTTGATGAGCAAAGTATGATAGGTTATCGCTCTCAGAACACGAGCTTCTCCGATGTAGGCATTTCCAGCCTCAGCGGTGATTGTTCCTTTTTCAACGGCTCCGGCAATGCCTTCCATGAACAGGTTGGCAAGGTTCACAATTCTAAAACCATTTTCCCAATAGCCGACGTTGTTCGCAGAGGTGGTGCTATAAGTTGCCTGATACGTGAACGAATAAAACGTGTTGATCATGACCATATCCTCGCCTCTCATGTCTCCCTGCTGAATATGTGCAGCACCAAAGATGTATCCTCGGTCGTTAGTTTCATCTCCTCCATAAAATCCGGATTGCGCAGCATCATAAACACCAGCCATTGACAATTCAATATTCTCGGGAGATGCGTAAGCCTCAGTTTCTGATATCGCGTTTACTGGCTGAAGATCGTTCACATTACATCCTGACACCACGAAGAGCGTCAGGCATATCGTATAGATTGATATTTTAATTTTTCTCATATCAAATGTTTTTTTGATTAAAGTCCTACGCTAAGACCAAAAGTGAAAGTTCTCAGCAGCGGATTGGTATTGTAATCGACGCCAACAGAACTATTGACATTCGCAGAACCGTTCATCAGATACGTGAGTTCAGGATCGGCTCCTTTGTACTTGGTAAATACATAGGCATTACGGACCTGAGCGTAGATCCTCACATTGCTCAAAGCGCCTTTCGCAAAATTGGAAAGTATAGTCCGTGGCAGCGAGTACCCAAGTGAAATGTTCTGCAGTCTCACGAAACTTCCATCCTCAACAAAACGTGAAAGTGCGTTGCCATTCTGGTTTATAAAGTTTCCGTTACCATAACTCAAACGCGGTACATCGGTATTGGGGTGATCAGGTGTCCAACGATCCAGGATTTCAGTAATGTTATTTCTGAAAACCATATCCATGTTTGATTGACGGGTTACATTCATAATCTTGTTACCGAATGAATAGGTCATGAAGAGTTCAAAATCAAAACCTTTCCACTTTAAAGCGTTGTTCAAACCACCAAATACTTTCGGCGCAGGATTGCCTAAGATCACTTTGTCTGTTGTAGCTGATAAAGCGGCGGTTGATTGGCTAACTTCCGAAGGAGAAGCTGGATTGTAGATGTAATATGAATTATTGTCCGGGTTGCCTTGAATAATTACATTCTCGCCACTTCGTACAACGTTGTACAGAGGATTACCATTGGCGGGGTTAACACCAGCGGAGCTGAAGCCATACAGTGAACCGATAGGCTTTCCTATTCTATTGATTGTGTAATCGAATAAAATATCACCGTTGTCTACCAGTGAAGTAAGTTTGTTCTTGTTTGCACCCAGGGTAACTGTCGATACCCAACTCAAATCTTTGCCTTTAAGGTTATCGGAGGTGATGGTCACCTCAAAACCCCGATTCACCATTGATCCGATATTCGTATTTACTTTGTTTCCAGGAACACCAGCCGAAGCGGCAAGTGGTTTCTGAAGAATCATATCGGTGATATTGTTTCGGTAATAATCGGCGCTTATGGCGATGCGATCATTGAACAATCCAACATCTGCCCCGATATCAAGTTTGTCGCTCGTCTCCCACTTCAGACCGCTGTTACCCATGTTACCGAAAGCGATCCCTGATTGACTGCCATAAAGCTGTGGTACGTAGGTTCCAACGTATGGATAGTTACCGATTGAAACGTTACCCACCTGTGCCCAGCTACCACGAATTTTTAGTTGTGAGAATACAGAAGAATTAAAGAACGCTTCCTTCGCTATATCCCATCCCACGGAACCACCAAAGAACGTACCCCTGCGATTGGCCGCCGGCAGAGATGAGATACCATCATTACGCAGCGAGAAACTCAACAAATATTTCGCCTTATAATCATAATTTAATCTTCCAAAGTAAGAGTCAAAGCCTGCCTCCTGATAATCTCCACCAGACTCTTGCTTATTGTAGGTGCCTGTGATCAGGTCATACTTGAGGAAGAGCGGGTTGGAGAACGTAGTACCTTGTCCGTAGAAATATCTGTAAGAGGTTTTCTGATACTCATTACCCAACGTTAGGGCAAAAGTGTGATTATCGAAAGTTCTTTTAAAGTTCAAAGTGTTCTGCCAGTTCCAGCGAACATTTCTTCCTGCTGATCTTGATAAAATGCCTTTGGTTGAACCACCACCATCACCATGGTAAGGATCCCAACTCAAGAGATCGTCGTTGTCCTGAAAGTCTGCTGCTATCTGTGTTCTCAGATTTAAACCATCCATGATATTGGCTTGCAGATATCCGCTTGTGATAACGCGATAATTATCAGCTACCTGCTTGTTGTGGGCAAGCACGTATGCGATGTTTGTATATCCTGAAGCGATTTCCTGCAGGTTGTTTCCCCGACCCAACGAGCGACCATCGGCAGAGATATTATATCCAAGAGGATTCGTTACATCGTAAACCGGAACGTTTGGCAATGCTCCAAGTGCGTTGGTTACGTTACCCGACAATGCTGAGGTACCCGTGTTCAGACCGTTGTTCAATTGTTTGGTGACTGAAAGTTTCATCCCGGCAGACATCCAGTCAACACCGGTATAGTCAATGTTTGCGCGCATCGTGTAGCGTTCCAGACTGTTGTTCACTACAGCACCATCCTGTTTCATATAGCCTCCAGAGAAGTAATATGAAACCTGATCTGAACCCCCACTGATATTAAGGTTATGGTTTTGAAAGAAACCGTTTCTGAAGATCACGTCCTGCCAGTTAGTATTGACATTGTTTGGACCTGGTAATGCCTGAGGTTTAAAGATTCCGCCTGTTGCAAATTTTTCATTACTGATCGCCATGAATTGATCAGCATTAAGAAGATCAAAACGACGGGCTGCGCTATTTGTACCCATCTGAACATCGTAGTTGATTTTTGTTCTGCCTGCTTTACCATTCTTTGTAGTAATCAGGATGACGCCGTTGGCTGCGCGCGAACCATAGATGGCTGTTGCCGATCCGTCTTTTAAAACCTGATAGGATTCAATATCATTTGGATTAAGATCGCCCAATGCGTTGCTCGGTGCTACACCGGAAATGTTTCCGTCCAGCATAGGCACGCCGTCGATGACCACCAAAGGATCTGCTCCTGATGTAATCGAGTTAGTTCCTCTGATCCTGATACGTGGTGCTTGTCCAAGAAGTCCGCTCCCGGCAGAGACTTGCACGCCTGCTGCCTTACCCGTTAATGCCTGATCAAAGCTGGAGACTGCCATCTTCGCGACATCCTCACCCCTTATGGAGGATATCGATGAAGTTAGTGTTCTCTTGTCTTGTGTACCATAACCAACCACAACAATCTCCGACAATTGCGTCACGTCCTGTTCCATTGCAACGTCAAGGGTTGTTTTATCTCCGACTTCAATTTCCTGAGTCTTTAATCCAATAAAACTAAAGGTCAGAATCGTTGTCGGTGATGGTATTGCCAGTGTATAGCCGCCATCCACATCCGTCACTACTCCATTGGTAGAGCCTTTAATAATCACGTTTACGCCAGGGAGTCCGGTACCATCCTCTTTCGATGTGATCTTCCCCGTAATTGTTCGCTCTTGCGCCTGCAATTTACCGCTCATCAGTAAACAGGCCGCAAAGCTCAGCAGTAAAAATTTCCTCATAGCATTGCTTTTAGGTTAATGATTTATAATAACAACTGCTCAATAAAAGTTTAACCTTATAAGTTTTAACATTTATATAAGCGTTCAAACTTATAATAAAATATTCATGGTGGAAAGCAGGGGTAACGTGCTATGCGTGACCCAAATGCGACAATAGTACCGCTTATTGCGGTATCACGCGGAGGACACTCGTTTAAGACCATCCACGGAAAAAAAGGACCAAATTCCGGGGATTGTAGTGACGGCTGGCCTGGACGGATAACATATCACCCATTACGCGGGAGTTGGCCTGATGAGGAGAGAGGCTTGTTGGGAATCGTTCCCGAGACACTCAGAAATGCGGCTATTTCACGATTCTGAACTCGATTCTCCGGTTCTTCTGCCTACCTTCTTCAGTGTCATTCGAATCAAGTGGATGATCAGGTCCATATCCTTTTGTGATGAGACGTTCTTTCCTGATCCCGTTATCCACGAGGAATTTGTAAACGGATAAAGATCTTTTTTCTGAAAGTTGTCTGTTGTAAACAGCGGCCCCGGAATTATCTGTGTGACCTCCAATTTCAACGCGAATGATGGGATTCAACATCAAAAAACCCTTGATCTTTTCCAGTTCAGGGATAGACTTATCCTTGAGCTCGAACTTATCGACGTCGAAAAAGATATTATTCAGGATTGCCACTGACCCTGCAGTAATTTTTTCAAGATCAACGTTTATAACAATCGGTTCAAAGTCTTTTACTTCTGAATAGTTGAAGTTATAGCTCTTGAAAAGGTAAGCCTGCTTGTTTACGTACAGCGCATACTCCGCGCCTTGCGTCAACACAATAAGATATTCTCCAGAGATCGAATCTGACTCCACCAGAGATTCCACAACATTCGTTTTGATGTTAATCAATTCAATCTTTGCAGCAAGAGGAGCCTTCGTCTTTTTATCTCTGATAACGCCCTTCACATAATTACTTTTGAACTTGATTTGATTCTCAGGGGGTATTACAACTTCATAAATTTGACTTTTTGAGTATCCATTTTCCAAACGTTCTTCATGGGAATAATAACCTTTTTCGCCATCCGCTGTAATAAACAGGGAGAACTGATCTTCATGATCATTGATTGGCGACCCTAGATTCTTTGGAACGCTCCATGAAGCAGAATCGCGTTCTGAGTAAAATATGTCGTAACCACCAAACCCGGGTCTTCCGTTTGAAGCGAAGAAAAGCGTCTTATTATTTACGTGTATAAATGGCGAGATCTCGTCATAAGCAGAATTGATTCCAGTTCCGGCATTGACGGCTTTTGTCCAATGACCCTCTTTGTCCAATGTAGAGATCCAGATATCGCGAAGTCCAAGACCTGCTCTTCTGTCTGAAACAAAATAGAGTGTCCTTCCATCGGCCGACAAAGATGGTTGTGATTCCCATGCAGCACTATTGACATTCCTCCCAAGATTCTCGGGCACAGACCAATCATTTCCGACCTTTCTGCTTTGATAAAGATCGCAGCTGCCAATACCGTCTCTGCCTGTGCAAGACGTGAGTATCAGTTTTCTTCCATCGGCTGAGATGCTGCAGGTTCCCTCATTCAGTCGCGTGTTGATGTTTGATGATATCGGCTGTGGCTTCATCCATCGACCTTTATCATTTTTTGTTGAGATCACGAGATTTTCGTCATCATTCGCGTCGTTGCTTAACCTTCGGGTGAAGATAAGTTGGTTTTGATCCGCTGTAAGTACAGGAAAATACTGCAGTACATATTCATTCACCGTATCACTTAAAGGGCGCAAATAGTAATTAGATTCTATAGATTTATTCTTGGAGGCAAACTCAGCACTTTTGAAAAGCATTGTTGCCCGGTCAATCTTTTGCTTGTTCATCGTTTCATTGTTGATGAAAGCACTCAATACATTCATCGCTTTATCGTAGTTACCTGCGAGCAAGTAAGGTTCACCCATCAAGAACCAGAATGCTTTTTGTTTAGGCAGATCATTGGTAAGGCTCAATCCTTTTTCAAACAGCTCCAGGGCTTTGGCATTTTGCTTCATCGAAGCGTATGTGATTCCCAGACGCAGATACGCCTCTACAAATTTCGGATCCTTCTCCAGTGCCTGATTTAAAAGATTGATTGCCTGCTCATACTGGCCCCTAACCCGGTAGTTGTCCGCGAGCGTATAAAGTTCGATGGCCTTTTTCGACTTTGTCGTATAGGCAGGCGGCTGTGCTGCCAGAGGAATTGAAAGCGTAATAGCAAAAAATAAAACGACCTGTCGAATCATGCTCGAAATTAAATTAAATTAAAAAATGATGTTCGCGACTGGTGATTCATCTGACTCAAAACCAATCATGGCGTTCATTAGTCTAAAGGTTTCAAATGTCTCAACGTCTTCCAAACGGATTTCCTCTTCCTGAATTATGTTTCTTTCCAGAAGATAAGCGCGCATCGTTCCTTTTAAAAGCGGCGACCATGGTGTATACCACCGCCTGTCTTTCCTGAAAGCAATGTTCGCGTAGGAGGTATCCGTTACGATACCTTGCCTGACAATGAGAATGTCATCGTTGGATCCTCTTCGGTCAAAAAGCCTGTCAATCAGCTTTCGGTCCGTGTACTTGTAGTTATAAATGATTCGATCATGTTCAACAACAAGCAACGAGCCAACTGAACGTGGTGTGTATTTCAGGAATTCGATGTCTTTAGAATCTTCGTCATAGACCAGTCTGCATTTGTAGAGTCCGTCCTTTGGGCCTTCTACTTTATTCAGAAATTCATCAAGATCGAAATGGCCAATGAATCCGCATAAATCTTTGAGTGACCGGTTCATCCGCTGCTCGTGATAGGACACGTTCATGAACTCACCATTCAGAAGTTTGATGGACTCAAGCAAGAGGGACATAGACTTTGTCAATTATTTCCTGATACTCCATATCCAGTACGCTTTGCGTCGTAATTCCGCCTCCGCTGCGATAAAAGTATTTATCTGATACTTTTTCTATGAAACGAATCATCACGCCCGAATCTACGCGTTCGCCATCAAAAATTCCAAATACGCCGGTGTAATAGCCGCGTGGCTCTTTTTCAACTTGTCTGATAATCTCTAATGTTTTTGCTTTTGGAGCGCCCGTCACGGAACCCGCGGGTAATAGCGCCACAAACAGGTCGCCGAGTCGGGAAAAATAATCCTGCGTAAGCGTTCCTGTAATCATCGAACTTACCTGGAGCAGCGTCTTATCACTTGTTCTTACTTCTTCAACGTATCTGAAACGATCTACCCTTACGTTCTCCGCCACTTGACTTAAGTCATTCCGAATGAGATCGACAATGGTCACGTGTTCCGAGAGCTCTTTCTGATCGGCAAGTATTTTCGATTTAGCGTTGGGTATGGCGGCGTTGATCGTGCCTTTCATTGGAAAGCTTCGGATCTCACCATTCGAAATCTCCACAAACTTCTCCGGCGAGAAGACAAGAAAACTATCCTCCATCAGCAGTTTGTATCTGGCATGAGTCGTCTGAAAAACTTGACTTAGCGAGCCACCGAGGTTCACTTCCGTTTTAATTGTCAGGTTGGTGAGGAAAGAATCGCCGTATTCAAGATGCGAGATCACTTCGTCAAATTTCTCCTTGTAACTATCAATATCGATTGGTAGTTTTTTTAACGAAATATCCTGAGTCGGATGATCTGAAATACGGACGTTCGACACGCCGTTCACATTGTAAAGAATTTGTGTGGGGTCGATGTCAGCCAACGGTATCAATACAGGCCGTTGAAGTTCAAAGTCAATGACAAACAAAAAAGGGACTTTACTCCGTCCCAGTGCATTCATATTGTCTTGAAATTCCAATAGCGTAGTGGAAGCCATCAAGGTATGCTCATGTACTTATGAACCTGAAGCGAAATCTGCCATTTTGGATTCGCTTTAACATAGTCAATGATCAGGGGCAACATCTCTTTCTCTTTCGACCACTCAGGTTGTAAAAAAAGCTGGCATCCGGGCTTCAACTGTGATACAAACTCCAGACCCCAATCGAAATCGTTCTTATTGTAAATTATAACTTTGAGTTCGTCAGCATTTTTTATTGCTGATTCATGTGGAACTTTAAACTTCTTCGGTGAGAGACATATCCAGTTCCAGTCACCACTGATTGGATAGGCGCCGGACGTCTCGATATGCGTGCGCAGCCCTTTGCGTCTTAGTAATGTCGTCAAAGGTTCGAGGTCGTACATGAGTGGCTCGCCACCTGTGACTACAACAATATTCGTATTTGTTTTGATGGCACGCGCTGTCATTTCCTCAACCGATATCGCAGGGTGGCTCGACGCATCCCATGATTCTTTGACGTCGCACCAAAAGCACCCGACATCGCAGCCGCCAAGTCTGATAAAATACGCCGCCGAGCCCTGATAATAACCTTCTCCCTGAATGGTATAGAAGTCCTCCATCAGTGGTAGCGTTGTACTAGAAATTTTTTCCTGTGCCTGCACCATGGATGGGAAAAATTGTTTTGTGGAAACTGTCGTGATCGAAATCTAAGCGTTCCTTAGTTCGGTTGCTCTCAAAGTATTCAACAACAAAGAAGCGATAGTCATTGGTCCGACACCACCTGGAACAGGTGTTATATAGGATGCCTTAGGCGCCACGTTTTGAAAATCCACATCCCCTTTGATCGCCCATCCTTTAGGATATTGCGGTCCTTCTACACGAGTTGTTCCGATATCGATAACCACAGCACCTTCTTTAACCATATCGGCGGTTACGAGTCCGGGTTTGCCAACCGCTACTAAAAGGATATCGGCGGAACGAGTAAACGTCGAAAGGTCCTGGGTGTATTTGTGGCAGATCGTAACGGTCGCCCTACCCTGCTCGGTTAACATCATGCTCAGTGGCGCACCCGCAATACGGCTCGCGCCGACGACAACCGCATGTTTACCTTCCGTCTGTATATTATAGCGTCTGAGCAATTCCATAACACCAAAGGGTGTTGCAGGCATCAGTAAAGGGTTCTTAGAAAAAATACTTCCAAAGTTGTGATTGGTAAATCCATCGACATCTTTATCTGATCTGATGTTCTCAGTGATGTGCTCAACCGAAATGTGAGCTGGCAAAGGCAGCTGCACAATGAATCCGTCGACATCATCATCATTGTTAACGTGATCAATATGTTTCATCAAACGTTCTTCACTGATGGTATCCGCGAAGCGCATCATGGTGTAATGAAATCCAACGCTTTTACACGCCTTAACTTTATTGTCAACGTACGTCTGACTTGCACCATCGTCGCCGATAAGAATGATTGCAAGGTGTGGTATTTTTTTACCCGCCGCCTTACGCTCAGCCACACGCTGTGCTATTTCGGTCTTGATATCGCTTGATATCTTCCTGCCGTCAATCAAAGTATATGTTGTTTCTTCTATCATATCAATGAAATCTCAATCAATTTTCAGGACTGCCATAAAAGCTTCCTGTGGGATTTCGACATTTCCTACCTGACGCATGCGCTTCTTACCCTTCTTTTGTTTCTCCAGCAGTTTTCGTTTCCGGGAAATATCACCCCCATAACATTTCGCGATCACGTTCTTTCTGATTGCGCTGATGTTTTCGCGCGATACAATCTTTTGTCCGATCGCAGCCTGGATTGCAATCTCAAACATTTGTCTTGGAATCAGTTCTTTTAATTTTTCACAAAGTTTCCGTCCCCAATCGTGCGACTTAGCACGGTGGACAATCGCGCTCAATGCATCTACTTTTTCGCCATTTAACATGATATCAAGTTTCACCATGTCAGATTCCCTGAAACCAATCAGGTGATAATCCAACGAAGCGTAGCCTCTTGATATCGATTTAAGTTTATCAAAAAAGTCGAACACGATCTCAGACAACGGCATTTCAAAAGATAACTCTACCCTGTCCGTTGTGAGATATTGTTGATTGATGATGATTCCCCGTTTGTCCATACACAATCCGATGATCGGGCCAATGTATTCAGATTTCGAAATGATCTGTGCTTTGATGTAAGGTTCTTCAATGCGTTGCATCCTCGTGGGATCAGGCATTTCGGAAGGTGCGTTGACAAACACTTGTGAACCATCTGTGAGAAATGCCTGAAATTGTACTGACGGCACCGTCGTGATCACCGTCATATCAAATTCGCGCTCAAGGCGCTCCTGTATGATCTCCATGTGGAGCATTCCCAGAAATCCGCAGCGAAAACCAAAACCCAATGCCGCAGAAGTTTCGAGTTCCCATACAAGTGAAGCATCGTTAAGCTGAAGCTTCTCCATCGAAGCACGAAGTTCTTCAAACTCGGTTGTATCAACGGGATAGATACCCGCGAATACCATCGGCTTTACTTGTTCGTATCCTTTCAACATTTTACCAGGATTGATCGCGTTTGTGATCGTATCACCAACGTGAACTTCCTTTGCGACTTTTATACCCGAGATCAGGTATCCTACATTACCAGCACTAATTTCCTTTTTTGGATGCTTGTCGAGTTTAAGCACACCGATCTCATCCACCCCGTATTCCTTGTCGGTTCCGAGAAACTTGATTTTTTCTCCCGTCTTGATCGTGCCGTTAAATACACGGAAATAAATCTCGATGCCACGGAAAGAATTAAAAACAGAGTCAAAGATCATCGCCTGCAATGGTGCTTTAGGATCACCCTTTGGTGCTTTGATCCGATCTACAACCGCGCGAAGAATTTCTTCAATTCCTTTTCCCTCCTTAGCGCTTGCGCGAATCACGTCTTCACGTTTGCATCCAACGAGATCGACGATCTCATCCGTAACCTCATCCGGCATTGCGTGCGGCAAATCGATCTTGTTCAGCACCGGGATAATCTGCAGATCGTGATCCAGCGCCAGGTACAAATTAGAAATGGTTTGTGCCTCAATTCCCTGGCTGGCATCAACGATCAACAATGCGCCCTCGCACGCGGCGATTGATCTTGATACTTCGTATGAAAAATCTACGTGGCCCGGGGTATCAATCAGATTGAGAATATAGTCTTTGCCATCCAGCTTATAGTTCATCTGGATCGCGTGTGATTTGATCGTAATCCCCTTTTCCTTCTCCAGGTCCATGTTGTCCAGTACCTGCGCCTCCATCTGTCTTTCATTGACAGTGCCAGTAAACTCTAAGAGGCGATCAGCGAGTGTGCTCTTGCCGTGATCAATATGAGCGATGATGCAAAAATTCCTAATGTTTTCCATTAAAAGCCTCCTCTGTTCTCCAGTGTTTTCTTTAGAACTGCAAAAGTAGACAAAAGCGTCAAGCGGAACCTGTCCTGAGGAGCAGAGGAGGTAATTATTTCATCATTAGGATGGTTTTCCGCGATGGAAGCTGCAGGGTACAAGCTACAAGTCACAAGCTTTTTGGCGGTATTTGTCAGGTTTCCAGGCACTAACTTTAAACTTTTCCTCTACTGCTTGTAAACAATCCCCTCCTTCATCACAAAAGTCACATTCTCCATCGTTTTGATGTTTTTCAGAGGATTTTCATCAGTTGCTACAACGTCCGCATACATTCCGGGCGCGAGCGCACCTAATTTGTCGGACATACCGAGGATACCTGCGGGAACCACTGTTGCCGACTTGATTGCCTCCATGGCCGGCATACCTGCTTCGACCATGAAGCCGAACTCTTTAGCATTGTCGCCATGTGGAAAAACGCCAGCATCTGTTCCAAAGGCGATCTTCACGCCTCTTTTGTAAGCCTTTGCAAAAGTTGCCTGGATCTGAGGGCCGATCTCGAGCGCTTTTGGAACCACCAATGGATGATAATACCCTGGTACCTTAGCCTGCTCAGCTACGAATTTCCCTGCTGAAATGGTGGGCACGTAGAATGTTCCTTTCGTCTTCATGAGATCCATAATCTCTTCTGTCATCTTCGTGCCATGCTCGATAGTAGTGATGCCTGCCATGACGGCCCGCTTCATGCCCTCTGCTCCATGGGCATGCGCCGCTGTATGCATACCATAGTCTTTGGCGGTTTCTACGATAGCGCTCAGCTCAGCATCAGTGAATTGTGGACCTGAGCCGTCTTTCGCAATGCTCAAAACACCGCCTGTCGCTGTTATTTTGATCATATCAGATCCATCTTTGTAACGCTGGCGAACAGCTTGTTTTGCATCGTCAGCAGAATTGATAACGCCTTCCTTAGGACCGGGGTCGCCCATCAGATCCTTTCGATAACCATTGGTCGGATCTGCATGACCGCCAGTCGTGGCTATTGATTTGCCCGCAGTAAATATTCTTGGTCCGACTACCATACCTTGATTGATGGCATTTCTCAATGCTATGTTGACACCTCTCCCCCCGAGATCGCGTACCGTGGTGAACCCTGCCATCAAAGTTTTCTTAGCAAACACCGTTGATCTGAATGCCACATCTATATCATCAAGCGTGAATCTTTGCATTGCCTGGTCCTTACTGGTTTCTCCTTCCAGGTGGACGTGCATGTCAATAAATCCAGGCATTACGGTTTTGCTGCTGAGGTCAATCAGTTTATCCGCATCGGACGGTTTTGTGAAGCCTTTTTCGACGGCTGTGATCTTATTGCCTTCAATGGTGATTGTCATTTGCGCCAATGCATCATTCGATTTACCATCGATAAGTGTACCACAGTGAATCAATGTTTTCTGCGCGTAAAGGGAATAGGTGAGCAGCACCATGCTGAACAGGGTGTAGAGTTTTCTCATATAGGTTAGGTTTGGTTATTCCAGAGCAGGATCCATGGGAATGGAATCCACGTCAACTGCGTTCGCTTAGTCTTTTAAATATTTCTGCACCAGAGATTTAAGTTCTGATATTTCCTTTTCATTCATCTCCGCCGATGTCACATGGAGCATAAGCTCAAACATAGCTTGCTGTTCGTAGCCTAGTGTTGACGCGATCTTCCTGCAAAAAAGCAGTTCCTCTTTATACATTCGATCATCTATCTTCATCAGTTGAACCAGGCTGAATAAGTAGCTGAATTTTTCATCTGGCGTTAAATTATCCGGAACGATGATGCTATGTGATCTTTCAAACAATGACTCTAGCTGATCGGGATAAACATTGTGTGCCCGGCCGATGTTTATAATAAAATTCTTTTCACGGGGAGCCACTGCGCCATCAATCTGGGCAAGGCTGATTAACAATTTCATTTTGTTTAGGTCAAACATATTTGATAACCTTTAGCGGGGAGGAATCACAAGTGACACAACCTAGTAAGTAAATGACAAATAACCAATAACTTTACAGCCAATGAATTTTCTTGCGCATATTTATTTGTCAGGCGAAAACTCCAACGTAATGGTTGGCAACTTCATTGGCGACTTTGTGAAAGGACGAAATCTTGTGGATCAATTTGACCCGGAAATCGCGATGGGAATTGAGTTGCACCGGTCAATCGATGATTACACAGATCACCATCCCATAGTGAGGGAGAGCAAACTCAGACTGCGACCAAAGTACAGACATTATTCCCCCGTGATCGTCGATGTTTATTACGATCATTTTCTTTCAAAATACTGGTCAAATTATCATGATGAACCTTTGTTGGAATTTTCTGTTCGTACTTACAAAACACTGGAGTCGTATCGCGATGTTCTACCTTACGGCGTCTCACAACTGTTGCCCTACATGATTAAAGCAAACTGGCTGCTAAATTATGGAACATTCGATGGAATCGCACAAGCACTGAATGGAATGTCCAGAAGAAGCCGGTATGATTCACGGATGGACGAATCGCTGGCCGAACTTCGTGAACACTATGACGCGTTTAAGGGCGAGTTTGAAGAATTCTTTCCCGACCTCGTTACGCATTGCAAATACTTTTTGGCCATGGAGGACAAAAATCATTTACACTAAATTTAATTTGTATGACTTTGGACAACGATCCTGAACTCAGCGGTAAGTTTCTTGGAACTATCTCGGAGGACTTTGTTAAGATTTCCGACACATTAAAAGAATCTTCCTATCAAATCCGGAAGGCAGGGTTTGAATTTCCAATATTTCCGATCTGCAGGGAGGAGCAACTCATTGGTCAGTTGTTACTAAATCCCGCTATTCATGGGACGTCGTGGTATTACTTTGCTTCCTTTTTAGATGAATTCGTGCAACGAACGCTCGTTGACAAAGACAAAGTTGATGAGTTTAAAGTCGCTTATAAAGATCCGGACGAATATTGCTGTTTGTTTGTGATCGACAGAACGTTTACGAGTTTTGTGTTTATTCCGTTTCCGGAGGATTAAAGAAAATCGAATCGTGCTATTGGATTAGGTACCTGACGACATAAAAACATTCTAATTTGTCAACAACGCAACAATCAATAAATCAATCCAAGATGCGCGAAGCCCATTTGTTCATTCAGTGCAGCTATGGCATGGACGTTCCGGTTATCAACTAATGCAAGCATTAAAAATGCGACGATCTTCGTTGGGTAGACCGACAAAAACGAGCATCGAGCCGGAGTTCTGGCTCATGACTTAAAATGATCCCACCCCTGAGCCTGTATCGGCACCAGCATTCCTTCCTTCGTAACCAATAAGTTCTGATCCTTCCTTTCATGCACATACCCGATAAAATGAATATCTGGATGCTTCTTCAACTTATCCTGGTCTTCCTGGGATATCGTAAACAGTAACTCGTAATCTTCGCCGCCGTTTAGGGCACAGGTTATTGGATCGAGTTTAAATTCTATTGCTGTTTCAAAGGTGTTGTGGTCAATTGGAATTTTATCTTCATAAAGCCTGAACCCTACACCTGAATGCCTTGCCAGGTGAAGTATGTCCGACGCTAATCCATCCGAAACGTCGATCATGGACGTTGGGGTTACCCCAGCTTCAATAAGATCGAAGACAATATCGGTCCGCGCTTCCGGTTTAAGTTGACGTCCTACCAGGTATTCATATTTTTCAAGGCCTGGTTCCATATTCGGATCGCTTAGAAATACCTGCTTCTCTCTTTCGAGAACCTGAAGTCCGAGGAACGCGGCACCGAGATCGCCAGTGACGCAGACGATGTCGTTCACTCTAGCGCCGGCGCGATAAGCGATTTTATCTTTTTGAATCCGTCCGAGCGCTGTGATTGAAATCACGAGTCCGGACGCAGACGATGTTGTGTCGCCTCCCACCAGATCCACCTTATAACTATCGCAAGCTGATCTGATGCCGGTGTACAAGGCGTCAATAGCCTCAATAGAAAACCGGTTGCTGATAGCAATGCTGACGGTAATCTGTTCCGCGATGCCATTCATTGCCGCGATATCGGAAATATTTACTGCAACCGCCTTGTACCCAAGGTGCTGGAGAGGTACATAAGAAAGGTCGAAATGGGGACCTTCAACCAGCATGTCGGTTGAAACCAGAAGATAATCTGAACCGGTGTCGATTACCGCGGCGTCGTCGCCTATTCCCTTGATGGATGATTTATTGGTGATTTCGAATTTCTGACTAATGCGTTCGATCAGTCCGAATTCTCCAAGTTGACTGATCTCTGATCTTTTTTCACTCATATTTTAATGCTGACGTTTCTTTGGCGAAGCAGTCGGTCGGTTATCCTGCAAAAGTAAGCTTCCGGGTGGATATCAGTTATTTACCTTTTATCTTTTACCTGTATCTACTCCACAATTGCGGTACAAAATGAAAAAATTAGCAGGGATTGCGCTCATCTTAATGATCATTATCTCCGGATGCGGGCCCAAAGCCTATTATAAGACAGCCAAAGGGAAGAAAAAGCAGAAGTATTATAACGATCTTCAGTACGGAGGTAAGAGTGCCTCGACGATGAAGAGGCCATAGCACTAGCATTGGGTTGGGGAGGCGGCGCCTTTAACGTCGCGGCACTAGCTTTTAATCTCGGGATGGCTTTTTCTTGCTGGGGATCCTTCGCGTAATCTCGAGCAGCTTTTCTTGATGGGGATCCTTCTTGGGACGCTCAGGATTTGGGGCATGACGGTTTTCCCACCATCTTTGCAACTCTCCGAAACTTTTTTGTTCGGCCTGAAGTTTAAACATTGAACTAGTACAACATGACTGAAACGCTGAGCGAGATGCACGTTGAGGCAGCAAGAATCCAGCAGGAAATCAAAGATTATCTCGGATTACGGACCTCGGATCTCGTGTTTGAGTACTCCATACAGGATGGCAAGGTTAAGCTTGATCTGATCACTATCAATCCACGTCATAATCAGGCTTTCCTGTTCCACAATGAAATTGGTGGCGACAAAGTGGACGCATTGAAGAAGATGCTGGCGTATGTTCAGAATTACAAGGAGAAGGAAAACTCCTACACGATCCAATGGGTAGCCAAAGGAGACACTGAATTGCATACCTCGTATTTCAAGGCGAGCAACATTTTGGATGCCCTTCAGAAACTATATTACGGACGCGATATGAATACCATCACTGTGTTTAGTGTGGTGCTCAATCCCATTTCTTAAAGACAAGATATTATGATCACAGTAACTGAAAAAGCAAAAGAGAAGATCATCACACTTCGAAAAGAAGAAGGCAAAGTTGAGAACAATAACGTTCGCGTATTGGTAAAGGGTGGTGGTTGTTCTGGCCTGATGTACGATCTTAATTTTGATGATGAAATCAAACCTGCTGACCAGATATTTGAAGACAAGGGTATCAAAATCCTTGTAGACAAGAAGAGTTTACTTTATTTGTTAGGAATGACACTTGATTTCTCTGATGGTTTGAACGGCAAAGGATTCCAGTTTATTAATCCTAACGCCACGCGTACGTGCGGCTGTGGCGAAAGCTTTGCGGTCTAGTTTTTTAATGTAGCGATACACTTCAATTCCACCGCGATCGGCGTTGGCAGTGCATTTACTTCCACGGTCGTCCTACACGGTTGATTCTCTGTAAAGTATTCAGCATAGATTTCATTAAACTTCGGAAAGTCTGCTTTCATGTCGGTGAGAAATACCGTTACGTCAACGAGATTATTCCATTCCGATCCGGCGCTCTCCAGAATGAATTTTACATTGTCGAATACAGCTCTGCACTGAACTTCAATATCGTATTGTATTATATTTCCTGAACGGTCGAGTGTTACGCCAGGAATTTCTTTCGATCCTTTCTTTCTCGGACCGACACCAGACAAGAACAACAAATTGCCAACCGTTTTTGCGTGTGGATAGGGTCCAACAGGATCGGGCGCTTTGTCAGAGTTAATGCTGCCCATGTTATTCCTTAACGGCAAACACCAGACTGCCCCAATAACTCTGCCAGTCGGCCTTTGGATCTTTCGAGGGTACCATCTTCACAATGCTAATCATCCAGCGACCAGGTGTGCTTATGGACATTTCAATTGTACCATCTGTATTCGTATAAATGTTTTGAATCGTTGTTCTGTTATCGTACCTGTTCCATAACCTGACTTTGCCCTCGAAAAGTGGTTTCCCATTAAACAACACTTTAAAATGCTGCTTATCTCCCTTCTTCAAAGTGTAAGGGTTTTTCTCAGGAATAATCTCAATCGGAAGACCGACGACTTTCTTGAATGTGTCGTCGTTCAAGTCTCCAACGGATAACAATAACTTTGTATGTCGTGAATACAGTTCGCGTGACGGTTTGTCGAGCGTTTTTGTCTTTTCCCGTTGAGCATATACTTCATCCAACCCGTCTTCCTTGAGATACTCATTAAATTTATCTGCGGCGAGTTCGATATAAGCGTTATTGCTTTGCATCACCAGCATTTTAGTGCCCGGTTCCTTGAAAGTCATTTTGACCAACGCGTCGTTGACTCTGACGCTATCCATCACGTTGGTGGTACCTGACGCCTGCGTGAGGTCAAGCTTTTCAATACGATGTGTTTTTAGATCCCAACCCTCCCCTTTAAAATTCTCTCCTACCATAAACCTGATCTGGCAACTTTCACCCACTTTAAGGAAATATTTATTCGCCTCGAGCCAAAACTCGTGCGCCTGACAAATAATGACTAGTAAAAGGACGACAATGGGTGTAATCAGTAGTTTTTTCATATTGCTTTCATGAATTCATGATCTCTTCGATCTCTTCTACTTCGACTTGAATATTTCGCATGAGGTCAAGGACGCCGGACTTTTGAATCACAACATTATTTTCAATGCGCACTCCCAATCCTTCCTCACGAATGTAAATGCCGGGTTCAACGGTCCATACTTGTCCGACTTCCATTTTATGATACATGTTTCCAACATCGTGAACATCGAGCCCCAGTTGGTGTCCTGTGCCATGCATAAAATACTTTTGATATAGCGGCTTACCCTTCTCCTGATTTTTGATATCCTTCTTGTCGATCAATTTCAAACCGATCAATTCTGATTGAACGATTTGTTGTACTTCGCGATGATAGTCGTAATATCTCTCTCCGGATCTTAGAAGTTTCATGGCCGCACGCATCACACGCAGTACAGCATTGTAAACATCCTTTTGACGTTTTGTGAATTTTCCATTGACGGGCACGGTGCGTGTAAGGTCAGCGTTGTAATTGGCATACTCAGCAGCGACATCCAGAAGGATAACATCGCCATCTTTACAGACCTGGTTGTTTTGAATATAATGCAACACACAAGAATTCGCCCCCGACGCGATGATCGGTTCATAAGCAAACCCCCGTGATCCATTTCTAAGGAATTCGTGCGCCAGTTCAGCTTCTATTTCATACTCTTTCACGCCCGGTTTGATAAACTTCAAAATTCTGTTAAACCCCTGTTCGGTGATATCGCACGCACGCTGCATTATCTCCTGTTCAATTTTCGACTTTACAGAGCGAAGACTGTGAAGAATCGGTGCCAGTCTCTCGTATTTATGAAGCGGAAACTTCTCCATACATGATTTAACAAAACGCATTTCACGCGATTCTACATTCGGCTCTGCACGGTAGTGATCATTTGTATTCAGATAAACATTTTCAACATCGCCCATAACCATCATGGTTCTGAATAGGCTGTTGAATTCAGAAGACCACATCACTGTCTCTATGCCACTCGCAACTCTTGCATCTTCTTTAGTAAGCTTATGACCTTCCCAAGTGGCAATCAGGTCATTTGTTTCGCGAACGAACAAAACTTCCTGATAGCGCTTGTCTGGGAAGTCGGGACACAATACAACAATTGTTTCCTCCTGATCAGCACCTGTCAGATAAAAAAGATCGCTGTTCTGACGGAACCGCATCGAACCGTCGGCATTAGTCGGCATAATGTCGTTTGAATTGACCACCACAATTGAATGTGGTTTTAATTTTTTGACGAGCCGCTTTCGGTTATTGACGAACAGTTCTTTATTGATGCTTTCGTATCTCATGGTGAATACCTATTTTCAGTCGCGTAATTTAAAATGAAAACGCTATGAAGCCAATCTCGCTCGTGCTAAAGTCGTTGTTGATCGTCATGATCGCTTCAACTTTAAGTTATTCTCAATGGAAGTATCAGCCGACACCAGAAAATCTAAAGTCCAGAGAGTGGTTTCAGGATGCGAAATTCGGTCTGTTTATTCATTGGGGCGTTTATAGTGTCCTGGGCGATGGCGAATGGGTAATGAATCAGCAGCAAATACCCGTAAAGATCTACGAAAAGATTCCATCATTTTTTAATCCAACTGACTTCGATCCTAAGGCCTGGGTTCAAATGGCCAAGGGTGCGGGCATGAAATATATTACCATCACCAGCAAACACCACGATGGATTTGCGATGTGGGATAGCAAGGTGTCAGACTACAACATTGTGAGGAAAACACCCTACGGGAAGGATGTTTTGAAGATGCTCGCTGAAGAATGTCGTAAAGAAGGAATAAAACTGTTCTTCTATCACTCACAGCTCGACTGGCATAGTCCGGAGTATTTTCCCTGGGGGAACACCAGTGGAAGCTGGTCAGGAAGGCCGGCGTCCGGTGATTTCAACAAATACCTTGATTACATGGATACACAACTTTCAGAGTTGTTGACCAATTACGGCGATGTCGCGGGCATCTGGTTTGATGGCATGTGGGATAAGAAAGATGCCGACTGGCGTCTTGAAAAAACCTACAAGCTCATTCATCAGCTTCAACCCGCTGCGTTGGTGGGAAGCAATCATCACCGAGCACCATACGAGGGTGAAGATTTTCAAATGTTCGAGAAAGATCTTCCGGGTCACAATACTACCGGATTCTCGTCTGAGTCTGTAGTCGGAACGTTGCCTAAAGAAACTTGTGAGACTATTAATAACTCATGGGGATTTAACCTCAAGGATGACCATCACAAGAGCAAAAAAGAACTCGTTCAGTATTTGGTAAAGGCCGCAGGTTATGGAGCAAATTTTCTGCTCAACGTAGGGCCTATGCCAAACGGCAAAATTCAGCCCGAACATATGGCATCATTGAAGGAAGTTGGGCAATGGCTGAATACGTATGGGCCAACAGTCTACGCGACGCGCGGAGGACCGCTAACGGCCCGCGAATGGGGTGTCACCACCCAAAAGGGTAACATCGTTTACATACACATCCTCAATTGGTTTGATGAATCTTTGACATTTCCAGCATGGGGCAAGAAGATCAAATCAGCGAAGGTGTTCGCTGACAAGACGCCCATAAAGTTCCTGGAAAATGAATATGGTATAACGTTGAAGATTCCGAAAGGCAAGATGGATGAAGTTGATACTGTAATTGAATTGGAGATGAAGTAAAAGTTTTTTTCACCAGTGCAATGGTACGGAGTACACCGAAGCGGAATGGACTGTGGTTAGACGATAGGATGCATCATCTATTTGGATTGTTGAATGCAATGAATTGAGAAGTTTACAACACTAAAATAAAAGGGATCAAAGTGATCTGGTGCCAAGGGCTCTCGTTGCTAATAATCGATAAACCTTCAGCACCCCCGTCTCCAACTTAGCCACCTTCTTTGGCGGCGGGGGTTAGGTTTAGAAATTGATGGAATTGAAGTAGCGTGCTGAACAATGATCGACAACTGTCCTCGCCCGCGCTTGTTCTTCCCAACCCCTTGAGTTCAATCACCGTCTGTATTTAACATGCCTTTTTGACCAGAATTAGACCTTTTATATCGAAGAAGTCTGGCTATCCTAAATACTGGAGGAATAGCGCTATAAAGTCGCTATAAGGGGGTCAACTCGAAGGACGGTGGAAATATTGATTTGGGAAAAGACGAGCGACGCAAACGCTCAAGGTACCTTAGTCTATAATACAAAAAATGACAGTCATAGCCACCAAAAGGACTTTTTCAAATTCAGTCGAACAAAATGGATTAACTGAAGTCGGCAGCAAAACCTACGTCCGCATCTCAAGGCTGCCCGTGGAGCACATCAACTGGCGAAGCTCAATGATGCGCTGCTGGAACTTTCTACCATACTCCTGAAATCTACCACCAGGGTTGCAAAAGCAATTAAGGTGATCCTTTCGCGAGGCATTAAAAACCTGACAACGCGGAACCGCCGTGTTTCAATAGTCAAGCGACGATTGAGAACAAACGGCTTTCGTGATTTCAATGCCGTTGATGAATTCCAGTTTCACAGGAAGTTAAGATATGGATCGCTCATCAGCGCGCAGTTGGAAACTTCTATCTCAACTGATACAAGGTGAAAGTGGCCTTGATCATTTTTAAGGTTGAGTTCTTCCGAGACTGCACGTCTGCTGATTTCGTAAATCGAGGGAAAATGCAGATCAGAAAGATTATGAAATTTGGTGGTGATATGCTACCGGAGGATACCAAGTGGAATTATCCGATTGTTTGCAATCTAGCAACCCGCGGGCTAGTGTTTTTACAGTCGACGAAAGTCACCGAACTGAATTACATTATCGCACAGCCAATTTGCAAGCACTAACCGACCAATGGAGATTTCAATAAAGCGTGTTACGAAGTCTTATTACTCACTGGCAATTCCCTGTCCATCGGTGTGTTGACTTCATCAGTTGTTACCCAGTTCAATATCACGAATGTTACCAGAAGACCTGAGAAAAATCCTTCCAGTACTACGATGAATGAAGACATGTAGGCGTTAAGATATCTGCCCATTGGTTCGTTTTTGATAATGGATTCCATGAAGCTTGCATCAAGCTTCATGTATATGAAAAGAAAGAGGCCGAAAACAAGTGAGCCTATGCCACCCGTTGCAACGCCCATAATGAGACCTCTGAAGTAATTTAGGTGATCGGCATGTGTCGATTTAAATTTTTTCAATGCCGTGTAAATGCCTACCGTCAGAATAAGAAGGTTCACCAAACGGAGTTCGACGTGATGTCCTAAATTAATCATTTGCATGAACAGAAAGAAGACTATAAGTCCAGCCGCTATACGTAATCCGTAATTTTCGGAAATTCTGTTTGGATCTGAAAATATATTCATGACCGTAAGTTATTTGGTATAGTCGAATTTACATTTTTAATGACGTTTACAACGTTTTCGGAGAAAATTATTTAGTATCTTGGAATGGACAATCCGGACGATTTGGTATGAAGGCTTTTAAAATTATTGGAGCTGTTGTCGGTGTGTTTATTGTTATATTAATCATTGTCGTCACCATGCAGCCCGCCGTGGCTCATCTTGAGAAATCCATAGTCATTAATGCGAGTCCAGACGTGATATTCCCTTATGTCAGCGATCTTAAAAAATTCAACCAGTGGTCCCCGTGGGACAAGATGGATCCGGAGGTCAAACATACTTACGAGGGGACTGAAGGAACGGTAGGATCAAAAATGAACTGGAATGGCCCTAAGACTGACACTGGCTCGATGTGGATTGAGGAAATCGATCCTGACAAGCGTGTCAAATCAGGATTGACGTTCGGTAATTTTGATACAAAATATCACAGCCAATTTGTGCTTGTGCCCGAATCCAGCAACACAAAAATTACCTGGACGTGGGATGGACCGAATGATGGACTATCGGGTAAAGCCATGTGGGTTATTATGGGTCCATTACTCGGAACGCAATTCGAAAGCGGATTAAAAGATCTCAAGGCATTGGCTGAAAGCATGCCTGCAAAATAATATTTGTTCTTTATTGTCATGACATTATCGGAATTCAAAGATTCAATAAAACTATCATCGCCTCCTCCTAGTATTGATCCATTGCTCAAGTCACTTTGGTACGACGCTAAAGGAAATTGGAACGATGCGCACAATGTCGCTCAGGATATACATTCCAAAAACGGATCGTGGATTCATGCCTATCTTCATCGCAAAGAAGGCGATCTTGGAAATGCTTCTTACTGGTATCATCGGGCGGATAAGCTTGTTCCGAAAACGCCCCTTGAGGAGGAGTGGGAAGACATCACGAGAGCATTACTTGAATAGTCAGGAGTTAGGGTCATTATAACTCATAATTCATAACTCTAAAAAATAAGTGGCTCATGTATTTGTTCAGCACATTATCAACAAATTGGTCATGATCGCCACTTATCAAACCTCACACTCATTCATTATTTTGTTGAGTGCTATCATTGCTCCATTCGTTAACTTCTAAGGCTTCTTCAGCAGTATGATCATGTGTCTTTGATTTACTATTCCTTGATTTCAATGTTTCAGCTTTCCAGTCATCAATTTCTTTTCTCCTAATTACAAGTTCATTTTCTGTTGGCTTGTACCCGATCAATTCTTTTAAGTTGGGTTGCCCGGCGTCTACCCATGCCGTGTACCAAAGGCTTCCAGTTAATTTGATCGCGGCGCGCATACGACGTTCTACCATGCCATCCATCAAATGATAATATGCCGTTGAGTAGTCTCGCGAGTAAACTTTGATGGTTTGTCTTCCTTTGGTCTCGAAGGAGAATTTCTGTTCGCCCATTCTAAGGGACAGTTGCCTTTCCTCATACAAGACAGAGTCCACGGCGGCGTGAGAAAGCTTTACTGCATTCCATGCGGCGTCCTGAGGGCTCTCTATGTATTCAGATTTTCCGACCAGAAAGTTGAATTCACCCCAGAACATCTCAGGAAGCCGTGACTCCCAGAAACCATGAATGCCATCCTGACCCGTTAACTGACCGTTGTAATTTTCCGTGGTATGTAGGGGAACATGTGCATCTCCTATATAATGTCCCATCTCAGACGACACTTTTAATATACGGGCAGGATCCCGGAGCAGGAATGCTTCGCGGAGCTGGTAATACATCCTGTTGATGTGCCAGGGGACAATTCCGTATGACTTCAGCGTATCCTCAGAATATTTGTCAACAGCGGCCTGCCAACCCTTAGGCAACAGTGAAAGTGCGCTGTCACCATAATGATCAACGTCGAGATAATGTCGGGGAGCCTCCTCAGGCATCGAAAACCTGCGCCTGTCGGGATTGACTGCCACCTCACGGATGTAGTCGATGTTCAACTTATAAAATCCGATCATTTCGGGGGGCAGAATAAAAACAGCTAGCCTGTTGATCATCTGATGCGCAAAAAAACCCCAGAACGCAATGATTATCGAAGTCATAAAAATCTGCATGGATAAGGTCTGTCTTTGATTGATGCCTCAAAAGTAGCGTTGATTTTCACTCATGGATCGAATGAAGGCGTCGGAAAACCTTTCAAATAATGATCAGGAAGCCCTTTCCAGGAAATTAGCGCCGCAAGAAATTCAGGAAGGATTTTTTGTAAATAACCCAAATCCCTTTACCTTTGCACTCCTTATTTGAGAAATAGATATGGCAAATCATAAGTCAGCAGAGAAAAGAATTCGCGCCAATGAAGCGAAGCGTGTGAGGAATCGTTACCAACACAAAACGACCCGTACTGCAATCAAAAACCTTAGAGGAGCAGCAAAAAAAGATGAAGCTCAGGCTTTGTTGAAACAAGTCTCTTCAATGATCGACAAGCTTGCCAAGAAGAACATCATCCATTGGAAGAAGGCAGCGAATCAAAAGTCAAAGCTTACTAAGCTCGTCAATAAACTCGCTTAACAAGAATAATTTTCCAGGTTGTTTCAACCTAAACTCATAAAAACCCCGCATTTTGTGGGGTTTTCTTTTTGCTGGGCATCCCAATTTTCGCCCCCGTGCCTGTACCTTGACGCTGCAAAAAACGTTATCCACAATGCAGCCTCAAACGCACTCAGTTTCCCTAAAACATTGGTCACCGGAAGATAAGCCGAGGGAAAAATTGGTTTTGAAAGGAAAATCTGCGCTTTCAGATGCCGAGTTGATCTCTTTATTACTAGGATCAGGCACAAAGACCACCAACAGCGTTGAACTCGGCAAACAAATACTCCTCCATGCCGACAACAGTTTGCATCAGTTAGCGCGTATGACGGTGAAAGACTTTCTGAAAATCAAGGGGATAGGCGAAGTGAAAGCGATGACCATCGTTGCAGCGCTCGAACTCGGCCGAAGGCGAAAAGATCTCGACCACGATGAGAAACCACGGATCAGCAAGTCAGTCGACGCATTCGAAATGATCAGACCCAACCTCATGGATCTGCAACATGAAGAGTTTTGGCTAATTCTGCTGAATCGGGCCAATAGATTGATAAGAAAGTGTATGATCTCTCAGGGGGGTGTAGCCGGAACTGTAGCTGATCCAAAAATAATTTTTAAGGCTGCGTTGGATGAACTCGCATGTGGCATCATCCTCGCCCACAATCATCCATCCGGAAATTTAACCGCCAGCCAGGCAGATATTGATCTTACGAAAAAATTATCTGCTGCTGGAAAGATGCTGGAGATACAAGTTCTTGATCATATTATTCTTGCGGGTCAGAAATATTTTAGCTTTGCAGATGAAGGATTGATTTGATCATCGAGCAATGGTCGATCGAATTTGTTGGTGTAGATGAAAATAAAGCATCCATTACTCATTGGTCTGATCGTTATTGGTGTCCCGATTCTGGTGGGGCAACTAATGTCGTCCAAGCGCAAGTCGACGGAACCTCTCGCCACTGTGCGGCAATCTGAAGTTCAGGTACCGGTCAACCCACAATTCAAAGAGCTGCTCAAGCAATACGAGTACAGAATTCGACAACTCGCATTGGAAGCTGGTACACCAGGCGCTGCAATCGCTGTTGTCCATGATTCAAGCATCATATATCTGAAAGGCTTCGGACTTCGCGAAGTTGGTGAACGCGACTCTGTTGATGAACGGACCGTTTTCCGTATTGCATCCGTATCAAAATGTTTTGCATCATTTCTTACAGGAATCCTTGTTGAGGAAAATGTTCTTCACTGGAATGATTCGATCAGAGACATTCTTCCCTCTTTTGCTTTGGAATCACGGGAAGAAACCGACAAACTCACAATTCGAAATGTATTATCACACACGACCGGGCTTCCTTATCATACCTACACCAATATGGTGGAAGAAGGTATGCCACTTGATACCATGCTTTCCTGGTTGAAAAAAGTCAGGATGGCTTCAAAAGTGGGGCAGTCATACAGCTATCAGAATGTGGCCTATAGCCTGATTGGGGAAGTGGTGCAGGCGCGTACTTCCAAGACCTATGAGACTGAGATGAAGGAGAAAGTTTTCGGGCCGTTGAGAATGCAAACAGCATCCATAGATTATGCAACGCTAATGGCCAACAAAAATATTGCCTATCCTCACAAGCGTGCAAGGGGAAGATGGGTGCCTGCCAAGATCACCAACACTTATTACAACGTAGCCCCTGCTGGCGGCGTGAATGCAAGCATTTCGGATATGGCGCAATGGATGATTGCATTGTTGGGTAATCGTCCGGAAGTAATTTCAAAAGAAACGCTGAAGACACTCTTCTCCCCTGTAGTAAAAGCACGGTCGAAAAACAGAAACTATGGTCGCGTACATAAACTCACCAGTTCATATTACGGACTGGGGTGGCGGATTCTCTATTATCCGAATGACACGTTAATTTACCATGGTGGTTTCGTTAATGGTTATCGCAGTGAAGTTGCTGTAAATCCCAAGGAAGGAATTGCTGTTTGCATCCTTGCTAATGCTCCGGGAGATTTGGCTGATAATGGAATACCATTATTTTTTGATATGTATGAAAGCATGAAAGCGGAAATAAGGGCGTGGGATGATGCAGCGCGAAAGAAAGTCGCGAAGAAAGTCGCGCCGTAATGTAAGCTGAATGATGTATTATGGCGCTTTGCATTTCTGTTACCTACAGCCTTAAGACAACGACATTGAATGGTGAATTGTAAATGGCGAAATGCAAGTCAAACGAATTGAAATGAAATCAAAGAGTGTTATCATATTAATTGCTGTTGCTGTTGCTGTCACCAGTGTCTTATATTCTTTGATGGGTGGTCAGGATCAATCTGCTTATGTTGATCAGATTAATCGTGAACGTGAGGACAAAGACCGGTTTATGAAAACGTCGCTCGAATCACCCTTTCATAATCAGATGGATTTATACAAAGGGCTGAATTATTTTCCACCCGATATCAAGTACAAGATCGTTGCAGATCTGACGCCTGTACAAGACAAACGTCCTGTCGTATTGCACACCAGCGACGGCCAGGCGCAACATTATGTGACGTATGCCCATGCGGATTTCGACCTAGACGGTTATCATAACAAGTTGACGATTCTCGAGACCATTGATATAGGCCCCATGCGCGGAAAATTATTCCTGGCTTTCGGCGACGAGACCAGTGCCGTCGACACTTACGGAGCAGGACGGTACGTGGATATCACCAAAGTTCCGGGCAGCAATACCATCACACTCGATTTTAACCTCGCTTACAACCCGTATTGTGCATATGTTGATAAATTTTCTTGCCCCCTTCCACCGGCCGAAAACTTGCTTAAAGTGCCTATTCGCGCGGGTGAAAAGACGTATCACCCCTAAAAGCAGTTAAATCTTTTTATCGCTTATCCACACTATCATCCTCACCTTTAGAAAATTGTTATAAACGTTATATTTTTGCCGACTTCGAAAGAAAAGAAGTTACCCAAAGTCGCCTTAACGGATTATGACCATTTCTTATAATTGGCTGAAAGAATACATTGATATTCCCGAAACACCGGAAGAAATAGGTCATGTGCTCACTTCAACAGGCCTTGAGGTAGAACACGTAAATGAGCATGAAACCGTAAAGGGTGGCCTGAAGGGTCTTGTAATAGGTCAGGTGTTGACTTGCGCAAAACATCCTAACGCAGATAAGCTTTCACTTACGACAGTTGATATTGGTAATGGCACTGTATTACCCATCGTTTGTGGCGCGCCCAATGTGGCCGCCGGGCAGAAAGTAATCGTTGCTGTGCCGGGGACAAAAATTTATCCTACTGACGGCGAAGCATTTGTTATTAAATCGGCAAAGATTCGCGGTGAGAAATCGGAAGGAATGATCTGTGCAGAGGATGAGATTGGTCTCGGATACGGACACGATGGCATCATGATACTACACACAGACGTGCCTAACGGAACTTCTGCAGCCTCTTATTTTAACATCGCTTCAGATTACAGCATTGAGATCGGGCTCACTCCCAATCGTGCTGATGCCGCGTCGCATATTGGAGTTGCCAGAGATATCAAGGCTGCTAAGAGTCGTGAGATTCGCTGGCCGTCTGTTGAGTCATTTAAAGCAGACAATCACGATCTCGCCGTTCCTGTTAGTGTTGAAGAGACGAATGGATGTCCACGCTATTCAAGTGTGACATTAATGAATGTAAAAGTTGCTGAGTCACCCGGATGGCTGAAGAATCGATTGATAGCAATTGGTCTCACACCGATCAACAACGTCGTTGATATTACGAACTTTATCTGTCACGAGATCGGCCAACCACTTCATGCTTTTGATGCGGATCTGATCGCTGGCGGAAAAGTTATAGTCAAGACATTACCTGAGGGAACAAAGTTTACTACGCTCGATAACAAAGAACGCAGTCTTCGTTCGACTGATCTGATGATTTGTAATGCAAACGGCGAGGGTATGTGTATTGCAGGGGTCTTTGGCGGAATAAAATCCGGAATATCTTCAGATACCAAAAATGTTTTTCTTGAAAGCGCATATTTCTCGGCGGATTACATCCGTAGAACTTCCATTGCTCACCAGCTCAAGACTGATGCATCATTCCGTTACGAACGTGGAACGGATCCCAATATTACAGTATATGCATTGAAACGCGCTGCGCTATTGATCAAAGAGGTCGCTGGCGCAACGATTTCTTCTGATATCCTGGATAATTATCCTAATCAGATCGACAATCGGATAATCCATGTTAAGGATAAAAATGTAGATCGACTGATTGGTAAGGCGATTCCCAGAAATCAAGTGGTTGACATCCTTAAAAGACTTGATATTACGGTCGTGAATTCGGATGACGCGAGCTTCTCAGTAACTGTTCCGCCTTATCGTGTTGATGTAACGCAAGAGGCGGATATCATTGAAGAAGTTCTTCGGATCTATGGATTCAACAACATCGAATTATCGAATGTGGCTTCAACCGATTTTCTTGCTGAATTCCCTGTTAAGGATATAGACAAGTTTCGTCGTGGGATCGGAGCGTTACTGATTTCGAATGGTTTTTACGAAATATGGACCAATTCACTTACGAATCAATCGTATCAGGAGAAACACAAATTAAGTTTTCAAGGCGAACCTGTGGAGATGCTTAACAAGCTTAGTGAAGAGCAGGGTATTTTGAGACAAACGCTGTTGTTCACCGGACTTGAAGTGTGCGCTCATAATATAAATCGCAGGCAGAAGGACTTGAAGTTGTATGAGTTTGGAAAGATTTACTTCCGTTCTGGCAAAAAGTATATTGAAGAGGATAAACTTGCTTTGTATGTTACTGGTAATCGTGAAAATGAAAACTGGCAACGCAAAGGAGTGCCTGTAACTTATTATGACATTGCACAACATGTTCAGCATATTTTCCTTCGATCATCTATTACAACACAAAAGCAAGAGATTGTACAAGACCAATTATTTGATTACGGTGTAAAATTTTTGCTTGGTAAGGAAGAAATTGGAAAGATTGGAAAAGTAAAAAGTGCGTTGCTGAAAGATTTTGGCATCAAGCAGGAATTATTTTATGCTGAGCTAAACACATCCTTGCTTTTCAAGAATTCAAACCCTAAGTTAGTAATTCAGGAAGTGACAAAATTTCCTGAGGTAAGAAGAGACCTTTCCATCGTTATTGACAGACAAGTGAGTTATGATGAGATCAAAAATTTGATCATGTCGACAGAAGGCAAGCTTGTAAAAAGTATTAATGCTTTTGATGTCTATGAAGGTGAAAATATTCCAAGTGGCAAGAAAGCTTACGCGTTGGGATTCACATTGCTTGATGAAAACAAGACCTTGACGGATGAGGAGATTGAAAAGGCAATGAGTAAGTTGATGGTGGCTTTTGAACAGAAACTTGGAGCAGTGATCAGGAAATGATAGGGAGAAGGGTGATTAGAGAACGAATTGGATTTTAGGATCAACATAAGTTGCCAGTTAGGTTTGAATGGGGGAGTTGAATGGCACAAGGAATTAGAATAGGTATTTGGGCCTAAGGACAAAATCTGAGCAGTGTCTGATTGATTGTCACCGAACAAATGATATTAACAAGCTGAGGCTAACCCCCTGGCAAAAAACTTTCACATGGATCAGGAACTCTTAAAGACCAATCTTAACGGATTGGAGCGCAAAATTTTGGTGCTCATCAATGAGCATAAGAACCTAAAAGATGAGGCAAAGTCTCTTAAAAGGGACAATCAGGAGTTGAAAGAAGCCGTCAGAGTTCGCGATGAACAAATCACGGGCTTTCATAATCAATTGAAAATCACTAAAATTGTGGATAGTTTAAGCCCGGAAGACGGAAGTGTTTCGGAGTTGAAGCGAAAAGTGGACGATTACATTCGTGAGATAGACAAGTGTATCGCCCATTTAAGTAGATAAAGGAACCTGTACGACATATTTCATGGAGGACCTCTCTATAAAGATCAAGATTGCAGACCGCGAGTACCCTATGAAGGTTAAGCTCGCGGACGAGGAACGGGTGAGAATAGCCGGGAAACTCATTAATGAAAAGATTAAATCTTACAGGGAGCAATTTGGGATTGACGACAAGCAGGATCTTCTGGCAATGGTAGCCTTTGACTGTCTCATCGATAAGATGACGGCTGAAGACACGTATCAGGCAATCGATCAAACTGTCTTCGAGAAAATCAGCCAGATCAATCACTTGGTCTCCCAATCTATCCTCTAGGCCTCCCTCTACCCTTCACTCAGATCTCTTCTCAAGCCAAGGCGGCAACCCCGGGTAGTTTATAACCTATTTTTTTATGTCATCGACCGTCATTATAATCCTGATCAGCGTGATCGTTACGATCTTGCTGAGCATGCTGATCGGTTCTCTTCTCTATAAAAGGAAATTGAAGCAAAATGAAGAGGACGCGGGAGCAAAAGCCAAACTCATCATAAAAGAAGCTGAGCTGGCCGGGGAAAATCTAAAAAAGGACCGAATCCTGGAGGCCAAAGAGAGGCTTCTGAAAATGAAGAGTGAATTTGAAGAAGAATCAATCAAGAAGAAGAATCTGATCATCAGCAACGAGCAAAAGATTAAGCAACGCGAACAGACACTCAGTAAGGAAATTGAAAATCTCAAACGCAAAGAAGGTGAGCTTGACGATATCCGCACTGACCTTGCCGCCCAGCTGGACCACACCAAAAAGAGAAAAGAAGAACTTGACAAGTTCAACCAACAAAAGATTCAAGTACTCGAAAACATTTCCAAGCTAACTGCCGACGAAGCCCGAGAACAACTCATCGTATCTCTCAAAGATGAGGCTCATACACGTGCATCAAGTTATGTCAAAGACATCATGGAGCAGGCCAAGCTCACTGCCACCAAAGAAGCGAAGAAGATCGTTGTCGAGACGATTCAAAGAACAGCCACAGAACACGCGATAGAAAACTGCGTCTCAATTTTTAACATTGAAAGCGATGACATCAAAGGAAAGGTGATCGGTCGTGAGGGCCGGAATATCAGAGCTCTCGAAGCTGCTACAGGAGTTGAAATTATTGTTGATGATACTCCTGAAGCCATCATCATCTCGGGATTCGATCCAGTGAGGAGAGAAATTGCCCGATTATCACTGCACAGACTTGTACAGGATGGACGAATTCACCCTGCGCGTATAGAGGAGATCGTTGCAAAGACCACAAAGAACATCGAGGACGAGATTATCGAAATCGGCGAACGCACTGTGATCGATCTGGGTATTCACGGTCTGCATCCTGAGTTGGTAAGAATGGTGGGCAGAATGAGATTCCGTTCATCTTATGGTCAGAACCTGCTCCAGCATTCACGCGAGGTTGCAAATCTTTGCGCGATCATGGCAACCGAGTTGGGCTTGAATGTGAAACAAGCCAAGCGCGCCGGCTTGCTGCATGATATTGGAAAGGTGTGGCCGGAAGAACTTGAAAAACCTCACGCAATTGTGGGTATGGAACTCGCACTAAAGTATAAGGAGCATCCCGTTATCTGCAATGCGATCGGTGCTCACCACGATGAGATCGAAATGACCAGCATTATTTCACCGATCGTTCAGTCTTGTGATGCCATCAGTGGCGCACGGCCGGGCGCTCGCAGAGAAGTGATGGAACAATACATCAAAAGGCTTAAAGAACTCGAGCAACTTGGACTCAGCTTCGAAGGTGTTGAAAAGTGTTATGCAATACAGGCAGGCCGGGAGTTGCGTGTTATCGTAGATGCCGAAAAAGCATCAGACGAACGTGCAGGGCAATTGAGTTTCGATATTTCCCAGAAAATTGAACGCGATATGCAATATCCGGGGCAGGTGAAAGTCACGGTAATCCGAGAGATGCGCAGCGTTGCTTACGCGAAATAAACGAGCCGATCATTGATATGAAGCCCTCCTTAAATTCCAGGAGGGCTTTTTTTTGTTTTAACTTTGTCTCGTAACCTCTTGTTGGTCGAGGGAAGAACTGGTTTTGTCTATATGTTAAATAATTCTTCCAACGGTATAGCGACGATTGGGGAATAATGATATTTTTATTGAATTCATCCGGTTGCACTTGTCATTATCTACACCTCTATGAGGCTCATTCTGATTATCATACTACTCATTTCATCCCTTAAAGGTTTCTCACAATTAATCCGAAAGGATACCGCCTTCGTTGCGTTGGCCGATGCCAGAGAAACCCAACTTTACAATGACTTTATCGGAGGTCAATCGAGACTCTACAATGGTACTGAGTATCATGATTACTTAACAAAAGATGAAGAACACCCCTACTTCGGCGCCAACGACTGGTCTAAGGGCAACATCGTGTATGATGACGACTTCTACAAAAACATTGAGCTATTCTACGATATCAGCCGTGATCAAGTGATCACAGAACACAAGTTAACGGGTGGTAAAATCGAAATGATTGCCAAAAAGATCGCACAGTTCACAATCAACGGTCATCCGTTTGTGAGACTGAATCAGGACAAAGAAAAAGTGATCAAAGAGGGATTTTACGAAGTGCTTTATCAGGGCAAAGTGAATGTTTTTGCGCGGCGCGAAAAGCAGATGCAGGACAAAACGGAGAACTATACCGTAGTACACACTTTCATCGAGCGGAACAAAGTCTATATCGTCAAGAATGGCATCTATCATTTTGTAAAAACAAAGAAATCAGTATTGGCAGTTTTCGACGATAAACGACAGGAGTTGAAAGCCTTTCTGAAGACCGAAAAGCTACGCTATAAGGACAACCGGGAGCTGGCTATCGCCAAGATGGCCGGAGAATACGACAAGCAAACCAATTGAGCATGGAGAAAATCTACAGAAGCGTTTTCATTTGCGTTGCCCTTACCGTGTCCGTTTTCCATGTCAAGGCACAGAACAACACCAACGTCACGATCTCTCCTGATAGTATATCATTTGATCAGCTGGTCACTGAAATTGAACGTGCCACGCCGTACCGTTTTTACTTTGACCCCAAACTAACTGAAAAAGCCAAGTTCAGCATTTCAGCAACAGATAAGGACGTAGTATCAGTGCTCGGACTGGCATTCTCCGGTACTGATTTCCACTTCGCGATCGACAGTGAAAATAAGATCTATGTCACAACCGGACGGGATATCATGACAGACCTTCCGGTTGATTTTTTTGATATCGGCGCCATCCCAACAAGCAAAGTTCAATCTGTCGCCTTTGATTATACCGATTATGAGAAACGCGAGAAACAAAAGAAACTGGTAGAGTCCAGACTTTATTCGATCGGGCCGAAAACAACAAACATGCAGGGAAAGGGTACGTTGGCAGGAAGCGTGAGAGACGTTACGAACAGTGAGCCCGTAATTGGCGCATCAGTCTATGTTGAGAATCCGTTGATTGGCGTTGCTACTGATCAATTTGGATTTTATTCCATCACGCTGCCTAAAGGTCGTCATGAATTAAAAATCAAAAGCGTTGGTATGAAATCAACGATTCGTCAGGTGATTGTGTATGGCGATGGTAAACTGGAAATTGAACTCGAGCAGGATGTTACACCGCTGAAGGAAGTCGTTATCGAATCAGAACATGATGTGAAGGTAACGAGTCTCAAGATGGGCGTTGAACAACTCGACATCAAGACGATGAAAAATATGCCGCTGGCTTTAGGCGAAACTGACATTATGAAAGTAGTACTCACATTGCCGGGTGTCCAGACCGTTGGAGAAGGCACGGTCGGGCTAAATGTTCGTGGAGGTGCTACTAATCAAAATCTTATACTATTCAATGACGCGGTCGTTTACAATCCATCTCACCTGTTTGGATTTTTTTCAACGTTCAATCCTGATGTACTTAAAAACGTAGAGTTATATAAAAGTGGAATTACAGCGGATTATGGTGGGCGTCTTTCCTCGGTGCTTGATGTTACTTCAAGAGAAGGAAATTTGAAAAAGTTTTCCGGATCCGGAGGGATAAGTCCGATCACTGGAAGGATTTCTCTCGAAGGTCCGATTTTTAAAGGCAAAACCTCTTTTCTTTTTGGCGCACGTTCCACGTATTCGGATTGGATACTTTCAAAATTGCACGACCAAAATCTAAAGAAGAGCAAAGCTTCCTTCTACGACCTCAACCTGATCATCACGCATAAGTTTAACGACAAGAATACCCTGTATCTGTCAGGATATTCTAGCCAGGATAAATTCAAACTGGCAGGTGATACCACTTATCAATACAGCGACAAGAACGCATCTGCAAAATGGAAGCACATCTTTAACAACAGGTTATATGCTGTGGCCACAATTGGTTTCAGCCGGTACAGCTATGCGATACAGAGCAAAGTAAATCCCGTCAATGCGTTTCAACTGGATTTCAGAGTACAGCAGCTCAATGGAAAGATTGATTTCAACTATTATCTAAATCCAAAGCATACTTTGACCGGTGGTATTAGTTCCGTGAGATACAACCTTGCACCCGGAAACTACAAGCCTGTTGGCGACCAATCACTCGTTACACCCGACCTACTGCAACATGAACAAGGTCAGGAAAGCGCAATATACGTTGGTGATAATTTCGAAGTATCTCCCAAACTGTCATTATATGGCGGCGTAAGATTTTCGTACTATCAATATCTTGGTGCGCGGGATGTCTACACATACCCTCCCGGATCAGCGAAAGAAGAATCTGTAATTCAGGACACGCTTCACTACCGTTCCGGCAAACCTATTGCAACATTCCAGGGAGCAGAACCAAGATTTTCAGTGCGCTATAGCGTTTCAGACAACGCATCTGTAAAATTGAGCTATAACAGAATGAGGCAATACATTCAGATGTTGTCTAACACCACAGCGATCACACCGACAGACATCTGGAAGTTGAGCGATAACAATATCCGACCTCAGATTGGTGATCAATATTCAGCAGGATTCTATCAGACCTTAAGAAGAAGCACCATTGATGTTTCGTTTGAGGCATACTACAAGACCATGCAGAATACTCCTGATTATAAAAATGGCGCTGTGCTTTTGCGTAATCATCATATTGAAACAGACGTCGTAAACGCTCGGGGCAAAGCTTATGGTGCTGAGTTCATGATCAAGAAGACTTCCGGAAAACTGAATGGCTGGATCAGCTACACGTATTCGAGAACGTTTCTTCAGGCCAAGAGTCCTAACGAATCGGAACGTGTTAACGACGGCAAATGGTATCGTGCAAGTTACGACAAGCCTCATTCATTCAATTTTGTCGGAAACTATAAATTCAGCAGAAGGTTTAATCTCTCACTGAATACGACGTATAGTACTGGAAGACCAATTACTTTACCGTTGGCAAAATATGAGCTTGGTGGAAGCACCCGACTTTATTATTCCGACCGCAACCAATACAGAATACCCAATTATTTCAGAGTTGATGCTTCCATTAACGTGGAGGGAAATCATAAGATCAAAAAGCTTGCACATAGTTCATGGAGTTTCTCCGTTTACAACCTTACAGGACGAGCTAACGCGTACTCAGTGTTCTTCCGCTCCGAAAATGGACAGATCAAGGGATATAAGTTGTCAATCTTTGCTCAGCCTATTCCGACCATTACCTATAATTTCAAGTTTTGATCAATAAGGACAGTGATGCGGGGTGATATAAACATGAGGAGATTGGCATTTTCAACTGCGACCATCGCATTGACTACGCTTTTCATTACTGCATGTCTTGAGTCCTATACGCCCAGTGTTTCAGATAGTGACGTCGACCTTCTTGCTGTTGATGGCTTTCTTGACACTTCAGATGGAAGTGCAACCGTGAAATTAACGAAGGCAACGACGCTCGACAATGGAGAGTCTGCGCCAAGAGTTCAAAGCGCAAGTGTCACCATTGAGGGAGACGACGGATCATCATTCGATCTGGCCGAAGACACCGCTGGCATTTACGTTATCACTGCGATGCCGGTTAGTCAGGCAACCAAATATCGGATTCGTATACAAGTGATCAAAAATCTGTTATGATGAAGCATAGCGCAATGTATTCGAGAGCAGTAATCTCTTTTTTGATACTTTTGATATCAGCATGTCTTGAACCCTATTCTCCGAACATAAAGGATGCAGCGATTGACATTTTCGTTGTGGATGGATTCCTCGACACATCAGATGGAAGTGCCACCGTAACACTATCGAAGGCGACGAACATGATTGACGGTACCCCGACTCCCAGAGTTCAAAATGCTTCCGTAACGATAGAGGGCAACGACGGATCTTCTTACGCGGTACCAGAAGACACCGCAGGCGTATACGTTGCTTCGGGCATCCCAGTTAATGCATCCACTCAATATCGCGTTCACATTGTCGCGAACGGATCTGAATATGCATCAGATTACGTCCAGGATAAACCGACACCGGCAATCGACAGTGTTACCCGCGCCTTTGCCGAAAATGGCACTACTGTTTACGTCAACACTCACGATGCCTCCGGTTTGACTCAATATTACCGATGGGAATATGTGGAGACATACGAATACACTTCACGCGTAAACTCAGAATATAAAGTTGTCAACGGTGTGCCTATCAGCCGTAACGCTGACGAATCTATTTACCGCTGCTACCGGACGGTAAATTCAACAAAAATATATGTCACGTCCACGATTCAGTTAGAAGCAGATGTTGTCAGACATTTTCCATTGATCAACATTGCACCGGAGTCAAACAAGCTTTACATAAGGTATAGCGCACAGGTTAAACAAAGGGCCATCAATAAAGCGGAGTACACATTCCTTGATCAGCTTAAAAAGACTACGGAAGGGATCGGAACGTTGTTTGATCCACAACCATCGCAGGTTCTCGGCAACGTGCATAACCTAAGTGGTGGAGCAGCACCACTTGGATACTTTTCCGCTGGAAGCACAACTTCACAAAGAATTTTCATCATCTACAACGATCTGCCGAAATATCTCAAAGGGCAGAACCTTGCACTATGTGCTGTTGACACGATCTGCATTATTCCCAAAATATTCAAGACCTGCTTTAAAAATGCAGATCAGATAACGGATT
The DNA here is from genome assembly GCA_039916665.1 of Chryseolinea sp. Classification (GTDB taxonomy): domain Bacteria; phylum Bacteroidota; class Bacteroidia; order Cytophagales; family Cyclobacteriaceae; genus Chryseolinea. The sequence goes on along the minus strand of JBDSKX010000139.1, from coordinate 65,759 downwards.
CCGACATCATCGCAGGAGGCATCTACAGTGTCTCGGGAGCACTACTAGGCTATACGCATACCTATCCTGGTTGTGCAGACTGTCGTCTCGCTGGTGGCGTTGTAAAGAAACCCGAATTTTGGCCATGAAAACGAATCAGACTTTAGTATGAAACCTATAAAATGTTCAGCACTTAAAAGGTGGTCATTGTTACTGATGCTCGCCCTTGCAACAGCAGGGTTTAGCGCTGCAGCGCAGAATCAGCCTTTAGACAGTCTGATCTCGAAATTCAATGCCTACAAAGTTTCTAATACATCTGAGAAGATATACGCGCATGTCGATAAGGATCTCGCATTGACAGGAGAAACAATCTGGTTTAAGCTGTATCTGGTTAATGAATCCACGAACAAACCTGGGTCAATTAGCAGTGTTGCGTACGTTGAAGTCGTTGATGCATTCAATCATCCGGTCCTACAGGCTAAGGTCGGGATGAAAGGTGGTTATGGCAGCGGATCACTTTTTGTTCCGGCATCCATCGTTTCAGGCAACTATACTTTCAGAGCCTATACTAAATGGATGAGAAACTTTAGCGTCGAATATTTCTTTCATAAAAAGATCGCGATTGTCAATGGTTTCAGAAAACTCGAACTCGACAGAACTAAAAATATCCTTAAGCCTGAAATTCAATTCTTTCCAGAGGGTGGACAATTGGTTGCCGGCATAAAATCCAGAGTAGCATTCAAGATCTTGAATCGGGGTGACAACAATGATTTCAAAGCTTACATTCTAAGTCCGGAAAATGATACACTTTCGATCGCGACAGCAGACGAAATGGGCATGGGCAGTTTTCATTTGACGACTTCAGCTGGCAAAGACTACAGCGCCGTGCTCGCAGGTCCTTCTGGCGTGGTCTCAACTTCAAAAATCCCGGTTGCCCTGGACGCCGGATACGTCCTGAATGTCGTTGACAGTACGCAAGACAAAATTGCACTTAAGATCCAGGTAAGTTCAAAGCTGTCGAACGGACTACCGGTGTTCCTGATTATTCACGCACGCAACATCGTCTCCAATGCCTCAATACAATACATGGCTAACAGTATGGTGACCGTGATGATAAACAAAAAGGACTTAAGCGAGGGAGTCTCCAACATCACGCTGTTCAATTCGAAAATGCAAGCTGTGTGTGAACGACTCTACTTTTCCCCGGTAGATAGGAAGATGTCGGTCCAGGCATCGACCAGCCAACATGAATACGGCGTCAGACGGAAGGTTTCAGTTGAATTGGTAAGTCAGGATGCAAATAAGAAAGGTGTTCCCGCCTCATTGTCAGTAGCCGTGTATCGTACTGACTCTTTGCAATCGGGAAGCGAGCCCGGGATCTTTAATTACATCTGGCTTCAGTCCGACCTTGTGGACGTTCCAAAACTTCCATACGATTTCTTTGACACGATGGATAGCAAGAAGGTAGCCATATTAGACAACATCATGCTTGTGCACGGATGGCGGAAATTTAAATGGAGCGACGTTGTCAGTGACCCCAAGGCCATCGGGTTTATTCCTGAGTTAAGGAGTCATGTGATCTCAGCGCACGTAACAAACAACGATGCGCCTAATCCAGGCGCAATGACCTACCTGTCGTCGCCAGGTCTGAATATTCAGGTATACGGATCAATAAGTGATGGAGACGGCCTTGTAAAATGGGAGACCAAAGATTTTTATGGTCCACGGAGAATTGTTATACAAACCAATCTCAGTAAGGACAGTACCAGTCGCGTCACGATCGTCAGTCCTTATTCGGATAAATTTGCTGTGCGCAAGTATGCTCCGTTTTACCTGACCCCCAGTGTCGAGAAACAATTGATGTCGAGAAATATTTCAATGCAGGTTCAGGATATCTTTTACCAGGACAAAGGTGCGCTGACCAGAAATGGTGTTATTGATACCACAGCTTTTTACGGTAAGGCAGATGAAACATATTATCTCGATGACTACACGCGGTTCCCCGTCATGGAAGAGGTTATGCGCGAATACGTTCGCGGTGTGTTGGTAAGAAAGAGAAGAGACGGATTTCATTTCATCAACCTGGATAACATCAACAAAAGTGTATTTGATCAGGACCCATTTATTATGATCGACGGAATACCTTTGTTTGATGCCGACCGGATTATGGCTTTTGATCCTTTGAAGATCAAAAAACTGGAAGTGGTAACCCGACGATATTACATGGGCGTTCTTTCATTACCGGGTATTGTGAGCTACACCACTTACGCTGGTGATTTGGGGGGATTTCAACTCGACCCGAAATGTGTCGTGATGGACTACGAAGGTCTTCAGTATCAACGCGAGTTCTATGTGCCGAAATATGAGACCAGCAAACTACGAGATTCACGCCTTCCGGATCGCAGGAATCTGTTATTCTGGGCTCCTAATGTGACAACGGACGCAGAAGGGAAATGTCAGCTCGAATTTTTTACTTCTGACGTACAGGGAGATTTCAAACTCGTGATTGAAGGCAATACCCGCCAAGGGTTGTCAGGAAGTGGCACAAGTTCATTTGTTGTCCGTTCGTTCGACAACTAAACTGGAAATAACACCCACTTACCAAAAGAAGAATAATTCCGCTGGCGGTAGACAGCGCTGTTGATATTTTTAACAACTTATTGCCGATAATAATAGCTGTACCTAGACTATGAGATTCTTACTGGTTTTGCTGTCTGCATGCATCGCCACCACGGCGTTATCCCAACCCGATAAACCAGACACAAGTTTTCTTGCCAGTTCCCGAGCAATTAAGTTTGATGCATACAGTTCCCTTATTGGCGGACAGTCCCGTCTTTACAATGGAATTGAATATCCCGACTATTACTCTCACAACGATGAGCATCCATTCTTCTTAATAGATGACTGGAGTTCTGGAAGCGTCGTCTACGATGATGTATTCTATGCCAATGTGGATCTGTTTTACGATCTCAGCAAAGAAGTTGTCATCACGGAACACAAATTTACCGGTGGTAAGATTCAATTGATCAGCAATAAAGTCTCGCGCTTCACGATGAATGACCACTTGTTCGTTCACCTTTTGAAAGACGATGGTGGCATCATTGGCGATTCATTTTACGAGGTCCTGTACGATGGGAAAGTTAAAGTTTACATAAGAAGACAGAAACGAGCTCAGACCAGAGCAGACGTTAGCGGACTTACTTACTACTTCTCGGTATTTAACAGAATGTACATATTAAAAGACGGCGTATATACAATAGTAAGATCGAAAAAATCTGTTTATAAGGTATTTAAGGATCACAGGAAAGATCTAACAGGAGTATTGAGAAACAACAAGATAAAATACAGGAACGCTCGGGAGCTAGGTGTTGTAGTTTTAGCAAAGGAATACGACCGCCAAACTAAGTGACATGAACTACTCCCGCATTCTAATATTCTGTTGTTTACTGTTCTCCCTGCGTTCGTTGAAAGCTCAGGAGCGACTCACCGTTGTACACGACAGCATTTCGTTTGATCAACTCGTGACAGAGATCGAAAGTAAAACGCCTTATCATTTTTATTACGACTCAAGAAATACCGATAGCCTCAAGGTTAGCGTTAGGGCTGAGGACAAAGATCTGAATACTATTCTGGGGCAAATCCTTTCGGGAACAGCACTGCACTTCGCTATTGACCGTAATCACCGCATATTCATTACCGAAGGTCGCGAGATTATGACGGAACTTCCAACCAATTTTTTTGGCAAAGGTATTCAGCAGACACAGCCAACGCCCGGTGTTGCGTTTGATTATACTGCTTATGAAAAACGAGAAAAACAGAAAAAGCTGATCGAATCGCGTTTGTATTCGATTGGCCCGAAGAGCACAAATATGCAAGGCAAGGGAACACTTGCCGGAAGCGTAAGGGACGCGTCCAGTGGTGAACCGGTCATCGGTGCCTCTGTGTATGTTGAAAACCCATTGATCGGTGCTTCAACTGATCAGTTTGGATACTACTCTATAACATTACCCAAAGGCAGATATGAAATGAAGATCAAAAGCGTTGGAATGAAGGCGACTGTGAGGCAGCTCATGGTTTACGCAGATGGGAAACTTGAGATTGAGTTGGATCAGGATGTAACACCTTTAAAAGAAGTAGTGATAGAATCTGAGAAAGACGTTAGAGTATCTAGCGTGCAGATGGGTATGGAGAGGCTCGATATCAAGACTATGAAAAACATGCCGCTTGCTTTGGGAGAAACAGATATAATGAAGATCGTACTCACACTTCCCGGCGTGCAGACGGTTGGTGAAGGTACCGTGGGACTAAACGTAAGGGGCGGTGCCACAAATCAGAATCTTATTTTGTTCAACGATGCTGTAGTTTACAACCCGTCTCACTTGTTTGGATTCTTCTCCACATTCAATCCGGACGTACTAAAAAATGTAGAGCTCTATAAAAGCGGTATCACCGCAGATTACGGCGGACGTCTTTCTTCAGTCCTCGATGTAACCTCGAGGGAAGGCAATCTGAAAAAGATCTCTGGCTCAGGCGGTATAAGTCCTATCACTGGCCGGATATCACTCGAAGGACCTATTGTCAAAGATAAAACCTCCTTCCTTCTTGGCGCACGGACAACGTATTCCGACTGGATCCTCGGAAAACTTCATGATAAAGACTTAAGTCACAGCAAGGCATCGTTCTTTGATCTTAATCTGAATATCACTCACAAATTCAACGAAAAGAACAGTCTTTATCTGTCGGGGTATATGAGTAAAGACAAATTCAAACTTGCTGCGGACACGACCTACTCCTACAGCGATAAGAATGCTACCATCAAGTGGAAACACATCTTCAACAATAAACTTTATGCTGTCGTGACGGGCGGTATAAGCCGTTATAGTTATAACATCGAAAGCATTGTTAATCCGGTCAACGCATTCGACATGGGTTTCAGAATTCAACAGATCAATGGAAAGGTGGACTTTAACTACTACCTCAATTCGAAACACACTATAACGGCAGGGCTAAGCACAATCCGATATAACCTGTCACCAGGCAATTATCGTCCGCATGGTAGTGAATCACTGGTCACTCCGAATTTGCTTCAGCACGAGCAGGGTCAGGAAAGTGCGATATACATCGGGGATAATTTTGAAGTCTCTCCAAAGCTCTCGCTTTACGCTGGCATTCGTTATTCCTACTATCAGGCTTTAGGCCCCAAGGATGCATACACTTATCCGGATGGCGTTGCCAAAACTGCGCGTGTCATTCAGGACACGTTACATTATATGGCAGGCAAATCCATTGCAACCTATCACGGTGCAGAGCCTCGTTTCTCTATTCGCTACAGCCTGGGGCAAAAGTCATCTGTTAAATTAAGCTACAACCGGATGCGCCAATATATCCAGATGTTATCCAACACTACGGCGATAACACCGACAGATATCTGGAAGTTGAGTGATGGATATGTGAAACCTCAGATTGGAGATCAGTACTCAGCAGGTTTCTACACGACGCTGCGCGGAAGTACAATCGATATTTCAATTGAAGGATACTACAAGATGATGCAAAACACTGCAGACTATAAAAACGGGGCCTCGCTTCTGCTCAACCATCACATAGAAACAGACATAGTGAGTGCTCGCGGGAAGGCGTATGGAGCTGAATTCATGATCAGAAAATCCTCCGGCAAACTGAATGGCTGGATAAGCTATACGTATTCACGTACGTTCCTGCAGGCCAAAAGTGTGAACGAGTCGGAGAGCGTAAATCATGGTGCTTGGTATCCCGCCAGTTATGATAAACCACATGCTTTCAATTTTGTGGGCAACTACAAGATCAGCCGTCGTTTCAATTTTTCTTTGAATACAACTTACAGTACCGGGCGACCAATAACCCTACCGGTAGCAACGTACGAACTGGGTGGTGCCTTGAGACTATCCTATTCGGATAGAAATCACTATCGCATTCCAGACTATTTTCGGATGGACCTTTCAATTAACATAGAAGGAAATCACAAAGTGAAGAAGCTGGCGCATAGCTCATGGAGTTTTGCTGTATACAATCTCACCGGAAGAAACAACGCTTATTCTGTATACTTCAAATCGGAGAATGGCCAGATCAAAGGGTATAAGTTGTCAATATTCGCGCAACCTATTCCAACTATAACTTACAATTTCCGCTTTTGATGAACTATTGGAGAATCATGATATTTAAGGATTTTATTCGAAAGCATGTAGCTAGCGGCTCTCGTTTTTTCATTTTTGCAATGATCTTCGTGAGTCTATCTTGTGTGGAGTCTTACTCTCCAAAGCTTGATGTTGGAGAGGTCGACATCCTTGTCGTCGACGGATTTCTCGATACGTCCGATAGCACTGTCGTTGTGAAACTTTCAAAGGCAAATGTATTGGGTGGAGATACCGCCTTGATAAAAGTTGAACATGCCGTAATCACGGTGGAGAGCAATGAGGGATCATCATATGATGTCGTCGAACAATCCCCGGGAATCTATCATGCAACTGAAATACCGATTGATCCCTCAAAACAGTATCGGGTGCACGTTAGCGTTAACAATGCTGAGTATGAATCCGATTTTGAAGGCATCAAGAAGACTCCCGAGATCGACAGTATTACGTGGAAGCCTGGTGATGGAGAGACCAGAATATATGTGAACGCTCACGACGCTACAAATAGTACGCACTACTATCGTTGGGACTATACCGAAACCTATGAATACAACGCCGGTGTTTTTTCTGCTTACAAGTTTGAGGGTACCAACGTTGTTGCCAGAGACTACAACGATTACATTTTTACATGTTGGAAGACAACGGAGTCGAGCTCAATACGTATCAACTCAACTATTCAGCTGCAAAGCGATGTTGTGCGGGATTTTAACCTGATCAGGCTTCCTGTCGGCACAATTAAGCTGTCTCAGCGGTACAGTGTGCTGGTTAAACAACGCGCTCTTTCTGAATCAGAATATGATTTTCTGGATCAGCTTGAAAAAACAACGGAGTCCATAGGTAGTCTTTTTGATCCGCAGCCATCACAGGTACCAGGAAATATCCACAGCCTCACTGCAGGCGCCAATGCTCTAGGGTATTTCAGCGCAGGCAATAGCACATCGAAACGTTTTTTCCTTGCTTTTTATGAACTTCCTGAAGCCCTGAGGAAAGTTAATGAACCATACTGTGGGGTTGACACCATCTGTGTGAGACCACGTGCATTTCTTTGTGTTAAGGATGTCGGCGAACTGGACGGCACTGAGCTAATCGGTGCCGGAATCTATGACGGTGGTTCACTCATTGGCTATACGCTATCGTACCCCTTTTGTGCTGACTGCCGGACTCAAGGTGGCGTTCTTCAAAAACCCAGTTTCTGGCCTTAAACTATGTCGACTGAATTGATGAGGGTAATGCAGAATTCAAAAGCATATCTACAGAGCGTAGTTCTGGTGTTGTTGTTCGGGCTTGTTCCGTTTCTCGTCCATGCACAAAAGGCGTCACTTGACAGTCTGGTTAAAAAATTTGATACCTACAGAACGGTTGCATCCTCTGAAAAAATTTATGCCCACTTGGACAAGACTGTGTGCCTGGTCGGTGAAACGGTTTGGTTTAAATTATATCTGGTCAACGGATCCACACACCTGCCCGAAGGCTTGAGCAAAGTGGCGTATATCGAAATCGTTGATGCTTTTAATCGTCCTGTTGTTCAGTCAAAAGTTGCGTTGAAGGAAGGTCAGGGTCGTGGCCTCCTCTACATACCTGCATCCGTGCCTACCGGAAAATATACCTTTCGGACTTATACCAATTGGATGAAAAACTTCAATGCCGAAGCATTCTTTCACAAAGAGATATCGATCATTAATTCATTTAGACCCATTGAGGAAAGCAAAGCGCAGTCAACTTCCACCCCGATAATTCAGTTTTTCCCCGAAGGAGGAAATCTTGTTGATGGAATCAAATCGCGCATAGCCTTCAGGTTTACCAAAGGAATTAATTCACTTCCAAATGAAAAAGTGATGTTACTCAATGATGTGAATGATACTCTGGCCACATTTCAACCAGATTCGATGGGCTTGGGCAGTGTTGAATTCAGGGCATCGAAGAGCGAAAAATATCATCTCAGCTTACCCGGCAGGATTAATCTTGGTGGCGCTAAATTCCCTGACATTCTTGATAAGGGTTATGTCTTGTCTGTTCGCGACTCAACTGACAAGCAGATTGCGTTGAAAATCGAATCGTCCATAATATCCAACGAATCTCCATTTGTTTTTGTGGTGATCCATTCAAGGAATATGATTTCGCTATCAGCAACCCAGGTTCTTTCTTCTGGAAAGGCGATAGTAATGGTGGATAAGGCTAAACTCTATCAGGGGATTTCTCACATCACGGTGTTCGATATGAACGTGAAGCCAGTATGCGAGCGTCTGTTTTTCTCACCAGTCAAGAGCAAGCTGAAAGTTCAAACAAATCTAAGCCAGACACAATTCGGGTTAAGGCGCAAGGTTGTTCTTGATATCGTCACTACCAATGAGCACAATGATCCTATTTCCGCGAGTGTTTCTATGGCCGTGAATCGGCTGGATTCATTAGTCGACAAAGACGATGCAAACTTATTCAGTTATCTATGGCTGAGTTCTGATCTTCCCGAAGTACCAGATTTACCTTTGGACTTCTTCGCCAGTACGTCTAATAGAAAGAAAGTCATTCTGGATAACATCATGATGGTGAATGGATGGAGAAAATTCAAATGGCAGTCCGTTGTCGAGGGACCACCGTTGTTGTCATTCGCTCCAGAGGCTAGGGGTCATATCATTATGGGGAAAGTTACACGAGAGGACCAGGCACGGAGTCGCGTGCTAACGTACTTATCTTCACCAGGCCTCAACATCCAGGTCTACGGTTCTATAAGCGACGATAAAGGAAATGTTAAGTATGAAATGAAAGATTTCTACGGCACAAGGAAAGTTGTTGTTCAGACGAATTTTAGCCTCGATAGCATAAGCCGTGTCCAGATACTTAGTCCGTTCTCCGACAAATTCAGCAAAAGATCCTACAAGCCATTGATACTGCCCCCGAGCCTTGAACCGACGCTGACGTCAAGAAATATAAGCATGCAAGTTCAGGACATATTCTATCAGGACCGTGGCGCAGCATCCCGAAATTCGTCAATCGACACTACTGCTTTTTATGGGAAAGCAGATGAGACGTATTATCTTGATGATTACACCCGATTCCCTGTGATGGAAGAAATAATGCGCGAATATGTTCCGGGCGTGCTTGTCAGAAAACGCAAAGACGGATTCCATTTTTTTAACGTCGACATCAATCATAAGTCGCAGTTTGATGAAGATCCATTTATCTTGCTCGATGGTATTCCAATTTTCGATGCTGATAAGATCATGTCTTTTGACCCTCTAAAGGTTAAAAAACTTGAAGTCATTACGCGCCGCTACTACCTCGGTGCACTTTCGCTTCCGGGTGTAGTCAGTTTTACTACATATCGTGGTGATCTGGGTGGATTTCAACTTGATCCAAAATCTGTCGTACTTGACTACGATGGATTACAGTTACAAAGGGAATTCTATGCACCGAACTATGAAACCAAAAAACTTCGTGATTCACGGATGCCCGACCAGCGCAACTTATTGTACTGGGCACCCGATGTGAATACAGATAGCTCAGGGCAGAAGCGGATTGAGTTTTTCACGTCGGATCTTGAAGGCGATTTTAAAATCCTGATTGAAGGTATTGATCAGCAGGGCCGCGCAGGATCGGGCCATGGATCATTTAGGGTACGCGCGTTTGAAAATTAGAATAAGCTGATTCAAAACGCTATTTTCGAAAAATGAAAACGTAGTGCTGCGCCATCGAATTGCTGTAAATATTGCATTCTTTGTTAATGGGTTCGTGCTCGCAAATTGGGCGTCTCGCCTTCCGCGTATCCAGGAAATCTATCAGATCGACGATGGGACTATCGGCCTCGTCTTATTGGCGTTATCTATCGGTGCCGTTATCGCGATGCCCTTTACCGGCTGGGTGATCATTCGCAATGGAAGCAAAAAGATAACGATAGTATCTGCAACGGCATATTGTCTCATTATATCGCTAATACCAATCGTTCCAACCATATACTTCCTACTGGCCGTTTTTTTCCTAATGGGAGTGTCGACAGGTATCATGGATGTCGCGATGAATGCACAGGCGATACTCGTGGAGCAGGAATACAAACGATCAATCATCACATCGTTTCACGCACTCTTTAGCATAGGTATGATGCTCGGTGCGTCTGCTAGCGCGTTTGTAATGGAACAAGGCATGCAAATCGCTTATCACTTCTGGGTCGTTTCGGGTGTTGCTGTTGCGGGTGTCATCTGGGCTGCAGGTAATCTGGTAATCGACAACCCTACCCCTGGTGTAAAATCTGATGGTCCATTATTTCGAATACCAAATCGCTCATTGGTAAGCACTGGAATCATTGCCTTTTGTTGCATGATATCTGAAGGTGCTGTTTCAGACTGGAGCGTAAATTTCATGGAAAATGTAGTCCATTCAAAAAAAGCCGTCGCGCCACTTGCATTATCTGCCTTCGCAACCGCTATGACTATTGGGAGGTTGGCAGGGGATAAAGCACGGAACAGATTCGGAGATAAATTGATGATTGTTGGCGGAGGATTTATGGCAATTACGGGGACGCTACTTGCAGTTATTCTCACAACGGAATACGCCTCTATTGCTGGCTTTTTTCTCGTTGGAATAGGATTATCAACAATCATTCCCATCGCTTACAGCATTGCAGGCAATGAAAAGGGACTACCACCAGGCGTAGGGCTGGCGATGGTGACGACAGTAGGCTACTCCGGATTTCTAATAGGCCCACCGTTAATCGGATTCATTGCTGACGCGAAGTCGCTACATACTGCTATGATCATGGTAAGCGGATTGCTCATCATCATGACCGTCATTGGTTTGTGGTACAAGCCTCCTGCTACAGTTAAATAGCAAGTAATCTTACTGCGTCTTCAACTGCGCAGCCTTTACTCTATAAGAGTCGCCTTTGCTGTCGGGCATCAATTCGCCGAGACGTTGGTAAATGTCTACTTGAGTAGTGTCGTATGTCAATGCTTCCTGATACAAACTAATCGCCTTGTTGAAATCCTTTTTTTCCTGGTACAGGTATCCCATAATGTAACACAAGTTCAGGCTGCGCATTCCTCCGTCATTGTATGCTTTATCGTACCACTTCAACGCGTCTTCATTTTTGTCCTGAGCATAGTAAAAATCCCCCAGCAAAAGCATTGCTTCGTAATAATCTTCGTTATTTTCAACCAGCGGAACAACGAGGTCTACTCCTTCAGCGTAACGCTTATTGTGATAATAGCAGTAAGCTTTATAGTAGGTCGCATATTTATTATCTCGGTTCAATTCGAGAACTTTATCATATATGATAATGGCGGAATCGCATAGCTCTTTCGCGCTAAATACTTTTCCGTACCCTAACCATGCCTCTTCGTAATCGGGATCTTCTTTCAATGCTTGCTTATAATAGAAGTATGCAGAGTCAAACTGACCAGCAGCATACTGCGTTTCGGCTATTTGATAATATGAAGACGCGTAAGATGCATCGTCAGAACTGAAAATCGAACCAATTATCGGAATCGCGAAGATGCCGAAGAAGATCAATAGGAATAGTTTCACCGCGCGACGATTACTGGCTTGTGGGGTTTTGCCGGCGGCAAAAAGGTCCTTCAATTTGAAAAGTTGACTCCAGAGGGTAGCATTGAATGCAGATCCTATATACGGATCCCGACTAGACTGTTGTTGTGAACGTCCTCGATCATTGGAATAAGTGGCACCAGCTCGTCTGGGTGATCGAGGTAAAGTATAAAATCCTAAAAAGAAAAGATAGCACGACGAACCCAAGAGGATATACGCGATCGACTCATCAACCGATGACAATAATCCCATCAATAAGAACAACGCACCGCCGATCGCGAAGTACACATTTGATTTTCTACTGACTTTCGAGGGATCGCTGCCTGTTGACATATCTATTAAGATATTAATAAATATTTACAAGCAAGCACGCTTAACATGGGTATGGGCAATCTTTCTAGAATCTGGTCACAAGCGTCTATCGAACTAGACTTAGTCTCTGGAGCAGAAAACCTGCGCCATATCCACACAACTGTATTATAGAAGAGGGGACAGCGAGAAGCCCAACACGAAGATCGCGCGATTGAATGGTGGCATGTATAAAAATTGCAAGCAGATAGAATATAAACAAAACAATTCCAATGCGAAACAGGTCGATACTTACAATTGGTGTCAATATCAAAGCCCCAACACTTAGCATAAAGATCGTCGGAAACCAATGCGTTAATTTGATTTCTGCCGGATGGCGTTCACCAACCAGAGCCCGCCCGCGCCCAAAGTTGAAGACCTGTATATAAAATTGCGTAAAATTTGTACGTCGCTTATGAAAGACAAACGCATCAGGTATTAGTCCGACTTTGAACCCGGCTAGTGTCATTCTGATGCTAAGCTCAATATCTTCAGCAAAATGTGTGAATGAGAATCCTTGCGTTGCTTCGAATACTTTGCGTGAAAGGCCCATGTTAAAACTTCTGGGCTGGAATTTACCAATGTGCTTCTTACCTCCGCGTATCCCTCCAGTTGTGAGTACCGATGACATGGTATAACCCATCGCCCTTTGTGTTAATGAGAAATTCTGATGAGCCTGATCTGGTCCACCCCACGCGTCCCAATGATGCTGAACAATTGAATCTTCTACAGTCTGTAAATATTGTGCGGGTATAATGCAGTCCGAATCGAAGACTACAAAATATTCACCTGAAGCTTTAGCGAATCCAAAGTTACGTGAAGGGCCGGGGCCGGAGTTTGGTTTGAAGTGATAGGTAATTTTCAGCTTGTCACGATAGCGATCAACAATCAGATCACATTTTATGGAAGAGCCATCCTCTACGACGATGACTTCAAAATCGCGATAAGTTTGTAGTGTTAAACTTCCCAGTAATTCATTGATCTCATCCGGCCTATTATAAACGGGCACGATGATAGAATATCTGGGAGTGGACGTTTGCAGATGACTCATTACGTAAGAGTCCATTCCGCCCAACAGCCAGTCGTCGCCTTCATACTTCTATCTTGATTCCTAATGATTTGTCTTCGATACCCACCTTGTCGATGACCAGGTATTCGCGTTTTGAAAATGATTGCATAGCGAACATTTCGGCAAGGAACCCGGTAACGAATAATTGCACCCCGATAACTACGGCGATCAAAGCGAGATAAAATATCGGCTGACTCGTGATGTCGCGTTTGATCGGGACTTTGGTAAAATATAATGCGTCCAGTTTATCCCAGAATATTTTTATGGTGAGGATAAATCCGATGACGAAGGACAATGTTCCCCAGGTGCCAAAGAAATGCATGGGCTTTTGTCTGAATCGGCTTACGAAAGTCACAGAGATGAGGTCCAGAAATCCGTTGATGAATCGTTCAAGTCCGAATTTTGTGTATCCGTATTTCCTTTCTCTGTGTTGTACAACTTTCTCTGTGATCTTTCCAAAGCCCGCCCATTTCGCGATTACAGGAATATAGCGATGCATCTCGCCGTAAACGGCAATGTTTTTTACCACGACGGATTGATAGGCTTTAAGACCGCAGTTGAAGTCATGAAGCTTAATGCCCGAAAGCGCGCGTGTGATGTAGTTGAAGAACCTTGACGGTATCGTTTTGGAGATCGGATCGTGTCGCTTCTTTTTCCACCCCGACACGAGATGAAATTTATCTTTCACGATCATTCGATAAAGTTCAGGAATTTCGTCGGGGCTATCCTGAAGATCAGCATCCATTGTAATTACAACTTTTCCTGCGGCGGCGCGGAATCCGGTTTGAAGCGCTGCAGACTTACCAAAATTGCGATTGAAGCGTATACCCTTTACGTTGGGATTAGTTTCATTCAGCAGCGTGATCTGCTCCCAGGTACTGTCCGTACTGCCATCGTCGATGAAAATAACTTCATACGTTAAACTATTTTCCTGCATTACACGGGAAATCCACTGACTCAGTTCCGGGATGGACTCCTCCTCATCTTTCGCGGGTACAATGACAGAAATTTCAGGCTTCATTAACAGTTTATATCGCCTCCGGCCTCGGCTTTTGCGTGAAAATAGAAATAATCAGGGATATCACCACGAGGATCAGAATTCCGAAAAACAAACCAACGCCTAGAATAGCTTCTGGCGTGGTAAACATGTTGACAAATTTCATCGCCATCTCAATCTGGTCATCGGACTGGCCCTTCGCCTGCATATCTTCAATCGCTTTGTCGCGAATGGCTTGTATAAAGCTTTCGTCAATAAACTTCACATAGATGTACGTAAACACGCTGGATAAAACAGACGCGACAAGCCCCATCCAAAATCCGATGCCAATCCCCTGGCCATAATTCATATAGCCATCACCATTGTCTTTATAAAATTTATGCGCAAGGAAGACGATCACCAAAGCGATAAGCGACGTCCCCCATCTCCCGATACCTGATTGCATATCGAGTTCTGCCAGAGTGAAAATGAGAAAATAAACGATTCCAATGACACCGTAGATCATACCGTAGCGAATGCCAACTGCTCTGACGGTAAAGTTTTGTGGGGTTTCTTCCATATAAATTAGGTTTTAGGTTGCCTTCTTAAGATAGCTGACAATATGATATTCACAAAAAAGCCAATAACAAGTCCGTGAATAAAATAAGTGATGGCCAATGTGGAGATGTTAGTCGCGGGTAGTGCTGCCAAATTACGGTCGTAAACATCTTTTCCAATCGTCTTGATGTCATCCTCCGAAAATCCCTTCACATAAACGATCACCTGCTCAACATACTCAACCACAAAACCCTTCACGAAAGTCCCAAAAATCAACAAAAGTGCCGACGCAACTACAGACAGAATAAAAATCACAGTAAACCCTCCCAGCATTGCCTGTGAAAAATACAGCACGCCTTCCTGGTCATAGTCTCTGAATTCGCGAAGCGCGAAATAGATAAATATACCAAACAGCAATATTCTGAAATCAATGAACGGCGATACGAGTAAAGGATGCCGGCCAAGATAATACATGATCAGTAAAAGCAGAAAAGCAATCACGCCTCCTATCAATCCGTAACGAACTGCAATCCTTAAAAGCTTATTGATCATCATCGTTGCCTGTTGTGCTATCAATCATCGACCCGCGATCTGCCATTATTGAAAACAGCCATGGCTTTTCCCTTCAGTTCTTTGTTGAGCCACGGTGAATTTTTAGACTTTGAATAATTATTTTTTTCGTCGTAAGTCCATTGGCGTAATGGGTCAAACAAAGTAAGATCAGCTTTTGAATCAACCTCGATGGATGGCATTTCAAGTCCGAGAAGCTTCCTTGGATTCACCGTTATTTTTTCAAGGAGAATTTCCCAATCTACGTGTTGACTCAATCCCACCAGATGACTGGCAAATGTCTGAAGATTAATCAAACCAAATTCCGCGAGATCAAATTCAAGTTCCTTACTTTCCTCCTCGTGGGGAGTATGACCGGAAGAAAGGATATCTATTGTGCCGTCCTTGATACCTTTGATGAGTGCTTCGTTATCAGCTTTTTCGCGAAGAGGTGGATTCAGTTTGTAGTTGGTATCAAAATCCGCGAGCATCGAATCCTCCAGCAACGGTTGATATACCGCGACGTCGCAGCTAACATTCATCTTTTTCTTTGCTGACCTCATGAGATCTACAGCCTTGGCGGTCGACAACCTCGCGAAGTGAAGCCTTCCTCCCGCATACTGTAAAAGCTCAAGGTTCCTGCCTACCGCAATATCTTCTGCTATACGAGGCATGCCTTTTAGTCCCAACATCGTGCTATTGATCCCTTCGTGCATCTGTCCGAAGAGATTCAACCAGGTGTCTTCAGCATGATCGATGAGCAAGCCATTAAACTTCTGAAGGTATTGTAGTGACTTCAGGAAGATGTCTGTATGCCAGATGGGTTTGAGTCCGTCGGTGAAAGCAATGGCGCCCGCTTCGTGCAGGTCGATCATTTCAGTGAGTTCTTCGCCCTTGTTGTTTCTTGTGACGGCGGCAATCGGATAGATCTGGACGAGTTGAGTGCCGTTGGATTTGACCAGATAACTGATCTCATTCTTTGTTTGTACGCAGGGAGAAGTATTGGGCAGCACAGCAAGTCCGGTGAATCCTCCCGCCGACGCCGTTTTGGCGAGGGATTCAAGGTCTTCTTTGTGTTCAAGACCCGGATCGCCCACAAAGGTGCCGAGATCAAACCATCCCATTGAAAGCTTCATCCCGTCTGCCTTAATGGTTCTATCTGCTGTATAATTCTTGTCCCCTATCTCAGCGATTCGACCGTTGTTGATTAATACATTCTTGATTTTTCTATGGAAGGAAGAAGTTGCGTCGATGATCTCTGGGCCCTGAATCAGTATTTTCATTTATATATTTTTCAAATTCCTGCCATCATTGTTGGTCACAACGAGCCGATTAAAGGCTGCAGATCACTTCAGGAAACGGATCAGCAACACCTCAACACCGACGAAGAAAATGGCGAGCATCAGCGCGTATTTCCACAATGGTTTGCCCAAATATCGCTCCTTTATTTCGTTGCTGAAAGTATCCTCAGACCCGACCTTGAAAATTGTAATGTTCTTGCCATCGCCGAGCATTTGCTTTAGCTCCTCACCAGAATACTGCTCCATTAGCGATTCGGCCTTGTCGAGATTAAATGCAATGAGGTTCACCGTATCGCGTTGCATTACAACTTTATAAAAGCCACGCATAATCGAAAACTTGGGGATGTCGAAGATGACGTCGTCGTTGACTTTGCGTTGCGCAGGAACCACTTCCTCCGCGCCCACCCAACGCAATGGTTCTTCCCCACGAACACTGTCAATATGCAGCTGGATAAAACTCTCGTTGAGGGTATAGTAGGGTTTAAACTCGTTCTTCTTTCCGCTCGATGCAATTCTATACATCACAGGCACGAATAAGGCATGATTAAAAAAGTCCGTCTGGCTTGCTTCGAGAGAACAACTCATTAAGTACACCTGCCCATTCTGAGTAAAGCGTGATAAGAATGGCTGATCATTTTTAAACTTCAGGATAGCGGCTCTGTCATTTCCCCAATCCAGAATCTTGGCCGCATGCGGCATTGCCAGGGCTATGGCTTTCTCCTCAAAAACGTTGTCAAAGAAAGGATTAGAGAAATCGGGGCGTCCAAGTTCTGCTTGCGCCTTGCTCGGCAGCGACCTGAGCGCCGATAATTGAAGCACCTGTTTCAGGTTTGCTAAATCAGGATTTGAACCCGGTATTATGAGCGCAGTGCCATAGCCACTGATGTAGGTCCTTAATGCGTTTGCCAGCGAAGCTTCAATCACGTCGAGGCCATTGACCACGACGAGGTCGGCCTGCTGCATCAGACTGTAGTTAACGTTAATTGACGTGAATGTCTGGAAGTTGAAAATCGCCTGATTCCCAAAAACCCTTTCCACCGGTGTGTGTTGTGTGTTGTTCTTTATTTCAAGTACGTTGATCTTGCTTGTGAAATTCAGTGCGAGGTAAAACTCGTTATCAAAACTGATCGGAAAATCATTGAAAGTGATTTTTGCCTCATTGAGACCCTTAAGCGATGCTGCGAGATCGAACGTTGCTTCAGCTTTTCCTCCCTGCGGAATATTGACGCTGGCCGTGCCTTCCTGTATTCCATTGACCGACAGCTTTAGACTCAATTGCTGAACGTCCTTTCGGCCGTCGTTTCTAACGCTTACATGAAGAACATTTTTTCCTCCACCGGCGGAGAAAGGATTCTCCAGATATGCTGAGTCGACAAAAACATTAGACTGGGCGTTGTATTTGATGGGCACGAGGTGGAGCCTGGCCGTTGTGTCGGCGAATGCGGGCTGCCCCATCGTTGACTTCTGCAGATCTGCCACCCAGAATATCTCACGGCTCCTTACACGTCGGTCTTGTCGCAAACGATCGTTGACTTCCTGGAACGAGCGGCTGACGGGTGAAAGTCGGACTTGTGTCAATAAGTCAAGTATTTCAGGTTTCGTTTTGAATGTATTTGAGAACGGAGAGAAGTCGTTAGTAACGAGTTTGTAGCGCGTGTCGGCGGGGAATACCTCCACAATACTTCGGGCAAAACTTATGGCGGCATCCAGCCCACGCGTTTTCTCATTCACCTGGGCGGACATGCTTTGAGAGTTATCCAAGTAGAGAACAATGTTCCTGTTGTTACCCAGTTGCTCGCGCGCAGGAACAACGGGTTGACTAAATGCTATGACCAGAAAAAATAGGAATAGGAGTCTTGACGCCAGTATTAGAAAGTGTTTTAGTTTTCGCTTTGCAGTCGTGGCGTCTTTAATTTCTTTAAGAAACCGGGTATTTGAAAAGTATACGCGCGTAGTCTTTCTGAAATTGAAAAGATGGATGACAACGGGAATCGAGAGTGTGGCCAGAGCCCATAAAAAGGATGGATACAAAAAGGTCATGTTGGCAAAACTAACTAAAAAACGACGCGAATTGGGTCGAATTATGTGAACACCATATTTAGCATGACATAAAGTACCCCCGCGACACGCGGGGGTTCTGACTAGTTTAGCTTGGTCGGTACCAGGAACAAATCCTTGACGCTCACCTCCGTAACATAACGCTTCTCCCCCGCAGATGTCTCATAGACACGGTGAACGAGTTTTCCTTCTACGGCGACTTCACTACCCTTTTTCAGATTTTGATCGGCTACATCTGCCAGCTTGCCCCAGATCACGAGCGAGTGCCATTGTGTATCTTGTACTCTTTCACCCTTATCGTTCTTATAATATTCGCTCGTAGCCAGCGAAAATGTTACTTTCTTTTTTCCGCTTTCGAAAGTTCTCACTTCAGGATCTTTTCCGACATGCCCTACTAATCTGACGTTGTTTCTAAGTGTCGACATAACATAACTTGTTTATTGTATAACATATAACCTTCAGCACACCAGGTAACTGATAGACGAATGTCAGGTTAAATGAAGTCTTCAGTCGGATGATTGCCGTTTACTTTCATTTATTTTCGGATGTAATCTCCAACAAGATTTATGATGTCTGCCCATGAAAAAAAATGCGAGGAGTGTTCCACGGCGATCGTGGGTAGAACAGACAAGCGTTTCTGTTCTGATCAGTGCCGGAGCACGTTCAACAACCGTCTCAGGATAGATGATACCAAGCTTATCCGGAACACCAATAATGTCCTCAGAAAAAACAGAAAGATACTTCTGTCGCTCGCTGAGGGCGGAGTCACCATGATACGCCAGCACAGTTTACACACCCGCGGCTTTGATTTCGAATACTTCACCAGTTCAGTCAGAACGAAAGCTGGCAAGCGCTTTTTTTATTGTTATGATCAAGGATATATTAGGATCAGGAAGGGATATGTGCAGTTAGTCAACAGAAACGAATCCCATGATGAAGTATGATCAGGATAAACTCCATTTCAGGTCCAAGGAATATATCCACAGCGTTGATGTATTCATTTGCCCAGCGGGAAGATACGATGGTAATGGACGAGCCCTTTTATGCGTTTTATCTCCATGAAACCGGAATAATCCATCCTGGAGCAGAGGAAGTTTTAAAAAGTCAGCCGGTGTCGGAAAATGTCGTGCGGCAGCAGATCATTGATTTTTTGGGCAAGGAAGTTTTCTTCATTAAGAATATGGCGCACCATATGGCTATCGTTGACCAGTCGTTCGTTGATGAGGTCACCAATGTTTTTCTCATCAGAGATCCTAAAAAGATGCTGGCCAGCTATGCCGATGTAATTCACGCGCCTACCCTTATGGATATAGGTATTGCATATCAACATGAGTTATTCAACAGACTTCTAAAAGACGGTAGACACCCCGTGGTAATCGATTCGGGGTTGCTATTGGAGAATCCCGCGACTGTATTGAAGCAACTGTGCCAGCGTCTGGACCTACCGTTTTATAAGGAAATGCTACATTGGCAAGCAGGCCCAAAATCTTACGATGGCGTCTGGGCACCCCATTGGTACAAAAACGTTCATAGATCAACAGGGTTCGAGCAACAAACAACAAGCAACCGTACGCTACCCGCACGCCTTAGTGCGTTGAATGAAGAAGCACAATACTACTATCAGGCTATGGCACCATTTTCGTTACAACCTTGATCGGTAAAAGAAATAATCTATATATTTATATCAGCCCATTAGCCGACACCCGCCCACTCTGGAACCCAATACAGAAGGTCGCTTCGGCCGCTGATAAAAATAAAATATGTTATATCGTCATGGATACTGGTCATTGGATGGTCATATCGTAATGTCGCATAGCGATAAGGTTGATGTTACAAACTTATAATTCTAAAAACGCCAATATTCTTATCCATGTAGGTGGAAAGCTTCTTCGTAGAGACGAGGCTAAGGTTTCTGTATTCGATAGTTCGGTACAAGGAGGAGACGCAGTATGGGAAGGGTTGCGGGTTTATAAAAACGGAATCTTTTGCCTTGACAAACACCTGGACAGGCTTGAAAGCTCAGCACACATACTGGCATTTGCCCATATTCCTCATCGCAATGAAATCAAAAAGGCAATACATGAAACGCTTCAGGCAAACGGAATGCGTGATGAAACGCACATCAGACTGACCCTTACCAGAGGGGAAAAGATAACCAGCGGCATGGATCCAAGATTGAATACAAATGGTTCGTGTCTCATCGTATTAGCGGAATGGAAACCTCTGGTCTACGATAACAGTCGCGGTATACGTGTGATCACCTCCTCGCAACGCAGAAACAACCCTCAATTCTTGGATTCTAAGATCCATCATAATAACTTGTTAAATAATATACTGGCTAAGATCCAAGCCACCGTTGCCAATGTAGACGCCGCCGTTATGCTCGATAGTCAGGGCTTTGTCGCTGAACTTCATGATACAAATCTTTTTATGATAAAAGATGGAGTCGTAATGACACCCTTCGCAGATGCTTGCCTTCATGGAATAACGCGTGGGCTGGTGATTGATATTTGTCGGCAACTTAGAATACCGGTTCAAGAACGGAATCTCTCCTTGAGTGAATTTTATACCGCTGACGAAGTCTTCGCCAGTGGTACGATGGGCGAACTGACACCTGTTAAAGAAATAGATGGTCGCAATATAATTAACAGAGCAGGGACCAACATAACCCACAAGATCCAACTGCACTTTCAAAATCTCATACCCGAATTATCTGAACCTTTATTATTTTAAACCTATGGCCAAAACAATTAAAGAACCCAAGCTGAAGTTGCTTTCAGGCGAAACCTGGAAGGAGTTAAAACTGAAGAAAGGCACTACCACAAAAAGGTATGCTGTTTCTGACAAAGGACGTATCGTAAGCTTCAAGTCAAAACTTGAAGAAGGATACATTCTCAAGCCACGTCTTACGCAGGGTTATCCCAGCATTACGATCGGGCGCGAAGAGACGAGGCAAAATTATTATATCCACCGGCTGGTCGCAGAATACTTCTGCAAACTTCCGGGTGGTACCTCCAGCTTCGTGATCCACGTTGATCACAAGAAAGAAAACAACAAAGCTTCCAATCTGAAATGGGTGAAGCACGATGAGCAAATCAAACATGCACTGAAAGACCCCAACGTGCTAATTAGAATGAACCCTGAGGAAGGACCAAAACTTACTGCAGATAAAGTGAAGACTATTAAAACTGCGCTCTTCAAATCCAAAAAGCAACCAACGTTGAAAGCGCTTGCAAAGAAATTCCGCGTAAGCGATATGCAGATCCATAGAATCAAAACCGGTGAAAACTGGGGACATATCAAAGTATAGAGATATCTTCAATAGCAATGATCTCAAAAGTCATAATCCCAGTTATGGCTTTTGAGACTTTTTTTTAACCACATATCAGCACGTGAAAATCATCATCAATCTCCTGCTACTCCTTTCCATAACGTTAGGGGTAAGCGCACAATCCAATAAAATACTAACACCAGTGGCAAAGCCGGAGGACGTTGGCATCTCTTCCGAACGGCTCACACGCATTGATAAAATGGTCGAAGACTTTATCTCAAAAGGATGGACACCAGGTGCCGTTGTTCTGATCGCCAGACAAGGCAAAATAGTTTATCACAAAGCGTATGGCTACTCCAACATGGAGCAAAAGACTCCATTGAGAAAAGATGATATATTCAGAATTGCCTCTCAATCAAAGGCCATTGCTAGTCTCGCGACAATGATGTTATGGGAAGAAGGAAAGTTCGTTCTCGATGAACCCATATCTCGATATATACCTGAATTTAAAAATCCTACCGTGCTGAAGATTTTTAATATGGCCGACAGCACTTATACAACTGAACCTGCTAAAAGCGAAATCACGATCCGTCAACTGCTCACGCATACCTCCGGCCTGGACTACGCCGGGATCGGAAGCCAGGAATTCAAAGCTATTTATGCAAAGGCCGGAATACCAAGCGGCATTGGAAACAGCGATGTTGTACTGGCCGACAAAATGAAAGTGCTGGGCAAACTTCCGTTAAGGCATCATCCGGGAGAAAAGTATACGTATGGACTCAATTGCGACGTTCTTGGATATCTTGTCGAAATAATCTCAGGAATGCCTTTCGATCAATTCTTAAAGAAGCGCATATTCGATCCGTTGGGAATGAAAGACACATACTTCTATCTCCCATCAGAAAAGTATAGCCGTCTCGTTACACTTTATGATGGAGCAGGTGGAACACTCAAACCCCTAAAAGGAAAAATCTTCGACAACGTTGATCCTGAATACCCGAAGGCAGCAGGAAAATATTTCTCTGGCGGTGCCGGCCTTTCTTCAACACCGGAAGACTATGCAAAATTCCTGCAAATGTTTCTTAACGGCGGTCAATACAACTCAACGCGATTGCTTAGCAGAAAGACGATCGAACTGATGCTCACCAATCAGGTCGAAAAGCTCGACGGAAATTTCGGGTTGGGTTTCGGCCTTGAAACTTCAAAGAATGATTTTCAATCGCCGTTTTCAATTGGATCTTTTTCCTGGGGTGGTGCCTTCAACACACAATATTGGGCAGACCCAAAAGAGAAACTGATCGGAATTATTTACACCAACATCTACAACAACGCTTTCTGGAGTATTGGCGATCGGTTTAAAACTTTAACCTATCAGGCAATTGCGGATTGATCACGTTCTGAAAGCACTGAGTCATAACACAAAAATCTCATACCAGAACAATCAAGCTCCGTTATGAGATTTTTAATTTTATCTTTCTTATAAGTCACTACCAGTCTATTTCGGGCTCACTTTTTTATGGTAACCGTTTGCCAATTCATTAAATGGAAGCTTCACGATCAACTCACCACCTTCAACTTTTGAATTGATTTTACTCACATCAATGAAATAGGGTTGTTGCTTATTATACACAGCGTAAGGCAATCTCATGGTCTTGCCCATAGATTCAAGGTCCATCATGTAAAAAATTGAAACATGATCATTGTTTACTTCAACCTCTATACCAGTTGAATCTATACCAGGAATCTTGACGCGTATTTCACGATGATCATCAAGCTGACTTAACTTGATTTTCGCTTCCGCCCTGCCTCCATTGAGGGTGTTAATCACGTCGACGGAAGTAAGTAATTCTAAATATTCACTCTTTTTCATATCGTATCTCCTTCGTTGTGTGCAATGCTCAAGGTCTATACCAGTTCAAATTGAAAGACAAAACGTCATTCAATTAGCCATTTTGGCTTATGTTTGTTCTTCCAGAGTTTTCAGCCTTGCCAAAATGCACACTTTGCACAAACCGCGTTGAGCGCTCAATGCTCACCATCATTCCAAAAGTGTGTCTTTTTTGACCTGCGCTGTGTTCCCGCGTACCAGATCAAGCTCCCAAAAAACAAGACGAACGATCCTAAAACTATAGACATATACGTTGTGGTTGTATGTAAAGATCTCTCAATCTTACCGTTCAGGCTAGTCGCACGGCATTGTTCGGGCACAGGAGTAAGATCGGCAGGACTTTTGTCTTAAATCACGCGCACCATTCAGATAAATTGAAAATAAGATATGGGGTGTGTGCTTATATTGTACCCTGTTATTATTGAAATCACTAAAATTATGATGAAGCAGCGTCTTGGATTTTTTCTCGCATTTGTTGTACAGGTTTTCTCCATTCAGTTATTCGCGTATAATACATCCATACCGCGCGATACGGCGACCGACGACACTGTAAACATTCCAAAGGATTGGTTTCTCCGCGATCCCGAAACGGATCACCTTCAGGGCATCAGCGCCGACAAAGCATATTCCTCATTATTAAAAGACAAGCCGTCAAAAACAGTAGTAGTGGCAATCATCGACTCTGGAATTGATATTGATCATGAAGATCTCAAGGATCTCATTTGGACCAATGAAGATGAAATTCCCTCCAATGGAATTGATGACGATAAGAATGGATATGTGGACGACATCCATGGTTGGAATTTCATCGGCGGAAAGAATGGAAATGTCGCAGAAGATACTTATGAAGTAACACGCGAATATGGCAGGCTTAAAAAACTTTATGAAAATGTAGAGGAGAAGAAAGTAAGCAAAAAGAACAAAGCTGAGTTTGCATTATGGCAAAAGGTAAAGGCTAAATATGATCGTGACTTCAAATCCAATAAAGATCAATACGATCAATTTAAACAACAGTATGACTTATACGACAATGCCTGGGGTACGTTGAATTTCTGCGACAGCGTTATCAGAAAGAGCATGGGTGGAAAATCTGTCATGAAATCATCTCTTGCAAATGTCAACATCTCAAATGACACCCTGAAGTTTGCAAAGGAGACACTTTCTAAAGTTCTTGAAAATGTTGATGGTGACATCGAAGTATCTCAATTTCTTGCCGAACTCAAGGATTATCTGGTGCAATTAAAAGAAGGTGTCGATCATTATTCCGTAGCTGTTGAATACGGCTATAACCTTGACTTTAATTCCCGCACCATTGTTGGAGACGATCCAAATAACCTTTATGAAAAAGGATATGGCAATAATGATGTTACAGGTCCTGACGCGCTTCACGGCACCCACGTTGCAGGTATCATAGGTGCCAACAGAAAGAATGCTATAGGGATTAAAGGGATCGCAGACAATGTGAAGATCATGTCGGTTCGCGCAGTACCAAACGGTGATGAACGCGATAAAGATATTGCCAACGCAATCATTTATGCAGTGGACAACGGTGCAAAGGTTGTCAATATGAGTTTTGGAAAATCATTCTCCCCAGGAAAAGAGGCAGTGGACAAAGCAGTGAAGTATGCAGAGTCAAGAGGAGTACTGCTGGTCCATGCTGCGGGAAATGATGGTGACAATCTCGACAAGGAACCAGATTATCCAAGTAGAAATCTAAAGAACGGCGTGGAGGCAAAGAACTGGCTTGAGATTGGTGCTTCGTCTTACGGTGCCGATGCCGACCTTGTAGGTTCATTCAGTAATTATGGTAAAAAGTCAGTTGATTTATTTGCACCAGGCGTCCAGATTTATTCTACAACACCCCATAACAGTTACGAAGACTTGCAGGGTACAAGTATGGCTTGTCCTGCTACGGTAGGGGTTGCCGCATTGCTAATGTCTTATTTCCCTAATCTTACCGCATTACAGGTGAAAGATATTCTAAAGCAGTCAACCAGAAAGTTTGATGGTCTTAAGGTTACAAAACCTGGAACAACTGAGGAAGTACCATTCAGTTCACTCAGCATAACTGGTGGGCTAGTGAACGCCTACGAGGCGGTGAAGCTGGCGGAGTCCATAAAACCTGCGCCTGCGAAAAAATAGCGAACAGTATTCGTTCGATTTCGATACACCGAAAGGCAAATAGAAAACTATTTGCCTTTTTTTATGTCGGATAGGCGCAATACAAATGGAAAAATACCTCGTATTGCGGGATGATTCTTTCAAATAATTACCCACATCGATACCGAACAACGATGTAACCCTTCCTCGTTGCGCTGCATTAATGCTTTCGCATTCAAAAAAAAATCAGCCTTTACGCGTGTTTTAATCTTATGGGGTATCAGGTAGCTTTTCTAACCATTAAGCTTCACCCCATGAAACCCCACACTCAGTATCTCATCATTTCTTTTATCTTTTGCTGCGCAACAACATCATTCGCGAAGGTGACTGACTTCGCAGGATTCTTTATGCCCGACTCCGTCAACGAGGTGACTATCCGATATAAGAAAATTCAAAACCTTATCATTCTTCCTGTTGTCATTAACGATTCAATTAAACTCAACCTGGTGCTAGATACAGGATGTCGCAATCTGATTTTATTTGGAAAGAAATTAACAAAGCTTTTCAACATTCATCCTACGAAGATGGTTGAGTTCTCCGGACTTGGAGCAGGCCGGGCGGTTAGCGGAAGAATTTCCCTGGGCAACAAAGTTTCGATAGGCGCAGTATTAGGAAAACATATTCCGATTGTTGTGGTGCCCAATCAGAATTTATTCGGCGTATATCCCAACGTTGATGGAATCATTGGATACGATGTGTTCATAAAATTTGAAATTGAATTCAGTCATACCTTACAAAGCATCATCTTCAGACCGGCTATGAATGCGGAACTTGACGAAAGCTTCACAAAAATTCCAATCACGGTGCACGATTCAAAAGCCATGGTCAAGTCTACAATATTTTTTGAGGGCCAGGATGCATACACACTCAACCTTGTTATCGATACCGGTTCGTCACTGGGTCTGCTGGTGAAAACTATGGACCATTCTCTCTTTCCTGTCAAAGGTGGACTGAGTGTTCTTGGCAGGGGATTGAATGGTCTTGTAGAAGGATTCCAGGCAGACACAAGGAAGATCCTGCTGGATGATGTTGAGATTTTAGGATCACAAACCGGCATTATGTACTCTCCGTGGCCCGATCAGGGATCAATCGGAATGGCGGTCCTCGGTAAATATTGTTTTGTATTGAACTATTGTAAAGGCTATATCGGGCTCAAACGCGATGTAATCGCGGTCAACACCCGGGGCCATCGTACTCAAAAACCACGTCCGGTTAGATATTTTTAGATAAATCGCGCTATTTTTGTCGGAGAATTAAGACTGAGAAAGATGGCGCTTGATGTCCAGACACCTATTCCGATCGTCGACGGCACGACGATCACCCGCAATGAATTTTTTACCAAATACTACAAGCCTCAAAAGCCGGTTGTATTAAGAGGCTTGTGGAAGAAATATCCAGCTTACTCGAAGTGGACCATGGATTTTTTCAAAAAGACGATGGGAAGCATTGAAGTAGGGCTTTACGGTAATCGCAAGGAGGATATTTCGAAAACTCTACAGATCCCAAACGCCATTATGCGTTTCGACGAATATCTTGATCTCATTGAGCGCGAACCAACGGATCTGAGACTTTTCCTGTTCCCTGTATTCAAACACAAACCGGAACTCCTTCAGGATTTCGGATATCCGGATATCGCCAAAGGTTATATCAAAATTCCATTTATGTTTTTTGGTCCGCCGAAATCCATCGTGAGAATGCACCAGGACATCGATATGAGCAACGTTTTTCTGACGCAGTTCAGTGGAAGAAAGCGCGTGATCCTGTTTCCCCCAGATCAGTCAACGCTTCTTTATCGTCTGCCATTCAATGTTCATTCTACGGTTGACGTCGACCATCCGGATTACACAGAATATCCTGGCCTTCAGTACGCCAAAGGAATGAGCACAACGATTGAACACGGTGACACCCTTTATATGCCTAGCGGCTATTGGCATCACATGGAATATCTCGATGGGGGATTTGCATTGGCGATACGTACCATTGCGCATAGCTTACCAATGAAACTTGGTGGACTCTGGAACCTGACTGTTCAACGCACCACAGACAACGTGATGAGAAAACTCAACGATGAGAAATGGTTTGATTTCAAGAAAAAACTGGCGCACGAGCGTGCGAACAAAGCAATCCGCGAATTCGCAGTGCCGCAATAATCTTGCTTAACTTACTATCGCGCAGCAGTCTTGCCCGCGTGTTTAGCAAGATTTTCTGCCTTCTGGTTCACGCTCGCGTGAAATTCTTTAATGGCTTTCGTGTGTAATCCCGGATAAAGTGTCTTGTCTCGGAAGGCCGACTTACTTCTGTACATCGTATCATGCGTGACCTCGGTAAAACCCTCGGGGGTTTCTTTCATGCTGATCCATTGCGATCCTTCTGAAGCTCCGCCTACCATGTAACTGAGTTTAATGGTTTTGTCTTTGTCGTTTACTTCAACGACCTGATGTGCCACGGCGATGTTCAATGCCCCCCAAAGCAACCGAAGGTTCAGAATGATGATCTGACCGGCTTCCAAGCCGTGGAATTCGTCCTGCAGATATTGGAGTTTGTTCTTTACCGTGGAATATTGAAGTCCAAAACTTACCATTTGTCCATTCCAGGCCTCTCTTGGATGGATTGTCTTATAAGCCTGCCAAACCAGGTCAACAGGCTGGCGAACCAGAAACGTTTTATGGTGCTTTCGATAGGTCGATTTGAAAGATGCATCATACCCTGCCGGTCGCATTTTAGCAAAACCAGATGTGGTATGAAGTCCATACGCACTAATAAATTTTTTTACTTTTTTTTGCTTGATCCTGCCTAGGTCAATAGAAGCATGCGCTGATTTAGATCGCATTGTAAGGAATTCTTGAAGATTTCGGACTGGCTAGTCATCAAAAATAATAGATTTAAGTTTGATTGGCTAGGGATCATTATGGAAATCGAAAATTTGACGCAAAATGCAGGTTCACTCTGCACTGGGCGCATGTTCCCCGCTTTGTAGTCCACGGTTTGCGCCCTTGATCCTACCTTCTTATCTTCACGCCCCTTTTACGTGGTATTTTGGCTATGAATGGATTGATAGAACGGGTCTGGCGGACATTATACTACTATGGGATTCTTGGATACAGAAAATCCAGGCCACTCCTTCACGGGATCGCTAAACGAATTGAAATAATCCGAGAATACTATCGAACCCATCCAAAGGCAAGACGACTGACGATATTTTTAGGCCCTCCCCTGTTTCTACTTTTATTATTGGTAACGGTTGTAATGGTCGAAACACCGAGTACCAGCGAATTAAAAAGCATCCAGAATCAGGTGGCATCCGAGGTTTATAGCGCCGACAGTGTATTGCTTGGAAGATACTTCACACAAGATCGCACGGAAATAGCTTATGAGGATATTACTCCTGCCGTGTTCGATGCACTGATAGCTACTGAAGACATAAGGTTTTATCAACATCAGGGCGTTGATTATATCAGTCTCGGCCGTGTACTTTTCAAGTCAATCCTTCAGCAAGACGAATCTTCTGGAGGCGGAAGTACGATCACGCAACAGCTTTCAAAGAATCTATATCCGCGCAAAAGGTATTGGGTGCTATCCATGCTGGTCAACAAACTCAGGGAGGTTGTTACGGCCCGAAAACTTGAGAGCATCTATTCAAAGAAACAACTGATCACAATGTATCTCAATACGATCCCTTTCTCTGATAATACATTCGGAATTCAGACTGCCGCGCAACATTTCTTTTCAAGGCCAGCTAAGTCGTTGACCATTGATCAGGCCGCTATCCTGGTAGGGATGTTGAAAGCAACGACGTCATACAATCCGAGAGTCTATCCCGACCGGGCATTCCACAGGCGGAACGTTGTAATTAGCCAGATGGTCAAATACAAATATCTTCCAAAGACTGCTGCAGATTCGTTGCTGGTGAAACCCATCGATCTGAAGATCAATAAAATTACCTATCACGAGGGACTGGCTCCATATTTCCGCGAATACCTGAAACAAGAATTACTCACCTGGTGCAAGAACAACACTAAGGAAGATGGTACGAATTACAACCTGTATATGGATGGCCTGAAGATCTACACGACGATAGATTCGAAGTTGCAATTGTATGCCGAGAAAGCTATGACGGAACAGATGACGATCGTTCAGAAGCAATTCTTTGATCACTGGGGAAAAGAGAAGCCATGGAAAGGAAAAAACGAAGTCGTCACGGACGCGATACATCGTACCGCGCGGTATAAGAGAATGAAGCTTCAGGGGCTTTCCGAAGAAGAGATCATCAAGGCAATGAAGAAACCGGTACCCATGAGGTTGTTTACCTGGCAGGGTGAAGAAGATGCTACCATGAGTCCAATGGATTCCATTGAACATCATTTACAGTATTTGAATGCCGGATTTCTCGCGATGACCCCGTCAACGGGTGGGGTAAAGGCCTGGGTTGGGGGAATTGAACACGATTTCTTTCAATACGATCACGTGAAAACGACTACAAAAAGGCAAGTAGGCTCAACGTTTAAACCTATTGTATACGCGGCGGCATTGGAGAGCGGTGTTCAACCGTGCGAACTGATTTCCGCTGGTCAGCAAACTTATATAGACAAAGAAGGTGTAAAGTGGACGCCACGAAATACTCAGAATGATTACAAGGTGGAATACTCAATGCGTGGTGCGCTATCCTACTCAGTAAACACAGTAGCGGTTAAACTCATTGTCGGTGCGGGCGTACCCAATACAATTCGCTTGGCCCGCAAGATGGGTATTGTTAGTGAATTGCCTGAAGTTCCATCAATAGCACTCGGCTCATCTTCAATTTCGTTAATGGAAATGACTGGCGCATACGCCTGCATCGCGAATGAAGGCGTCGCCGTATTCCCCTATTACATTGAGACTATTCATGATCTCGATGGAAAAGAGTACACCAACTTCAAACGTGAAGGGACCGGAAAACGAGCTTTCTCTCTTGAAACGGCAAAACTTGTTACGCGCATGATGCAAAGCGTGGTGCATGAAGGAACGGCATCGCGATTGCGTTGGAAGTATGGCGTGTTGAATGATGTCGCCGGAAAAACAGGAACAACACAGGCAAACGCAGATGGTTGGTTTATGGCGATGACGCCGAAACTGGTTATTGGAACATGGGTTGGTGCAGATGATCCTAGAATCAGATTTAGAATTACTGAACTTGGTCAGGGCTCAAGCACTGCATTGCCAATGGTCGCGTATTTTATGAAACAAGTGAACAAGGATCCAGCGTTCAAAGAAATCAGCGATGCAAAGTTCAAACCTCTACCCAGAGAATTGCAAGGGGAATTAGATTGTGATCTCTACGAACTCAGTGATGAACTCATCGAACAGATCAAACATGTAGTATTAAAACGTGACTCAATTATTCAGGCTGACACAACGGTTAAACCACCGAATGAAACTTTCCTCGAAGTCTTGTATAAGAGAAAACTCAAGATCATGAAAGCCAACACACCGGATACACTCAAAACCAATGCGATCAGAATTCTTGGTGGTGGTGACTAACTTAGTTTGGCTTTCCCTCAGCTGCTGCTACTGCTTTTTTCTGTTGCTTCTTGAAATATCCGCGGAGGAAGAAATTGTGCTTAAGCGCTTCCATATTCTGATCCAGTTTCACAGAAGCAGATTCAGCATTCTTTAAGGTACCTTTAAGTTTGTTTGCGAACGCGGTGTCGGCAAGCAATACGCCAACCGCATTGTCCTTATCATTAAGTTTTGCAATCACCGTCTTTAACTCTTCTGACATAATTTTGGTATTGCTTCCTACTTCGGCAATATTATTCAAAGCACTTTCGAATGTGTTGGCGTAAGATGAGTCAGAGATCAGTTTGGTCATGAGACCATTCCCCGATTTTATTTCAGCCAGCATGCTACTCAGATCTAAGGTCGCCTGATTCGTGTTCTCTCCCGCCATCTTCAGCGATGTGACTGCCTGACGAAGATCTTTGGAAAGCGCACCTTCATAAAGAAGTTCTCCAACCAATCCCTCACCTTTGTTGATCTTCGTAGTAATTAATTTAAGATCATCAGTCAGACTCCGCGTATTCGCGCCAACGTCCTTCGCGATGTTGATGAGCTCTTGAGTATCTGTTGGAGAGAATGTGTTTATAGTATCCGAATCCAGAACAATTGTCGCCGCATTGCCGGGGCGAATTACAACAATCTTGTTTCCAACGAGTCCGTCTGAACCAATAAATGCCGTCGCATTCTTTTTAATGAACTCATTTTGCTTGTCACGCAACGACATGGCTACTATTACCTGTCCTTCTGAAACGATCTGCACGTGTTTTACCGTACCAATCTTTACACCCGACAACCAGACTTTGTCACCTTCTTTCAAGCCTTCAATATTTTTGAAAACGGCAGAGATTGTAAAAGTCTTGTTGAAAATTGTATTCTCGCGTCCGATGTAAAATAGCGCAAGAATGAGTAACAATACTCCTGCTAGTACAAAGATGCCGAGTTTGATATTTTGTTTTACTTCCGGATTTTCCATAATACCTATGTTTAATAGTTGAAGAACGATCTCAGTTCCTCAGGATTTTCTTTTTTCAATTGTTCAAATGTTCCTTCAACTTTGTTGTGCCCATCGAAAAGTCCGACCACGCGGTCTGAGACCTGTCTTGCACAACTGATATCGTGTGTAATGATGATTGACGCTGTATGATATTTATCTCTTACAGAAAGAATAAGTTCATTGATTTCGGCAGAAGTCTCTGGATCAAGACCTGCTGTCGGTTCGTCGTAAAGCATGATCTTTGGATTGAGAATCAATGTTCTCGCTACCCCAATTCTCTTCTTCATACCGCCGGAGAGTTCTGACGGAAATTGATTGACCGCTGATTCAAGTCCAACGTCACTGAGGCTTCGCTCTACCAGTTCGTCGAGTTTCCTGCGATCATAAATTTTGAGGTTACGCTTTAGTGGAAATTCAAGATTCTCGCGTACTGACATTGAATCATACAGCGCGCTTCCCTGAAAAGAAAAACCAATCTGAAGTCTTAATTCATTAAGTTCTTTCGGAGATAATGATGGAACGTCATAACCCAGTGCCTCGATGGTGCCCGAATCCGGTGTGAGCAGCCCGACCAGACACTTGATCAAAACTGATTTTCCGGATCCTGACTTACCGAGGATAACAAGATTTTCCCGTTCAAAAAGGTCGAGGTTGATATCGACCAATACCTTGCGATCTCCGAAGCTCTTATAAAGGTTTCTGATCTTAACAACATTTTCACCAATCGTAACAGGCTCGTGCTTCAATATATGCTCTTCTGGTTTCATTTTCTGAAGAGGTTTAATATCTGCAAGCCCATTAAGTCTACCACAAAGATCATAATCATCGATACCACGACTGCTGTATTCGCTGAACGTCCCACACCCGTAGTGCCTTTCTCGGAATGGTATCCTGCGTAGCAACTAACCATGCCTATACAAAATCCAAAGAAAGCCGACTTTATCATAGATGATGTTATATCAAGCAGTGTGATCACCTCCGCGATTTCAGAATAAAATAACGTGAAGCTTGTATTATTAATGCTGTTTACCATGGTAAACGATCCAATCAGCGCCATGACATCTGCAAATACTACTAGTATAGGTAACATCATAGTTGTGGCGATCACGCGTGTAACCACCAGGTAAGAAAATGGTCTCGTACCGGAAACCTCCATGGCATCGATCTGTTCTGTCACCTGCATACTGGCGAGCTCAGCACCAATGTTGGAACCAAGCTTACCCGCGCAGATAAGTCCGGTAATTAAAGGTCCCAGTGACCTGACTACAGCTTGCGATACTAGCGAAGGCAGCCATGACTCTGCACCAAACGATGCCAGCGACGGACGCGATTGCTTTGTGAATACGATACCGGCAAGAAACGATGTAAATGCAATAAGAAACAATGACCTGTTTCCAACAAAAAAGCATTGACGCAATATCTCCTTGATCTCGTAGGGAGGATAAAATGCATCCTTGAAAAAGCGCTTCATGAACCGATATATGTCGGCAAGGTTAATCAGTAGATCTTTTATTTTCATCTAAGAACTTTTACGCCATTAAGTATTTAAATAATGTGCCAGAGTTAATGCTGAGTATGGCGGCTGGTTTCAACTTCCGCAGAAGTGAAAGTCACCATTAGTATCTATCATAAGCAAACAAATGTGGATTATTTTCCACAGTTGCACTTTTAGGATTCCGATGGTTTTCTTTTGAGGTTGTGCACCTTGTTGGCCTCATCGAGGGAGTGGGTACTGTAAAGATCCTTCTCTTTTTCGGCCAGGTCGGAAAGTTTGATGTAAAATTTCTTTAAGACTTCAAGCTCCTTCTCAGTCAGGTCTTCGATGTCTATTAACCGATTGCTTGCATTTTTTTGACTCGCGATCAATTCATTTAGCTTGAGCTGGAGTGCAAGTGTATCCTTGTTCTGGGATTGCTGAATGACAAATACCATCAGAAACGTGATAATGGTCGTTCCAGTATTAATCACCAGTTGCCAGGTATCTGAGTAGTCGAACAATGGGCCTGAAATAGCCCAGATAACAATTACGGTAAACGCCGTGATGAACGTTAAGGGTTTACCGGTTGCTTTGGTAATGACTTTAGCGACCTTATCAAACCATGGCGATTTTTTTTTGCTGGGCGGTCCAAGGTCTTGATCCACCGGTTCAGTAGACTCGCCATTCTTCGTGGCCTTACTTTTCATATTTTCTTAAGAATTTTCATCAGCACTTTTTCTTCCTGCGTCAGATCCACAACGTCGTCTTCGGTTGTTTCGGTTGATTCAAGTTGGTCCAGGTATTTCTGAAGGTTATGCTCTTCATAAAGTTTTATAATGCCCGGATGCACATAATACTTTTTGCAGATTGTCCTTGTGTTTCCAAGTTTTGAGCTCACCACATCCAGTGCCTGAATTACATTCTTCTTGGTTTCAGCCTGTACACCCGCCTCTCCAAGTGATTTTAAGGTACTCAACATTGAAAGTGTTCCGGCCCACGTTCTGAAATCTTTAGCCGAATAATCCTTACCCGTCGTTTCCTGAATGTAGTTGTTTACCATTCCCGAATCAATCGATGCTCTTACGCCGTCTTCATTGAAATATTGAAACAATTCTTTTCCCGGGATATCGCGACATGCTTTCACAATTCTTGCAAGTCGTTTGTTCTTCAATGTGATTGTATGAAACACACCTTTCTTTCCCTTGAATGAGAATTTGATCGTTGCGCCAGTGATATTGACGTGACCATCTTTTAAAGTCGTAAGACCGTAAGAACCATAAAGCTTTTCATACTCGCTATTCCCGACGCGAATAAACGTGCGCTCCATCAGACTCACTACCGTGGCCAGCACTTTCTCTTTTGTCAGTCGCGTGCTACTGATGTCATTTTCCATCCTCTTCCGAAGCTTGGGAAGCTCTTTACCGAATTCAATAAGACGGTGAAATTTTGTCTGATTCCTGACGGTGTTCCAGCTTTCGTGATACTTGTATTGCTTCCTTCCGCGAACGTCGTAACCAGTAGCTTGAATGTGGCCATTTGATTCAAAGCATATCCAGACATTTGTCCACGCTGGTGGAATGGCAAGCTTTCGGATTCTTGCCAGAATTTCATCGTCCTTTACAACTGCGTTGTTATAGGCAAAGCTGTAGCCAGTACCTTTCTTCTGTCGGGAAATTCCGGAAATAGCGTCAGTGACGTACTGAAGACTAGCCACTTCCGCTGTCCGCTTATAATCATGATGAATTTTGCTGGACTCAAGGCGTGAAATTGGCATGACTTGCATTTACTCTTATGGATTAGATCCACGGTGTTCTGCTTTCCCGGGGTTAAAAGTTGAAATCGATGTAATCAGTAAGTACGATGATGAAATAACAGTTAACCAATCGTTGTTGATATAGCCTAAACAAATTCTACTGGCTATTACCATTGGTAATTCTGTTTTTTTCTTCCTCAATGGAAAGTTTTTAGCCGCCTTTAAAAATGCAACGGTCATATCAATATACGACAAAATGGGATTATTTTTTCTGGATCTGCTCTACAGCTCTTATGAAGGTCGCGAGTTTGGCGTCAGCATAAGTACCATAAGCATCGATAAGTGTTCCCTTTTTACCATCAGTGGTTTCAATCAGGTATAAAATGGCATTATCCTCGGGGTCCGAGTAGCCTTCAAAACGGTAAAAATTCTGGATCGTGATATCAGTAGGAGTGTAATGATCTTTATGGCGTGTCGTTAACCTTCCTGCTGTAAATTGGAAATCTTCTGTATAGCCTTCGTCAACAGCTTTGTTAACAGCCTGAGAAAGCGTTGCCATCTTTAAGGTTGAATCTTTCCTGGGTTCCATAGTATTATTTTTATAGGGGAGACTGGAAAAAGCTTGCCAGCAAGAAAAGGCCACTAAACAGTGCAAATCAGATCGACCATGGGGAATTATGACTACAACGGCATGGGTACTACCCAGTAACATTCCACATTCCATCAACAATTGTTTACAACTCCACGATTTTCGTTTTGAACCGTTCGACACAGGTCCAAAACCCTACACAGGACTTAAAACAACGCTTCGCACAACACATGTATGATTTCTTTCATTTCTTCAAAAAACAAATCTGATATAAATCGCCTCTTTAGCAATTTCAGCACGCGGTGAAGGTTTTCAGTGACCTTACTGGCTACTAGTCCAGGCGAACTTAAATGCATTTCCACACATAGATTATCGCTCATTTGACAATCCCGCTAACGCCTATCTTCCAAACTTGAAATATTCAAGAAAGCGGTTCGGCCTACCGTTGATCGCATCTGAAATGATTTGCATGGCCATAATGCTAAAGGTTATTCCATTGCCACCGAATCCCAAAACAAAAAGGCTATTGGGATGTTTGGGATGTGCACCAATGTATGGCAATGAATCTTTAGTAACACCAAAAGTTCCGGCCCAGCAGAAGTCAGAAATGATATTGAATGATGGTATAAGCTTGTTGATTTTCTTCATTAGGACAATTTCCTTCTTATCAATTAAATTATCGCGCCGCTCCGGATTCTTAAATGGCTCATCAGCTCCCCCGACCAGCACCCGGTTATCGGAAGTTGATCTCACATAGAGATAGGGATTTTCTGTATCCCAAATCAAATTATTTCTTATTGCATGAGGAATTGCCGGAACGATTTCGCTAACGCAAGCATAGGTGCTGATCAGATCAACAATCTTTTCATCAAGCATTGATTGCGTTTCGTAACCTGTGGCATGCACGATTTTCCTGCAGTGAATACTAAAACCTCCTATTACCTGAACGACATTGTGTGTTTGGTGATGCTTGACAGACTCGAATTCTGTATGGTCAAAGATCCTAAGTTTATAATGGGCGGATCCATATGCCAGAAGATCGTGAGACAGTCGATATGCATCAACGCTCGCGGCAGAGTCCGATAATATCGCGCCCTCACCTGCGATGCCATAATGGTCTGATAAGTGTTTGTCATCAATCCATTGAACGCTGATACCCACCGCGCGCCTGCATTCGAATTCCTTACTGAGCGACTTTTTGCTTCTCCCATTGTGCGCAACATACATGCTTGACTTGCGCTCGAATCCACAATTCGAAGAAATAACCCGAACTATACTTTCCAGCTTGCTGATTGCTTCAACGCCACCAAGGTAACTCTCCGTAGCAGCCATTGATCCAACTTTTTTAATTAAGGTGTGGAGTGGTTCGTCAATCTCATATTGGAGCAATGCTGTAGTTGCGCTTGTACTACCAAGCGCAACATCGCGCTTATCGATAAGTACTACATCCATGCCTTCCTTCGACAGCTGGTATGCCAGCAGAGATCCTGTAATGCCTCCTCCTATCACCAACACGTCACAATCCAGATTGTCGTGCAAGGACGGGTAAGAATTAATAATTCCGTTCTTGAGCAACCAATACGTTTCGGCGGAGGGTAACCTCATAACCAGATGTTAAATGCTTGAAAGATGTGATGACAAAAAAAAACTATCCTGACGGATAGCTTTTGCGGTCCATTAAGTTATCGAACCTGCTATTCTCCCAGCTCACCCTTTTTCGCGAGCTTCTTCATATCGCGATTTGCGTATATCGCTACCTCTACACGACGATTAGCCTTTTTACCAGCTTCGGTATCGTTCGGTTGGAGTGGTTGTTTTTCACCATAACCTTTTGTCGTAATCCGCGAGTCTTTCACTTGCTGCGTCACCAAAAAGCTTTCAACCTGGGCAGCACGCTTTACTGACAGATCCTGATTGTGAGAATCCGTTCCAGTGTTATCAGTATGTCCTTCAATGAGAATGCTGGTATCATTGTATTTCTTTAGTGTCTTTGCCAACTCGGTCAGATTGCTCTCCGTTACCGGCTGGAGTGAATAAGAATCCACTGTGAACAACAACCCGGAATCAAAAGTAATTAGTATCCCTTCACCCACTCGCTCAACGGTAGCACCTTTAAGGTCATTCTTCAATTCTTCTGCTTGCTTATCCATATGACGGCCGATTAATGCGCCTGCCGTACCACCAACGGCCGCCCCAATGATCGCACCAACTACGGTATTATTTGATTGGTGCCCAATAACACCACCAATTGCTGCGCCCGCGCCCGCGCCAATCCCACCACCTTTGGTCGTGTTAGAAGCTTTGCATCCAGAGACTATCTGTGCGATGACAAAAATTGCAATTACAGGCGATACTGTCACAAATTTTGAATAAAGCTTTTTCATAAACTTTGCTCTCATTATTATTCCTAATCCAATTTCTCCTTAATGTTCGCTTTCATTCTTTCAAATTCAACTTTCACTTCGTCTGCCGTGTTACGAGCACTTTGTTGAATATCGTCCCATTTATCCTCTGATGATTTGTCTATCTCATCCAGCTTCTTTTCCACTTTATCTCTCTCATCCATCAAACCTTTCTTCGCATCCTCGAGGTCGGCCTTTGAATTATCCGAAGCCTTGTCCAATTTCGCTGACACTTTATCAAGGCGTTCATTGATTTCATCACGCAAAGTTGTAAGATCTCTGACGACCTTATCTTTCTGAGCTTTGATATCATCTTTAATGCTTTCCTGAGCTTCCTCGACCTTCTTATCTGACTTCTCACTACACTGAAACATAATCAATGCTGCCGCAATCATGAACGAGGATAATAATAATGTTCTTTTCATTTTGTGTTTAGTTAGTCTGGTTGTGTTCAGTAGTGTGGTGGACTTCATTTATTCTGTAAAACAATAGCGTCGCCATTGGGTAGCGACGCCTGGTAGACAAGTCAAAAATGTGGATCAGATCTTTTCAATTTCTTTCCTGAGTTCTTCCTTGGATTTACCAAGACGCTGTTGAAGACGACCATACAATTCATCTTCTTTACCTTCTGCAAATACAAGATCATCGTCTGTGAGCTCACCATATTTCTGTTTAAGCTTGCCTTTGATCTCGTTCCAATTACCTTTTAATCCTAGCTTATTCATATAACTTAGTTTTAAATTAAACTTTATGTTTATCCTACTTTTACCTTTTCGCTGGCGTTATTAATGATCTCTTTGCCACTTTTAGCCAATTGATCAATTTTGTGATTGAATTGCTTACGCAACGTATCAAGTGAATCTTCTACGGAAGAAAGAACATCATCTTTCATTCTTAAAGAACCACCCATTAGTTTTTTTCTAGTTTTAACTCCAGAGCGTGGCGCCAGGAGTAATCCCACTGCAATTCCAAGGGCCGCACCTGCTATGAGTCCACCTATGAGTTTTTTCGTATTTTTCATAATTGAAAGAGTTTAAATTCTACACTTTGTATTTTTTATATCAAGAAAACTCTGTGCCAGTGCCGTATCCTTCATTTAAATGAACTTTTTCATTATTACAACGGGTAATCTTGTCTACAAGTCTGTATTGTAAGTCAACAATAGTTACAATGAGCATACCAGATACCGTATTAAAACCGTAACCAATGGCGTCAACATCTGCGACTTTTGAATGATCCTTGCTACAACAATCGTGGACAACATTCCACAACTCTTCAAGCCATTCAGCGTTTTTAAAGCAAAAAAGCAGTTCGTGAATTGGTATGAATGTTTGTATGTCAACAGGAAAATAATCCTCAAACGACCTTGAAAGAACCTATGGTAACACGAACCTTGAAAGAACCTATGGTAACACGAATAGACTACTCTGAGCAGGACGAACAGTCTGTTCAGTTTTTCAATGAGATCAAACATAATCTCGGAGGCCAGTCAACACAAAAGATCGTTAAACTCGTAAGAGCAGTCCTTTCTCAATTGCGCAGAACATTGTCACATGAGCAAACTGTCGTAGTGATAAAGAACCTACCCAGCCTTTTTCAATTGCTTTTCGTCGCCAACTGGAAATACGATGATAAAAATATATCCGTAAAACATCTTGACGAATTAGTTGACAACTTGTATCAGGAGGATCGTAAATCGAAGGAATCTCTATTTACTTCTGAGATTGACACCCTGAACTCTGTCCTCCTGGTATTGACCAAGCTGGATAAATTCTTTGGAATAATTGGATTGAATGTACTTCGTTACTCTTTCACACAAGAGTTAAAGCAAGCCGCGATAGAAGATCCGGCACTTATAAATAATTAACTAAACAAACTAAACAGATCAATATGTTACGCTGGACAGTCACATTTCTAATAATAGCGCTGGTAGCTGCCCTCTTCGGTTTCGGAGGCATCGCAGCAGGTGCCGCATCAATCGCTAAAGTTTTGTTCTTTATCTTCCTGGTGCTCTTTGTACTTTCGCTGGTTTTTGGAGCCAGCATCTTCAAAAGGCGATGAACACAATACTGCTCCATGGGTTTCGGTAATTTTACCGGAACCCATTTTGTTTTAGTAGTATCAAACGGAAAATTCATCCGGATTTCAATATCATCCCAATCAGCAAGATAAAAGTGGCAATGCCACTTTTGCTTCCACCGCGCGGGTGAATTTTAATACTAACGAAACCCGCTAAACGGAATCTGATCATACTTCCCGAACGATAGGGCGTATCCGGCTGTTGAAATTGTGGCTACAGGAAATAATCACATGCAAAAATCATTGAAGTAATTGGCCAACTAAGTACTATTTTTGCGGAGAGCGGCTGATCATAAAAGTAGCAAACACAAACCTGATGTTCCGGAAGTGGACACCCAAAAGAATCATTATTGTCGCAGTGAAAACAACGGGGTGGGTACTCGTGTCGATCATTGGTCTTATTATAGTGCTTGCACTATCGATTCAGATTCCCTCAATTCAAAATAAGATTGTCCAAAAGGCGGTCACCTATCTCGAAGGAAAGATCCACACCAAGGTTTCGCTCGGACACGTTAGCCTGTCATTTCCAAAAGCCTTGGTGCTCAAAGAACTTTATCTGGAGGACCAGCGCGCCGACACTCTGCTGTACGCGGGCAAGCTTTCGATCGATACCGATCTCTGGGCTCTTCTATCAAACACGATAGAACTCAACGACGTGACCCTTGAGAATACTACTGCAAATATCAACAGAACTGAAAAGAACGGCACATTCAACTTCGACTACATCATCAAATCTTTTGTCGGAGAACCAGCTTCGACACCTGATACGACCTCATCTTCATGGAAGTTTAATATAGGCGACGTTAATTTAAAAAATATCGAGGCAGGCTATGTCGACTCACTGGCAGGAACAAGTTTCCACACGCAGTTTGCCGTACTCGAGGTCAATGTTGACGAACTTAATCTTGATCAATCCATCTTAAGCATTGATGAAATCGACTTCTCGGACGCACGAGCCGAAATGATTCAATGGAAGAACGTCACGGACACATCCACCAACGGCACCCATGCTTCCGACGCTAAAGGATTCAGTATATCACTGCATAAAATAACTCTCCACCAGATTGCTGCAGACTACAGCAACAAGCCCGCCGGACAACACGCCAGGATGAATCTTGGCGACTTCAACGTGTCAATAAATGAAATGGACCTGAATGCCCAGAGATTTGAAATCGAAAACATTTCGCTAATGAATACGTTCCTGTCATACCAACAGTCGGCGCATCAAGGCAAACAGGAAAATTCAACTTTGTCTACGTCAAAAGAAAAAACTGAAACGAATACGAAAAAGCGACAACCGTGGGACATCGCCATATCAAATCTCAAGCTCGATAACAACAATATTCAGTATTATGATTTCAACGCACCAAAGCAGACCAAAGGATTGGATTTTAGTCACCTTTGGTTTACACGGTTTGCCCTTGCTGCCAACGGTCTGAAATACAAAGGTCAAACAATGGCAGGCGTTATCACCAACCTTAGCCTGGTCGACAAAAGCGGTTTTAGTATTACGTCCATGAAAGGCGCGTTCAATGTCACTGACACTTCAGCAAACATAGCAGGATTCAGATACGTAACTCCCGCCAGTACGATCTCGCTGGACGCCAAAAGTAATTTTGCGTCACTCAGTACAATTGCTAAAGACTACCCCGACGCAAGCATAAAACTCAACCTTAAACACTCCCTTATTTCTCTGGGAGATCTTTTGTATTTCTCGCCGGAACTTCTCGATAGCATACCCTTAAAAGTTTCTTCCCAAACACAGTTGAATGTGACAGCCTCAGCCAGTGGTAAAGTTAAAGATCTTACAATACACGATTTTACTGTAGCGTTGTTAAAAAGTACAACACTGAGTATGACGGGTACCATCAAAGGCTTGCCTGGAAGTGATCCGGTGATGTCCATTAATCTCAAAAAATTATACACCACCAAAGGCGACGTTGCGTTACTTGTAGCCGATAGTTTGATCCCGAAATCAATCTCCCTTCCGTCCTGGATGGAGCTTACCGGAAAGTTCAACGGTACCCCTAGTTCGCCTGAAGTCACTGCTAAGCTCCGTACCGATATTGGCGACATTAACCTTGATGGCAAATTAAGTCAGGCTAAAAATTCCAAATCAAATTATAACGGCAACCTTATCATCCAGAATTTTATGGTTGGAAAGCTGCTGAGTCAACCTGAAAAGATGGGAGGTCTAACCATGAAAGCGACTGTTGATGGTTCCGGTTTAACAATGCATGAGATGAATACCCGTATCGATATGGTTGTAAACAGTTTCGAATATCAGCAATACACGTATCGGAATTTCAACCTCAACGGAAATCTTAAACGATATTTCTTCACTGGCAAAGCCTCGATGGCGGATAAGAATCTTGACTTCGTTTTAAAAGGAGACCTCGATTACAATAAGGATGTTCCTCAATACTTGTTCAACCTAACCTTGAAGAATGCCGATTTCAAAGCCCTTCATCTTACAGATCGCCCGCTGAGAACACGATTCACAATAGACGTAAATCTTGCCACATCCGATTTTACTACAGTTAACGGGAATGTCGATATCAGGAAGGTGGCCGTCTTCAATGGAGAAAAGTTATACACCGTTGATTCACTACTCTTTGCTTCTATTGATCAAAAAGGAGATAGTAAGATCAGCATTCGTTCTGATCTGGTCTCTGGCGATTTCGCCGGAACAATGCACCTTACGTCGATACCAGATGCACTAACCAGTCATTTCAATGAATATTTTTCGCTGCGAGACACTGCATATAGCAAGAAGGTGAGAGAACGACAGAACTTTAAGTTCAATCTCGTAATCAAGAACACAGAACTTATA
This sequence comes from Chryseolinea sp., assembly GCA_039916665.1. Lineage (GTDB taxonomy): Bacteria > Bacteroidota > Bacteroidia > Cytophagales > Cyclobacteriaceae > Chryseolinea. Next base: position 22,241 of record JBDSKX010000139.1, on the reverse strand, counting down.
ACAGATATTTTAATTCCTGAACTTGAACCTTTTATTCCAGGAAAAATTGAAGGTCAGTTTGACAGCCAAGAAGGTATTCTCGACCTCGAAGCTTCTGTTGCCCGAATTAGATACGGAAGCGTTGGACTTGATTCTATATCGCTCAAAGTACATTCAGACAAAAAGGCGCTTGACTATTCCTTGAATCTTCGTAAGGTGCTCATTGATTCATTGAAAATGGAAGTGGTGAGACTTGCGGGAAAAGTTGCCAACGATTCAATCCGAACGAAGCTGACAATCCTGGACTCGGTACAACGTGAGAAGTATACCTTTGGAGGCGCATTCTATAGCGAAGAACAGGCACTTCGATTCAGATTTCTACCGAAGGAAGTCGTTATGCACTATGCTCCATGGACGACACCTGTTGGAAACTATTTACGGTTTACAAAACATGGAATTATCGCTCACGATTTTTCTATTACAAACATCAACGAAAAAATATCACTGATCACAAGTGATGAAAAGGACGCCCGTACAGCCATTGTATTTAAGGACCTGAATCTCCAGAATATCACCAGTATTGTTGAGGGGACCATCCTCGCCGACGGACTTGTCAATGGAGATTTTACCTTATCAGGTACCGGCGCTTTCAAGTCAGCTTTGAAGGTTAAAACGCTCAAGGTTTTTAATGAAGAATGGGGAGATCTTGAACTGGATGTTGATCATCGTTCAACGGGCGAATATTTACTGGATGTTGGACTCAAAGGCGATAATGCCGAGTTTGGCGTAAAGGGTACTTATATGTCGGACTCAGGAAAAAACAAGATCGATGTCGCAGCAAACATTTCCAGGATTAATCTAAAAATCATCGAACCACTCACTGGCGGACAAATAAAAAACTCCGCGGGAATTATTACAGGCGAGCTATCCGTTAAAGGTCAACCAACGTCACCTCAGATCAGGGGATTTCTTGCTTTCAATGAAGCCAGCACCGTACCTGCTTTCGTGAATAGCAAATTCACGCTGAGAGACGAACGCATCACCTTCACCTCGGATGGAATTGTTCTTGATAATTTCAAGGTTGAAGACGATACAAAAAATGTCGCCACGCTGAAAGGTCTGATTAAAACGAAAGACTACTCAACGTTTAATCTCAATCTCGGACTCACTGCAAAAAATTTCAGAGTCTTAAACTCGACATCCGCCGACAGTGAACTCTTTTATGGCAAAGTGGGGGTTAGCACCACAGCGAAGATCACAGGGACAATGACGCAGCCTAAAATAACAATGGAGATCAGTCTCGCGGATGATAGTGATTTCACTTACGTTGTTCCGCAGTCGGAAAAGGGCGTACTCGACGCAGAAGGAATTGTCCGATTTGTCGATAAAGACGCAAAGAAGGACCCATTCCTGAAAAACATAGATGCGCGAGACACCGTCAAGTCTAAGTTTACCGGTCTCGACCTTACCGCCAATATTGAATTGGATGATAAAGAATCCTTTTCGATTGTTATTGATCCGCTCACAGGCGATAAACTAACAGTAAAAGGCAATTCTACTCTAACAGCAGACATAAATCCGACAGGGGATATGCAGTTGTCGGGCCGATATGAAATCACCGAGGGTAGTTACGATTTTACTTTTTATAAACTTGTGAAGCGCAAGTTCGCGATCGTAAAAGGAAGTACGATAACCTGGGCAGGCAATCCACTGGATGCAACGCTGGCGATCAAAGCCTCCTATCTTGTGGAAACCTCTCCCGCCCCATTAATAGGTAACCCAGATGATCCGGCAAACAAAGGCAGGTTACCATTTCTTGTTTACTTAAACATCAATGGTAACATGTTGGCGCCGGACATATCATTTGAACTTGACATGCCGAAAGACAAACAGAATACCCCGGTTTATGCACGTATAAAGGACATCAATACTCGCGAATCGGATCTGAACAAGCAGGTGTTCGCCCTGTTAATCCTTCGTCGTTTTATATCCGACAATGTCTTCGATTCGCAGGGCGGTGACGTTGGCGCCACAGCCCGAAGAAGCGTAAGCAAACTTTTGACAGAACAGTTAAACAGATTATCACAAAATATTAAAGGATTTGAGTTATCATTCGATGTGAAATCATACGATGACTATACTACAGGTTCCGCCCAAGGTCAGACGCAGGTTCAATTGGGTGTTACCAAAAGTCTCCTGGATAACAGACTGGTTGTAAAAGTGTCGGGTAACGTTGACATTGAAGGCAACGCATCTGATCAAAGTTCTTTCAGTGATTATATTGGTGACCTTGCATTAGAGTACAAATTGACGTCAGATGGAAGATTCCGAATAACCGGATTTAGAAAAAGCAATTATGATCTGATCTCCGGCGAACTTATCGAGACAGGCGCCGGACTCATCTACATTAAAGACTATAATACGCTTCGAGAATTGTTTAGAGCCAATGCAAAAGATAAGTAAGACATTTCATTGGCAAATCTTTGTAAAGATGCTCAGGAAATCTCTGTTCCTGTTGATGCTATTGTTTCTTGCCAATTGCTCTGGCACCAAGTTTCTCAAGGAAAATGAATCATTCTACACCGGGGCTACGATCAATTTTGACACAAATGGAAAACGCATACTAAGAAAGAAAGCAATAGCGGAGGAGTTGCAAACATTTATCACACCGAAACCAAACAATAAAATCCTTGGAATGAGGATTGGCGTTTGGTTCTATTCCGTTGCCGGAGAACCAAAAAAGAAAAAGGGCATTCGGAATTTTATACGAACAAAGCTCGGACAGGCGCCGGTTTTGATCACCGACGCTTCGCCTGAGAAAACTGCCAAATTGTTAAGTGGTCAACTAAACAACGAGGGCTACTTCAAGTCGACAGTCTCATCGGAAGTAAAAACCAAAAAAAAAGAAAGTCATGTTACGTACAACGTAAAGCTTATGCGTCCTTACAGGCTTGACAGCATTTACTACCCAAGGCCGAAAGACAGTGTGTATGCTTCAATCATGCGAACGCTAAAAGAAAAGTCTCTACTCAAAACAAGGCAACGTTACGAACTTGAACGACTCAAAGGTGAACAGGAACGAATTGAAGAGGTGTTGGAAAACCAGGGGTTCTATTATTTTGATGATCGCTATCTCATCTTTGACGCAGACACGACCATTGGAAAGCATCGCGTTGATCTTGATCTCAGGTTGGAGGCCGGCATTCCCGTGCAGGCGAAACGAATCTTCAGATTGAATGACGTGAATGTATATCCCAATTACTCGTTAACCCGCGACTCCCTTCTAATTGCCGACACAACAGTGGTAAACAGATTCAACTACATCGATAACAAACACAACTTCCATCCGCATGTGATCACTGACGTGATCAATCTTCAAAAGGGTGATATCTACAGCAGGGAAGCACAGCAGCTTACTTTGAGTCACTTGATGGGCCTGGGAGTTTTCAAATTTGTGAACATCAAATTCTCAGAAGTTAACCGAAAGGATTCCGCTCTGTTAAATGCCAACATCTATCTTACGCCGCTTCAAAAGAGATCTCTGCGTGCGGAAGTACAAGGGATTTCAAAGTCTAACAACTTTGTGGGGCCGGGATTTATCGGAACTTTCACAAACAGAAATTTCCTTGGCGGGGCCGAATTGTTTCAATTGAAACTGAACACAGCTTATGAAGTGCAGATCAGCAGGCAAAATCAAGGGCCGCTTAACTCATTCGAGGTTGGACTCGAATCGAGTCTCACCATCCCGCGATTTATTTCACCTATTAAGATAGATTACAACTCGAAAAAATACCTACCCAAAACGATTATCAAAACGGGCTTTAACGTTCAAAGTCGTGTCAACTATTATCGGCTTACTTCATTTAACGCAGGGTACGGTTATATCTGGAGAGAAACGGCACACAGATCTCACGAGTTATACATCGCGGACGTGAGCTACATTCAAACTAAAAGTAGATCGGACGCCTTTAGAGCCCTCTTAGAGGCAAATAATTATCTTAAAAACTCTTTTGAGAATCAGTTTATCATTGGAACTCGTTACTCCTATACACTAAACACCCAGTTGATCGATGACCCGACAAAACAATACGACAAGAAGAAATACAGGACGCATAATTTCTACTTCAACGGGAATGTCGACATCGCAGGTAATATTTTAAATACTGCACAAAACGTTCTACATCCCTCAGTTGAAAATCCTCACACGTTATTTGGCGCGGCCTATTCACAATATGTCAAAGGCGATGTAGACTTCAGGCATTACTGGCAATTTGATGATCGTAACAAGCTAGTCTCACGAATTTTCGTCGGCGCTGGATATGCTTACAGTAATTCCACCACGCTGCCTTACATCAAACAGTACTCGATCGGTGGGTCAAACAGCATCCGCGCGTTTCAGGCAAGGTCTGTTGGCCCTGGCACTTACGACGTCAGAAGAGAGATCGGAGCAGATAAAACTATCTTTGTTGACCAGCGTGGTGATCTTAAACTCGAAGGAAACGTTGAATATAGATTCGATATCATGAAAGCCTTTAAGGGAGCACTCTTTGTCGACGCAGGGAACATCTGGCTGCTGAAAAAAGATGAGGACGACCAGAGGCAAGGCGTGTTGTTTAACACAAATACCTTTTTAAATCAGATTGCTGTAGGCACCGGGTTGGGATTCAGATTTGACTTCAGCTTCTTTGTGCTAAGACTTGATACCGCATTCCCAATAAGGAAACCTCTTCCGGAAGGCAATCCATGGATTATCAATGAGGTTGACTTTGGAAGCAAGACCTGGCGACAACAAAACCTTATATACAACATCGCGATTGGTTATCCTTTCTGATGGCTATTCGGCCAGTTTGAAAAATATCGTGAACGTCGTTCCTTCGTTGATCTTACTCGTCACTTCCACGGCGGCGCTATGACCGTTTAAAATATTTTTTGTCGATGTAAGTCCGAGTCCCATACCGCCCTCCTTATTCGTGTAGAAGGGATCAAAAAGTTTCTCGATGTCCTCCTGACTAATCCCCTTCCCGTTGTCCGCAATTGTCACAATAGCAAGTCCAGGTGACGAAGACGCCTGCACATTCAACACCCCTGTACCCGGTCTCATAGCCTCAATCGCATTGATGATAATGTTAAGCAATGCAATCTTGATCTTTTCCTTATCGACGAGAATACGAGGAAGATCAGCTGCAATAGTTTGCTCGAGTTGAATCCGGTTAAGATTTACACGATCAATGGCCAGAGCCATCGTCTCTTCCATCAATTGCCCTATCCCAACAAGTTCGAGATTAAGTTCCTTCGGCTTCGATGAACTGAGCATCTCCCCGATCAATTGTTCTATACGATTGGCATTGCGCTCAATAATATCACTGAACAGCGTTACAGACTCGTTATCTTTTGGCATTTCATCCTTTAGCTGATCCAATGCCAAGGTGAGATTGGTCAATGGATTTCGAACCTCATGCGCGATGGTCCGGGCAATCTTCCCCGTCATTGAAAGGCGCTCCGCCAGAAGCATATCTTTTTCAGCCTTCTTGCGCATAGTGAGGTCGTGAACGATTCCCTGGTAGCAACAAAAATCTGACGCCTGATCGGGTATAAAAACACAATTCAGAAGACATATCTTTTTCTCACCGGCCCTGTTCATCAACGCTACCTCAAAGTCTTTGATCTGTCCAAAATCCTTCAACGCGCGATTGCAAAGATCGTAGTCCCTGTCGTCGGTGAAAAGATTCTGTATCGTAAAGGTGACCGCTTCATTGAGTGTGATGTCAAAGTATTTAAGGAACGCTGTGTTTACGTCAATGAGTTGCATTCCTTCATTGGCAAGGAAGATGGGGTCAATGGACCTTTCAAACAAAGACCTGTACTTTTTTTCTTTCTCGTCCAATTCTCTGATAACGGATGCCTGACTTAATGCGTAGCGTATGCTTCTTTGAAGTAGTGAAGCATTGAGTTCAGTTTTAATAAGATAGTCAGCTGCGCCATATTTGCTTGCATCCAGATCGACGTTAAGGTCGCCTTGTCCGGTAAGAAGAATACACGGTACAAGTACACCTTTATCCTGCGCGAATTTTATGAGATCAAGACCGTTTTCACTTCCTAATCTATAGTCTATCAGAAAGACATCGTATTGCTTGTTCAGCATCCTCTCTCTGGCGCGCTGAGGATTTGGTTCCCATTCTACTTTGAATTGATAGTACTCACTCTCCCTCAAATATTCCTGCGCGAGAAACACGTCATCCTCATCGTCTTCTATCAATAAAACTCTTATTAATTGCGTATTCATACCACTTGTTCACTCAAATATTACAGTTGCAAAATTCTTTAATGGCTGACCTCATCATTCCATTTCAATTAATCCTCCTCATTCAAGAAAGTTTCCTGCTCTTTCAGTCTACGGGTAATATAATGATAAATTCAGAGCCGACGTTTTCCTGGCTTTTCGCAATAATGAATCCATTGTGATTCATTACGATCTTACGACAGATTGAGAGACCAATACCCGTTCCTTCATATTCATTTCTGCCGTGTAGTCGTTGAAAGATATTGAAAATCTTGTCGGCATACTTCTCGTCAAAACCGATTCCATTATCCAGTACGCTAAAACGCGCGTACTCTCTTGCACTTACTTTAATGTGCAGTTCGGCCATAACCTCAGTGTGCCTTACGCTCTTACCCGTTATAGTAACCCGAGGCAGTTCCTGTGGTTTATGAAATTTGATCGCGTTACTGATCAGGTTCTGAAACAATCGTTTCATCTGGGTTCGTTCACCACGCACTTCAGGAAGTTTCTCGACAATCACAATCGCATTTTCACGTTTTACCTGTTCATTCAAATCATCAATTACCTCATCGAGCAGGGTTTTCATCGACAAGCGCTCGAATGGATTTGAACTTCTGGATACCCTCGAGAACAGCAACAGATCTTCAATAAGCACCTGCATGCGCGCCGCCGCGGATTGCATTCTTTGAATATAGTCAGAATTCTGGGTATCAGATTTGAGTTGCTGCTTTGCGGCGAGATCACCAAAGGCTCTGATCTTTCGTAAAGGCTCCTGCAAATCGTGAGACGCAACATACGCGAACTGCTCCAGATCCTCGTTTGATCTTTTCAATTCAGTAGTGTATTGCTTTAATTGATTCTCGTAAAGCTTACGTTCCGTGATATCAATGACCGTTCCCAATATCTCCGGCGAAGTCATGCCGATTTCCTGAATTGGTTTTGAAACCATAGACAAGAATCTGATTGCATCATCCACTTCGACGCGATAATCTATCTTTAGTCCACTGCGTTTAATTTTTATTTCATTCAAAAATCTATCAACCCCCGTTCTATCCTCTGGATGCACGTTATCGATAAAAGAACTCCATGAAGGCAGGAACTCCTTTGGAGATTTTCCCAATATCCGAAACATACCATCAGACCAGATTAACTCGTCAGTTTTTTCATTCCACTTCCAGCTTCCCATGTTGGCGACTTGCTCAGCATCTTTCAGAAGTACTTCGCGTTCCTCAATGAGCATACGTTGCAGTTTCTGACCAGTGATGTCAGAGAACGTTACGACGAGACCATCCTCGAGTTTAACGCCCGTAATGTTAAACCAATTATTCAATCCATCATTGTCATATAAACGTTCCACCTGCCGCGGCGTCCCGGACTCAACAACTTCCCGATACATATCGAACAACCCATCTCCTTTACTACCGGGCAATACATCCAACAAGCGTTTACCTATGAGATTACGTTCATAATGACCTGTTGACACAGAACTTATCGCATTGGCCAATATCCATTCGAAGTCAACAATTTGCTCATGCACATTTCTAACAACGCGAAATGCCATAATACCATCAAGCGAATTGTCGAGCACATTACGCAGCGTCTTTTGCGTAAATTCCCGAATACTCACTTCCTTTCGCAAAGTCTGAACGTTATCGCGTAAATTATCTTCTGCCGTCTTTCTCTTTTCAAGCTCATCCAAAACTCTTGAAAACAAAAACGCGATACCCGCCAATGATGCAAGCCCGTAAAACAAAAGCGAAATGGGTGCTATGTTTCGCAATCCGGTCTCACTTGATATCCGCTCCTGAAATATTTGTTCTTCCTTTGCTCGTATCCGTCCAGCGACTGCCCTAATTTCGTTCATGTTATCGCGACCGTTCAGCAGTAAATCACTTTCATAACGGTCCATATAGAGCGCGCTCTGACTTGCGTTTGCCAGAATTTCATTGATGATGAGAAAGTGATCATAAGCCAATCTCTGTAAGGTATCAACCCGCTTTTTTTGAAGGTTATTGTCCTCCACCAGGCTGTCAAGCGTTTTTAATAAGCCGGGTAAAATTTTTACAGAGCTATAATAGGGCGGAAGAAAGCTTGAATCGCGACTTAGTTGATAACCGAAGTGACCGATCTCCGCGTCTTTTATTGTAGAAAGAACAATCTCCAGTGTCTCCAGTAATTCAGCCGAATGCCTGATCAGTTTAACTTCCTTGATATAGTTGTTAAGATTTCGATACGTAAGTATACTTATAGAGAAAAGGATAAATACGATCCCAAGAAACAACAATTTAACGTATGTGCTCTTCATATGATGTTGCAACCCATCTACAGGTTGGGAAAAAAACTCTAACTGATTTAAATACTCCCGTTCATAATATTCAATTAATCAATGCTTTCAATGTTACATGTTCTGGCCTGGAATTTATATACCGTAGACTAAACAAAATGATACGAACTATGAATTCAAACAAGACTAGAGTCCTCGCATTCCTCCTAATCCTCACCGCCTTTGCAGGCGGGCTTACAAACAACGCTAATGCGCAGGCAAGAGCCGGGATAAAAGGTGGGTTTAATGTGAGTAATCTGTACATTGATGATGTTGATGATGAAAATGCGCGCTATGGGTTTAATGTAGGGGTTTATGGCCAGGTCTATTCTAATGACGTATTTGCCATCCAGCCCGAACTTCTCTACTCTACTAAAGGAGCTAAGGGAGAGTACACCGGATTTTTCGATCAAACTGTAAAGTTTAATCTTAACTATCTCGATCTTCCAGTGCTAGCAGTCTTCAAACTGGGAAAGGCTGCTGAAATTCATGTTGGCCCTTATGCAAGTTATCTTCTGAATGCCAATGTTAAGTATACCGGCAATGCCATAAACGGCACCGATAAAATAGATAAGGACAATCTGAAATCATTTGATTATGGATTAGTCGGTGGTCTGGGATTGAATTTCGGTGCATTGCAAGTTGGGGCTAGATATAATTATGGGCTTGTTAAAATTGCAGATAGCGATGGCGCGAGAACATTGCTGGGCGATTCAAAGAATTCCTGTGCTCAAATTTATGTCGCTTTCAATCTTAATCCATCTAAGGAATAATTCATCGCTAAACTTAAATTAAGATAAAGCTTAAATGATCCGCCTTTCGGCGGATCATTTTTTTTATGCGTTGATACTATAAAGCTTTAGCTTATTATAAAGCGTCTTTCTATCGATCTTCAATAGCTCCGCAGCCTTGGATTTGTTGTAATTAACTTTCTCCAAGACCTCGATAATCACCTGACGTTCTGCCGACCCTGCGATGGATTTCAATAACCCGACGTTATCTTCTATCAGTGCGCCTGCTGTTACCGTCGCAGTGTTAGCCTGAACAATTTCCTGTGGAAGACTATCTGCTTCTACTACATCTCCTGTAGTGAGTAATACTGATCGTTTTACCACATTGTTGAGCTCGCGCAGGTTACCATGCCAGTAGTAATTGGTCATCTGATCGATCACTGTCGGTGAGAATGCCTTTACCTCCTTATGAAGCGCTACATTTGATTTGTCGAGGAAGAAATCAGCGAAGACCATGATGTCATCTTTGCGTTCTCTTAACGGCGACAATTGTATTTTGAATTCGTTCAGACGGTGATAAAGATCCTCCCGGAACCTTCCTTCCTTCACAGACTTGGTCAGATCTTCGTTCGTGGCAGCGATTATTCTCACGTCGATAGGAAGATCTTTGGTCGCACCAATACGCTTTATTCTTCTTTCCTGAATCACTCGAAGAAGCTTCACCTGATTTTCATACGTCAGATTGCCGATCTCATCAAGGAATATTGTTCCACCGTCAGCGATCTCAAAACTTCCTGGCTTATCGCTCACTGCACCCGTAAATGAGCCCTTTACGTGTCCAAACAATTCACTTCCGGCAAGTTCTTTTGGCAGCGCACCACAATCTATCGCAATAAATGGTTTGTCGCACCTCTTACTAAACTGATGTATGGACTGCGCTACGAATTCTTTTCCTGTTCCGGTCTCTCCATGAATAATGACAGACATTTCCGCGGGAGCAATCAGTTCAATATACTTTTGAACGGTCTGTGATTGAATACTCTTACCAACGATGTAGTTACTGGACGTCGCCGGCTTCTTGCCCTTAGCTTTTTCTTCAGCAGGAACTTCAACATGGTTTCTCTTTTCGTTCTTTGCAATCGTTTCTTTGATCGTCACGAGCAGTTCATCAGGATAAAGTGGCTTCGTAACATAGTCGCTTGCACCATATCTGAAAGTCTCTACTGCGATACGAACATCCGAGTAACCCGTAATAATAATAACCGCAACCGACGGCTGAAGAAGCTTAATTTTTCGAAGCATCTCGACGCCAGTATGGTCCGGCAAACGATAATCACAAAGAATCGCTGAATATTGTGTCGACCTGAGCAACTGAAGACCGTCTTCACCTTTGTGGGCAACATCGACAGTGTAGCTGTTCTTGGTTAGAAATTTCGACAATACCAGACAAATGTCTTTGTCATCATCAATGATCAATAGCTTGTGCATAGTAATTTTTGAGGGACTGAATTGAGAACTATTATTTATTTGAGAAATTAAGTTTCTGTAAAGATTCGTCGATCGATTTTTTGGTGAATGGCTTGGCCAAAAAAAGAGATGCGCCTTTTTCGATCGCCTTGGGCCGTTCGCTATCGTACGCGCTGATCACAATGACTTTCGTAGGGATGTGTGATTCCTGCATCACTTTCATAAGGTCGTAACCGGATCCGTCACTAAGGTTAAGGTCGACAAACATCAAATCGAAAGGCATCGCCGATAATTTGTTGATCGCCTCCGCAATGGTCAATGAAAACGCTACCTCAAACCCCAATTTCTTAAGATATTGGGTAACCAGCATGCATATTTCTACTTCGTCGTCAACTACAAGTACTTTGCTCATCCTTTTTTGGCTTATGCAAGCTGACGTGACTGGGTAACCGACGCGCTTCTTACTCTCGAAACCCGTTGTTGACTTTGGACCGCCGATCTCAATACATGCACCCGGGCCCATTCCTCTTTCGTTTTGAATGGGAAAAGTATCCTTACCGTAGCCACCACGAAGCCAACGCAGCAGACGTAGCCCAATAGCATAAAGGCTACAAATGAGATGAAATCGTTCATAAAATGAATTTGACCTCAAAAAGGTAAAAATCATGCCATTGGGTATAGCATTCCCCAATCGACATCTCGACTTAAAGGTGTGTAATTTAATCCACAGTTGTGAGGAAATCATCATACGCATGAAAGCTTCCTAAACCGAATGTCGGTTCAGTGTGAAGGGAAATCACATGGCACGATAATATTATGTGGTGTCGGAAACTAAATAATTACCAACATGGGAAACTTACTTTATATCATCGCCGTAATTCTAATCATTGCATGGGCACTGGGATTCTTTGTGTATAGCGCAGGGTCCATCATTCACATTCTTTTGGTGATTGCAATTGTTGCCATCATTTTGCGCGTGATACGCGGCGAAAGAATTTAGATCAGCAAGCCGTTACCTGTTCATTGATTCAATTTGATTTATTCAATAAAATCTATTGAACAGGTAACAGCACTGAAATTTTCATGAAGCGCCCTCTTAGAATCCTACGGATTATAGCAATCATACTTGGCAGTTTTATACTACTGGCAATTATCGCTGGCGTTGTCGTTTCAAAGATCGCAAGAAAGAAATTCGATATAGCACTCGCTAAGTCCGGAATACATATCTCTTCTCTCTCCGTCAATTTACTCACACGCTCTATTAATATTAAAAATCTTGAGTGGAGTGATCCTGCAGATAGCGCAAGCGCTCGTCCTCATTACGCTAAACTGAACAGTATTTATGTAGGGGGTATAAGTGTTTTCAAGCTAATCCGTGACAGGGAGATCAGCGTCAGTGAACTTATCCTTGAAACCGGCGTACTAGAATATAATAAGGCGATTCATGCTAAAAAGGACTCAGCCGGAAACAAGTCTCTAAAAATCAAAGGCATTACGATTGACCAACTCGTTATTAAAGATATCAGCTTAAATATATTTGAGGATTCTTTGAAGGAAACATCAGCCACACTGAATATTACCTTGGATGGTATAAATCTGGCAGATATTGGTCGGAGCAGTGACCCAAAAGCTTATACTATGGGATCTTTCATCGCAAAGATTTCAAATGTCTCAATGAATACAAGAGAGAGTATGTATAGCCTGAAGGTGGCAAAAGTCATGTTCAATAGTCCTGATAAAGCAATAACAGTCGACAGCATTGTTTTACTCCCAAAATATTCGAAGTACAAATTTTCACGAAAAATTGGAAAGCAGGTTGACCGCTTTGTTTTGCGTCTTCCACAGCTTTTAATAAAAGGATTTAATTTTGATGATCTCAAAGACAGCTTGTTCACTGCCTCATTAGTCGAAATAAAGAATGCAGACCTCCAGGTCTACAGAGACAAACGACTTCCATTCATTAAAAATCACAACATGCCACTGCCTGTCGCTATGATAAGAGAACTGTCATTTGGCGTAGCAGTCGATACGATCAAAATTATCGATGCAAAGATAGTGTACGAAGAATTCCCAGAACGTGGATACGACACCGGTCACCTTATTTTTGAAAAACTTAATGCATCACTTGATCATATCAGCAATCGCGATTTTTATTCGAGTTATGAGCAGGCAACACTTGCAGTGACTTCGAGAGTGATGGGCAGCGGGGTGATCAAAGCGCGATTCACTTTACCGTACTCGAAGGCACAGATTTACAATGCGAAGGGTACAATTACAAATCTATCCTTACACCGTCTTAACCCCATGCTGGAAAGCCTGGCTTTCATTAGCGTAGAAGAAGGCAGGCTTAACCAATTGGATTTCGATTTTGACTATAATGATATATCATCAAATGGAAAATTGCTCATCAACTACGAGAACCTGAAACTGAAAGGCCTTAACCGTGAAAAGAATCCGGAGAAGAACGACTTAAAAACGTGGATCCTCAATGTATTTTTGAAAAAGGACAAGGATTCAGACGTAAGTCTTGAGAAACGGATAGGCAAAATTGAATATGAACGAGATCGGCGGAAAGCGATATTTAATGTCTGGGTTAAATCACTATTCTCAGGAATAAAATCCAGCGTCATTGATACACCTGCTAAAAAGGATCTTGGACAAACGCCAAACGAACGGCGCGACTCCCTTCGAAAGGTTGAAAAAAAGGTGAACAAGGATAGACGGCAGGTAAAAAGGGAAAAGGTCGTCTGACCAAAGCCAATTAAATTGTAACTCTTAATCTCTATATAAATGAAAACACTTGGAATTGTACTGTTGGTAGTAGGTCTGATTATGACCGTCTTTACCGGATTTAATTTGATCACAAAAAAGAAAGTTGTCGACCTTGGACCGGTTGAAATAAACAAAGAGGAAAAAACACCCATTTACTGGTCGCCGATTACGGGTGGAATACTCGCAGCTGCAGGCCTGGTTATTATACTGGTAGGCAAAAAAAAATAATTTAAAGCTATTCAAGAATGACCAATCGGCAGATCATCAGGTTGATCACTTCTTTAACCATCCCGCTGGCGGTTGCAGCCGTTGCTGGCTATTTTACAACTGCAGCCATAGCGGGATGGTATAGCACCCTGAACCAGCCGTCGTTCAATCCACCAAACTGGGTCTTCGGACCAGTATGGACGACGTTGTATCTGATCATGGGATTTTCGTGCTACCTAATCTGGCGGCTTCCTGAATCCAGAAACCGAAACAAAGCGCTTACAATTTATGGCGTCCAGTTGGCGCTGAACTTTCTTTGGAGTTTTATATTTTTCTATTTCAAACGCATGGGCGTAGCGTTGATTGATATCTCATTCCTCTGGTTCGCTGTATTGGCAATGATCGTCGCATTTCGAAAGTTAACGCCTGCAGCGGGATATATGAACATACCCTATCTCGCATGGGTAAGCTTCGCCACGATTTTAAACGCGAGCTATTATTACTTAAACCAATAACCTACAGTTATTGGAATGCCTTCACGGCCGGCTTAAATCCAAGTGTTGATGCAAATAGATCCGGCAGTGTCGTAGTGAATTTAAACTGCCATGCTGCAGGAAACTTGTCACTCTTTCCATAATAGCCCAACTCGATCGATAAGGATGGTAGTACAAGATTTTCATTCAATGTCCTTACGCCTGCCTTTACGGTGTAGAATATCGATTGATAGTCCACCAATGACGAGCTGTTCGCCAAAAGATAAATATCGCCACGATAGTAGAGCGTAAACTGGAAGCCATAAAAATACCAGGGCATGAAGTAATCCGTTTCAAGCCCTACAGCCAATCGTTGATCACCAACGGGAATGTGCCCCACATTATCTCTCCAGCGCCCGCCTTCAATCAGGAGACTCCTGTCAAAAACGCGGCTGATGCCCTTTGTTAGTCCGAAGAAAACAAACTGTCTCATCTGCGTATTACGAAGTCTTATCAGATCACTAAATGCTGTAGCCGATACCGAAAGTTGCCCGTCCTGGAACGTTCCTTTATTGATAAATGCTCCTGTAGAAAACCCGACATTGAGGTATCCGATCTTCGGAAAATACCTCGCAATGCTACCATTGATTTCAGAATAATAACGATCTGAAAAATTATTGAATTCGCGACCGAATATCACACCCGCGGCGGCCCCGATCGGAATATCTTCCGTGCGACCAAAACCCCGAATCCTGAGGCTCTTCATATAGTTCCTCTTGGCCAAAGTTATGTTGCCTAAAACGAGCGTTCTATCATGGAAGAAAGTATTGGAGTCGGCAGAGTTATAAGGAGTATTACTAAACTTTCGGGGGTTCACAAGCGCCGAGACGATCAAATTAGTACGTTTTTTTATTTCAAATGAACGTCCGCCCCATATCTCGTAGTAGTTCTCAATGTAAGGCAGCTTCATGGTATCATACTGGTCGATGTATATGTGTTCATGCGTGTTGTAGAAAGTTGCGCCTCCTGCGTATTTGATCTCAGGTGTGAAGAAATCGCGACCTACGGAAACAGCTATGTCTTTATGAATAAAGTTATCGGCGTACTGAATCTGGCCTTGTAGAAACGTCCCGCCAAGATTCGGGTTCCGAAGTAAAATTTCATAACCATTATTAGGGGAATAACTTGTATTGCGGAAGTAAGACACCTGCAGTTGATTCGCGTTGCCCCCAAGATTTACATGGAACACATCGAGCCTGAAATCTTCCCATGAATTTCGCGTTCCCGCCACCCCAATAGCCGATACGTCTTGCACCACAACGGTAACGTGAACAGCGTCCTTCTTTTTCTTGTCTCGCACAACATAGAGACGCGCATCTCTTAGCGGTTTGAATCCACGAAGCACGCGCTCGTTGTCTGCCATCCGATAGGCATCTAGCTTTTCTCCCACCCTAAAGAGCAAATTCTGACGGATAATATTGATGCGGGTATCCTTGTGAACTTTGTTCAGAAAGATCCCAACTTTTGTCGTTGCTTTTTGTAAAGTGTCAATGACGGAACCTTCAAGAATATCAACCACTTTGACTGAAATGGATTCAATCTTTAAGCCCTCATACTGAGTAAATACCGATTCGCTTACGATAATGGCATTGACAAGCCGTTCACGCTTGCCTTTTTTCTTGATAACGGCCTTGAATATATCCTGGGAAACACGTCGGCTTGCTGCTCGTTGTTCAAGACTATCATAAAACATGGAGGCGATGGAACTCGGATTTTTTCTGATACGCAGTCGCTTCGCACGTCTTTCTGTTAGCACCAGCGTTGTGTCGCGCCTCGTAATGAAAATAGTATCAGGCAGAATTACCTGCTGACCTTTCTTAACCCTGATCCTTTTTGTTGGCTGATCCTGCGAATACAACTGACTTGTTGATAGCATCAAAAGCGCAATAACAAGCACTAGTCTGTTCATACTCTGCAAAGATGTACATATCTGCTCCAGAAATTTAATCCTTATCGATTGCCTTTTGATCTTTGTCCCTCTCCTGTTTTTCTCAGGCTCCACTTTATTCCCATGCGATGCCCTTTTTATCCTTTTCAATTCAGCGCTCGCGTTCTTGGCCGGTTCACCTTTCAATATCAGCTTATTGTGCGTGGCATTTATAACAAACGCATTGCTGAAGACGCCCATCCTATTGGCCAGACACTTACTTTAATATTGTTCGGTGAGAAACAAATCTTTTTCGGCTTCTTAAGTCCTTTTCCCTCCTGTATAGTTTAGTGCCGCAGCGGCCGTGGTACAGGGGTAGTTTGATTACTGGAATCCTTCTCCAGTTCTACCATCTGAACTCTAACCGCCGTATCATAGGGCATGATCTTGCTACCCGAATGTTCCGCATACACGGAAGTTAATTCTGCTCCGAATAGAAAAATAACCGTAGAATAATATATCCAAACCAGAATGATCACCAATGATCCGGCAGCGCCATAAGCTGAATTAAACGAACTATTTCCCAGATAAAATCCGATGAGGAATTTGCCCAACGTAAAAAGAGTAGTAGTTACCGCGGCACCGACCCACACGTCGCGCCACTTGATTCGCGCATCCGGAAGAACCTTGAACATCAACCCGAATATCACAGTGATAATAATCAACGATATCGCGATGTTGAGACCGTTCAATACATATAGCGTTGTACCTTCAAGTATCCTCGAAAGCAGTCCCTGGAAGAGCACCAACAGCGCGTCAATGACAAGCGAGACTAGTAGTAAAAAACCAAAACTGGCGACCATGGCTAATGACAATAATCTGTTGATGGCAAATTTTACAAGTCCGCGTTTAGGTTTGGGTTTGATGCCCCAGATCTTATTCAGACTCGTTTGAAGTGAAATAAAAACAGTAGTCGCACTGAATATTAACGTGATCACCCCGACAATTTTGGCAAAGGTACTTGTGGAATCAAAAGTCGCATTTGCAAGAATCTGTTCCACTTCTTTAGCACTACCTTCGCCTACCAGACGCCCAACCTGACTTATCAGCTCGTTCTGCACAGTATCCTTAGAATAAAATGTCGCGCCTATAGAGAGGGCGATGATCAGAATCGCCGGCATTGAAAATATAGTATAGAAAGCTATGGATGACGCATACGACATTGAGTCATCCTCAAAGAAATTCTTGACAGTGTTTCTTAAAATAGTCCAGGAAGCTTTCAAGAAACGCATCATAACAGCAGGTTCGTCATAGTTTATCATGATCATCAAGACAATAAGCGAGCCCGCATGAAAACTCCTTATGTGATTGATTCTGCTTTAAGCATGTAGAATAATCCATGAAAAAGTGTAGAGATTTTTACTCATACTGTCTCGACCAGACAGGCGATCCCTGTCGTTACCGATGTTTTTGGTTGGCATGGTAATTAAGTCATTAAGAGAAAATGATCCCACCCATGGATAAGTCCGAAGATTCTTCGCCCTTCTATTTGCGCTTTGCTTTGTCACTGTTATCCCTGGGGTTGTTGATCACAGCACTCGTACTGGGAAAGTCAATTATAATTCCTGTGCTCTTCGCCATTCTACTTTCGACGTTACTACTACCAATTACAAAGTACTTTGTACGCAAAGGGGCTCACAAGATCGTCTCTATCGGCGTCCCCGTATTGATGACACTGATCATATTCGCGGGATTAATTTACTTCCTGTCGTCTCAGATTATGAGTTTCGTTGAAGACGCCCCTAAACTGAAAGAGAGAGTTGGAGAAGTGAGTGCGTCTTTGCAGAATTGGGTGAATCAGAGTACCCATATTACAGTCCGCAAACAAAACGAATACCTCAAAAATACTTTTGAGGACGTAAAAGAAAAGGCACCTCAGTTGGTAGGGAAAACGTTTGGCTCGGTCACTGGAATGGTTACTTATGCTTTTCTCCTTCCGATCTACACATTCCTTATTTTATACTATCGTGAAACCATAAAATGTTTTCTGATAGGCGTATTTAGAACTACATCGGAGGAACATATTCAGGATGTTCTTACCCAGTCTAGCGCAATCGCGCAAAAATACGTAACGGGGTTACTCATCGAAACAACTATTGTATTTGCCTTAAATACGATCGGATTCCTGATCATCGGTATTAAATACGCCATATTTCTTGCACTTTTCGCTGCGCTTTTGAATTTGATTCCATATGTTGGAATGCTTGTTGCCAATATCTTTTGCATGGTGGTGACGCTTCTGAGCTCCGACGATGCAAGCAATGTTCTTTGGGTCGGTATAGTTCTTGCCGCTGTACAGATTATAGATAATAATTTCACGATGCCACTTGTCGTTGGAAACCAGGTTAGAATAAATGCACTGGTCACAATCATCGGCGTATTGGTCGGCGGGGTGCTCTGCGGAATACCTGGAATGTTCCTGGCTATTCCGGGACTTGCCGTTTTGAAAGTAATATTCGACAAAGTCCCAAATCTTAATCCATGGGGAGTATTGCTTGGGGATTCTCTTCCGTCGGAATCGTCAAGCGAAAATTCCGAAATACCGGATAAGAAGTTGGAGGAGAATGTTGCCTTAAAAATGAAAAGAAAATCAAAACCATTAAACGTATAACGAAACACAAACTTTATGAACTCAACAACCAAAGTAGTTTTAGGAATGGCCGTAGCGGCCGCAGCAGGAGCAGCAATCGGAATGTTACTGGCTCCTGAAAAAGGAAAAGATCTGCAAAAGAAACTTGCCGGTGACGCAAAAGACTGGCTGTCAGAAATTGGATCACTGCTTGATCTGGGGAAAGATGTGGTCTCAAAAATGAGAACACAAGGTGGTGATGCTGTGGAAGAACTAGGAAGTCAATTGAAAGAAATGAGCAATAACTAATATGACTGAAGAAGATAGAACCAACCAGGATAATCTGATCGATGCGACGAGCGATCTCATTGAAACTTATCGGCAGTTAATTAAAGTCAAGGTCATTGAGAAAACTTCTGTTGGTGCATCCATCAGTATTGTTGGCTTATTGTTTCTTGCCATCTCTATTCTGGTGATTCTATTCGTTGGACTTGGTGCAGCATGGTGGATCGGTGACAAACTCGAAAATATGAAAGCAGGATTCTTTATTGTCGGCGGAATTTTCTGCGTCATACTTGTTGCCGGTCTCCTGATTGCCAATTCCGTTATTATCCCTTCATTGAGAAATCTGATTATCAGAAAAATGTATGAGCAGCATTAGAACTTATGAAGAATTGGTGGCAGAACGGAAACGTCTGGAGGGAAATCTTCTGATTCAACGCACATATATCAAGACTCACCTTCACGAGATTAGCCGAAAATTGCAGCCTCTTACCAAACTTTTCGGAATCATTGGCAAGCTGAACAATGGCAGTAATGTTAGTTCCTTATTGAAGTTTGGTTCAACTGTTGGAATAGATCTCTTGATTGGTCAAAAGCTTAAGAAAGTAGGATGGCTTGCTAAACTGCTAATTCCGTTTGCCATGAAACTTACCTCCAAAAAGACTTTTGATAAAGTGCGGGACAAAATTACCAAATAGGCTTCAGCGATTTGTGTTATTTATTAGTCTTTGTCCTTAGTCCTACTTTGTCAAGTTAGCTTGAATATGAGGGATATCGCCCAAACAGTTCTACGAGAAGAGACTACTGATACCGTCCCACAATCTCATTTAGTTCACCAATATCTGTAGAAGTTTCATCAAGGATTGTATTCGTTAAGTTGACCTGAAAGGTCAACACATGGTAGCCCCAGGTCGCCCTCGACGAAGTCGGGGCTACCTGGGGTTAGGATGATGCATTTTTTGAAACCCTGTAGGGGTTGGCCTTTCGCCGCGCGCCAAATTTCCAGACACATTTGATTCCACCTCCAATTTTCCTGATCAAAATATTTCCAGTATTAGTCGATGAAATCATACCCCAGGTAGTCCGACGAGACGTCAGCCGACCTGGGGCTAGCATATGTTGACCTTTCAGGCCAACATTTTTGGCGTTATACTCAGATAATGGTCGACGGATTCATTGGCCGGAGAGCATTATGAATCATTAACCTCAATTGCGCTCGGACTTCAATTTTCCGTTAATCACCGCTTACGAACCACGGTAGACGCCCAAACAAGTATCCATCAATTCGTCACTCCTGACTTCTAAGGAGTTTCGTAGATAGTAACCAATTGCCAGTTCCCGTGCTCATCGCAAATATAGTTTCCTTTCTTGTCGTGGGTCGTTATCGCCATAGCCTTAACCTTCGCATTGTCAGTGTGAAATAGCTCGTTCGTATGATCCTGAAATGCCTTGATGTATGATCTCAAAGGTTGCTTGTCATCGTATGGCACCTGGTCAACGTTCTCGCGCTGGATCCCGTTGTTGAAGACAGTGGTTGCTATAATCAATTGCTTCATAGACTACTCGTACATTAAAGTTGGCTCCAGAATATCTATTGAATCGATGCGGAATTCGTTGGCGAGGTGATCGAAATGATCGTATAGTTTGTTGAGCCGCATACCTTCGATGACCTCGAGCGGAAATACTTTCCATTCACCCGTGACTACTGATTTTGCGATCAGGATAGGTACATTCCCGATAGAACACTCAAGGTGTTTTATTTCTTCTATTACATAATATTCGCCGGTCCATCCTTTCCCACTGGTCATGATGTCTACATAGAAGAACTGTTCCTTAAGTTTAAGAATGATTGACACCAAATCCTTTTCTTTAATATGAATACTCATCGCGACTTTTTTTTAATCGATTACAAAAAAATCATGCCGAAATCGTTTGAATACGGACACATTAGTTGTCTCCGTAAGGAACACCATAACTATTCTCAACACCATGGGCTGCTCAAGGAATTTCGCCTCACCGGGAGTAGATTTGAGAACTTTGATACACACAAATTTAGAATGGCGAAGGTAATTTGCTTCATCATGATCAATGATTGTGTGTTCCTGCAACTGCTCAGTTAACACATGTCATTCTTAACCCATTTGTTTCATGCGTTCCAAGAAATGTGATATGTACAATTCACGTTGATAGGTCCTTCATCATTTATCCGGAAAAAACCTCCAAATGTGTAAAAGCTGTAGAGAATTAGCCCTATTCAGCAATCTGATAATGCCCAGGCTAACTCCAAACACCGTATCAAACATGGAATAGTTTTTATTTCATAATTATTGCGGGGTATCTCAATGCGCAATGAATTTTTATGAATATCAAGTTTTTGCTAATTGACGATGATCCGGATGACATAGAGCTTTTCTGCGCTGCGCTCAGTGAAATTGATAAAGATGTAGTTTGCTGGCCCTTAACTGGAGGTACAATCGCATTGTCGAAAATTGAGGGTAACCAATTGGATCAACCTGACGTAATATTTTTGGATGTCAACATGCCTATCGTCAGCGGTTGGGATGTACTATCGAATCTGAAAGATAGTTCACTCTACAAAGAGATTCCCGTTGTGATGTATGGAACTTTCTTCAACGATCGCGAAATAGAGAAGGCCGAGTTGTTGGGTGCTACCTGCGTGATGAATAAATCTTTCAATTATAATAAGTTGAAAGATAATCTGGTAGAAATTATAGCGCGGATAAAGAACGGTGGATTAACCTGCGAAAATGGAATTTTAAATTTAGGAGGAGAGATGAGATCCTGATTGGCCTGACATCACTCAACTAAAGTTAGATAGGAATTCGCCAGCGAATTTGCTGAAAATGCAGGTCTGATTTTGTATGAACGCCGACGCTCTGCGACATTGATTGAAATTATAAAAACACCTTCATCCGTATGCTTAATTTCACCAAAATTGACCGTTTTCTATACCGTCTCAGTACCGGCCAGATATCTTTGAGGTTCTTCATCAAATATCAGCCTGATAATAGTGATACGTTAGCAATAATGAGATTAAACTATTTGATGGTGCTTAATTGTCCTGCCTATTTTGTGGATATTGCCACCGACTAACTGATTCGAAAATGCCTCCACTTTCACCAATTATTATTGTCGATGATGATAAAGATG
>JBDSKX010000138.1:0-7773 GCA_039916665.1 Chryseolinea sp. | reverse complement strand
TATAATTCGTAGTCAATAATTCATAATTCTCTTAAACTGCCTGATCTTTGGCCAATATCAGTTCCTTGATCGCCCTCGCTTCGCTGTCGCCTTTATCAAGCAGGTTGAAGTAGTGATGTGCTTGCATCCCTGAGAATTCTTTAAAGTCACGAATGAAGTGTGATTGATCGTAATAACCACATGCATGTGCCAATTCGGCCAACGTCTTATAATTGCCAGAAACATATTTTCGTTTTGTGCTTTGGAAGCGGGCAACGCGTGCGTAATACTTTGGTGTGAAGCCCGCGATCGCCGTGAACCGTCTTTCAAATTGTTTTACTGAAAGATTTGCCTGGCGATGCAGTTGTGGCAAATCTATTTTTCCATCATTTGCCAAGGTTTGTTTTACAAGCTGTATAAAAGGATTGGTATTTTGTTCCGCATCCATCCGTGTTAGAAAAGCAATTGCCGAAGCCAATCGATCATAGACACTATTGGCTTCAATAATCTGATCTGACAAGTCCCTTCCCGGCTGCTTAAAAAGCGCTTCAAAGCCGACGACCGAGTTAACCAATTCGCTTGAAGGTATTTTCGCCAAATGCTGAAGCGCGTGCGGAAACAAGCGAATGCCAAACAACCCCAATTGATCTTCAAGGGCGAGCTTTTCATTT
The DNA here is from genome assembly GCA_039916665.1 of Chryseolinea sp. Classification (GTDB taxonomy): domain Bacteria; phylum Bacteroidota; class Bacteroidia; order Cytophagales; family Cyclobacteriaceae; genus Chryseolinea. Next base: position 7,123 of record JBDSKX010000138.1, on the reverse strand, counting down.
TTTGTATGCTGTGGGCGTACATATGCCTTTAGCGAGGCAAATTTCTTCACACCACCACGAAATTGAAAGATCAATTCGGTGCTGGCATCAGCCATTAGAAAATATTCCTTTGGTGCAAGTTCATTGGGCTCAGTCTCCAGCGTCCAGAAACACTTCACGAGATCCTTCAGATGATGAGGCGGAGCGTACAGCGAGTAATTCATATTATATTGGGCTAATTCGATGTAACGTATTGAGTCTGCCAATCTGCCACTTCAGCTTTCAACAGGCTCAATTGAATTTACTAATATAAAGTCTAATTGGATTTTTAGCGAGAGAAAAGCCAAGAAATACAATGACGATTTTGAACACAATTTGGTTTTTGCGTCTTAATGGGGTGCTGGTTGATTGCACAGTTGGTTTTTCTCTAGCGATCGCGCGTTAGATCCGGAATTCTCTCGCCGTTGAAACGTTTTAGTCCAGCGTCCCCTCCCAAAACAGTACTTCCTGATATACTTCGAAAATATTCTGTGCATTAGAATACTCGATCTTCCTTAAAAACTCGGACCGCATCTGCTGTGGATTACCTTTTCCTGCAGTCGCGATTTTACCGCTTACATCCACTACCCAACTCCTGATTTGATCTCGTTGCTGCTCAAGATTGTTATCATTGTGATCGTACAACAATTTTGCATTTTGCGATGCCATCATGTTAAATGTAACGTAGTCGTTCGGATTTTTTCTGATCAATTTTCTTTCGATCGCTAATTGCTCATTAACCCAATCCTGCGAGACTTCAGATACTTCGAACTCTTCAAATTTCTCCAACGGGGTGGTTACCGTATTTCTAACCGTGCGAATTTTGTTACGGATTAGCATTAGTTCGACAAGGGTTGCCTGGGCAGCAGTGAGTGTTTGAATTGCGAGCATGGATAAATGTTTAAATGATGACTCAATTTGAGCAAAGACTGAGCCCAACGATAAATTCACCATTATTACGTCAACAATGTCGGAATGATATTCCGGATCGACGTCTAACTACATCTGGGCAAATTAATGGTGTCATTTCGCCACACAGCGATGAAAAAAAGTCGACGACGATGAAGAGATAAATGAGAGTTTACAAGCTCCTCATCGTTCTCTCAAAGAACTGCATAACCATAATTCACTTTCACCTTATCCATCACAACATGGGTGTAGAAATGTTTCAACGACGGATTGTCCATCAGTTTTGTCTTTTGAAAAACCTCGAAATCAGCCATATCTTTTGCATTCACGATAAGAACAAAGTCATAAGTCCCGGTAACATAAAAACACAATGAAACCTGTGAACACTTCATCATTTCGGCCTTGAATTTATCTATTGATTTGGATGTTCCTTCGTGAAGGATGACATCTACGACGCAAGTAACTCCAATGCCCGATACTTTTGACGAAATGATCGACACATCTGCTTCAATAACTTTTCCACTTCTTAATTTGGCGATACGCCGTTGAACAGCACTCTGACTGAGATTAACTCTCCTGCTCAATTCTTCTGTGGTCAATCGATTGTTTTGCTGGAGTAATCGCAAAAGCTTCTTATCGAACTCATCTAGTGCATGCATAATTTACCCGTTTGGTCGAAGTATAAACCCTAAATTAATTACTTCGTGCTGATAAACGAGGTAATTATTCATTCGAATGCCTGGATATTTGCCTTACAATTAACAACGAACAATTCAAAGGAACACTTTATGAATACTTCGAAAAGTACGACAGCATTGAATGACGGCATTTTTACGGATGATGAAATTCTAAAACTGAGGCTCGAAACAGCAGGATGTAAATTTGTCAATCATCTTAACAACGCGGGTGCCGGACTAATGCCTGACGTTGTTACCAAGGCGCAGATAGAGCATTTGAAACTCGAATCAGAAATCGGAGGTTACGAGGCTGCGGCGGTCAAACAAACTTTGATCAGAGAATTCTATAGCGAAGCGGCATTGCTGCTCAATTGTTCTTCATTCAATATTGCCTTTACGTCAAGCGCTACTGACGCTTACACAAGAGCATTATCTTCAATTCCTTTTAATACCGGTGATGTCATTCTTACAGATCGCGATGACTTTGTGTCCAATCAGATCCAATTCCTCTCTTTACAGAAAAGATTCGGCCTGAAGATCATTCACATCAACAATGCAGAAGTTGGTGGCGTTGACCTTAATGATTTGGCTGAGAAGTTGAATACGAATAAGCCAAGACTCCTCGCTATCACACATATTCCGACCAATTCTGGGTTAGTGCAGCCCGTAGATGCGATCGCCAGGATTTTCGGCGCCTATGCTGAGCGTTACCGCGATAAAACCTGGTATATTCTGGATGCTTGCCAGTCTGTGGGACAAATTAAGTTGGACGTCATGAAATTGAAATGCGACTTCATGAGTTTCACTTGTCGTAAGTTCCTGAGAGGACCTCGGGGTACAGGTGCCTTGTACATTTCCGACTACGTCCTAAACGCCGGACTTGAACCACTTTTCATTGACATGAGAGGAGCCGAATGGAAGAACAAGGACGAATACGAGCGGCAACCTGATGCGAAGAGATTTGAAGATTGGGAGTTTGCCTATTCAACAGTGATAGGTACCATGGAAGCAATTCGGTATTGTCGAAATGTTGGTGAAGACAGAATCTGGCAACGTGTAAAATTTCTTTCAGGTATGCTTAGGAATAAATTGAATAGTATGGATTCGATTCGTGTGCTGGACATGGGCGAGGCGAAAGGAGCATCTGTTACTTTTTATGCAGAGCATCAAAAGCCGGAACACTTGGTGCAAGAACTTGTGAAACGCAAAATTAATGTCGTTGCCAGTTATCGCGCTTATGGATTACTGGACTTCGATGATAAGGGTGTGGAATGGGCTGTGAGGGTATCGCCGCACTATTATAATACTGTCGGAGAGATTGATCAGTTTTCGCAATCGTTGCAGGAGATTATGATTAAGTGATCAGATCTTTCCAGTGTCTAAATTTTGGCCTTATAGGGCAAGAACGTTTGGCATAATTGACTAGTGTCCAGTAGATGGTACGTTGGTCAATCGGAATCCGCTCAATCTTAATATTCTTTAATGGATACTTGGTATCTGGTCATGAAGTTCTTGAAGTCCGTAGAGAAAATAGAAGCAACGAAAAGATAATTGATAATTTTCCTTCAAAGTCGTAATTTCGTAACATCCTTATATTCTAGCGTTACCCGAAATGAAACGATCGACAACCATTGGACTGTCATTTTGCCTCATATCTGTTGCTTTTAATTTCCCGTTTTTATTTGCGCAGGTCATCACTACAAGTCCAGATATTCGGGCAAATACAAAACGTGTTGGGATTCTTACTGGATACGATGTGTTTAATAATCCGCAAGACGAAGATGACCCCATTGTCGGAACTCCATACTTTGATGACAAGTATTCAAAGGCGACTTTATATACGAAGCTGGGGATATTTTCCAATTTGGAGATGCGATACAATATTTATTTGGACAGAGTAGAATTCAAACAAAAGGATTCTGTTGTGTCGCTAGGGCCAGATTCGATAGTCCATAAAATAGCGCTTGGTAACAATGTACTAGTCGTAGAAAAACTAACCGTCAGGGGAAAAACTCAGAATTCATATTTTGTCCGTCTGGACAGCGGAAGGATAACGTTGATATCAAAACCATCGGTCGAATTTAAGGCCCGTCAGGAAGCGAGACCAATAGAAACCGACGGTAAGCCTCCATCTTTTATCAGGAAGGCGAACGAATATTATATTAAAATAGGCAGCGGTATTTGTAGTAAAATCTCAGGAATTAGAGGTCTCATTGAAATCCTTCCAGACAAAAAAAAGGAGGCGCAGGATTTTGCAAAGCGCGAAAAGACCTCACCGCGCGATGAGAAAGACCTTCTGATGCTCGTCCGTTATTATAACTCCTTATAACGAGCAAGAACTCTTCTTTGAATTGATTGGATTCCTCTCCGACTGTCCTCCGTTCATTCAGACGGCCGCTCTCTGTGTTATGCGTGAAAATACGCTGAATGTTTACTCGCTCCGAAGTGATTTGATGGTTAGCTGGCGCTGGCGATCAGAATTTGAAAGATGCTACGAATTCCCTAATCTCCTATCAGATGCGCATTTTACCGGCTTTAAGCGACGTTTTTTTCTTCTATTCATTCCACTATCGAAGGGATTCTGTTTGGGCAATATTTATATATTTGCGACCATTATTAATTCCGGGAGCCGCCTGGGATTGATGAATCTGGTCCCGTAGTTCAATGGATAGAATAGGAGTTTCCTAAACTTTTGATGCAGGTTCGATTCCTGTCGGGACTACAAATTATAAAAAGCCTGAAATCAATTTGATTTCAGGCTTTTTTGGGTTCGAACAGGTCGCCTTCAGTAAACAGATTATCCAAAGGGTTTACGTCAAAGCTGTAATCTTATTTTGAATAGTTTGCTTGTTAGTTTGTGTTTTTGCTATTGATAAAGCTTTTAGAAAACTCTCTCTTGCTTTTGAGTTATCAATGCCCGTGTAAAGTTCCCCAAGCAAGGTAAAATAGAAATGATTGTTTTCTAATCGCAATTTTTTTGCTTCAATTAATGCTTCTTGTTTTCCGTTTGCTTTGTATAGTGCGTAAGTGCGATTGAGTGCTACGCTTGGTGAATAGTTTATTTGCAATAATAGATTATAATAGTGCAAAATGTTTTCCCACTTTTCTAAGGTGTCTTTTTTTTCGCAATGTAAAAAGGCAATGCCTGCTTCTAAATGATATGAATTCAATTCGGTTCCTACTGCCGAAACATTTAAAAAATATTTGCCTTTCTCTATCAAATCTTTGTTCCACAAATTGTCGTTTTGATTTTGATATAAAACAAAATCGTTATTACTTGTTTGTCGGGCATCAAATCTTGATGCATGGAAACACATAAGCGCAATCAACGCGTTGGTTTGTGGCTGATTAGTTTGCTTAAATTCTGTAAGCATTATTCCTAAACGCAATGCTTCTAAACAAAAATCCTTTCGCAAAACTTTATTCTGTGTTGTTGAATAGTAACCTTCATTGAATAATAGATAAATGATATGCAACACATTGTCCAACCGATAGCCAATTTGCTCTTCAATCGGCACCTCTAATTGAACTTTTTCGGTTCGCAATTTTTCTTTCGCTCTGAATAATCTTTTGTTTATGGTTTCTTTATTGGTTAAAAATGCTTCGGCAATTGCATCAATTCCAAAACCACAAAGGATTCGCAATGCCAAACCTATTTGTGCTTCGCTTGCTATTTTGGGGCTACAAATGGCAAACATCATTTGTAACTGACTGTCTTTTATATTTTGTTGGGAAAAATCCAATTCGGCTAATTCAATTGAGTGTTCAGTTGTAGCTTTTATTTCGGGAATAATGTTTTCATTAAAAATCTTATTTCTCCGGAAATAATAGAGTGTTTTTTGTTTGGCAACTGAGTAAAGCCATGCTGCAGGATTGGCGGGAATGCCTTTTACTTCCCAACTTTCGGTGGCTAATAAAAATGTTTCACTTACTATGTCTTCTGCTATTTCAATATGCGGCAAGCCAAAACGTTTGCTGATAACGGCAACCATTTTTGAAAATTCCGTTTGGAACAAATTTGATAACGCTTCTTTTTCGCTTTGCATGTTTTACAAATAATTAAACCTATCCCAAAGTCTTTGAGGAAGGTTTCTATTGTATTATTTTTGCCTTATAAATTGTAAGGGCGGATTTCAATACTGCCATTACAATCTACCGCAGGACAACCATGAGCCAATGTAGTGGCTTCATCAATATTGTCAGCTTTAACTATTATAAAACCGCCTAAGACTTCTCTAACTTCAACAAAAGGTCCTTCAGTAATAACACCTCCTGCTTTAAGCACTTTTCCTTCAGATGAAAGGCGATTACACATACCTGCTAATTTCCCCTGTGCGGCTATACCTCCAATCCAATCATCCCATTTTTTCATAATGGTTTGATATTCGGCTGGTGAAGCCTGACTATTGTCTGTATCTACTTGCCTGAATAGTAAGACGAATTCTTTCATTATTTTGATTTTTAATTATTGAAGATTAAAGTGATTTATATTTTGGATAATCATGTTTCCGATTGTTTCCCTAATAATTTTATGCGTAAGCTATATCAATAATCAGCATCAAAACCCATTGATCACATCTACAGCTATACGTCCGAGATTCTTGCCACGGTGGAGTTTTTCTATTCCTTTGACAACATCACGCACGGGAATGGTGGAGTCAATCGTGATGGTTAGCCCAGATTCGAGCCACTTACCCAATAATTGAAGATCGGCTTGGAGAGATTTTACGGCTACGAATCCTACACTGGTAGATGAGATCAGGCTTTTTAGTTTGTCTACGAAGAAAGGCACTGAAGGTAAAGTGGTGACAAACTTCCCTCCCTGACAGAGCAATCCCTGCCATTGACTCCAACGATAAGCAGCGGCTGCATCAAAGATCACATCGAAATTGCCTTCAGAAGATTTAAATATATCCTGATGTTGACGGTCTATCACTTTACTTGCCCCCAATTCTTTAGCAAGTTTGATCCCACGGCCAGAACCGACCCCAACTGGTACTGCTCCGAGCTTGAGGATAACTCCGATCGCAGTTGATCCCACACCCCCTGAAATTCCAGTAACCAATACTCTTCCACCTGAATCTGGAAGCTTTCCAATGTCACGAATTGCTTGAAGCGAGGTGAGAGCAGATGTTGCCGCAGCGGCGGCTTGAATATGGGAAACTCCGGTTGGTTTGAGTGCTATCTCGTTTGTTTTTGCAATGAGCGCTTCCGCAAAAGCACCTCTGTTGTTTGATGGAGCATAGGGTAGAAATCCAAAGACGGAATCGCCTATCTTCCATTCGGAATCCTCTCCCAATGCCTCGATTACTCCTGAAAAGTCATACCCCAGAATCATTGGAAAATTTCGAGCGTGGACGAATTTTAATTCTCCGAGTGCGACTTTATAATCTGCTGGATTAATAGCAGATGCATGGACATGAACACGAACTTCACCCCTCCGAGGTTCAGGAAGTGTTAACTCAATTGGAGCAAAACCCTCGAGTGAACCATATTGTTTTAGTCCGAGTGCACGCATT
>JBDSKX010000137.1:0-89449 GCA_039916665.1 Chryseolinea sp. | reverse complement strand
GCTGGGGCATTGATTCTCGAAACACTCGAACACGCACAAAAGCGTGGGGCTAAAATCTATGGGGAAATCCTCGGCGGTGGTATGTCTGCCGATGCCTATCACATCACTGCACCGCACCCGGAAGGCGCCGGCATAACCAAGGTCATGTATAATGCGCTCGAAGAAGCCAATATTACTCCTGATAAAATTGATTACATCAATACTCACGGCACCTCCACGCCATTGGGTGACCTCGGTGAAATCAAAGCCATCCAGAAAGTTTTTGGAGATCACGCTTATAATCTAAACATCAGTTCCACAAAGAGCATGACAGGTCACCTGCTCGGAGCAGCCGGAGCCATTGAAAGCATTGCTTGTCTGATGGCGATGCGCGACAGCATCGTTCCACCAACCATCAACCATTTCACCGATGATGCAGGGTTAGATCCCAAATTGAATCTTACCTTCAACAAAGCGCAAAGGCGAGAGGTAAATATTGCCCTCAGCAATACATTTGGTTTCGGAGGGCACAACTTTTCGATCATCTTCGGCAAGTTACAATCCTAGCACGAATTACACGGTACGTTTAACCATTCCTGATATTTATTAACTTAGCGTCTTGTAACTTTCGTTTCGTTTAGTGTGGAAAATTCTCAATATACCGAAGAGTAAACCGAGCAAGGATAAGATGCTGGTCGCAGCTATCCAGAATATAGCAGGCTTTAGTCCTTCCAACCTCGAACTGTATCGACTGGCCACAGTTCATAGCTCTATCGCGAAAGAAAACGGCCAGGGATATAAAGAATCCAATGAACGACTGGAATATCTGGGTGATGCCATCCTTGGTGCAGCTGTTGCCGACTTCCTTTTCAAAAAATTTCCATTTAAGCCAGAAGGATTTTTGACCGAGATCCGATCACGGCTTGTCAACCGCGAAGCATTGAACATGCTAGCGCGAAAGATCGGTGTGGCAAACATCGTTCAGTTCGATCAGAAAAATGCGCACCTCCAACAGGTCATTCTGGGAAACACTTTGGAGGCGATTGTGGGCGCCATTTACCTGGACAAAGGATATATCCGGACCAAAAAGTTTGTAATCGACAAGCTGATTAATCCCCACTACGATGTCGACGACCTCGTGAACTCAGATTCCAATTTCAAGAGCAAGATCATTGAGTGGGCGCAACGAGAGGGCAAAGACGTAAAGTTTGAGATCCTCAATGTAAAGAAGGCACGCAACCACAAAGAATTCACCGCCCAGGTCCTGGTCGACAATGAGGCTAAAGGCACAGGGTATGGCAACAGCAAGAAAAAAGCTGAACAAGATGCCGCATTTAAAACTTGTGAGATGCTGAATTTGTTGAGCAACTAGAAGCGCTGTCTTGAATTTGTAACTGTACTTGAATAATTGCCCGTGAAACTGAAAATTGGAGGAGCCGCAGTCAATCAGATCCCATTCGACTGGAATAACAACACAAAAAATATTATTGATGCCATCACAGACGCTATCCGGCAAAACGTCAGGATCCTCTGCTTGCCAGAAATGTGTATTACTGGCTACGGATGTGAGGACCAGTTCTTAAGCGATTGGCTTCCCAAAAGAGCCTGGCAGGAATTATTAAAGATCAGAACTTTTTGCAAAGACATCACGGTCAGCGTCGGAATTCCTGTAAGGATCGGTGATGTTACGTATAATGGCGCGTGCGTCATCAGCAATGAGAAAATACTGGGCGTCACCTTTAAGCAATACATGGCCAGGGATGGCGTGCATTATGAGCCCCGTTGGTTTGATCCGTGGATGCCAAATGAAGTAACAACAGTCCAAATACGCGGCGAAAATATTCAGGTCGGAGATATTATCTATGAAGTTGAAGGCGTGCGCTTTGGATTTGAGATCTGTGAAGATGCCTGGCGGAAAACAAAACGCCCCGGATACAGATTGTGTGAACGTGGTGTAGACCTTATCCTAAACCCAAGTGCGAGTCATTACGCGATGGTGAAAAGCCTGCTCCGCGAGAAAGAAGTCGTACTCGAAGGTAGCACCAACTTCAATTGTGTTTATGTATTTGCAAACCTGCTTGGTAATGAAGCCGGCAGAATGATTTATGATGGTGATATCATTATTGGGCAATACGACAAATTGATTGCTGTTAACAACAGACTTTCGTTCAGGAAATATAATGTACTCGCGGCAACCGTAGATTTCAGTGTCAAAGAGAATACTGAAATTCTGAAATTTACCGACAACAAGGAACGAAACGAAGAGCTCACGCAGGCGGTAGCGCTTGGGTTGTTCGACTATCTGCGGAAGAGCAAAGCAAAAGGTTTTGTGCTTTCACTGAGCGGCGGCGCCGACTCATCTTCATGCGCAATAATGGTGGCCGAAATGGTGAGACGCGGCGCTGCAGAATTAGGGTGGAAATCTTTTAACGAACAACTCGGACTTGATCCAGCCACCCATTCAAACGCCTCTGCTGTTTTTCAGTTGTTGACCTGTGCGTATCAGGGCACCCGAAACTCTTCAGAAGATACCCTTGAGGCTGCGAAGGCCTTAGCCGAATCGATCGGCGCAGGTTTCCACTATTGGTTAATTGACGATGAAGTTACATCCTACACCCGGAAAATTGAGAAGGCTATCGATCGGAAACTTACGTGGGAATCAGATGATATCACGCTGCAAAACATTCAGGCTAGAACCAGATCTCCTATCATCTGGATGCTGGCCAATACAAAGCACGCAGTGCTCTTAACAACTTCTAACAGAAGCGAAGGTGACGTAGGCTACGCTACCATGGATGGCGACACGAGTGGAAGCTTCGCCCCCATCGCCGGACTGACAAAAGTTTTTATTCTGCAATGGCTGAGGTGGGTTGAGAAAACCCTTGGATACTCCAGTCTAAGTTATGTAAACAACCTTCAGCCAACAGCGGAGCTCAGACCGCTAAGTAATAAGCAAACGGATGAAGACGATCTGATGCCTTACACCATTTTAGCCGAAATTGAAAAGCACGCTATCCAGGATCGCAAATCGCCGGTCGAAGTCTATCAGATTATGAAGGTAAAATATGATCGCGAAACAATTAAGCGACATATCCAGAAGTTCTTCAGGCTGTGGACAGCAAATCAATGGAAAAGGGAACGGCTTGCCCCCGCATTCCACCTTGACGACATAAATGTCGATCCGAGAACGTGGTGCAGATTTCCAATTCTTTCATCCGGATTTGCCGAAGAATTGAGCCTCTTACAAATCGAAGATTGAGTTATCTAATTGTCGCTATATTTGTCGCTTATGACTGTACTCGACTTTATCATCTGGAATGGTAGTCCAGAGATTTTCTCTACCGGATCGTTCGCTTTAAGATACTACGGGCTTTTTTTCGCCCTGGGCTTTCTGATTAGCCAGCAAATTCTTTACTACATGCACAAGCAGGAAGGCAAGCCTGAAAAGGATGTCGATACCCTCACGATTTATATGGTCGTTGCTACAATCATCGGCGCACGGCTTGGCCACATTATCTTTTATCAACCTGAGTTAATTTGGCAGAACCCGCTGGGCATCATTCTGCCTTTTGAGCTGAATCCTTTCCGCTTCACGGGTCTTCAGGGCCTGGCAAGTCACGGCGGCGCTATCGGAATCTTGTTCGCACTTTGGCTTTACAGTCGCAAGAAAAAACCTGGCCAATCATATTTGCAAGTGGTCGACCGCATTGTAATTCTTGTTGCGTTGACAGGTGCACTCATCAGACTTGGAAACTTTTTTAATTCTGAAATTATCGGTAAGCCCACCGACAAACCTTATGGCGTTGTGTTTGTAAACAAATTCACCGAATCGGTTACAGACGCACGCATTGATCGCGATGAGATTGTTGAGTCTGTCGTCTACAAGCACAACGATTCGATTCCCAATGGGGACAATGGCCGCATTCCACTCAATATCTATTTGTTTTTTAAGAAAGGCACGTCAGAAATGCAGGCAACGAATTTTGTCAACTTCAGTGCAAGAAATATGCTCACCAATAATCTTTACGAATATTTTGACACAGCTGGTGGCAATACGAGTGTAGAAGTTTCTACAACAAAAGATCAAACCGTCGCAGCGAGGATCAAAACCTTTGGTATCGCGAGACATGCAGCCCAATTGTACGAGTCAATATCCTGCGTTATTTTATTTGCCTTCCTCTTTAGTATCTGGAAAAAATACAAGAACAATTTGCCGCAGGGAAGACTCCTTGGAATATTCCTGATTTGGTGCTTTGGTCTCCGTTTTGCGTTTGAATTTCTGAAGGAAAATCAAGAAGCCTTCGAAGACAGTATGTCCATCAACATGGGGCAGATCCTTAGTATTCCACTGGTCATTGCCGGTGTAATCATTCTTTGGATGTCGTTCCGGAAAAAACCGGAAGAACCAGATGCTTTGCAAAGGCCACATTAAACTTTGTTCTGGTGGAAGTCTTAGAGTTTAGAAATGCGGGCAGTTCTATTGTGTACGATGTTCTTGATTTCTCTGCAGAGTGCGATGGCATGGGCAGAAATCAATATGCCCGTCGATACGATCAAGAGACCACCAAAAGGCAAGACGCTATCTGATACCGGGAAATTCATTCAGGTCAACCGGATTCTTATCGTTGGAAACCGGATCACAAAAGACGGGATCATTCTTCGCGAACTAACAGTAAGGCCTGGTGACCTGGTCCATAATGCCGAACTACCCATCATTCTTGATCTCGATAAAAAGAAGCTGATCAACACCAGGCTTTTTAATACTGTTCAATTAAAGATACTGGAATACGGACAAGATCAGATTGATCTGTTGATAGAAGTGAACGAGCGATGGTACACATTTCCCTCACCGATTTTTGAACTCGCCGATCGGAATTTTAATGAGTGGTGGCAAAACTACGGACACGATTTCAACCGTGTTAACTATGGACTTCGATTGTATCAATTCAATATGCGAGGTCGAAATGAAACACTTAGACTCACCGCACAGTTCGGGTTTCAAAGAAGGTTCGAAATCTCTTATCGCATTCCTTATATCGATAAAAAACAAAAACAGGGATTGATTATCGACTTTGATTTCGCCGAAGCAAAGAACCTTGCATATCGGACATTCGAACATAAACTTCAGTATCTAAAGTCGGAAGACAAATTAAAAACAACACGCGGTGGTGGTCTGACTTACACCTTCAGAAAATCATTTTATACTTCTCATGCCGTAAAACTGGAATACAGAAGCACGGCTATCAACGATACGATCGCAACGATCAACCGAAACTATTTCGGAGAAGGGAAAACGAGGCAGCAATTTGGTGTCCTCACCTATCAGTTTACCTCTGATCATCGGGATTACGTTGGTTATCCCCTGGTCGGTCATTTTCTGTCTGTAGGAGTTTCAAAATTCGGATTAACGGGAAAAGATGATTTGAATAAGTTTGATGTCAACGGCACTTATGCAAATTATTTTCCAATGGGTAATAACTTTTACATGTCAAATGATATAGCCGTCTATTGGAGTTCCCGAACCAATGTACCTTACGCAAGTTATGGAGCGCTGGGTTATCGAAAGCAATTTGTACGTGGGTACGAAATATACGTTATCGAAGGTCCGTACTTCGGCCTCAACAAGACTACATTTAAAAAGCGGATCTTTTCCAGAACTTACAATCTCAACGCAATGCCTATACGTCAGTTCAGGTATGTTCCGTTGTCGATATTCCTGAAGGTATATGGTGATATCGGGTATGTCAGAAATTATCCCAATTACGAGATCAACACGCTTTATTCTGATAAATTGCTGACCGGTGTCGGCGCTGGCGTCGATATTGTGATGTCTTATGATGCAGTTTTCCGTTTTGAATACACGCTCAACGGAGCAGGTCAAAAGGGATTTTTCTTTCACATCAAGAAAGAATTCTAATCTTTATACACACTCGCTTTACCTCGCTCATCGTATTGAAGCCATTCGCCTTGCTTCGCTCCATTGGCGTACATTCCAGAGTATTCGAGGCGACCCTGCCCGTTGTAGAATTTCCATAAACCATCTTCCTTTCCCGCTTTATAAGCACCCTCCTGAAGCAGGATACCGTCCTGACTGAATTGTTTGAATGGCCCTTCTGGCATCCCAGACACATAATTTACAAAGCGCTCCAACCTTCCATTTCCATAGTAGTATTTCCAGGTGCCGAAATATTTGCCAACATGGTATCTCCCTGTCGAATGTAGGACACCCTCAGGAAAGTAGTACCAGGCTGAGTCTTCCGGTACACCGTCTATCCATATCACCTTTGATTCGGGCTTTCCTGTAGCGTAATAATTTCTGACGACTCCGTGAAGTTTGCCTTTCACAAACTGTTCATGGGCCATACTATCACCCGAAGGATAATAATAGTACCAGTCACCTTCCTTGCCATCAGCAGTCATTCGTCCTTCATCGCGTTTTTTCCCATTCTGATAATTCGACACTGTCTTGTCCTGAGCCAATAATGTATAGGAAAACAGTATGCATAACACTATCCTGATGATCATAAAAGTCCCGTTATTTAAAGTTATCAATTAATAACGTTGTGTATAAATATTCATTCATCATCGTGATGCTGATAGCATTGCTTCGGGACACTTGTGCCCAGAGTTCGTCGACCCTCATCGGACCTCGCGCGCACGGCATGGGATACGCTTCTGTTTGCTTAGCCGATGAATGGTCATTGTTCAATAACGTCGCCGGCCTCGGGAAGATCAAAAAATTTACCGGCAGTTGTACATATGATGTCAACGCGATATTTAAGCCTTTTAGCAAGACCGCTGCGACGATAAATATTCCAGGAAAAATCGGCTATGCGTTTGGCGTATATCGATTTGGTGACGGCCAGTATCAGGAACAACTCATTTCGGCAGGCATCGGAAGTACTTTGGGTATAACCTCTCTGGGTCTGAAGGTAAACTATACGCGCTACAGTGTTGCAGGACTTGGAGACAAGTCTGTCATAACAATCGGATTTGGCGGAAACACTCAGTTAACGCCAAGGCTGAGCATCGGCGCATGCATTTCAAATCTTAATCAGGTATATCTCTCCAAGTCAGACAAAGAAAGAGTTCCGACAATCATGACGGCAGGCTTTCTTTTCAAAGCTAATGACGCCTTCATCATGGCCCTTGAACTAGAGAAAGATATCGACTATCCTCCGATCATTAAAGCTGGCATAGAGTACACCGTGCATAGGAAATTCTTCTTTCGCACGGGCTTTAACATTCAACCCCAATCAGGCTTCCTTGGCTTTGGATACAAACTCAGAAAATTCCATGCCGACTATTCAATGCAATACTCTATCGCGCTCGGAATGCATCACCAGGCCGGGATCTCTTACCAATTCAAATCATGAAGTACATTATAACCATCGTCATGACCCTTAGTCTCTCTTCTGGTTATTCACAGGATTTGCCGAACCTGGAAATTGACATGAGCAAATTCGCTGATGAATTGTTTAGCAGTCGATCAGCAGATATAAACTATGAAGCGCTTTACGATAATCTGATGCAGGTTTTCTCAAGTCCCATTAACTTAAACCAGGCTTCTGCGAACGAGCTGGAATTTATTCGCGTCTTAACTCCCGCGCAGATTAAAAATCTTATTCAATACAGGGAGGAGAATGGTAACCTGCTTTCAATCTACGAACTACAGGCTGTTCCGGAATTCGATCCACAGTCGATCATGCGACTTGCTCCTTTCGTGAAAGTTCCGGACGCCAACGCTTCCATCGACAGATCGCTGATAAAAAGAATCCGCGGTGAAAGTGATAACTATTTTATGATCCGGTTAGCGCGTGAACTCAGCCGTGACTTATCAGCTCCAGCAGATATCAGTGGATCACCAGACAAAATGTATGTTCGTTTCAGATCCAGTAGGGCTGGCGATTTCAGTTTTGGATTCACGGGAGAGAAAGATCAGGGTGAAGCCTTGCACTGGAACGTTGGGAAACACTATTACGGAATTGACTATTGGTCCTTTCACGCCCAGCTTCAGAATAAAGGCAGATTAAAGAATCTCATCATTGGAGACTATCAGGCACAGTTTGGCCAGGGCTTAATGATCGGAGGAATATTTGGTACCGGAAAGGGCAGTGAAACGATAACAGCCGTACGTCGAAGCAATGTCGGATTTCTACCCTATACTTCTTCCTATGAATCCGGAAACTTGAACGGTATTGCCGGCACCTACCAGTTAACACCAACAATTACCATATCAAGTTTTTATTCTCATTGCCTGAGAGACGGGGCAACTTCGGACACTACGGATTACATTACCAACCTCCAGGCTACGGGTCTGCATCGAACCAAACGGGAGCTCGAAAACCGGAAGCAGATCAGCAATAACAATTGGGGAATCGTGGCAGCCTTTTCAAAGAAAGGTCTGGAGGGTGGACTCATGTTTAATCATTTTGATTTTGGCCGTGCCATAGATCCAGTGCTATCGGTTTATAACCAATTCTCATTTCGCGGCCGCGCAAACAATAACATCGGATTCTTTCTGAATTTAAACGCGCGGAATGTATCATTCTTCAGTGAAGCCGCACGCACGCTGAATGGAGAAACATCATTACTGATCGGCAGTCTTTTTAGTCTTTCGCCATCCTTTGATTTATCGATCATTTATAGAAACTATCAAAATAGATTTTATACGATGTACACCAATGCGTTTGGTGAGAATAGTTTGCCTCAGAATGAACGAGGATTGTATTGGGGGTGGAAGTATAAGCTCAACAGACGATTTAATATTGGCGGATATGTCGATTTTTTTGAATCCCCGTGGCTCAAGTATCGCGCCTACAAGCCGTCTAGTGGATACGAGTATTTGTTAAGGGTTACCTATCAGCCTTCCAAAAACGTTGCCATTTTCATTCAGGGTCGCGAAGAAAGCAAAGAACGTAATACAGGCGATCCGGCGGCATTTTATGACGTGCAGCGCTATCAAAAATTTACGTACTGGCTCCAGACTGAAGCGGGCATTCGCGATAAACTCCGATTAAAAACGCGATTGCAGATGAGCACCTTTTCCATTTCAAATCACACCAGTTATGGTTTCGCATTGGCGCAGGATATCAGGACCGATCTTGGTAAATTTCAAATTACCGGGCGATATGCTTTATTTGATACCGATGACTATGACACGCGGCAGTATATGTACGAGAACGATGTGTTGCTGGCATTTTCGATGCCGGCATATTTTGGCTTAGGTGTTAGAAAAATGATTATGATCAGATGTAAAATTAACCGACATCTCAGTATCTGGATTAGATACGCAAGCACGCGCTATCATGAACAAGAAAAAATTGAGATGAGTGATAACAATATTGTTCAAAGTATAAAAAACGATCTTAAATTTCAGTTCCAGATTCAGTTCTAAATCTAACGACCAAATTTATGCACGCTGTCAATTTAATTACTCCGGAAGTTCTGCTAGTGATGTGCATCGGCGGGATTGCCTTCATCTTAATATTCAAAGCAATCTTCCGTAAGCCCAAGTAATATTTCCCCCAAAAAATAACGCATTCTCGTGCGGCCGCCCGACCAGCAACCCCTGGCGTCGTCAGGTGATTTCCGAATCATCAGCATTACCCGGTTATTTGATGTATAAATCAAAATGGTATGAAACCGGTAAAAATCTTAGTCTTGTTGTTAACAATCGTGGTGCAGGCTGGCTATTCGCAAACCACCAAAAAAGTACTGGAATTGCCCGAGTTCAAGGGTATCTATGTGAACTCCAATTACACAGTTTATGTGAAGCAAACCAACAAACAGGAAGTCACCATCGAAGCATTGACTGAGATTTTCTCACTTACCGAAGTGAAGGTTGAGAATGGTATTTTGATGATTAACGTTGAAAGAAAACCAGACAATCCCAACAAGAGTATTTGGGCGAAGATCGACGACATTAAACTCAATCCGACCATGAAATTGTATGTGAATGTAAAGTCGATAAATGAGCTTCAGGTAAACGGTGGTGGAAAAATCGTGTCTGAAAACTCGCTTGCAACCGAATTTGTTACACTTGGTGTTTCAGGCAACGGAAGCATGGACGTCGATCTGAAAGGCAATACAATTAAGGCTGATGTCAGCGGTCCTGGTACAATGACTATCCGGGGATACGCTTCGGGTATCGAGGCGGTCGTAAGTGGTACTGGAACATTAAACGCGTATAACCTTTCCCTGGAAACGGCGAAAGCAAAAGTTACTGGATCGGGGTCCTGCATGTTAAACGTTGCAAATACACTTGACGCCATGGTTTCCGGCAGTGGCACAGTAAAACATAAAGGAAACACAAAAGCTGCCCAGAAAAAGGTCTACGGATCGGGCGCTGTGGAACGGGCCTACTAACAAAGGAAGCCTGGTCATACCTTTTTTAAGAACAGTCCTCCGGTAGCCAGCGCAGCGTCAGGGTTGTGTTCAATCGTGGTGTTAATTGTTTAAAGGCACGCCTGTCGTGTAGAAAATGATACCCATATTTCAGCGGGTATCATTATTGGGGAGATTGTGTAAAAAAACGGGTAAGGAATCTTTTTCCGATTAATCAAAATTTCTGATTACTTTTAACTGTTAATTGTCATTCTTCGCTACGGCCCTCTCTCCCAAATGCGAGCAGTCTGTTGAAGTCAAAGTTTGTCAGTTGACCTAAACTAATTTCTCATTTATTCTTTATTTAACAATGAACATTTACGTTGCCAACATCCCTTTCAAGGCGTCCGAACCCGAACTGAAGGGATTATTCGAAGAGTATGGCGAAGTTTCTTCGGCCAAGATTGTAATGGACAAAGTAACGCAGCGCAGCCGAGGTTTCGGTTTTGTCGAAATGGCGGATGAAGCTGCAGCACGTCAGGCGATCACAAGCCTTAACGGTTTTAACTTCCTGGGAAAGACCCTGGTGGTGAATGAAGCACGACCAAGGACTGACGCTCCACGCAGTGGCGGTGGTGGTGGCGGCGGTGGTTACAGAAGTGGTGGCGGCGGTGGTGGTGGATTCAACCGCAGAAGCAATAGCGACTATTAATTTTTAATGACCGATATTGTTAAAGGACTGCTCCCAACGGAGCAGTCCTTTTTTGTGTCCTTTTTTCACCTCGGATACCCAGACATAATACAAATCAGATTATGCATTCTCGGCGTCTTTGCGCCTCGGTGAAAAAATCTATTTTGGACGCGCGTCAAACATAGAAGACGCAAAAACGGAGAAAAAATTCCAACAAACGGTAAGGCTATACGCAGCGGTGAATTTTGTACTCCTCCGCGTTTTCGCGCCTTCGCGCGCGAGATGTACTTGCTTTTAATCCGAATTTTTCCTAAACTTTGTATATCACCATCAAATACTGCTATGAATATAATAACCCATATGGAACACTGGGGTGACACTCATCGCCCCGGATTTTTGGACTTGTTTAGGATTGCATTGGGGTGTTTTGTAACCTATAAAGGTCTGTTTTTTATCACCCATATCGATACTCTTGCAAGCACCGCATCAGGAATAAACATTCACTTCGCAGGCTTAACAATTGCCCATTATATAGTGTTTGCTCACATTCTTGGTGGCCCCATGATTCTTCTGGGCATATTTACCCGTTTTGCATCCTTAATACAATTACCCGTAATGATCGGCGCAGTATTTCTGATCAACTATCCAAAGGGATTTCTATCATTAGGACACCACATGGAAATGTGGACTTCAATACTCGTACTGGCAGGACTAATTGTGTTCATCATCTTTGGCGCTGGAAGATTTTCCATCGACGCCATCAGAAGACGCGATGCCGAGTTGGTACGCGAGTAACATTGCTAACCTAACCTAACCGTGGGGCATCTGAATTTCGGATGCCCTTTTTATTTTAATCATTATCTTGTTGCCTGAATATATCTATGAGGTACGTTATAGGAATAGACATCGGCACTGGAAGTACAAAGGGCGTCGCCGTTGATGCATCAGGCAAGGTCCTGCATACGAGTCAACAGTCATACCCGACACTCCGCCCCGAACCAACGTTCAGTGAGCAGGATCCGGAAACAATCTGGCATGCTTTTATTCAATGTATCGCGCGTATATCCGCAACGCTGGCCCAACAACCTCAGGCGATCGTTCTCAGCAGTGCCATGCATAGTCTCATCCCAATGGACAATGGTGGAAGACCCCTGATGAATATGATCACCTGGGCCGACAACAGAAGTGCACTTGTCGCGGAAAGAATAAAAAACTCAAATGACGGTGAGGCAATTTATGCTACCTGTGGAACTCCAATCCATGCTATGACACCGCTCTGTAAAATACTATGGTTAAAAGAAAATAATCGCGACCTGTTCGACAGAACAGAAAAATTTATATCGATAAAAGAATTTATCTGGTATAAGTTGTTCAACGTATTTGAAGTCGATTACTCCATCGCATCTGCAACCGGGCTCTTCGACATCGTAAGCTGTAAATGGAATCCACTATCTCTGAAGACTTGCTCGATATCGGCCGATAAACTTAGCATACCGGTGGAGACCACCCACCTTCGAAAAGACCTAACAAGCTCACTCGCCGGCGTGCTGAAGATCAATTCAGACACTCCCTTCATTGCAGGTGGTAGTGATGGTTGCCTCGCGAACGTCGGAAGCTTTGCCATAAAACACGGAACTGCAGCACTCACCATCGGCACAAGTGGTGCCATTCGCGTTGCCGCAAAGGCACCTGCCGTCAACTTTGCGGCGATGACATTTAATTACAGATTGTTCGATGATCTGTTCATCAGCGGTGGACCAATAAACAACGGAGGTGCTACTTTGAAATGGTACGCTGAAAGTTTCTTGAATATCAAATTGGAGAAGTCATCGGACTATGATGCGCTGCTCAGCGCAGCTGAGCAGACAGATTCGGGAGCAAACGGTCTTATCTTCCTCCCCTATCTCCTTGGAGAACGTGCACCGATATGGAACAGTGATTCAAGTGGTGTATTCTTTGGCATCCGGAATTACCACACGCAGGCGCATTTCACAAGAGCAGTGATCGAAGGAGTTTCCCTGGCATTGTACAGCATCATGACGGCAATGGAATCGTCAGGACTGGAGATCGATCAGGTCAATGTCAGCGGCGGCTTCGTCCGTTCAACGGTATGGCTACAGATTTTAGCCGACATATTTAACAAGCCAATTGTACTGATACACGATGAGGATGCTTCTGCAATCGGTGCGGCTTTTATCGGGATGAAAGTGCTGGGACTAATCAAAGAGTTCAGTGAACTTGATGACAATGATCACAAATCATTCATGCCGCGGGCTTCTCATCATCGGACGTATGAGACAATCTTCCAAGTCTATGAAAGTTTGTACAAAAAAATAGCGCCAGAGATGAGCCAACTCATGCGATTCAATCGCGGAGAATAACGGATCAAGCCCGCTTCAGCTCAAGTATCGTTAATTCAGGAGGCATTCCAATCCTGCCTGGATAACCAAGATATCCGAACCCGCGATTCACATACAAGTACTGTGATCCTTCCTGATGCAAACCAGCCCATTGTTTATAGGCATATTGTGATGGGCTCCATTTGAAATTGCCAAGCTCTACTCCAAACTGAAATCCATGGGTGTGACCTGCAAACATCAAATCAATATCAGGAAACAAAGGACGAACCTGCGCATCCCAATGGCTGGGATCGTGTGACAACAACAGCTTCACGGGCGATTCTTCTGATCCCCTGTAAGCCTGGTCGAGCTTTCCATATTTTGCGAAACGACCACCTCCCCAATTTTCAATCCCCAATACCGAGATCTTTTCATCGTTGATCGTTATGGTTTCATTCTCATTCATAAGCAACCGGAAGCCCAATAACCTATGTGCTTCAATTAGATCTTCAAAATTCCTGGCTTTCGCTTGATCGCTTGACCAGTGGTGATAATCACCGTAATCGTGATTTCCGGTGATTGAAAATACCCCGTGAGGAGCTCTCAGTTTATCAAAAATGTTGATGTAGTCTTTTACTTCGCTTGCTTCATTGTTGACGAGATCACCAGTAAAGAAAATTATGTCGGGCTTTTCTCTCATCATCATCTCCACGCCACCTTTCACAGCTGTTTTATTGAAAAAGCTTCCACTATGAATGTCCGATACTTGTCCGATCTTCATCCCATCAAATGATTTTGGAAGATTTGGTAGCTTGACCGTTACGCGTCTCACGCGATAATCATGCGCACCGGAAATGATTCCATAAGTCATCGCGCCAAATGGAATGGTCGCTGCCACCATCGCAGTTTTTGCCAAAAATTCTGAACGATTGATAGCCTCTCCCGGAAGTGCTTCACCATTCTGTCTGGTAAATAGACTGGCAAGCCACCTTACACCACGACCAAGATCATCGACAAACAGAATTAACACAGCAAATAGTTTGGAAAAGTATATTCCAAACAAACCAGTGATTATCCAGTTACGCACGCTCGCATTATAGCGATACGGATCACCGAAGGTCCACCAGATCAAAGCGAGGATCGCGAGTACTGTTGGCGCCCAGAAAGCGTATCTGACGATGCCCTTCCACATTCCTGGCAATCTATCAGAGGCAATAATAACTCCCTGGAACACGTAGTAGTCGATCAACAGGAATAAAATAGAAAATACGATCAGTGTCATCATCCTTGACTTCATCTCAACTTGTTTTAAACAACTAATTCGGAATGCCGTTTGGATGGCATTAAAACAAAAGGTCGTCTTACTGATATAAGACGACCTTTGCCATTATTTATTTTAATAACTACCTCAATTCAATGCAACAGCATTTTCGCCTGGCCTAGGTTCTGGTGCTACCGGCGAAGCCTTTTTCTTGAATACACGCTCTTTCAATTTGGCAACCAGAAGATACAACACCGGCACAAGAACGAGCGTAAGCACTGTTCC
Organism: Chryseolinea sp.; assembly: GCA_039916665.1. Lineage (GTDB taxonomy): Bacteria > Bacteroidota > Bacteroidia > Cytophagales > Cyclobacteriaceae > Chryseolinea. The sequence goes on along the minus strand of JBDSKX010000137.1, from coordinate 74,568 downwards.
AAATACCAGACCGAATATCATGGTCCATGAAAGCGGTCCCCAGAAGGCAACGTTGTCTCCACCAAAGTAGATGTGCGGATTCAACTCTGTGAACATGGTTACAAAGTCAATGTTAAAACCGACGGCCAGCGGAATGAGGCCGGCTGTTGCTGCCAATGCTGTTAGTAATACAGGCGTCATACGGGTCTTTGCTGCTTCGATGATTGCTTCATACAAAGGAACACCTTGCGCAATTAAAAGATCCGTAAACTCCACCAGAAGAATTCCATTTCTTACGACGATACCTGCCAGCGCCAGCAATCCAACTCCCGACATGACAATAGAAATTTCCATTTTAAACAATGAAAAACCAATGAGTACACCAATCACGCTGAATAGAATTTCAGAAAGAATGATAAGTGGTTTACTCGTAGAGTTGAATTGAAGTACGAGGATCATAAAGATTAACATCCCGGCAATCCCGAATGCCTTACCCAGAAAGTCGGTTGTTTCTGCCATGTCCTCCTGCTCGCCTGTCATCTTGTATTCAACACCATCAGGCATCGAGAAATCAGACAACTCATCTTTGATTGTCTGCACGATCTCATTGGCATTGAAGCCGCTCAGCACATTTGAAGAAATGGAAATCACACGTTTTTGATCTATTCTGCGAATGCCGGCGTAACTGTTGGAATAATCAACGGTAGCGATAGCCGACAATGGAACCTGACGAACCTGACCACCTGAGCTCATGTCGCGGAAAGTTACAGGCAGGTTCAACAACGTATTGATATCATTACGCTGTGATTCAGCAACGCGCAACTGAATCGGATAATCGTCATTTTCATCACGGAATTTTGAAATCTCAACACCATAGATTGACGTTCTAAGGAGCATACCAATAGTCGCTGTCGAGATACCTTCACGATTTGCTTTTTCACGATCGATGTTCACCACGATCTCCGGCTTATCACTCTGGAAATCCGATTTGAGTTCCTCGACTCCAGGGACCTGCAATGAGTCTAAGAATTTTCTGGCCCTGGTGGCAGTGGCCACAAGATCATTAAAGTTGTCTGCCGTGAACTCGATATTGATTGGTTTACCGGTTGGAGGCCCACCAGCTTCCTGGTCTACAGTAATTTCTGCGCCGACGATACCCTTCAATGATTGCCGAATCTTATCCATGTAGTCGCGGGTATTCTGTCCGTTGCGTTTCGAAAACTCAACAAACGCAACGCTCACTTTGCCCAAATGCGGGCTTGATGAAAGTCCGCCGCCTTCAAATGGATCCTCGCTAGCACCGATCGCTACGTTGGAAATGATAGACTTTACAATGGGATTGTGATCACCCATTACCTTGCTCACGCGACCTTCCGCGACGTGGGTAATTGAATCCGTTACTCTTTGATCCGTACCGATTGGCATTCTGATAAAGGCGAAGATAAAGTTAGGATCGCCTTTAGGGAAGGGAACCACATCCGGTTTGCGTATTGCCGTGAACACAATCGAGAATATAAATAACGCGACCACAAATCCAACCACACCAAAAGGACGATAACCTGTTAACAACCATGTAATTCTTCTTGAATACCACGTCTGTACACGGGGCCAGGCGTTCGTCTGGAATCCACTGATCATACGAACTATTACAAAATGATAGAGAGAATAAATCAAAAAGACGAACACCATAAAGTTGCCGAATCCAGTCATTCCAGTGAGGTAAGAAAGCAGCGCGATTGAACCCATCACAATTGCCGCGATCTTATAACCTCTTGTGAATTTGCTGGCCGAATGATCGTGTTCATGTTCACCCATGAAATCCACAGCGAACACAGGATTCATGATATATGCGACTATTAAAGACGCAATCAATGCGACGATCAAAGTCACGGGAAGGAAGAACATGAAGCTTCCGATAATACCGGGCCAGAAGATCAGCGGACTGAAAGGAGCCAGTACGACCAACGTACCAGACAAAACCGGCATAAATACTTCGCCGGCGGCTATTTTTGCAGCTTGCTTGATCGGCACTTTTCCATTATCATAAATACGGTGTGTATTTTCAATTACCACGATCGCATCATCCACTACAATACCCAGTGCGAGCAAGAAGGAGAACAGCGTCATCATGTTTAACGTAAATCCAAATACCGAGTCAATAACAATGAATGCGATAAAACTTGAGATCGGCACAGACAACGCAACGAATACTGCGTTAGTTGCTCCCATGAAGAACATTAGAATTATAGTCACCAACGCGAAGCCAATAATGATCGTATTCACCAGATCATGCAACGTGGTACGGGTGTTGTCAGACTGATCAGCAGTGATCGTGATCTTTACACCTTCTGGTAAAATATTCTTTTCGAAGTCTTTTACGATCTCAGTAATCTTGTCAGATGCATTGATAAGATTCTCCCCGCCTCTTTTTATAACATTCAGGGTGATTACGTTCTTACCATCAAGACGCGCGAAACTTTCCTGCTCCTTGTGGCTATCAACTACCTCAGCGACATCTTTCAGGTAGATACGTCCACCCATCGTGGATGTCAATACCATTTCACCCAATTGTTTTGCATTTGCAAACTCACCGTTTACCCCAAGTGAGCGCTTCATACCATCTACAGAGATCTGCCCGCTTGGAATGATTCTGTTTTCATATCCAACAGCATTCTGAATATCGTCAAGACTGACGCCGGCCTGTGCCAGCTTAAACATGTCTACATTGATCTGGATCTCACGATCAAGCGCACCGACGATATCCACTCTCCTGATTTCTGTAAGTGACTCGATCTTATCCTGCATGTCCTCCCCGTAGTCTTTCAACTGTTCGAGGCTTAAATCACCAGCGATGTTGATGTTCATGATCGGCACTTCAGAAATATCGATATCGATAACCTGCGGATCATTTTCAAGATCCGTTGGGAGATCCTGCTTGGCACGATCAACAGCATCTTTTACATCCTGCTTGGCTTTATCAATTTCAACGTCTGTCTGAAACTCAACGATAACATTCGAAAAGTCCTGAACAGAGTTACTTGACATTTTCTTGATACCGGAGATTGACTTAATCTCTTTCTCGAGCTGCTTCGTGATCAGGTTCTCAACATCCTCCGGAGGTCCAGGATAAACGGTCGCCACGTAAATCTGTGGAAACACAACTTCCGGAAATTGTTCCTTAGGCATACCGTTGTAAGACATCAGACCTGCAAGTGAAACAATTGCAGTCGCAACGTAAATACTTATCTTATTGTCAATGGCCCAACTGGTGGGCTTGAATTCCTTTCCTAAATCTTGCATAAATGAGTGATTAAAATTAAAGGTTTTGTCATTCCGTAAATTGTAATGACTACATCTTGATAACTTGCCCATCACTGAGCCCCTGGAATCCAGCGGTGATCACTTTATCACCCACAGTTAATCCCTGCACCTGTGCCTTGCCATCAAACACACCATCCACTACGACTGGCTTCTTTGTAGCTACAAAGCTTTCGCCCTTGGCTGTAGCAATGTATACTACCTTCTCGCCATTGAGGTCCTGAACGACACTCACCGGTACAACAGTAGCTGCCGGAAATGATTCGTAAACAATTTTAATAACCGCAGACATATTCGGTCTCAGATAAGCTCCGGAAGGAACTTTTGCTTCCACAATAAATGTCCTTGACAGTTGATCGATGTTTCTACCGACGAAAGTCACCTTGGTTTCGATATCTTTCTTCAGGTCGGAGAGGGTCACTACGACTTTATCACCTTTCTTCACATTGAGGACGTAAGCTTCAGAAACATTTGCCTTGACTTTGAGATCGGTTCCGTTAACGACTCTCACCGCAGGCTGTCCTGGCATAATGTTCTGACCCGTTTTTACAGTTACCTCATCAACGACTCCATTGATCGGAGATTTGATACGCGTCTGATCGTTCTGCTCGCTTAAAGACGCAAGCTTTTTCTCGAGACCCTCTTTGTTATTCTTCGTCTGAAGATATTGAACTTCTGTTCCAATTTTCTGGTCCCAAAGATTCTTCTGGCGCTCGAATACCTTGTTTGCCAAATCAAGGGATGCCTTTATTTCCTCAATGCCACTCAACACCAAAGAATTGTCTATTTGAGCCATGGTCTGACCTTTTTTGACTACATCACCTTCACGCACAAAAACTTTCGTTACAACGCCAGGGGATTTTGAGCTCACCTGAATGTTCTCTTCTGATTCAATTGAACCTTGCGTTTGAATGTAGTGATCAAACTTTGTGGCCTGAAGTTCCTTTACGACAACTTGTTTGGATTTAACAGACGCTGAATCCGGATTCTCCTTGGCAATTTCCACTTCAAGTTTCTTGATCTCTTTGACCAGACTGAGTTGGTCTTTCTTAAGCTTTTCAAGTCTTGCCTTTTTATCGTTGCCAGACGAGGCTGCACTGCAGGCTGCGAGTAAGCTCACAAGCGCCAGCACTGAAACAACTCCGTAGATCGACGATTTTGTATATATGATTTTCATTTTAGTTAAGGGGTTTATCTGGTTGCTGTTTGGTACTTGGATGGATCAATCTTCGCATATGCTACATCAAGGTCTGTTTTGGCCGTAACTGCGTCGAATAGTGCATTGTAGAAATTCACCTGCGATTCGCGAAGACTGTTCTCGGCATCAATGACTTCAATGTTTGATCCAACGCCTTGTTCATATTTGATTTTGGTGATGCGCGCAACCTTTTGGGCGAGTTCCATATTCTCTTCCTGCGTTTTGTAAGTCGCGATGGCGTTTTTGTATGTCGCTCCATTTTGATAGATGCTCAGGTCTATCATTTGTTGCAGTTGAACAAAACTGTTTTCAGTCTTCAATAATGTGAGTTTTGCCTGCTGAATCTGGTAGTTACGTTGAAGTCCGCTGAACAAAGGAACTTTTAAAGTGACCCCGTAGAGCGAATATCCATACCACTTGTCGGGTCCAACAAATCCGTTGTCACTGATCGCGGTGTTGGTTTTGAATATGCCTGTTATGTTTGGTGACTGTGTAGAATATCCCAAATTCCAGAATCCATTAAGACTTGGATGAGCGGTGGAATACTTATTCTTTACATCAAGCTGCAATAACTTTCTCTGCGTATCCAGCTTCTTGTATTCGATACGTTTTTTATAATCCCAATCATTCGCGTAGGCATCAAACAAATCTTCATCCAGCGTGATGTCGTCGAGCTTTCCTGCAATGGAAATCTCTTTCTCCATTGGATAATTCATCTGATACTTCAGTAGGTAAATTCCCAATGTTTCAAGATTCGATACTTTAAGACGGTCAGACTTTAAATTGTTAAGTCTTACTTGCGTCCTGTCAACATCAATTGCTTCTGCAAAACCGTTTTGATTCAATGCTTTTGTATTTCTCAACAGCGAATCGACGCGTTCGATGTTATGATCATACATTGATAGCCTTTCTTTGTTAATAAGCACAGAATAGTACGCCTTCATTACCTTTTGAACAACCTGAATTTGGGTTTCTTCGGCAGAGCGTGATGCTAATTCCTTGTACGTAGATGCGGCCTTAAGTCCTATCAAATAAGTGGTGCTGAACAAAAGCTGATTCACGGTAAGTCCCGCGGTTCCGCTGCTGGGCAGTTGGAAAAAGTTTGGCGATGCAACAACATCATTGTCTGCTACGCCAGGCAAATCCAACTTCGGTGTACCATCATCATTTGTTCCGGCAAAGCCTTTTGCTGTGCTGTAGTATGAAAAGAATCGCGGTAACTTTTGATTGTGTTGCAAACTGACCGAACCGTCAATCTGCGGCAAACCCAAACCCGTTGTTTCTTTCACTTTCGAGGCGTAGATCTCCTGATCAACACGCGCGTTCTTAACATCAATCGTATTTTCAAGCGCGTAACGGATGCAATCATCAAGCGTAAACGAAGTCGTTGCTGGCGTGGTCTGCCCAACAGCGCTGCCGTATATCGCAAGCGTTAGTAGTAATGTTTGTATTATTGGTTTCATATCAAGGGTTTGTGAGTTCTGCTTGTTTTTCTTTGCACTTCTGGTATTGCTTTCGGCCTTTGTCGGTGAGTAATCCATACACAAAGTGTTCGAAGATCTGAACTTGAACATCGGCAAGTTTGAAATGCGATGGCGGATAAATTTTGTCATCAAAGGGAATTTGGACTAACGTCATTCGCATTTGAGCCAGCACCGCCAGATCAATCTCGGGTCGGAAGTATCCTTCATCAATTCCTTGCCTGAGGTTTCTGATAATAGATTGCTGCATGAAATTCTGCCTGTGCTGTATCCAGACTTCCCAGGCGGTGGGGTGGAATTTTTGCAGGTCCATGAAGAATGAAGGGTTCATCCCGGTGAGTTTGTTTCTCATCATCTCCTGCAATTTTGATATCTCGTCAATGGCATTGTCGGAAGAAAGTCGAAGTTGTTGGCACTCTTGCATGATGTTTTCTATGTGCGCTTCGCAAACCATTTTGACCAGATCTTCTTTGTCTTCAAAGTGTTGATACAACGTCTTCTTGGAAACTGTTAGATGGCGCGCGATATCATCCATGGATATCGTCCGGACGCCGTATTTCATAAAAAGGCTTTCCGCGCCTTTAGTAATCTTTCTTTTTGCTTCTGATTCTTCCATAGGAGGCGCAAAACTAAGGAAACTTTTTACATATTTTAAGTTTCCTCAGTTTCCTTCAACGTCGAAATCAGGCTCGCGTTGAACTTTTTAGATAAATTTTTTGAATTCTTTTATGAACTCGACCTCAATCGTTTGCTGTCGGGTCGTCTTTCCGTGGTGTATTACCCTGCCAGTTGCACCACTTCTCCTTCATCTTTTGCTTAACCTGTTCTCTTTCCTCGGGGGACATTGAGGAGAACTTGTTATAAAGGCCAGCCTTCCAATGCTGTTCGTGATTTGCATGTCTGCGTTGCCATTGATGATGTTTGCCACCGCCAAAACCCCAGAATAGAATTTTGGACAGCAACAGAAGTCCCAGTGCCTGCCAAAAAGTTATCAATGGTCCATTAAATAGCAACGGAACTAACCAGTTCCAAAGCGACATCGTCACGTAGCCTATCGCGAAAATCGCGAAGACCCCGATCAAAATACACGCTATAAATTTCACACCTCGGTTCATACACGCATTTCTTATATATCGTCGTAAACTTTTTGAAGCTTCTTCCTTAACGCCAGAATCGCGTAGCGTTTCCTCGACAACAGGGTATTGATTGAAACTCCGGTTTCCTCTGCTATCTCTCTAAAGCTTCGTTCCTCTATTTCATTCAGCACAAATATTTGCCTTTGCTCAGCGGGTAGCTCATCAAGGGCATCCATGATAGCCTCCCATATCATGTCCTTTAAATATGCGTCTTCGGGTGTGTTGCCCAAGTCTGGCAAAATATCCTGAAGCGTAAGCGGAGCATCATCATCCATACCCGATTGCAGCCCGATATCAGCCTTCTGAGGACGGGCAGAATCTCTTCTATATCGATCTATGATCTTATTCCGGGCGACTGAAAACAGCCACGAGGTGACCCGATCCAGTGATTCGATCGTATCATAACCCGCCACGAACTGATAGAACACATCCTGCAAAATATCCTCAGCTTCCTCTATAGAAGACACACGGTGACGGATAAACCCCAACAACCGGTCTTTCTCCTTGAGAAACGTCTGCTCCTTAATCTGCATGGCCATGTCCATCGCTTTACCCTGGCTTCGTTGACTGTTAAGTCGCGGTGCGCAGCCGGTTTATTGTACCAAATTTGAAACTATTTGAACTATAATCCGGGCTCTCTTGATACTCAACGAGCCCTTAAAAATTGTATGACCTGACGACCCCATCTCAATCGTTGGAAAACAAGCATTCGCTGGATTATCTACAGAGTCGGGATAGCATCCACCAAGGGTCATCAGATCGCCCAAGATAAAACAGACCCTAGATTAACCCTAGGTATACCCTAGACTGACCTAGACTGACCCTGGGCTAACTCTGGTGGAGTATCCAGTATAATGACAGAATAGGACAGTCATAACAACAGTATAGGACAGCATAACTCAGATCAGAACCCGGTTTAATGGGTTTTCCGATCCGTTGCCGTCTATATGATGATGCCCTGAATAAGAACATGAAGACGCCGTTTTAAAGACATAAAAAAAGGCCGGCTGTTTAAAGCCGGCCCTGTCGAGTGTCGTTTGATTATTGCAATCAGTATGAGATGTTCAATATAATGGACGGCACTGAAGCGAGCGCCTTGGATATTGGGCAATTCTCCTTCGCACCCATTGCAAATTTCTTGAAGTCATCCTCAGATAATCCGTCAATCTTTGCAGCCGTGAGATCCAGGGTAATGCTAACAATTTGGCCGGCTGCAGGATCAAGTTCTACGGTTGCCTTTGTGTCAAGGTCATTCGCGACAAAACCTCCCTTGTCAAGTGCTGCACTTAACGCCATTGTAAAACAGCCTGAATGAGCCGCTCCTATTAGCTCTTCAGGATTGGTTCCAACACCGTCAGCGAAGCGAGCGTTGAATGAATATTGTGTCTTGTTTAACGTAGTGCTTTGTGTTGTTATTTCGCCTTTTCCACCCTTGAGGTTGCCTTTCCAATGTGCGCTTGCTGTTCTTTTCATGATCCTAATAGTTAAAGTGAATTGTGGCGGAATTTAGAGAGATAACTTACAAAGCCAAATTGAAACTGTGAATTATTAATTATGAAGTGGGGCGCGTTGAACTTCGATTCTAGGTTATCAGCTTCCCTTAAGGACGTCAAGTCGACGAAGTTGATTATGAATTAATGTACCGTACCAGGACGTTGGGGGATGCCTGTATGTGAGCGGCGTTAAGATGAATACAGATTCATTGTTCTTACTACACTTTTAAACCTTTCTTTGTCAAAATATGTAATACGGAATATCATTCAGTTATGGAAGTCGGAGTAGACAGTTTTGTAGCAGCCAAAATCAATAACATTAATAGCGTTGACGCGATGCGTCAGCTGCTGGAGCGTATCGACCTCGCTGATCAGGTAGGGCTCGATTTCTTTGGGCTGGGCGAGCATCATCGAAAAGAATTTCTTGACTCTGCACCAACGGTCATCCTTGGCGCAGCAGCAGGACGTACAAAACATATCAAACTTGGCAGTGCGGTAACAGTCTTAAGCGCCGCCGACCCTGTCCGCGTCTTCCAGAATTTTGCTACGCTGGATATTATCTCCAACGGCCGTGCAGAGATGGTCGTTGGACGAGGATCATTCGTTGAATCATTCCCCCTGTTTGGTTACAAGCTCGAAGATTATAACAGTCTGTTTACAGAGAAGCTCGAATTGCTGCTCAGGATCAGAGATGAAGAAAAGCCAACTTGGTCAGGGAAATTCAGACCAGCATTAACGGGCCAGGGCGTCTATCCAAGGCCTGTTCAGGAACAGATACCGATATGGCTAGGCGTCGGGGGGACACCAGCATCCTTTGCAAGGGCAGGTACACTGGGGCTTCCTCTGATGGTGGCTGTCATTGGTGGAGAAACGCATAGATTTCGCCCGTTGGTTGATCTCTATTGGGAAGCCGGCCAAAAGGCAGGCCATCCACAAGAGAAACTTAAGGTCGGGCTACATTCAATAGGCTATGTTGCGCCGACAACAAAGGAAGCTGTCGAAGGTTTCTATCCAGGCTATGCAAAGACTTTCACTGAAATCGGAAAAGAACGCGGATGGCCACCTGTAACTCGCGCACAATTTGACGCGCAGTCGGGACCTTCAGGAGCACTGCTGGTTGGCAATCCGGAAGAAATAGCTGAAAAAATCATTCGACATAGCGAAGCACTTGGTGGGATATCACGATTGACCTTTCAAATGGATATGGCCCATCTTCCCCAGGAAGAGTTATTGCAATCCATAGAATTGATGGGGACAAAAGTTTCGCCTATTTTGAAAGGGTATTGAGCAAGCGAAAAAAAATCTCACCGCTGAGGTGCCGAGCCGCAGAGAATCCAAAATCATAATTGTTATTTACGTATTCTCCGCGGCGGAAACTTGTGTTCGCATTTACTAAGCTCGTTCCTTATATTCACGATCTCAGAACCTAAACTTATGCGCATTAAGAAATTCGCCACGCTCCTGGCCGCTTTGAGCCTTATCACTATGTCTGCCTTCGGGCAAAATCCGGACGAGACCTATAATCAAAAAATCAAAGAGTACACAACAGACAAAAAGTTTTTGCCTCAGTCTGTTCTTAACATCCTTCACCATCCCGGGATTCCTTCACCATTAAAACAGTTCGGGCAGATCATTGGCGCACCCGGTGTGATGCATCGTACGGATGAGATATACGGCTACTTTAAAAAACTTTCTGAATCTTCTTCAAGATTAAAAATGGAGCAGATAGGAACAACCGAAGAAGGGAGAGCCATTAATCTCGTCACCATCACGAGCGAAGCAAACATGGCGAAGCTTGATCACTACAAAAAACAACTTGCACTGCTTGCCGATCCACGCAAAGTCAATCCTGAACAACTCACGGCCATCATCTCCGACAGCAAACCTGTTTACTATTTTAACGCTGGCTTGCATTCTCCTGAAATGGGTTCACCCGAAATGGTCATGGAGCTAGCTTACAGATTGATCACAGACACTACCCCGGAAACAAAACAACTGCTGGATAACGTCATTATTCTGATTAATCCTGTTTCCGAACCTGATGGAAGAGACAAGCAAACAGACTGGTACTATCGTTATACCAAAGGCAGAAAAGAATTTGAAGATGGATTTCCATTTTCTCCACCCTATTGGGGAAAATATGTATTCCACGATAACAACCGCGACGGACTTCAAAATACACAGCAATTGACCAAGGCGATCTATAAGATGTACTACGAATGGCATCCCACGATCATCCATGATCTTCATGAATCAATTCCATTGTTATACGTTTCAACAGGAACAGGACCATACAACGAAGCCATTGATCCGATCACCATTGGTGAATGGCAGATATTTGCCAACCATGACGTGACAACGCTTACCTCCCAGGGACTTCCCGGCACATTCACATGGGCATTCTATGATGGCTGGAATCCAAGTTACGTTTTCTGGATCGCTAACAATCACAACGCTATTGGCCGATTCTATGAAACATTCGGGAATGCTGGGGCCGATACCTTCGTAAGGGACCTGTCATCTGATTCATATGCGGGAGACCCTGTCACCAGCAGAGAATGGTATCGACCTGATCCTGCGACACCGAAAGTAGTTTGGTCATCTCGTAACAATGTCAATTACATGGAATCTGGCGTACTGGCGTCGCTCCAATATACTTCTGACAATGCGAAATTATTGTTGAAGAACTTTTATCAGAAAGGTGTTAACAGTATTCGTAAGGGAAAAGAAGAAAAACCCCGCGCTTTTGTCATTCCTAAAGAGCAACGCGATCCATATATGGCTGCACATCTGGTAAATCAATTGCAGGTCCAGGGAATTGAAGTCCATCAGGCGGCTTCTGGCGAATACATTATTAAGCTCGAGCAGCCTTATAGAAATCTTGCGGTATCATTGCTCACCAAACAAAATTATCCGAAGGAGGCAAAGTTCCCGCCTTACGATGATATCGGATGGACGATGAGTTATCTTTATGGCGTCGATGTGCAAGCAAAAGACAGCCTCGAGTACAATGCGTCGGATCTGAAACTTATTTCCGGCAATGTTAAATACGAGGGCAAAGTAACGGGCAGTGCGAGCAACTACGTACTGAACTACAAGGCTCAGAACACTGCCATCTCAGCACTTTACTGGTTAAAGAGAAAAAACTCAAAAGCAAAGGCTTTCATTGCGACAGCAGTTGTCAATGTCGCAGGGATAACGGATACGCTATCCGCCGGATCAATATTGCTTCAGGGAGTGACTTCCGACCAGGCGAAAACTATTGCCACTCAATTTGGACTCGACCTTGAAACAACTCCCGCCGCGTCGTTTCCAAAACAGCATGAGGTCAACCTGCCGCGAATCGCGATTTATCACAGCTGGTCCTATACGCAAGATGAAGGATGGGCGCGGTATACTTTCGATCAACATGGAATTCCTTATACCTATATTGATAAAGATGAACTAAAAGCCGGTGGCCTAAAAAACAAATTTGATGTAATCCTGATTCCGCGCCTGTATGGATCAGTCAGCGATTTCATCCACGAGATCGATAAAAAATTTGGTCCAATGCCTTTTACCAAGACAGCGGAGTACCCCTCGCATGGCACGCCCGATGCGACCAACGATATGACTGGTGGTCCTGGTTTTGAAGGCATTGGTCAGCTAAAACAATTTGCCGACGCAGGTGGTGTATTGATTACATTGGGTAATTCGTCCAAGCTCGTTGCAGAAGCAGGTATCACACGATCATTGGAGGAGGCTGGCGCATCCGGACTCTTTCATCCGGGATCAGTGGTCAGTGTAAAAATAAGAAAGCCAGGTGATCCCGTGCTCTATGGATACCCTGAGAATTTTCATGTTTTCAGAGGAATCGGACCTGTATTACAAACGGATAAATTTAATCGTAACCTGATGCTGGTTCATTATGGATCCAAACCATTAAAAGACGAGGAAGAGTATAATGGACCTATTCTCGGAATGCCCGCAAAAAAAGAGGTGAAAAAAGCAGATGATGAAGCAAGCAAGAAATCTGTTACCGCAAAGGAAACGCCTTATGTATTGTCGGGTATGGTGAGAAATGAACAAATGATCATCGGTCACGGTGCAATTTTTAGTATACCTACAGGTAATGGACGTCTCGTAGCATTCACTTTCGATCCTTTGCACAGATTTCAAAATCTTCATGATGCCCCGCTTGTATGGAACGCAATCATCAATTGGGATAATCTCAAATAGAAAGATTAGTTTTGGTTAAGAGCAATCCGAATCCTCTTTGTGACTAATTCCCCGACAGTAAGGCGCTACATTTTTTTTCTAACAGGACCGCTGCTATTCGCAGTGGTGCTTTGGATCTTACCGGAAAATTTTATTGCCGAAGGTGCTTACAAAGTCCTGGCACTTGCTGCATGGATGATTGTGTGGTGGATCAGTGAAGCGGTTCCCATACCTGTAACGGCATTGCTGCCGCTCGTGCTCTACCCTTTGCTCGGTGTCATGAATATGAAGTCGGCATCCGCACCTTACGCCAATCCGATCATCTTTCTTTTCCTGGGTGGTTTTATCATAGCCGTTGCGCTTGAAAAGCACAGGTTGCACGAAAGAATTGCTTTGAATCTTATCAGAATCACAGGGACATCCGGCAACGGTATAATTATGGGTTTCATGTTTGCTACCGGATTGATCAGCATGTGGATCAGTAACACAGCAACGGCTATGATGATGTTACCCATTGCAATTTCGGTCATCCGTTTGTTAATGACACGTGATGACATGAAGCCACACGACCTCCCAAAAAATGAGCGAAATTTTGCCATTGCACTTCTGCTGATGGTTGGATATGCGGCCACACTCGGTGGACTTGGAACCATAATCGGAACACCACCCAATACAGTCTTCGTTGGTCTTGTTGATGAATTCTATCATCAGAAAATGGATTTTGGGAAATGGATGCTCATCGGTGTGCCAACGGCAGGGATATTGCTCTTCACTACCTACTTCATTGTCACACGGATTCTCTTTCCGAATAACATTGCGCAGGTAAAAGGTTCTGAAGAACTTATCACTACTAAACTCGCGGAGCTCGGCCCGATCAGTAAAGAAGAAAAACGTGTGATGATCATCTTTGGCATCACCTCATTCCTATGGATCTTTCAACAAGCATTGAACAGCTATTTATTTCACAAAGAGTTAATGAATGATACTAATGTTGCTATGGCAGGCGGACTGTCGCTTTTTCTCATGCCTGCAGATTTTAAGAAAGGTATTTTCCTTTTGGAATGGCGTGACACGGTGAACATTCAATGGGGAATTCTCTTCCTCTTTGGCGGAGGCTTAGCGCTGGCCGACGGACTGGAGCGTACAGGAATTATTCAAACATTCGGCAAGTGGATCGCCGATCAAAACGAATTTGACGCATGGTTAATATTTGGATTGATTACAGCCACAGTTTTGCTATCGGAGATCATGAGTAATGTTGCATTGGTTCAAATCTTTGTACCCGTTGTATTTGGTATTGCAGACGGTTTGCACGTGAATCCCATCCTTCTCGCGATGCCAGTAACACTATCCGCCAGCATCGGATTCATGTTTCCAATCGCCACGCCACCCAATGCGATTGTTTTTTCATCTGGGTATATGCGGATGAAGGACATGGTCCGCGCCGGGATACTCCTCGATGTCGCATCAATTGTCATCATCCAGATCATATCATTAACACTCCTGATGTGGGTTTATGGTTGAGTTCAACCACAAAATCGGCACTTCACGCGTTATAATGGTGCTTTTTTCGAAAGCTTTACACAGTTGGCATAATATCTGGCTAACTTTATAAACTTTATTCGATTTTCGGATTTCATGGCTGAATTCAGAGGGAAGCTATCCATTACATCAGTCACCAAAAAAGTCATTGCAGGCTTTGTCTTGGTCTTTATTGCCATTCTTATGGCATTAGGGATCAGTCATTTTGGGTTTCGGGAAATGATGGGAACAGTTGATCAACTGTCTGCTCCGAACGAAAAACTCACTGCTCTGAATTCGATCTTTCAGAAAATCACTTCATCGGAGCAGACCCAACGTGCACAAGCGATCAGCAATCCGAGAAATCCCTATAAAGTCTATCTCGATCAATCAAAATCTTTTGTAAGCCAGATTGATTCGTTAATGCTGCTGGACTGGGACAGCACTCAGCAAGTAAGGTTACAGGAGATGAAAGGAATTCTGAAAAAACGTAACCGACTTTTTCTATCATACCTGAAACTGAAGTCAGAGCTAGTCGATAATAAAAGTCTATCTCAACGCCTCGACACTTTATCGCGCATCATGGTCAATGAAAGAATCAAATACGATACGAGCGTTGTCACCACAGAAAAGAAAACCATTACCACGTATACAAAAGATTCGGTCACAAATGCCACAGACAATCGATCAAAGATCAGCAAATTCTTCAGTAGAAAAAAGAACATTCCCCCTCCTACAACGCGCATCAAAGTCGAGGAGCAATTAAGCGTGGTGGTTGATACACTCGCAGTCGCTAAACAAAATAAGGCTCTGGAAGAAGTTGAACAAATCATTGCCGATCTTGAACGAGACCAACGTGCGGAAAGCAAAAGATTACTAACCGAGGAACTCGAATTAATTCATGCCAACAGTTTATTTATTAATCAACTTCTAAGTGTGCTTCATGATGTTGAAAATGATGAAGTCTTACAAATGCACACGAACAACGACAGAGCAAGAATTCTTGTAACTGAAAGTATTTGGCGAATCAGCATCGTATTGATCCTGTTCTTTGTTGGCGCCGCCTGTCTCGTGTATCTCATTTGGGTTGACGTTACACGCAGCAATTATTATAAAGTTCAATTAGAAAAATCGCGTGATGAAGCTGAAGAATTGAGCCAGATCAAGCAAAGGTTTCTCGCCAATATGAGTCATGAGATTCGAACGCCTTTGCAATCCATCATAGGTTTCGCAGAGCAATTGAAACAAGATCACGGAAGCGATCAGGAGGCGATCTTAGCCATCAATACATCTTCGGAACACCTGCTTCACATCGTTGATGAAGTCCTCGATTACAGTCGTATTTCCAGTGGAAGTCTCGTGTTTGGGAAAGAAAATTTTCAACTTCTTCCACTGGTAAAGGAAGTTGTGGCTGCTTTACAGATACAGGCCGATCGCAAGGGCCTTAGCCTTTGCTCAGCATTCGAATTTGATCCAAAGATCATCATCAACGGTGATCCATTCAGACTTCGTCAGATACTGTACAACCTGATGGGTAATGCAGTAAAATTTACGGCGAAAGGATATGTTAAGCTTACCGTTCTAGCATCACCACATCATGACTTTGTAAAATGCTCATTCCGGGTTTCGGATACCGGTATCGGTATACGCCAGGTAGACATTGCAAAAATATTCAACCAGTTTGAACAGGCGAATGCCCTGATCTCAAGACAATATGGCGGAACTGGATTGGGGTTGACGATTGCAAAATCGTTGATCGAAGCTCAAGGCGGAACGCTTGAGCTTGAAAGCGCACCAGGACAAGGTTCTCAATTTACGGTCACCATTCCTTTTCAAAAATCGATGGAAGTTTCGCTGGAATCGACGCAACTTATATCGACTGCCCTTGAAGCATTCAAAGGTAAAATTCTGGTCGTCGATGATGATGCGATGATACTAAGGCTCTGCAGTCTTGTACTTGAAAAAAATAGAATGAACTTCTTTACTTATAACGATCCGAGAAAGCTCTTACACGAAGTCGTCGATTCGGAGGTCACACACATACTCATGGATATTCGGATGCCTGAGATCAATGGTATTGAGCTGTGTCACGCGTTGAGAACAAAATATCCACGATCAACGTGTTTCGTTGCATTAACCGCGCACGTATTTCCACAAGAGCATAAACAACTCATACTAGAAGGCTTTGATAAGGTAATGCTCAAACCTTTCAGGGAGCGAGAGTTGATGAACTTGTTCGGAGGTGTACGGCACTTTGAAGAGCCAGTATCAAACGACATTGCTGATGTTGACCTTTCAATATTAAGGCTGATGACGCAAGGCGACGAGGCGTTACTGCAATCAATACTCAATCAATTCATCGAGGAAACTGAGGGGGATCTTGATCTTTGGGACGATTTATTTGAGAATGGTAGTAGTACGCAATTGCGTGAGGTCGTACATAAGCTCGCCGGACGAACAGGTCAGGTTGGCGCTACAGCGATCTCTGTTAAATGCAGGGATCTTGAAAACAAGCTGGCCGATGGCCAACTCATTGAATCTTTGAGCGAGGAAATTGAGCTAAGGCGTCAGCAACTTGAGGATGTACTGAAGGATGTCAAAGAACAGACATCGGCACTAACGAGTTAGTGAAGTTGCTTTGAAGATCGGACCTTCGATAGTGAAATCCATTGAACGCGGAAGCTCGCGGATTTAAAACGCAGGAGATCTGGCGGGAATTACCTTTTACAGGAAATTGAAATCTCTTCCCGTCTCAGCATATTTTATTTTATCCAGCGTCCGATACTTGACTGTTTTGTTCAACAAATTAATGTGAAGCCATTGACTGAAAGGCCAGCACTATTCGATACCGTATTTCTCAATTTTCAAATACAGTGTCTTTCGATCAATGTTCAGGATCCTGGCGGCCTTTGATTTATTGTAACGAACCTCCTTCAATGTCTTAAGGATCATTTCTTTCTCCTGCGTTTCCTGCAACGCTTTAAGATCATACACCGCAGGTTGCTGGGTATTGTTCCTTGAGGTTGGGTTACGAATTTCTTCGAGCATTTCTGATGGAAGCGCCTTTACCGTGATCAGTCCCTCGCTGGTCAGTAACACAGCACGCTTCACAATATTTTTCATCTCTCTGAGATTACCTGGCCATTCATACTTTTTAAGTATCGAATCAACTTCAGCATCAAAGCCTGTTACATTTCTTTCTAGTTCGTGATTCGCCGTTTCCCGGAAGAAATTTAGGAACTCATCAAGATCCCCTACTCTTTCGCGTACCGGTGGAACAGTGAGTTTAAATTCATTCAATCTGTGGTACAGGTCCTCACGGAAATTTCCGCGCTTCACGCTTTCAAACAAATCATCATTTGTCGCGGTAAGGATACGGACATCTATCTTTATCTCTTTATTACTTCCAATGGGTTGAATCACGCGCTCCTGAATTGCTCGAAGGAGTTTTATCTGAACTTCGTAAGACAAGTTTCCGACTTCATCAAGAAACAATGTACCATGATGCGCTTCTTCAAACTGTCCTATTTTATCTTGCACAGCGCCGGTAAAAGAGCCTCTGGTGTGGCCAAATAACTCACTGGCTGCCAGCTCCTTTGATAAAGCTCCACAATCAACTGCGACAAATTTGGATTTTGCTCGCTCACTCAGTTGGTGGATGGTCTGCGCTACATTTTCTTTTCCCGTTCCGCTTTCTCCCTCGATGATAACCGACATATCGGTCGGAGCAACCAATCGGACATAGTGGTAGAGCTGTTTTGACTCCACGCTAGTGCCTTCAACAAATTTGCGTTGAGGAGCGATTTTGGGTACTGAAACTGCAGGACTGACTTTATCTTTTTTCAGCGCTTGCTGAACGATCATCAGTAATTCATCAGGATTTACAGGCTTTGTAATGTATTCAAAGGCTCCCACCTGCATTGCTTTTACAGCCGTGCGGATGTCGGAGAAGCTTGTCATAATGATCACTTGCGTTGATGGCGACTTCTTTTTCAGTTCAAGCAAGACGTCCATACCCGTTGTGTCAGGAAGACGGTAGTCTAACAGAACGAGGTCAAACGACTTGGTAGCGAACATTTGCAAGCCTGCAGCGCCTTGGTGGACTGCCGTGACAGAAAATCCTTGTTTGGTGAGGAAACCATCCAGAATTCGGGAGAAAGTTAAATCATCTTCTATTACTAATATGCTCGCCATAAGGGGGCAAAATAAAAAAGAAAGCTGGAATATTTTCCAGCTTTCTTTTATTGGTCGTAATAGATTGTGAATCTAGCGATTAGTCCATTTTCTTACCGTCCTTATCGAACTTAACAACTTTAGTTTCAGCACCATTCTTCAATGACACTTCATACGTTTCAGTTGCAGTATACTTGTAAGCTGAATCAATCAGCCATCCTTTGAAATCAGCTGTTTCGAGAGCTTTCTTCACAGGTGCCGGAAGTTCTTCAGATTTGATTTTAACTTTCTCGTCCTGAGCAGGAGATTCTACTGCAGTTGCAGGCTCGGCTGGTGTGATGTTTGTGCTTGCATCTTGAGCATTTACAAATGCAACACTACCCAACATAGCGGCAAAGGCGAACATTACTTTTTTCATGGTTTTTAATTTTAGTTTGACATCTGTTTACTGATTACATGGTTAACGAATGCTATGCCAGGGGAGGCCGCGTGATCAAACTGTTGAACAACAGCAGTTTGAAATTAAGCAAAATCAGATTGGCAAAATTTATTGTAGGGTGATTCTACAGTATGGACGAGAAATTCCCCAAACATCATCAATACAAACCGTGAATCAGGAAGTAATTCGTGATCGTTCTTCTTTGACTTTCCTTTCTTCTATAAAATAAGATGCCCCCAGCCCCAATCCGCCAAAAATAAATAGCATGGAGAAGTACGCAACCTCTTCCATATTGAATGTTGAGTCGAGCCAATATCCGAGCAGAAGTCCGATACCGCCGCCTATTAATAAGAGTGAAGCGCGAAGGGGCCCTGAAGTGTTACGTGAGCGATTGAGGTTAAAGCGTTGAGGGTCGACGCCTTTCTCGATCATCGCCATGCGTTCGGCATTTTCGAATTTCCGGAGATAAACCACCATTACAAATGCGCCGACTATTCCGATGATTGGCACCATGATGCCTAAAATTGCTACGTCCATAGTATTAAGAGTTTGGTGGTCTGACGCATGAGGTTGAAGATTGGTTACAGAACTGGGGAAATTAGTTTTCATACAGACAAGCTGCTGCGGGCCTCGACTTTCATGCTGCAAGTTTTGGCGTCTGACAAGGCTTGTGGGTTCTTAAGATTGGTTTGTAGTGGACTGTTCTTCCGATACAATGTTCAATTTATCCCAAATAAAAAGTTTCGCACGGCAACACCGTGTACCTTGTAGCATGCAATCTGGGGATACTCTGTAACCTAACAACAAGAGTCTGCGTCAAAACTTCGTAATGACCAACGAAACGGATCTTCTGATTATCGACAGGATACTTGCCGGTGACCAGGCGGCCTATGCCGGTTTGGTCGATAAGTATAAAAGATACGCATACACAATTGCCTGGAAAATTCTTGGAAACAAGGCAGACGCCGAGGATGCTGCTCAGGATGGGTTCATCAAAGCTTATCATCACCTGAAGAGTTTTCAACGCGAATCGAAATTCTCGACATGGCTGTATCGGATAGTCTTCAACACGGCCATCAGTCATAAAAGGAAGAACAAGCATACATTTCAAAGTATAGAAAACACAATTATTGAATACAGTTACGAGGCTCAGGGAGGCTTGGAGAAAAATGACAAGCAGTATTTTGTTCACCTTGCCATGTCGCGGCTGAATCAAGCCGACAGAGGGGCCTTGTCGATGTTCTACATGGATGAGTTTTCCTTGGAAGAGATAGCCGATATCACAGGAATGGCGGCCAATACATTGAAAGTAAGAATTCACCGAGCGCGGTTGAGACTTGCAGAACAATTAAAGTTAATATTAAAAACAGAAGCTATAACTTTGTAGCACATGGAAAGAATAACGGAAAAGCAGCGGAATTTGCTTTCGCAATATGTGGATGGAACATTAAGTGCTGAGGAAAGAAAATCGGTGGACATCACTTTACAAACCAGTGAGCCGATGCGCGAACATCTTTCTTTGTTAAATCTTATCGGTCAGACCCTGAAAGAAAAAAGGCCGGAACCGCTCGCGAAGAATTTCACAGAGCAAGTGATGATTAATCTGCTAGAGTATCCGATTTCGACGCCATCCTCTCTTAGAAATGGAATTTTTCTCCTGATCGGTGTATTACTCGCAGTTGGAGTTGCCTTAGTACTTGTTGGCAAGGGCGTGTTCGATGCTACTTTGACGTCGCTTGATCCTTCAGGTTTTGAAGTAACGAGACGCTTGCTGAAAAATCCAATCCCCACAATATCACTCAGTGGAAAATTGTTGGTGAACTGCATAATCATCTTGAATATTGCGTTGTCGTGGATTGTGCTGGACAGAACTATTTTGAAGCCTCTGTTCCAACGAAGAATGCGCGCGTAATGGCTTTAAGCTACTTACCGGACGCCTTAGGATCACATTCGACTTTCCAGTCTTTTGCCAATGCGAGTGTTCCGGCCTTAGCTTTCTTGATTACTTCCTCGCGCTTCTTGTTCCACTTGCATCCAAGGTCAACAAATCGATATTTCGCACCATCGACAATGAAATTAAAATGACAGGTGTTAGAGGCCTTGTTCACCTTTACGCACGAGAACTCGACATTCTCACCCTGTATCGGTTTCGAATCAAATGACATCATTGTAGATGCCGCAGTTAAGATAATCGCGATAATGGCTTTCATGTCAATTCGTATTAAAGCTATAAATTCAGAGACGCTAAAAAAACATGCAAATCGTTCAAAGAATTTGCTTTGATCCACCGACGCAAAATGCAAACTAAATCTAAAAACAAAAAGCCTGCGCAGAATACGGCGCAGGCTTCTGATACAATTTTTTACGACTAATATCTATAATAGTCAGGCTTGAACGGCCCACTTACAGGAACGCCGATATATTTAGCCTGAGTTTCGGTGAGATCTTCCAGGTCTACGCCGATCTTTTTCAAATGCAGACGCGCGACTTTCTCGTCGAGGTGTTTTGGTAACATATAAACCTCATTTTTATACTTGCCTACATTTGTCCACAACTCAAGCTGAGCAAGCGTTTGATTGGTAAATGAGTTAGACATAACAAACGAAGGGTGACCGGTAGCACAACCAAGGTTCACGAGGCGGCCTTCTGCAAGTAAAATCACTTGTCTTCCGCTCTTCATCGTGTAAAGGTCAACCTGAGGTTTTACTTCATCCTTGCTTGCGTTTTTATTCAACCATGCGACATCAATTTCATTATCAAAGTGACCGATGTTACAAACAATCGTTTTGTCTTTCATCGATTCAAAATGACGGCCCAATACGATTCCAAAATTTCCGGTAGCAGTAACCACGATATCAGCATCCTTAACGGCGTCATCCATTTTCTTCACTGCATAACCATCCATTGCAGCCTGCAATGCGCAGATCGGATCAATTTCAGTGACGATAACTCTCGCTCCCGCGCCACGCAATGAGGCGGCTGATCCTTTTCCTACATCACCATAACCAGCTACAACAGCAACTTTACCAGCCATCATGACATCGGTGGCCCGACGAATTGCGTCAACCAGAGATTCCTTACAGCCGTACTTGTTATCAAATTTAGACTTAGTAACAGAGTCATTGATATTGATCGCAGGAAGCGGCAACTTTCCATTGTGCATTCTTTCAACCAAACGGTGAACACCAGTGGTAGTCTCCTCAGAGATACCTTTGATTTCTGCTACAAGTTCAGGGTAACGATCGAGTACCATGTTTGTAAGGTCTCCTCCATCGTCAAGAATCATGTTCAAAGGCTTACTACCCTTGAATGCATTCAGAGTTTGTTCTATACACCAGTCGAACTCTGTCTCATTCATACCCTTCCATGCATACACTGGTATTCCGGCAGCAGCAATGGCAGCAGCAGCGTGATCCTGCGTGGAAAAGATATTGCATGACGACCAGCTTACTTCAGCACCAAGTTCAACCAGAGTCTCAATCAGGACAGCAGTTTGAATGGTCATATGCAGACATCCTGCGATACGAGCGTTCTTCAAAGGCTTTTGCTTGCCAAACTCTTCACGAATGGCCATCAGTCCGGGCATTTCTGCCTCAGCTAACTTAATTTCTTTCCGTCCCCATGCAGCTAAGCTGAGGTCCTTGACCTTGTAAGGCAATTTTTTCTCGTCAACAGTCATTTTTCGTTGTTTGTCATTTGATTGAGTCACAAAAATAATATAAAGGTCTGTAAATAACCACAGTTAGTAGCGTGTTATCGACGGAGTCACTATTTCTTCTTTTTAACTTTTGATTCCACCGGCTTTATCAGTTCAGTCGCCTTGATGGAAGCTGTCAGAATACTTGTAACGCCTGCATCCACTCGAGACCATACCGGAACTACAACACCGTCATATGCTGAGATGTTTAAAAAAAGTCCGGGATTACTTTTATCATCGGGTACGAAGGGTGTTTCGCTAATTTTCAAGGCTTTAAAATTTGCGCCGCTATCTGAGGAATACGAAAGGAATACATCCGTTTGTTCATCATCGTATGCGCCTCTGTCGTAGTACAATACGTAGATCATACCCGTTGTCGGATCTAAGGTCAGTTTGGGGGCGTATTGATGTGTAGACTTGGCAGCACTTCCCAGACGTAGCGGCGACGACCAGTTATCACCATGATTGTTCGACCTCATAAAATAGACATCGCAGTCATCTTTGCCATTTCGCTCGTCAGCCCACGCGACGTACATACAGCCATGATACGAACCTTTACTTTGATCAATGCCCAGTTGAGGCAGTGAAGTAGTCATCGCATGGCCCTTAATCTGCAGGTTGAATGGCGCAACATCACGATTGATTAAAATATCGTTCTCTAACCACATGCCGCTCGAAAGCGATCGGTCGAGATATAACTTGCCCGCTCCATACCAGGTTGCAAACATCTTACCGTCTGGTCCAATTGCGGCGACAGCGCCAGTCACTGTTTTATCGTCATTCATGCAGTCTCCAGGAACCTGAGAAAGCTCGACAGGTTTGCTCCATTTTTTTCCATTCGAAGAGGAACTGAGATACACTTTCGAATGACACGTTGAATCCAAACTTTCAAACTTGTCATATTGAGTCCACGTTACAAAAATGTTCCCCCTGTTATCAAAGCTGGCAGACGGCCAGGATTGCGCTTTTGTTGCGTCCGTACCAATCTGCACCGGTGCATCCCAAGTCTTGCCTTTGTCCTTTGATTCAAGACATACGAGTCGTCCTGATCCATCGCCGTCATTTCCCTTAATACATTGTATCGAATATAGGGTTCCTCTAGAATCGCTCAATAAGATACGGTCATCGATAACCATTTCCGGCGTGGTGATCTTTGATTTCTCCCACGTGACTCCGCCATCTGCACTGGTGTAAATCATGTCTGAAAAACCTGTCACGAAAATATTGTTTACGTCTTTTCTGCTTATGGCGACAGTAGGATTCGTGAATTGACCTGCCCTTGATGCCTCGTCTATTTTAACATTGGTGTACTGACCGCTTGCATTCAAATAGCCGACCATCAGTCCGATCGTTACTATCCATTCTATTTTCGATTTCATCATGGGATATATCGGAACAGCTTTTCTATTTTTTGATTTCAACTCTTGCTTTGAGCTTCTGCTCGCCACCAACCTCTACCATTGAAGATCCATAAACCTTAATGGTTGATTTGATAAAATCAGATGCTATAGCTTTGTAGATATTGTCAACATACTTTTGAGGATTTCTGTCGATAAAAGGAAACCATGTGCTGTGAATTTGAATCATCATGCGATGTCCCTTCTTGAAAGTATGCAGTACGTCCTGTAGTGCGAAGTTCACATCAGTAATTTCCTCCGGCTTAAAGGGTTCTGGTTTCTCAAAACTATTTCTGAACCGACCGCGAAATACTTCGCTTCTTACAAGTTGCTCGTATCCTGCCATAACAATATTTGCAGGGTTGTGCTCATAATTCGGATGATCTTTAGGATAAACATCTATCAGTTTTACGACAAAGTCGGCATCGGTTCCGCTCATGGCAACTTTAAGTTTCGCCATAATCTCCCCTGCAATGGTAATGTTATCAACCAAGTCTTCAGTTTGAAAGGTCAGCACATCGGGACGGCTAGACGCGTAACGCTGATCATCACTCATGTAACTTCTGGGTGTAAAGGTCAGACCCTCAGTTTGTGATGTGTACGGTACCGGCTTTGCAGGATCAGATACATAATCGAATACAGCTTGCTCATTAACTGGCGTATTGATGGAGAGCTTTCCGCCCTCACCAAAGTAAAGTCTAAGCGGGGTAACGTCCTTAGGAGGCCATGCCGAGAATGACTTCCATTCTTTTGTTCCGGTATCAAACATGTAAGCCTCGGGTAACTTCAATGGGCCCTCCTTTTTCAGATAGAACGCAAAGAACTTCCTTTCTATTTCCTTTTGATAATACGTAGATATGCTGTCGCCGAAGTAGATATGATTGTGCGTCGATTTTCCTCTTTCTCGCGCCCAGTCACCATGACCCCAAGGGCCCATCACGATTGTATTTTGCGCCGAAGGACTCGTTTGTTCTACAGTCTTGTAAATGTTGAGTGGTCCGTAAAGATCTTCGGCATCAAACCATCCCCCGACAGTCATCACGGCGTGTTTAATATTTTTCAAATGAGGAAGAAGATTTCTTTTTTGCCAGAACTCATCGTAGTTCGGGTGATCAATAATCTGCTGCCAGAAAAAATTGTCGTTGAGGTATTGTTCAGTAAGATTTGATAAAGGTCCTTTTTTTAAATAGAACTCATATCCATTTTTCTCATTTTCGGCATCAAAGCGTTTCAATTCCTCGTCAAACCAGTCTTCTTTTGTTTGTTCTTTCTTCTGATAACCGAAGACGGGAAATGCAGCCGTATAGCTCTCAAGATATGCGCCCTGATGATGGAAGTCATCAAAAAAGAAATCAGAGATCGGTGCTTGAGGAGAAGATGCCTTCAGCGCAGGATGGGCATCCGGAAGTGCGGCGGCTGTATAAAATCCAGGGTAGGATATCCCGAACATTCCAACTGCTCCATTGTTGCCCTTGATATTCTTGACCATCCAATCGATAGTGTCCCATGTATCGGAGCTTTCGTCGATGGCAGTTTTGTTCTTCAGATCATTACCTGGAATGTTTGGTCGCATATTATCGAACGTCCCCTGGCTCATGTATCTGCCTCGAACATCCTGAAAAGCAAGAATATATTTGTCGCGCACAAGATATCTGGATGGATGCGATCCTGTTTTGAAGTTGCCATACAGGGACGCATTATAGCAGGTTCTGTTCATCAGAATGGGATATTTCTGAGCCTTGTCTTTCGGAACATAAACGACTGTATAAAGCTTGATGCCATCGCGCATAGAAATCTGATATTCAAATTTGTCGTAGTTTTCGCGCATGTAAGTGGAGTCCTTCTTGACATCCTGCGCCTGGCAAATGATAAAAAGACAAATGTTGAGTAAAAGGGCAAGTGTGGTCTTCATGTATTCAGATTAATGTGCGGAAATTAACAATTTTGAAATTTGATCCTTATTCGAAGTTACACTAATTTCGTCCACCCCTGTTGAATCAACCGTTGCGAGTCGCGGCTAAATTAACCTGTGGTCGCTGTATGTAATATGTTGACTTACACCTTGCAGCCTTTCATCGTTCAACATGGTTATACCATATTTTCCAACCTCAACAAATTCTAAATTCTCTCTTATGAAGAAAGTATTGCTCATTGTGCTTCTTGGCTTATCAAGCACCGGTTTCAGTCAGAAGATTAAACTTATTGAAGGTGATTTGAGTGCTCTTAAAGGACTGACGGGCATCAACAATGAATTTAATTATGATAACATGGCCGTCGGAAAATTTCCTAAGGAAGCCGATTACGTCGAGAAGAAAAAAAGCGACTACAACAATAAAGAAGCGGGTAAAGGTGATAAGTGGGAAGAAGCCTGGAAAAATGATCGCACAGAAAAATACGAACCTGAGTTTCGCGATCAATTCAGCAAAGCTTCAAGTTTTTCCATTGTGTCTGATTCCCCCGTCACGATGATCTTTAAGACTACGGAAACAGAACCTGGCTATAACGTCGTCGTGAAGTCTGCTCCGGCGTTTATTAATGGGGAAGCATGGTTTGTCGACTCCAAGAACCCAAGTAAAGTTTTAGCAAAGGTGTCTGTTACAAAAGCCCTTGGAAGAGCCATTTTTGGTAATGAATTCGATACTGGAGCGCGTTTACAGGAATCATACGCAAAAGCCGGAAGAGAATTGGGGCTGTTTGTCAGGTCTAAGTTAAAATAGCCACCAGCAAAGCGAATCATACTATAATAAGAAAGGCTATGGAGCCGGCAACTTGCTGGCCCTTACGCTTTTGTGGTACACAGGTACGGTCATGTTGGGTAAAGATTACCCATATTTTTTAAAGCGTTCCAGATGACCTCGACACAAAACACAACTCGACCCCCAAAAAACGCAGTTCGTCGCCACTTTTAGCGTGCCATACGGGTTAGCCTACCTTTTGTAAGATGGGTTAACAACCTTAAATACAATACTATGATCAGAAAATTGATTTTAGCAGTACCAGTGATAGCGATGCTGATTAGCTGCGATAAAAAAGAGAAAGAAGCACTTCAGGCTCAGAACGATTCATTGCGCACCGAACTTACAGCAAGTCAGACAACTGCTGCTACGCTTGTCGAGATTGGTAATTTGATAGATTCAATTGATGCAAGCCGTCAGCTTCTTCGTACCGATGTAGTTGAAGGAACATCTTATTCAGACTATAAGAGCCGTCTCCAGGGAATCAACAGTCACATTAAGGAAACACAATCTAAGATTGCGGAACTTGAAAAAGGGCTGAAATCAGCAAAAGGTTCTTATGCCATTACGATCAAAAGATTGAAGGCCGATCTCGAACTTAGCAGCCAGCAAATCGCTGCACTTCAAGGCGAAGTGGAAAAGATGAGAGGCGAGAACCAACAGCTTGCGATGTCAGTAACTCAAAGAGACTCTGTGATCAACACAAAGCTTGAGACTATCAAAATGAGGGAACAAGATGTGGCTACTCTTGAAGCTAAAGTAGAAGAAGTAAACGCATCTTCTAAGGCTAGTCAGGCTGACCTTTACTTTGCTCAGGCACAAGCCCTCGAAGTAGCAGCGAAACGCACACACTTTGCTCCAAGAAAGAAGAAGGAAACTCAGCGCGAAGCGCTTGAACTTTACAAGCTTTCGCTTTCTCTAGGCAAGTCTGAAGCTCAAACAAGAATAGATGAACTTACTAAAGTTCTTAGCTGATCTTAAGCTTAAAAATTAGTACCTGTAAACAACTGAAAAAGGGCTGTCTGAAAAGGCAGCCCTTTTTTTTGTTTAAAATTCCTGGCGAGTATAGATGCGTTTCAGAAAGCAAAGCCGTGAGTCAAGTGTGCCAACTCATTCGTAAATTTTATAACGCGTGTTGCCCACTTCGAAGGTCGCTCGATTACCGCAGGCGGCATGCAAAAGCGATCTGAACCGATACGTGGCTGTTACTTACAAGTAGTTATTACAGATGCGAACAGACGGTAGAACTCATGACTCATGACTACTTCCGGTTCTCATGTCTAAGAATTTCTTAGGCTTCCTGCCTTTGTTGATTAACTGAAGTTTTTCCATTTCAGATTGTGAAATGAAGCTCATCTCCGGAATGACGCGTAATTTCGATTGAAACGCTTCACGCAGTAGGGAAGTTGATTCCGTTACTTTCCCGTCTTTGACAAGAAGATATAACTTCAAATGATCAGTGCCAAGATCTCCAGTTGATGCTTCCACTGCGTAATCCTGAATGTGATTCACGCTGTGAATCACCTCAAATATTCCAGGAGGATAGATGGTAGTGCCTTTTAGTTTGATCATGTGCTGCTTGCGCCCCAGGACTGGACCGAGCCTCATGGTGTTTCTCCCGCAGGCACAGCGGTCTTGGTATGCGATAGCCATGTCGCCCGTTTTATAGCGAAGCAAGGGCATCGCTTCTACGCCAAGGGTAGATACAGTAATCTCGCCCGGTGCTCCTTCTGGTACCGGCTGGTGATGGTCGTCCAGCAATTCAACATAGATCAATTCAGGATGATGATGACCGCCTCTGCCGTGACCGCACTCTGTGAAAGCAGTCTGCATTTCTGTGGACGCATATGTACCGTACAGCTTGATGTTCCAACCATTGATTATTCTTTTGCTTAACGCATTCAATCCGAGTTCCTGTGTGCGAAGACTCTCACCAATGCAGATCACTTTAGTAACCGAACTCTTATCAAGATCAATCCCCTGCGCCTTTGCAAAATCGATAAGTTTAATGACGAATGATGGCACTGCCACGACTGCCGTCGGCTTCAGTCTTTCAATTACCTCCCACTGCATAGCGGGAAGCCCGGGGCCGACGCGTATTAATCCAGCGCCCAGTTTTCTGATTCCCTCATAGTAGGCCATTCCCGCCATAAACTGGCGATCGAGTGTCAGCATCAACTGGTAAAGATCATCCGGTGTTCCGTCGGCGCAGGTGAATGAAATACACTCATTGTAGGCCAGCCGCTGTAAATCACTTTCGGTCAATGCGACGGTGACCGGCGTGCCCATTGTTCCAGAAGTGCTGGTGTACTCCACGATCCTTCCCTTTGGTACGCAAAGAAAGTCCCAATTATTTTGCTGCAGATCATCTTTTGAGGTGGTGGGTATTACGCGATAATCTTTTAGCGATTGAATACTCTGGATATCAATTCGGTTATCTGAAAACAGCTTCTTGTAAAAGGGTGAATGTTCGTTTGCATAATTCAGCAACGATCTGATCTGATGTTCCTGAAATTTCTCGATCTCTTCAGCGGATCCTCTTTCTATATCGGGGACAAGTCTCATTGTTCGATGATCACGACAGCACAGGCAATTGATTTCAAATGTGAAAGAGACAAATGTATCTTATTCCAATTGTTTTTTACAGCCTCCTGCACTAAATGACCGGCGAGTTTTATCGAAGGCTTTCCCAAAGCATCGTGAATAACTTCTATATCGGCGAGCTCGAATCCAAGTTGAAGTCCGTATCCTGAGGCTTTCAGAAATGCTTCCTTCGCCGCAAATCTGGCGGCGTAGTTTTCGCTTTTATTTGTTTGCCTGTCACAAAATTTGATTTCGCTCGGCGAGAATATCTTTTCTCTAAAGCCATTGTGTTTGTCAAGCTTCTCCTGAACACGATCGACCTCAATCATATCGATTCCCAAGCCTATGATCATTTCAGTTTTGTTTTACAGGTTTCAAGTCTTAATGCCATATAATCGCGCTCTTGTACCGTCGCCACTTCTTTAGTCAATCCCTTACCGTAAACAGATGCTGCATTACTCCACTCTTGCTTATCGAAATAATAATCACCAGCGATCATATAAGCATGATATGAGTTTGGATTCCAATGGATCAGGCTGTCGGGTTGTACGCCAGCGCGCGAACTGAATGGGAAACGATATTTGCCGAATTTGACATATGCTCTATAATCTTTCGTCATCAGGAATGAATCTGCCGGTATTGTGAGATCTTGTTCATATATCTCCTTATTATCGAGTGGCCTGTATTGAAGTATTTTTTTCAGGTCATAGCAAACAAACTTACCCAGTTGCCAAGGCGCTGTTGATATCCACACGAGTCCTTTTTCAGGTTGAAAAATGATGCCGTGGTGCGCCACGAGCTGATTGATCAGTTTTTCATTGCCCATTCCGATATCAGCATTATCAAGACCCTTCTGATTACGCAATACAGCCGCCGTTTTGGTAATGGAATTTTTTTGATTTTCCAACAACAACTGGGCTACACGCTGATATCGATAAGGTGAAGCACTCGTCTTCATGTGATCCTTGTTCAATTGCGTGTCGCCAAGTGGCGAACCCTGGAAGTGGTTAGTGGAAATGATCTGTTCCCCATCAGATTCAAAAAGATCAATCCCGTCCTGAGTCTTTTCAATAATCGAAGCCCTGTGCTCTTTCGCAGAACCAATCAGAAAAGATTCTGATACAAACATCTTACGCTTTTCAGCGATCGCATAAGCTTCAGGTATCGTAGAAGCATATTGAAGAATTTCTCTGGCCACCAACGAGACTGGCGTTGCGCTTGCAGATGGAATTTCTGATTTAGCGGCATTGATTGTAACGGTAAGACCTTGCTCATTCATTCCGGATACGACACCCGTCATTCCTCCGAAAGTCACCATCATAAAACCGTACCCTTGCTCCGGCCTGTAGAACGCGATGATCTTATCACGTGCGAAATCATCGCCAACATAAAAATCAAAATTTCTTCCAACAATGAGTGAGCTATCTTCTGACCTGCTGCCCCACGTGGCAAAAGATGTGCAACCTACCAACGACATATTCTGGAGTGCGTGTCCGATGTCATGCGCAGCATGGTAATTTAAAATTCTTTGATAGGGTGAAGCTATGTCGTCATAATCATGGGAGGCCGATTGAGAGACACCATAAATTTCAAGTTTATATTCATCAACAATGTTATCGGCGAGGTCGCGGTTAAACCATCCCACGAAATTCGTAAGCACTTTGAGATAAAAACGTCCGGGTACAAGCTTTCTGATCTGATCGGTAAAAACATCCTCCTGATATCTGACCAGGTCTTTCGTGAGCTTACCATTGACATAACCTCTTTGAAAAGGTGCACCTTCAACATAAAGTTCGTAAAGTCCGCTTTCACTGTGGCGAAACCAGTTATGACCGATCATTTTCAATCCTGGTTTTGGTTCTGAAACAACGGTAGATGTATCCGTCGCTGGAACATTTGAAGGGGGATCTGTCTTTGATACAACCCGTACGTAGCTGTATAGGCAGATCACAAAAAAGACCAGTACCCCAATGATGGAGGCGACTATTTTTAAAATTCTTCTAAGCATTCCTGATCTTGTCAATGATGTAATCTGTTCCGAGAACTTGCCCGCAGGTGACTATCGAACTTAGACTAACACCTAAAACCCCGTGTAGGTTTACATTTTGACCGGTTAAAAACAAGTTTGGTATTTTAGTCTTTGGTGAAAGCATGGTTTTCAACGGATTCCGGTAATCCTTAGCGAATCCGTATAGAGATCCATCGCCAGTACCGATATAATCTCGGGCAGTTAATGGAGTGGCTGCTGTGTAGGAACGAATGGCCCCTCTGAAACCCGGCAACCTGTTTTCAACGGCCCTAAACAATGTCTCTGCTTTTGCGGCTTTGAATGTCTCGTAAGTATCTCCCCTGCTAGATTCAAAATCGACGGTATTGTAGGTATCCCCCCATTCCTTTACGTCGTTGAAGCGCATATAAGCCATGATGGTTACGCCATCGGTATATTCGGTCTCGCGGGACACTGCGTTGTAAAAAACCGCATAGCCCTGCGGCCAGTTCTCGGATGTATAATTTATCGCGCACCACGGATCATTCTGTGCGAGCACGTACAGATTATGATTTTGATACTTAACTGTGTCTTTCTTCAACACCACGTTAACGTAAAAAACTGATACGGTATTATCAAGGCTTTCGAGTCTGCTGCGATATGCATTCCGGATCAAGTCGCTGTTTGCCATTTCAAGAGTCTTTATAGGATGAGCATTGGAGATGAACACATCGCCATAGTATTTTTCACCCTTGTCACTTTGGGCGTAGACGATTTTACCGCCGGATTCCTGAAGTTCCTTTACATGGATATGTTTCAGAATACGCCCGCCCCGGGAAGTGATTTCTCTGCTGAGCAAACGGGCAATTTGTCCACCTCCGTTAATAAACTTCCAGGAGCTTTCGATGTAATGATTAATGATTAGCGCATGCACATGCAGCGGTGTCTTGTTTGGCTCCCCGGCGTATAACAGGCTCGTTCCAGCGAGAACAGTTATAAGTTTTTGGTTTGACGTGATTGATTCGAGATATGCTTGAGTGTCGGTTGTGTTACTCAAATCCGCATCGGTATAGCCACCAGGTTCAAGATTATACACGGGGAATTTCAGGCATATGCTTATGATCTTGTCGCAATAGGCATTGATTGCATCGACCTCTTCCGGGAAGTACGATGTCATTACGCGAATGAAGTTATCGTAGCCCTGGGCATACTTATAAATCACTGGATCGTGACCAATAGCTACGCCGTCGAAAAAATCGTCATCCATTTTGCGTAGCTTGAGCTTCTCCATAATTCCCAGGTAGCTGAAAATCCGGTGAAGATTCTGCCCTTTGTCGAGACCGCCAACGTAGTGTATACCCGTATCAAAAATGACTTTATCACGGGTAAATGTCTGAAGCATGCCGCCAATCTGATTGTTTTTCTCCAACACAGTCACATGGAAGCCTTCTTTTGCAAGGATTACACCACAGGCCAACCCGCCCAAACCACTACCGACTATGACTACTTCTCCCTGTGCCATGATGCTTCGACGGGTAGCTCATAAATGGTAGTATCCATCAGAGCGGTTTCCGAAATGCAAAAATAACATTAGATGTAAACTTTGCATCATCGATCACTTCCGGTATGAGGCCGCGGCTTTTTGCCAGATCTATGATTTTTCGTCCAGATACGAATGACAGCTCGTTGACTGATTTATTGAACTTAAGAACCCTTACGGAAAAGAACTCCGTGAGCTTAGTGCCTTTGTGACGCTCTTTAAGGTCGGCGTTGCCATCCCTGACGACCAATATTCCACCAGGTTGAAGGGCATCAAAACAATTCAACAAAAGTTTCTCTTGTGCAACCGGTGTCAGATAATGCAACACGTCGCTGACGACGATGCCTTCGTACGATTCAAATTTAAACTTAGTAACATCGTCAAAAATAAAATTCAGCCGTTCCGTTTTCGAGTGACCGTGTGTCGCGGTCATTATTTTAGATTCGTCGTAGTCCACGCCAGTGATGATGCGTTCATCGGAAAGGAACTGCAGCATGTAACAGAGAAATCCATAACCACAACCCAGGTCAAGAATTCTTCCCCGCATAGGCATGAGGTTGTGAAAAATAGCATAGTGTCGTTCCATACGTACCTTGATCCGCATATACCACTCCAGCACCGGCCCTTTGTACAAATAATTACCAAAAAGCTTGTTTTGAAAATACTCTGGCGTCTCGCACTCGTGTTTCAGTTGTGTAAATTCTTGCCGGAAATATTTGCCGACACTTTTCGCGCGTTCAGAATATGTAGCGCCAAACTGTTTATCTTCTGATTCGATGGACGGAAGAAATTTCATCGTGATGTGTCCTTCATTGAGATAAAAACTTCCCTTGGGGATGGCGTCGGAAGTTCCATGGATCAGCAACGGCTGTATCGGAATGTTCAGTTTTTCAGCCATAAAGAATGCACCTTTATGAAATCTTCCGATAGTCCCACACTCTGATCTCTTGCCTTCGGGAAAAACGACGACCGAATAACCTTCACTTACACGATCTCTTAATTGATCAACACTGTCTTCAGCGCCTTCCTTAACGGGATAATAATCTGCAAGCCGAACGACTCCACCAAACACAGGAGAATTCCAGACCCAAGTGTTAGTCAACAAGATCAGCTTCGGATTAAGGAGCGTAATGACTAAGGCATCCAGAAATGAGGAATGGTTGGCGATGATAAGACTGGCTCTGTTGAATCTGCCATTCGGACCATTGATGATGCGTTTGCTGACGTTTGGTTCGAGGTAGATCAGGGTCCAGTTAAATGCACGGATCAGGCTGTGAAAAATATATCTGAAAGTCTTTCTGGCAAACGGTATAATCCTCAAGGCACCTCCAATAATCGTCAATATGATTGCACCTACAACGAAGTAGGTATACGTAAACAATGTCCTTAGCATTCCAACCCAGGTCATTGGTGCAAGGCCTTTTCTTGTACGATTCGTAATCAACGATCTGAACAGAAAGGGCTCGATAGTCTGAGACATAATCAACACGCAAACAATTCCGATGATTGAGATGGACGCTATCGAACGGAGTGCAGGGTGTTTCGCAAAAATCAGTACGCCAAGTCCTGCAATGGTAGTGACGGCCGAAAGAATGATTGATATCCTTATTGCGCCCAGCGTTCTTTTTCCTGTCTTAAATTCCTGCTGTAATCCATCCATAATGAAAATGCTGTAATCGTCGCCGAGACCAAAGATGAACGTAGACACCATAACGTTGACGATGTTGAATTCAATTCCCAGCAACGCCATGATTCCCAGAATCCATATCCAGGTAATGAACATCGGAAAGAATGTTATCAACGTCAATTCTATACGCCCATAGGATAGAAACAGTGCCAGAAATACAAGAAGCGCTGTAATGGTGACAATGAAATTAAAATCGGCATGAACGTATTCAACAAACAGATTTGTGAGCATTTGTCGATCTACCACCGAAGATGCTTCTCCATCAAATCTATCATATATGGCTTGCTTGTTTGAGGGATCAGCATTAATCAGAGAAAACACAGTTGTGTTGTGTGACTGCTCTACAATATAATTATCAAAAAACGCCGCGCGGATGTTTTTAAAAGCTTCGCCTCCACCAGGTTCATAACTCCGCGTTATCATGTTCTCAAATCTGTCGATTACCTTGTCCGAGAAGTGCAGTCGACTTGCTTCTTTCTTCACCTCAAACAACACACTTTGCCTTTTATTTTCCGACCAGTAAGCTTTCCATTTTTCTATCCGCTTGGATTGAAGTGAATCGGAAATGAGAAATAAGGTGGGAGAAGTAAACTTGTTTATCGTTCCATAGCCTTTAAGGTCCGCCAATGTCGGCACGATGTCTTCTGCTTTTCTCAAGGCGTGTTCCAGATCAGAACCTCTTGAAACTACATACATAGTTCCCAGTGAACCTTTGCTGATGGACTCAAGATGATGTTGGGCCTCCAGCGTGGGGGCATCCATGAAATTGAGTTTACTCATGTCGGTATTGAATTTTACATCAAACGCGAGGAAGAAAAATATCGGCGTGATCAGAAAGATGCTCCACGCCCACCACTTTTCTGAACGTCCTGCTTGCGCATCGTTTTCGGTGGAATAAGTCGCAGGCTGTTTTGATTTGAAAAGCGTTTCGGGTACGAGATGGGGCAAGAAAATCAAAGTGCAAAGCGCTGCTCCAATCAGACTCAGCGCAGCAAACAGACCCACATCACGTAGAACTGCTGCATTGGCAAATTGCAAACAAAAGAAGGCCAATACAGTTGTGGCGCTGCCCAATGTTAACGGATCAACAAGTTCGCGAATTACTTCACGGATATTGTGATCCTGACGAAGGTGAACGAGAAAATGCAATGCATAGTTAACAGCAATCCCGAGAATAACCGAACCAGCTGCCAATGCCAGAACGGACACCGAGCCCTTGAAAAGATAAATTGTCGACAGTGCGAATAAGCCTCCAAAGATCACAGGAATAAGAATCAAAAGAGGCGTTCTTTTTCGCCTGAAGAATCCGACCAGCAGTACACAAAGCAGCACGACCATGATGCTGATCGTAATGATGCTGTCTTTTCTCAACTGCTGCGCGTTACCAACAGCAACTGCAGTAGCACCAAAATAAGAAACACTCACAGTCGGGTGGGCGCTTGACATTTCGCGAGTCAGCTCGCTGAGCTTTTCGATAAACACGGAATTCTTTTTTGTTTCTGATCCGCCAAAGGTCGGTTCAATAAAAAAAATCAGATTCTTGTGATCCTTCGTGACAACGTATCCATCATACAATTCGAAGTTCTGGTCATACTGTAATTGAGCAAATTTCCGAAGTGCAAGAAATGAGATACCGAGTGGATCCTCGGTGATGATGCGTTTTAATGCAATACCAGAAGGAGAAATCAACTGTCTATAGTTGGTTTCCATCACGGTGGGGATATTGGCCGGATCTACAATAGAGTCCAGATCGTTATAATCTTCATCACTGAGAAACATCGGCAGGTTGCCGGACACAGATTTGAATACCTGAAGTATTTTATCATCGTCCACTCTCCCCGATATATTCCTGGTATATTGACCGAGTGAACGTTGCATTCTGGAAATTAGCGAGTCACTCACCGTAACAAGACTATCTGGATTTGCATCCGCTGTGGTGTCGGCGGCCGACACCATCATCACCATACGCTCTACAAATTTAGAATTCTGAAAAACATCCTGTAAATCCTGTACCCGTGGATCATCAGGGAAAAATTTTGTGATATCTTCTTCAAGTTCGACTTTCCATGCTCCGTAGGAAAATAGCAGCAGGATCGTAGTGAAGACAACCCAGAAGATCGGTCGGCGTCGCGCAAAAAAGTCGTACAGATTGACGAAAAGTGTAGCCATATCAGGTTGTTGGGCGCTTTAGTATCTTCAAAAGAATCCACGTCATTCCGCCAAAGATAATACCTGAAGCAATGGCCAACGTCACTGCTCCCAATAAGTATTGAATGACATTGTTCTTTACTGAATCCAGCGTGATCGCCGGGTTAAACGAAATGTGCTGTGCGTCAGCACCCATCCATATCGTACCGACCCAATAGCTCAGAAAAATAATCAAAGGTGGAAATATGCTGATATTGGCGGCGATGATCACAAGTGCCTTATTCAATTTTAACATGAACGAAAGTGCGATTGCTGTCACGAGCTGAAAGCCCCAGATTGGAAATATCCCCATAAACAAACCAAATCCGACGGAGAATGCTTTTACCGAGTCTGACTCTGCCGGGTCTTGGAATAACTCCCCAAGGATCTGTCTTGCATTTTTTTTTTAAGTGACCTGAAGAAATCTCGAGGCTTGATGTAGAACACCGCTATCAGAACGAGGAATACATTAAGAATCGTGATTCTTGTAACGTCTGTAAAAGGTCTGAAATGCGAAACGCGTTTTCCGCTTTCAGGATAAAAGACGCTGACTGGAACGTGAATGATGGCGAGGCCACGCCATGAGCTTCGAACCAACACTTCAATTTCAAATTCAAATTTGCGAGTAATAAATTTTATGCCGGTCATCTGCGATATCGGATACAATCTGTATCCGCTTTGGGTATCCTGCATGGTGAGACCACTCGTGACCCAAAACCAAAAATTCGAAAACTTGTTGCCGAAGCTACTTTTTCCAGGAACGCTGGCCTGTCCCATATTTCTGGCGCCAATGATCACAGCATGGGGAGAAGTTTTAAGTTTTTCTAAGAAAATCGGAAGGTCTGACGCGTAATGCTGTCCATCTGAGTCGATGCTGATCGCGTAATCATAGCCTCTTGAAATGGCTTCTGCAAATCCGGTTCTTAACGCAACGCCTTTTCCTTCGTTAACGGGGCATGAGACGACAGCCAAAAAATCAAATTTAAACAGTATAGTATCGGTAGAGTCTGTCGACCCATCATTCACAATAACGACTTGATCAGTATACTCAAGAACATCATTGATAACCTTTGCGAGGGTTTGCTCATTATTATAGGTTGGTATGAGTACACAAACCTTTAATTGTTTAAAAAGCGAACGTGCTTTAGAAAATTCCATCAGTTGATCGTCATCGTTGCCTTCAATTTAAAGAAAGTGATGGTAGCGGCAAACAGGGTTGCGTTGACAACGTAATGATCTTCAAACTCACTGTATGAAATCGCTACTTCGACTTCATTATTTTGATTGGGATTGATTACAGATAAAAATTTCATTGTATCGGCTCCGGTGAGTTTGAGGTCTTTGCCTGAAGTAACCTCCATGATCTCTCTGATGATTTGCATCATGCACACGCCTGGAACAATAGGCAAACCGGGAAAATGGCCATTAAGGATCTCATGATCTTTGTTGATGAATATTTTCGCCTTGACTGAACCCGGAGCGGGTTCAAAATCAGACATTGTATAAAAGTCATTCAGCAGAATCATTCTTTTTGGATACGGTTCAATTTAATCTGCATATCGAATGTGAGATGCGTCAGTTCGAGTTGTTCCGGAAGCGGATATCCTTGTTGAGAAACTTTAACAGAAACAACTCTCCTTCTTGACGAACCTCTTTCTATCCTTTGTAAAGAAGCACAATCTTTGGTGGTAATGAAATAGGCTGTTTCATTTTTTTGCCTGACCCCAAAATAAACCTCATCACCCGCAATAAATCTGTCAAGTTTTGTCCCGACGAATGGGATTCCCAGAATAAGCTCGAAATCTTTTCGAAGTGTCCTGATCACAGCTTTCTTTTTTAACGGGCCGATAACCGTATGCACTTCGAATGTTCCATTACTCAAAAACCCAAAATCGAGATAAGTTATCCCTACTTCATTTGTAAAAACGACGCGATGTGAACTATCGGGCATTACTTTGATCAACAATAACCCGCTGATATGGTGGCCAACAACGTCGATACTTGCATCATACCATGAAGTACGTATAGACCCGGGTTGTATTCGCCGCGCGCATTCTGTATCAGCACTTGTTGCCGTCAGTTTAGAATACTCCGATGCACAACAAGATAAAGAGATGGCGAGTAAACTATAGTACAAACACCGCATCAAGGATCGGAGTGTTGAGTTTCTTATCCGTAAAGATTATCGTCGTCTTATCGCCAGACGGTTCGTTCATTTCTATAGAATTTGCTGAATAGTCAGCTTTGCTTACGTTCAGCATGATGGTCTGAAAAAACTCCCTCAGCGATTTAGACGTCGGTGTGAGTTCCAGCAGAAACGTTCCGTCGTTCTCGAACACTTTGGATGAAAAGTCCTTGCTTTCAAGAATCGTTCCCTGGACGCAGTCGATCATAATTTTGTTAACCTGCTGAAAAAGTTTGTTTGAACGGACATTGATCTGACTTTGTTTTTGTCCATCCTGGATGAGCATTTTTTCGCCATTCAATACCATCGTGTATTGAAAGGGTTTGATGTATTCAATTTTAACACGGTTGCTTCGCTTAAACCAGAACTTCCCGTTTGAGACAATCTTTTCCGTAAGCGCGCTAAGAATTTTTTCTTGCGTGAAAGTACTCTCGATTGACCCGACACGTGATGATTCAGTCTTAAAACGTTGTTTGAAGGCAATCAAATCCTTTACCGCAGCGTATCCATGAGGTTGTGCCGGAAGCAATCCTGCGGCCATGCACACGAGTAAAAATGTGAATACGGCAATTTTGATCATTTGGATAAGGTATCTACGCATATGCTTTCTCATTCAACAGTTCATCAAGGCGTACAATTTTTAATCCAGTTGTGTTGATGTGATCCAGAAGTGAAGGTAATATGTCTGTGGTCA
The DNA here is from genome assembly GCA_039916665.1 of Chryseolinea sp. GTDB lineage: Bacteria > Bacteroidota > Bacteroidia > Cytophagales > Cyclobacteriaceae > Chryseolinea. Next base: position 34,941 of record JBDSKX010000137.1, on the reverse strand, counting down.
TCTTGCCATCATCGTGAAGTAAAATGATGTCTCCCCCTTTTAAATTCCGGGTAATTTTCTTCAGAAGATCCTGTCCGTCATTAATCACAGTATCAAAAGAGCGAACGCTCCATCCTATAGTCGTTATTTTACGTCTCAATATTGCCTTCGCAACCATCGGATTTGTGACGCCGTACGGTGGTCGAAAAAAAACTGGCTTCAGGCCGATCAGGCTATGGATAAGGGTATTTGTATCATCCAATTCTTTGCCGATCGCTGATGAAGTCTGCAAATCAAATGTATAACGATGCCAATAGCTGTGATTGCACACCAGATGCCCCGCATGATGTATCTTGTTAACAAGCGACGGGTTATTGCTTGCACGATTTCCAATGCAGAAAAATGCAGCATGTACTTTGTGAGCGGCGAGGATATCAAGAATGTTATCCGTCTTCCCGGGAATGGGCCCGTCATCGAATGTGATCGCAATAGCGTTTTGTTGTTGACCCTTCCACTTTACCGGGACAAAGAACTCGGCAGAAAGCACAGAACTTCCATAGGCCTGAACGCCGGCGTAAATCAAACCGAGTATTCCATAAGATACAAGCGGCACGTCATACTTCTGATTCAGTACGATCAGTGAAGTTAGCAAGACAATAAAGGCAATATTTACCGTACCAGATTTTAACAAGATTTCAGCATGATCAGTGAATGGTATGCACCAAAGTACGGATTATAGATCAGAACATTCTTTGGAGATCTTTGTCTGTCGCGTTCGACAATTACGTCGGGAATACGCTGCGCCTGAACGATTCTGCACGCAAGCGCCATTGCAAGAGCACTGGAGGTCGGAAACTCTCCCGTGAGATGTTTGAATCTGGCGATGGTACTTTTCCCGAATAGTTCTGAGGTTAACCCATCTGTTAATACGTCAAGCTCCGTGTCTCCGGATTTTCCCACAATCACCAGGTCAATGTCTTCCATTGTCACCTGTGTAGAATCCACGCACGTGATAATACCCTCTCGAAGCGCATCGACCGTCGGCTGGAACAGCATATTGACCGTTGCGAGTTCAACGGCGTCTGCTCCAGCAACTCCAGAAAGCACAAAATACGCCGCGCCTTCACCTTGAATGGTGCCTTTACCCTTTATTTCAAACAACGCAAGGCTGTTTGTGACGCTTCGGAACATATTAAACCGGCGAAGAATATTATGACTAGTGAGTGTGATCTCGTCAATTGCGCCGGTTAATATTGATTGATTTTCATTTTCCGCGATCGACATGATTGCGTCAACTAAAGCATTCTCAAATGAAAAACCACTTTGCGTATAAGTCTGATTGTATCCCTGACACTGAAGCATCAAAGCAATCTGCGATCCAATCGTATTGTGTGTTGATTGAATGAATGGCGTTGGATTCAATGCATTTTCCTTATTCTCAATCATCTTCGAAAGGAATATGCCGGTATCTTCCAGGCAACCATAGCTTGTACCAGTAATAATTCCATCAAGTACTTTTAGGTTAGCTTCCTTCAACGCATCAATGCCGGCGGCCATCCCCATCTTGATTATCCGACTCATTCTACGCAATTGCCTGACGTCAAGATATTGTGAGTAATCAGGCTCGACACAAGAAACTTTATCTCCGGAATAAGCTTTCGCAACGCTAATGACCTCTTCTTTATTCCAGGGAGGTTGTGCTGATAGTGTACCGATACCGTTGATGTATACTGCCATAAGAAATCAGGTAGCTGTCACGTGTTAGCTGAAAAAATGATCGATGAACAGTTCCCGCCAAATCCGAACGAATTACTCATGACGTGCTTGACCTTCTTTTTACTTTCAAATTTGGTTTGAGGAATTATTCCTAGTTCAGGAATCGCGTTTACAAAACGAAGGTTGGGTAAAACAAAATTGTCGCGAATGGCCAGTATTGAAAATACTGCTTCTATGCCGCCACTTGCACCTAACGTATGTCCTGTAAAAGCCTTTGTTGAACTGAGCGCCGGATAATGGTCGCCGTACAAACGCTTTATTGCAGTGCCTTCGGAAATGTCGTTGTTTATAGTACCCGTGCCATGCAGATTGATATAATCTACATCCGTTGGTTCAAGTCCTGCCATTTTCAGGGCCGAAGTCATTGCGGAAAAAGATCCTCTACCTTCTGGGGATGAAGCTGTTTGATGGAACGCATCATTCGTGTTCGCATAACCGTTAACGTGACATGGTGAATTGATTCCATAGTGCGACGCCACGCGCTCAGAAACAATCACCACGAACCCGGCACCTTCTCCGAGATTGAGTCCGTTACGTCCTGCATCAAAAGGCTTGCATGGTTTTTTATCGAGTATCATCAGGCTGTTGAAGCCGTTCAATGTAAATTTTGAAAGTGCATCACTTCCGCCGGCTACCACTACATCAAGGTGATTGTGCTTAATTAGTCGTGATCCTAGCGCGATAGCATTCACTGAAGAAGAACATGCTGTGTTGATCGTCGAGATGAAGCCATGTATACCAAGATACTTTGCGAGAAGCTCGGTAGTCTTTCCACATTCGTGATTTACAACTTTATTTAGCCGACCCGAATTTGGATTCAGCAAGTAATTCTCAAAAAACGATTCCGTTTTATCCATTCCTCCGACCGTGGTCGCAGAGATCAATCCACAACGCCATTGCTGCAGGTTTATGCCAGAGTTTAGTACAGCCTCCCGGGCTGCATGAATTCCCAATAAGCTTGTGCGCGTAGTCCTCGGATCGAGTGCGAATTTTTCGGCAATTGCGTCATTGGATAGTTTAACTTCTCCAACCGGTAATACATCCTGATAGATTGAATCGAATAACGAAATCCTGCCAATTCCCGAGCTTTCATTTTTAAACGACGTTACCGTATCCTCCACTGAATTTCCAATGGCAGTGATTACTCCGTAACCCGCGACGTGAACGCGTCCTTTCAATATTGTCAGACAGTTTGGTGAGCAGTAATATATTCGGCGATCGACTTAACCGATTTAAAGATCTTCGGACCGTCCTGAGGATTTTCAAGTTTGATATTATAGTGTTGCTGAAGCAGTACGATCAACTCTAGCGCGTCAATTGAATCCAGTCCAAGTCCTTCCACGAATAAAGGCTGTTCATCGCCGATATCTTCAGGCCTGAGGTGTTTCAGATTCAATGCATCTATGATTTGTATCTTCAGGCCTGCCATCAGCTGTTCCATATTCACCCTAAGTAAAGTTCATTTAAATGATCAGAAGTGTGCTCTGAACTCTGTGTTTCTCTCGTCTTCTCCGCCAAATATAAGAAAACATCATGGTCGTTCCCCAGGACGTCAACCCATCCCGCAATACAAGCAAAAGTCTTTTGTGTTGTCATGATGCTATCGACATAGTTGGCCAGTAATTCGGCGTCAAAACGATTGGAAACAAAAAAAGCGTTTTCGCCTTTAATGCCATGCCGTATGCAAATCTCACCGATCACGATATTTGTCAATGTATATACAAACAAAGCGGGACTTGCAATCGTTCTGGTGGTCTCGAAATACTTGATATCGGTATCCAGACTCGCATGAGCATTTGCCAATATAATCGACACTCCTTGCGGGCCGTACTTAGCAACCGGATTGTATTCTCGCATCAAAATCTCGGCAGCGAGAAAACCTAGCTTGGACAGCCGATCCATTTTATAAAATTTCGGATAAGACACAGACAGTCCCTTTATTGCGCCATTAAGAAAAGCGTCAATATCTGACGACGGTTGGTCATATAGAATTTGGTCTCCTAGTACAATCTTGTAATCTTTGATGCGACAATAACGTGTAATGAAATTCATGGAAACTAAATCGCCTCCTGGATTTGAATCACCCGGGCCAATCCTTTGAGTGCCTTTTCATGCGAGCGGACAAACGGATTCGTTTTATCCCAAACGTAGCCAGCAAGCACAGAGCATATTTGGCGTTTCACTAAAGGATCCGGATTCTTCGAAAAGAATATGCGCTCCAGCGTTCCATCATACCATGCAACGACAAATGTCCTGAAGGTATCCACACCCTGACGAATAAATTTAGTATAGTCCTGATCCCAATCGACAGCTTCGCCTTGCAATTTTTTCACAACAAGCTTACTTGCAAGATGGCTTGATACTGTTGCAAACATTACACCCGAAGAAAAGATCGGGTCCAGGAACTCGGTGACATTACCCGTTAACACGAAACCTTTTCCGTAAAATTTGTCTGTTGTCGCAGACCACGACTCAAGTTTGCGAGGTTGAAAAACCCATGATGCGTCGCCGAACCGTTTCTTCAAGTATTCGTGTCCCTCTATACAGGCTTTGAATTTTTGTGATTCGTCACCTTCAAGTTTATCGAAGAACTCGAAGTTGCCGACAAAACCCAGCGATGTAACACCTGATGAAAAGGGAATAATCCAGGTCCATACACCTGGAGCATACATAACTGCGATGATCCGATTGGGTTCCTCATGTTTGTTTCTATGAACATCATTGACATGGGCGAAGATCGCCTTACGCGGATCAAGATTTGATGGCGTGTCCAACTTAAACAACCTTGGAATTACTCTTCCGTATCCACTGGCGTCGATGATGAAGCGTGCCTCAATCTTCTCTTCACTTCCATCTTTTCGCTGCATCGTGGTGATTGAACTTTCGTCTTCATTGAATTCTATCGCGGTAACCGTGGTCTCAAAATCTACATGCACACCACGGTTGCTTACTTCTTCGATAAGCGCAAGATCAAATTCCGCACGAGGCACCTGCCATGTCCACGTCCAGCCCTCAGAATATTGCTCGGTGAAATTAAAATCGGCGACTTTATCTTCCTTCATGAATTTGGCGCCAAATTTCTCCTGGAATTTTTTGGCCTTCACAGCTTCCAGCAGACCCGTATCGTCAAGGACTTCCATGCACCGCGGTAACAGACTTTCTCCGATAACAAATCTTGGAAACTTTTCGCGTTCAACAACCCGAACGGCGAATCCGTGCTTGTGAATCATTGCGGCAGAGATCGATCCTGCAGGGCCGGCGCCTATGACTAATACATCAATTTTGTCCATAGCACATTTTTCAAGTTTTGAGCATTGGTAAAAACTCTTAAATTGGTCTGCACGTCAGCAGTGTGTGGCTTACACCTACGTAGTCTTTTTCTTCAACAACCCGGAGACCGGCCTGTTCAATACATTTGACAAAAATTTTTGAGTCGTACATTTGACTGTTCCCGTTCGCCATCACGGTAAAATACAAAGACGTTTGTTGTAGTGAAAAAGCCGATGCCTCAAATCGTTGCCTGTCCCAGAATGTTTCGAGTATAAAAATATTTCCTGTAGGTGATAATGCTTGTTTACAACGCTTCAAAATTGACACGATCTCCTTTTCGGAAAAGCAATCCAGGAACTGGCTCATCCAAATCGCATCAAACCCAGATGGAAATTTCTGTTTCTCATCAAGAAGGTTGCAGGGATAAAATGAGATCCTGTCACCGTATCCCAATTGTTCAATCTTGTCCCTTGCAGTATCAACATATCCTGGAAGGTCCATGATCGTGATCCTGACATCCGGGTCATGTCCAAAGCTCTGCATCGACCATTTTCCGGTATTACCTCCGATATCCAATAACGTTCGCGGTTTGTGGTGGTATACCAGTGGCAATACTTCAGGAAAGGCATAGTCAGAGTAAAAGTGATCAAATGAGAACCAACTTTTCTTTGCTTTGTCGGGAAGACTGGTTGATAATGCTTCATATATTGTGGGCCACTCGCCAAACACTTTCAATCCCTCGGGCTTTCCCTGCTTGATGCTTTCATCCAAAAAATACATCCCCTGATAACACACGTCATGTGTAAAGTCCATGTTCACTTTCGTGAGTTCATCGTGTAGAATGAAATACGTAGTCTTAGTGATCTTGTACTTGCCCTCGTTGAGCATCAACAATCCGATGCCAAGACCCGCTTCAACAAGGACACGTACACCGTACGCCGGCAATTTTACTTCACTGGTAAGCGCTTCAAGTGTAATGCCTTCGCGATGTGACTCCACTGATGTTAAAATACCGCTGTCGCGAAGAACGCGTGTGGCTTGAAATACAAACGGCGCAAAAGTTATCCATTGCGCTTCCTCTTTGGCTTTTATGGCTGATAGTTTTTCTTGCTCGAAGAAATTCATGTTCTGCTAATTTTCTTTTCTCAAAATAATGGCAGCGTTGCAACCGCCGAAACCAGACGCCGTTTTTAAAACCGTTTTCAACGGACGCCGCTCAAGTGTCTTGATTACTGACAACGGCTGCGATACCCCCAAAGATCCGAACCCAAGCGACGGCAGCAATTCGTCCCGCTTCAACGCTTCCGCACTAAGCGCCACTTCCAAAATTCCGGCTGCCCCCAATGTGTGACCATAGTATCCTTTTAAACTATTGACTGGAACTTTATTCATTCCATGAATCGTAAATGCCTTAGCTTCCATCTCGTCGTTATAAAGCGTAGCCGTACCGTGGGCGGAAATCATGTCTATTTCAGATGCTTTTGTTCCTGCTTCACCAAGCGCCTGCTGTATTGCAAAAGCCAACTCCTCACCCGTCCTTGATGGTCCCGAGATGTGATTCGCATCGTTGCTCAAACCGCCACCCGCCAACTGTACAACAGGAGAAATATTCAATAGCGCCGGCTCAGCAGTTATCAAAATTGCCGATGCGCATTCCCCGAGATTGATCCCTTTTCTTTCGGCATCAAAAGGCCTGCAAGGTTCAGGGCTTAGTGCTTGAAGGCTTTGAAATCCGCTGATAATAAACTTGCTGAGAACATCTACGCCAGCCACGAGAACGTGATCAACGCTTCCCGATTCAATCATGCGTTTTCCGACAATCAGCGACATAACACCAGAGATGCAGGCATTCGAAATCACCATGTTTCTATTTAATCCGAACTTGGATCCAATGAAAGCAGCCAAAGCGTGTAAGTCTATCCTCGGATGATCTTTTTGACCTGTCTCGAGGAAACTGATATTACCTTTCGTGGTTGATAAAATAAATAAGGTGCGATCCGACGGTGGATTTACTGTATCGAAAATGGCTTCGATTGCCTGACAAGTAATTGCCTCAAGCATAGTCATTCCTGGGATTGTCGAAATCCCCAGCAGCTTTGAGGCGTAAAAGGGTGATTGACTTAATGAAGTATTCTCTACTTGGAAAATGCCGGTTTTACCGGAACGAACATTTTCATAATTCCCTTTCGAATCGAAACCCAGAGGTGAAACAATACTGTCGGCCGCCATCCATACTTTTCTCATGGCTCAGATCAGATTGTGTTTCTTTTTCCAGGTCTCCACAAAGCTTGGTACCGTCAGTTGAAGTTCGAAAGTCTTTGCCTCGACAAAAACCTGAACAGAGTTTCCCTTTGCTACCAGTGTTTTATTTTCAGCTTCAAATATCTGATAATCGAATATGAGCTTTGCCGCCGCTGAGTTGACATAGGTCGTGCGCACCAAAACTGTATTGCCATATCGAAGCGGACTGCTGTAGTCGCAGTGTACAGAGACTACGGGCACAGCAAGTCCTTGTTTGTAACAATCCAGATATGAGATACCATGTACTTTGCCAAACGCCTCGCGACCGTCTTCAAAATACCTGAGATAGTGGCCGTGCCAAACAATGCCTAATGGATCGGCTTCATTAAATCTGACGATAACTTCGGTGTCGTGGCTTAACACTACGTGTGAATACTAAGGGCGAAAATATTTTTTACGCCAGTTCGAAAAATCTTTCTTACGAATTTTCTCGATGACTTCACGAATTGATCCAGCCCAGTAGTTGCGCATTCCAAATCCACCTGGCTCTGCAGTCACGCGTTCAGTGAATAGGACTTCACGCGTTCCCATGTTGATGAAGGTCACAAATACAGAACCTTCCACATTGGTCTTATTAAAAGATTCCACAACGAACATCAAGCCGATTCCGGTCTTTCCTTTGAAATCATAACCGGAAATCAGTTGCTCTACATCAGCAACTTTCAAATGCAGATAGTCCTTTTCGCTATCTGAAAACATGCTCATAACATCCTGTTCGGCGTTGTGCTCGTTGGTAACTTCAACTGCGTATTCTACTTTAGACCTGTCGATTGCCTTTGCAACGTTATATTTATCGGCTTCCTTTATAATCAGGTCGTTCCATGCTTCCATCAACTTTCTGACGTCGGACTCAGATCCAAATTTCTCACGATCTCCAATAAACTTATTGTGTGAGAAATCAAGGCCAAGCCAAGTAACAGGTTCCTCTTTTTTAAAAACTTCGGATTTTGACTGGGCGTTGACGATCGATAGTGCTGACAATGTCAGCATTGAAAACAATAAGGTGTACTTTTTAATCGACATATATTTTAAATTATGATTGCAACTTAGCAAAGATCCTCATTTCGCAGGTACAGAGCGAAGTTCCATTTAATACGACTTCCCCATGCACAACAGTTAGATCTAGGACCTTATTTAAGATCTTAACGGAAGTGGTGATTTTCGAGTTGGCGGGGGGAAGGGTGCTAATTCGTAAATCTTTTATCGCAACAATGTAACCTATTGGAATAGGTATGTTTTTGATAGAACACTGGTAACCGATATGCACAGCAGCGGTTTGAGCAATATTCTCAACGAGTCCCGGCTCCGCGAATACGCCATCATCAATAAAAATATTGTCAGACTCGACATCGAACTGCGTCACAGCGTGATCGTCATCGGCCTCGATCAAATTATGAACCATCACGATGGGATGACGTTGAGGAATTAGTTTCAGTATATCGTCGCGATCAGCCAGCATGAGCGGGCGTAAAATTCGTCATTTTGCCCAAAAGTTAAAATAATTAAACCACTGTTGCGGGTACAACTTCACTTTTTGTTCAAGCTGGTCAACGAATGCACCCATTAATCTGTCCATGAATTCTGATTTTGATTCATTGTCCTTTCGTTCCAGCAACTCACTGCCAAAAAAATGATAGTGGTGCTTATTCTCCTTAAATGCGAACACGATGGATACTGGCACCCGGAAGCTCGCAGATAATAAAAATGGCCCAACCGGAAATAAGGCCTCCGATCCAAGGAAATTCTTTACAGCCGTTTTATTCCCTTCAATGAATCTATCGGCATGCAGGCAAATCAGTTCATTTTTCTGTAGGGCTTCACCAATAGCGTAAACGTGTGACATATCAGGTTTGATAAGAATGACGTTCAGGTTACGCCCTCCAGTTACCTTTTCGAGAAATTCCTTTATTTGCTGATGTTCACCATCATACATTACCACGTTGATGCGCGTATCCAGTCTTCTCAATAAATGGCCGGCAGCCTCCCAGTTGCCAACATGACCACTTAGCAGAATACCACCTTTACCCTGACTCACAATCCTGCGAAGGTTATCTTCGCCATCGAAGGCGTAGGTGAACTTGTTTTTGATCTCAGCCATGACCACTACTTTATCCAGCAGCGTTTGCGCGAATAGATAATAATTGGCGTGGGTATTCCGGATAGCTTTCAAAGTGCTGAATCCGTGGCGTTGCCTGAAATAATCGAAAATGACCCGGGTTGATTTCCTGGAAAAAAGAAAATAGTAGAGTGCTACAAACCAAAGGACAAAATATGCTGGACCTAGTCCAAATGACCAGCAAATAAACTTCATGATGCGGTATCCGAGCGCCGGATTACCCTGAGACCGGCCGTGCCACCTCGACATAATCAGGAAGAAACTTTTTCTCCTATGCGCCGGACGACGTAGTCATAGAAGCTTTTGAACGTATCGATGTTACTAAAATCCTCAGGTTTTACTTTGAAGCCGAAGTTATTCTCAACGACGACGACAAGGTCGATATAATCGAGGCTGTCAAGCTCGAGGACTTCGCGAAGACTGGCTGCCGGCTGGATCTTTTTAGGATCAACTTCAAACTCCTCTACCAGAAAACCATTGATTTTATCAACAATGCTTGCTGTATCCATCAGTTGTTACTTCCACTTTTTAACGATCAAAGTCGAATTTGTTCCTCCAAATCCGAAAGAATTCGACAAAAATACATCAATATTTCTATTCGTTGCCTTCGTAATGATGTTCAGCTTCGATGAATCCTCATCTGGCGTTTCAAAGTTGATGTTTGGAGCGATGAATGAATTTTGCATCATCAACAGAGAGTAAATGATTTCGCTTGCGCCAGCCATCCAGCATTCGTGGCCCGTCATCGATTTAGTAGAGCTTACTGGGGTATTTGCGTCCCCGAAAACTTCAAAAATTGCCTTTGCTTCGCTGGCATCACCTGATGGCGTTGAGGTCGCATGAGCGTTCACATAACTGACCTCCGAAGCCTTGAGTCCGGAAGCCTTCATCGCCATTCTAAGGGAGCGTGATGGTCCCTGTACCGTCGGATTTGAAATATGCTCCCCGTTGGAGGAAAACCCGTACCCAATCAACTCTCCAAGAATCTTGGCTCCCCTTCTTTGCGCTGATTCAAGACTTTCAAGAATTACTGTGGCTGCTCCACCACTCGGAACAAGTCCATCGCGGTTTTTGTCGAACGGTCGTGAAGCTTTTTTGGGATCATTTTCTCGAACAGAAAATGCACCGAGGGCGTCGAAATTACCCATCGAGTAAATGTTAATTTCCTGAGCCCCACCACAAATGATGATATCCTGCATGCCGTTGCCGATGAACATTGAGGCCAAACCGATAGCATGAGATCCACTTGCACAAGCTGCGCTGACGGTGAAATTGATTCCCTTGAGTCTGAAAATCGTCGCCAGGTTCATGTTCACAGTAGAATTCAAAACCTGAAACACGTTGCCTGAACCCACCATCATCGTGTCTTTCTTATCTCTGATGATGTCGATGGCATCAATTACTGGCTGGGCTGAGCTATCGTTGCCGTATATTATGCCTGCTTCATGCTTGTCGATGAAATCCTGATCAAGAGCTGCCTGGTACAAAGCTTCCCGGGTTGCCATGAATGCGAATTCTCCCTGCTCGGGTAGCATTACTCTGGCACGACGGTCAAGTATACCCTTCAGAACAGGGCGCTCGACGAAACCGGTGAGGCCCGACCTATAACCCATTTCCTTTCGGACAGGGTCAAGTATTATTCCCGAAGTACCATCGTAAAGCGACTGCCTGACCTCATCCAAGTTCTTGCCTATCGAAGAATAAATTCCGATACCCGTAATAACTACTCTATTCATCTAAAAATGTGCAAGGGAACGTTAATCCCAACTTATTTAAGGCGGAAAAATATGACTTTAAATTGTGATAAAGACCTTTTATGTTCTTAGAACTGTGGGGATTTACAAGGCCAGTACCATTAAAAGGAATTTATCAATCGCTTCAGGTACGGCTGGTTCTCTGATCAGGTGTAAAGTCCACCGTTAATGGACAAAACAGTGCCCGTAATATACGATGCCTTAGGAGATGCTAAAAATGCAACCGCATCTGCCACTTCCTCAGGTTCGCCGAACCTTTTCATCGGAATCAAACCCTTCAACTCTGCTTCGCTCAGATCTTTCGTCATGTCCGTCCTGATAAAACCGGGAGCAACCGCGTTTACCGTCACTCCTCTTCTTGCAACTTCCTGCGCCAATGCCTTTGTTGCACCGATTACGCCGGCCTTTGCGGCAGAATAATTGGTTTGACCAGGCATCCCTTTTAACCCGCTTAACGAGACAACGGTGACAATTCTTCCATATTTATTTACCAACATCGAATTCATAACGTGCCTGGATACGTAATAAAAAGCATCAAGACTTGAACCCACTACCCGCTTCCACTGCTCATCAGTCATCCAGATCATCAAGGCATCATCCCTGACGCCAGCATTATTCACGAGCACTTCAAGAATATCGTCTTTATGTTGTTCTATCCAACCTCCAAGAACGGCGTCGACGTCTGATTTGTCCGACACATCAAATCTCAAAGTTTCAGCGACTACATTCTTTTCTCTTACGTCATTCAGTGTCCTGAGTGCTTCTTCTTCGTTGCTTTTATAGTTGATGAGGATATTGTATCCCATTTCGGCAAGTTTGATACTAATTGCCCGTCCAATTCCGCGGGAGCCGCCTGTGACCAAAGCATATTTCATCTTATATTTTTATAGATGAGCCTAACTTGAGCAAGTATTTTCTAACGGCCTGCATATCCGCATGCCGGGGCTTGTCCTCAATGATGGGTCCTACGATCTCGCGAATGTTTTCATACAATGAATGCGAGAATGGCGAAAGACGCGACTGACATTTGAGATAGTCGATTGCCTGCACTACTGCGAGGGCTTGCACCGCGAGTACGTCGAATGCGTTGTCTATGACTTTGCGCGTCATCAGTGCGGCATTGCAACCCATACTGACGATATCCTGATTGTCATTGTTATTGGAAATGCTATGGACGTACATTGGAAAGGACAGCGTCTGATTTTCGGCAGTCGTAGAGGTCGCGGTAAATTGCATGCCCTGAAGTCCAAAATTCAAACCCAATTTACCGAGGTTGATAAATGGCGACAGCTTCTGATTTAATTTATCATTCAGCAGATAGTTTAACTGCCGCTCTGAAAGCATCGTCAATTTGGTAATAACGATCTTAAGCTTATCCATCGACAGCGCGACATAATCACCATGAAAGTTTCCACCGTGGTAAACATTCTCACGTTCGTGATCAATCACCGGATTATCATTCACCGAATTAACTTCATTTTCAAGTACGTTCTGTACCTCGAGAATCGTGTCGTATACCGGGCCGAGAATCTGTGGCACACAACGAAGCGAGTAATACTCCTGCACCTTATCCGTAAAAATCGCTTCTTCTATTTTACGATGATATAAATGATCGGGACGTTTGCGTATCAGTTTGCTGTCAGCAAGAACATTCCTCATGGCTTCGGCAATTTTTGATTGGCCGGGGTGATGTTTTACGTGATTCAGTTCGAATGAAAAATGATCATCAAAAGACTTCATCAATTCGTTTGTAGTTGCAGAAAGAACGACTGCACAAACCAATAGATAATGGGCGTGAATAATATTAACCATTCCCACGCCAGTCATCGCCGATGTGCCGTTCATCAACGCGAGACCTTCACGCATATGAACTTCAAGCGGCTCGATACCGCGTGACTCCATCACCTCGCGAGTAGGTTTGAGAACATTGTTTTCCAATACCTCACCTTCTCCAATAAGATTAAGTGCCAGGTGCGCAAGCTGTACAAGATCTCCACTTGCACCAACGCCACCGCGTTCAAATATGCAGGCACTGATACGTTCGTTAAGAAGGTCTTTAAGCAAGTTGACTGCAGAAGGATGTATTCCCGAGTAGCCTTGCATCAGGCTATTGAGACGCGCGAGCATCGTTGCTCTCGAAAGATCTTCAACCATGGGCTGTCCGGCGCCGGAACTATGGCTTCTGATCAGGTTGTATTGAAGTTCACGTTGATCCTCATCACTGATCTTATATTGAGCCATAGGGCCCAATCCAGTATTAATGCCGTAAATGATTTTGTTCTGCGCGTAACCCTTCAGGAAATCGAAGTTCTTCTCAACTTTATCAACAGCCTGCTTGTCCAGTGCTACTTTAGCCCCCTTGTAGAGAACTTCTTCGAAGTCAGAAAATGACAGTCTGCCCTGTCCTACTTTAATCATACCAGGCCCCGATCAGTTAATAAAGGCCGCAAAATAGCAAAGGGAAAGTAATATTCACATCCCTGACGTCCATTACATCGATTTTGTTCAATGCAATTGCGGGCTGATAATGACTTCCGAGATCAAATCCCGAATAAACAAAGAGACGGTTCGACCCTACTGCGCCGCCCGTCTCTTTAACGATGGGAACTCTTTTTTAGTCAGGGGTGTGTGAAGCGGTTGATTACCTATCCAAACTTCAAGTAGATGCTAACTATGATTTAATCTACGATATGGACTATTACGACGGATTTCTCCACCAAAAAGAGTTCTGCACTAGCGGCCACCAGCCGGAAATACGAGCTTCAATGCACTGCATTTGTCAAGTTCGCAGGCCAAAGCTTGATGCATGCAGCTTTTCAACTAATTTCGGGTGAAAACTACTTTCCATGAAGCATACAATTTTCCTTCTTCTACTGCTATCGACGGCGGCTTGCAAGCAACCAGAATCTTCCAACATCGGTATCATTGAACGTATAGATCCGGCGTTGGATGCATTAATAGAACCTGACGCGACTGTCGAAAAGCTTGCCGATGGATTTAAATGGAGCGAGGGCCCGCTCTGGCTTGAAAGCGAAAAGATGCTCATCTTCTCGGACGTTCCTGCAAATACAATTTATAAGTGGACAGAGGAAAAAGGCAAAGAAGTATATCTTAAACCTTCAGGTTATACTGGCATTAACTCCCCTTACTCAGGTGAAGAAGGGTCAAATGGTCTCACGCTAACCAATGATGGAAAACTTGTTCTTTGTCAGCATGGCGACCGAAGAATATCTGTGATGGACGCACCGCTTGGTTCACCCATTTCTAAGTTCACACCCCTTGCCGACAACTATGAAGGTAAAAAATTTAACAGCCCGAATGATGCAGTGATCAGCAAATCAGGAACGTTATTTTTCACTGACCCTCCTTATGGGTTACCTAATAAAGAATCGGATTCTACAAAAGAAATTCCGTTCCACGGCGTGTTCAAAAGCAAAGATGGAAAAGTTACGCTCTTGACTGACTCGGTGACAAGACCCAACGGCATTGCGCTTTTTCCCGGTGATAAAAGATTGATCGTTGCCAATTCAGATCCGGACAAAGCAGTATGGTACACATTTGATTTATCCGACAAAGATTCTATCACGCGTGGATCATTGTTTTATGATGCAACAGCAATAGGCAAAACAGAAAAAGGATCACCTGATGGACTGAAGATCGACGCGCAAGGCAACGTGTTTGCCAGCGGCCCAGGCGGCATCTGGATTTTTAATTCGGAAGGAAAAGTTCTGGGTAAGATTAAGCTTACAGAACCAACAGCGAATTGCGCTTTTTCAGCTGATGGAAAGACGCTTTATATTACTTCTAATATGAATTTATTGAGGCTGAAGATGCGATCCTGATCCTGAATAATCACTCAGTCAATAATCGAGAATCAATTCACATTGATAGGGATGACGCCGCGATGGCTAGCCGATTTCGATGACTACATCGTCGGTTAACGGATGGCCTACACACGTTAATACGTAACCCTCCTCGCGTTCCGATTTGGAAAGCCCTTCTTCCTCATCAAGCTTAACTTTTCCCGACAAACATTTTCCACGGCAGGCCGTACATAATCCACTTTGGCAGGAGTAGGGCAAATCTATTCCCTGATCTAAGGCAGTCTCTAATATTGCTTTACCGGCGGGCACGAGCACTTTGTATTCCTGACCATCGTAACGAATGGTTACTTCGTGTGCTTTATCCTGTGTGGACGTTGCCGCCTCTTGTTTGGTTTCCTTGTCGATCGTGCCCTGAACAAAACTTTCTTTAAAAACTTTATCCATCGGAATGTTCCTCACGCTGAGCAATGATTCAACATTCTTCATCATTCCCTCCGGTCCACACATGAGGTAAGTAGTCCTATCAATTCCCCAGTCCGGAATACGTTCGAACAACTTTGTCAACATATCGTGATTCAGAAGTCCCGAATATCCCTGCCAATTCATAGGCGCATTGTCGAGAATATGAATAACATGCAAACGACCTTCGTCGTTGACTTCAAGTTTTTCTAATTGCTGTTTGAAAATGATACTGTGTTCGTCGCGATTACAATATATCAGTGAGCAAATACTGCTTGATTCTTGTGTAAGGATGCTCTTGATGATCGCCATCATTGGCGTGATGCCCGAACCACCGGCAAACATAATGATGTGCCGCTTGGCGCTGGCATTGAATTCGGTGGTGAATTGACCCATCGGTTCCATGATGCGAATTGTACTCCCTTTTTTTAGATTATCGGGAAGCCAATTCGACATCAATCCGTCATCAACTCTTTTCACAGTTACGGTCGGAAATTCATCCGTGAAAGGTGAAGTACACAACGAGTATGCTCTTCGGACTTCTTTCCCACTAACTGGTATAATTAGGGTTAAGAATTGCCCTGCCTTATAGTTCAACTTGCCTTGGACCGGATTATCAAACACGATCGAAATTGCGTCACGCGTTTCCTGGATAACATCCCTCACACCAAGTTCATAATATCTCGGACCGGAATGTGACTCAGCTTTAGCCGCCGGTTTCTCTTCCTGTTTATTTCCTTTTTTAAAGAAGCTAAATGCCATAAAAATCTATTATGCGTTGACGACCTCTAAGCAATACGAATGCCGCCAATTCCAGTTCAACCTTGCCGTCAATGAGTATAACGCAAAAGTACGACGAAATGAGCTACATGTGAAGGTTATACTAAAAAGTGTAATTTTAAGACTTAACAATAGTTCTCGTGGAATTGAATCCTCTGATGGCAATTTCACCCGTCGATGGGAGATACTTCGAACTGGTGAAACCGCTTACCCAATACTTCTCTGAATACGGTCTCATTCGATACCGTGTGCAGATCGAAATCGAGTATCTGATCGCTCTTTCAGCAACGATTCCAGAATTGGAGGATTTTCCAGCTCATAAAATCAGTGACCTGCGCAAGATTTATAAGAATTTCACTGAAGATCATGCAAAACAGGTAAAAGACATTGAAAAGACAACCAATCACGATGTAAAGGCTGTTGAATACTTCATCAAAAAAGAGTTTGAAAGGTTGAATCTTGGTGACTTCAAAGAATTCATCCATTTTGGCCTCACCTCTCAGGATATTAACAACACTTCTATACCATTGCTGTTGAAAGAATTCGTCGAGCAGGAATATTTCAGCGTGGTGAATCTCCTAATCAATCGACTAAATGGCCTTGCAAAAGAATGGAAGGACATTCCGATGCTTGCGCATACGCATGGGCAACCCGCTACCCCTACCCGTTTGGGGAAAGAGATTATGGTGTTTGCCGTCCGCCTCGAACGGCAATTAACGCAGTTGAAATCAGTGCCTCATGCTGGTAAGTTTGGTGGCGCTACGGGCAATCTAAATGCGCATTACGTTGCCTATCCGGGGACAGATTGGAATAAATTTGCTGAAGAATTCTGTCAGCATCTGGGGCTAATCCGCAGTTATCCTACAACGCAGATTGAGCACTACGATTATATGGCGTCGCTTTTTGATAACTTAAAAAGAATCAACACCATTCTCATCGATTTCAGCAGAGATATGTGGCAGTATGTATCCATGGAGTACTTTAAACAAAAAATCAAAGAAGGAGAAGTGGGTTCTTCGGCAATGCCACACAAAGTCAATCCTATAGATTTTGAAAACGCGGAGGGCAATTTCGGTTTCGCCAATGCTATCTTCGAATACCTGTCTTCGAAACTTCCGATCTCAAGACTTCAACGCGATCTTACGGACTCAACAGTTCTCAGGAACATTGGAGTACCCATAGCCCATACGTACATCGCGCTACAGTCATTGTTAAAAGGTATTGGCAAACTTGAGTTAAATCGTCAGGCAATACACGACGATCTTGAAAATAATTGGGCAGTGGTTGCTGAAGCTATTCAAACGATCCTACGGAAAGAAGGGTATCCAAATCCATACGAAGCTTTAAAAACACTTACCAGAAAAAACGAAAAGATCACACAACAAAGTTTATCGACGTTCATAGATTCGCTCGAAGTGACCGATAAGATTAAAGCACAACTAAAGGCAGTGACCCCGTTTAATTACGTTGGGATGTAATCAATGATTAGCCGTAAAACCGTGTCGTTAGCTTTATGCACAATGCCTCTCGGGACTATAGGACTTATTACCTGAAAGTAACGCCCTCGACACAGGTCTGCGATGACTACGTCTACATTTCAGTGACAATTCAAGCGAAGATCAAACTTTCTAGTTGGCAAAGAAGCTAGCTGGGAGCCAGGAGACGGCCAGATGGAGTGCTTAGTGTGTGCTTAGAGTAGGTATCAAATATCAATCAGGATGTGGCAAAATGGGTTGCAGTCCGGATTTGCAAGCGTCCATAACTACAATAACCAGGTATCCATTTTCTTTGGATTTTTCTAACCTGTTCATTCTTGAGTCAAAGACATTAAAATAGTAAATCGTGAATGAACGTCATTCGCAATTTACCATTTACAGTGCTTTTTAGATGCTACGCATTCACTGTTACCAGCTTGATCGATGCCGAATTAATGCAAAACCTCAACCCACTTGGAGGAGGTCCATCCGGAAATACGTGGCCAAGATGACAATCACAAACTGCGCACATCGCCTCGACACGCGTCATACCAAAACTCGTATCTGCCTCGTATTTAATCACATTGTCTTTCACAGGATCGGTGAAGCTTGGCCAGCCAGTTCCTGATTCAAATTTTTGTGTCGAATCAAAAAGCGGCGTATCACAACACCTGCATCCGTAAAGTCCTGGCGCGTGTGCTTCACAGTACTCGCCCGTAAATGCCCGTTCAGTTCCTTTGCGTCTGGTGATCCGATATTCGTCTGGCGTCATCAATTGCTGCCATTCTGCATCTGATTTTTCTACACGTCGATCCGGAGCGGGGCTACCCTTTTTAGCATAGTTCAATACATCTGTCCATTTCATAACTTCTTAACAATGTTAGGTTGATTATTAGTTCATTGAATCGACTGCGGTATTTTGTCTGATGTTACTATTCCTCAAATATGTAACCCCAACAACCCGGCCGATATTGTTTTTTAAATCATTTTTAGCAAAGATTGGGCGTCAATTTGAAAATTTAAGATGATCAATTCGGATTCATTGCCCAGACACCCAGCAAAACTCAATCCCGAAGAAGTCCGGAAAAGGTATCGGGCATTGTATCATCAGGAGCCGATCATGGTACGGTCACCGGGCCGCATTAATCTTATCGGCGAGCACACAGATTATAATGATGGATTTGTAATGCCCGCCGGCATCGATCGCGAGATGGTACTTGCTATCGGTCTGGCTGGGGGTCAGAACTCATCATTGCATTCGCTGAGACAAAACGAAACGATAACATTCGATATTGCCAATCCATCGAGATTGAAATCACCGCTTTGGGCAAACTTTATGCTCGGAGTTGCGCGTAGGTTTCTTGACAAGGGGTACACCCTTCAAGCGTTCAATTGCGTCATGGATGGTGATATTCCAACGGGTGCAGGTCTTTCTTCTTCCGCTGCGCTGGAATGTGGTTTTGCATTTGCGCTTGATCACTTACATGGATTCAAAGTACCCAGAATAGAAATGGTTCAAATTGCCCAATGGGCCGAGCACAACTACGCTGGCGTGATGTGTGGTATCATGGACCAGTTCGCAAGCATGATGAGCCAGGAGAATCAGGCATTCGTGCTCGACTGTCGATCGCTCAACTATCAATATTTTACGTTGCAACTTCAGGATTATGCAATTCTGTTGTGCGACACGATGGTGAAGCATACGCTGGCAACTTCTGCTTACAACGAACGAAGGGAGCAGTGTGAGTCCGGCGTTAAAATATTAAAACAATTCTATCCTGAAATCAAAAGCCTTCGCGATGTGACGATCGAAATGATTGATCATCATGCTTCATTATTGAATGGGAAGATTTTGGACCGTTGTCGTTATGTTGTAGAAGAAAATCAGCGCGTTCTTGATGCTTCACACCACCTGACCGTCGGTGATCTGGCGGCTTTTGGAAAGAAAATGTATGCGAGTCACGAAGGTCTTTCCCGCCTTTACGAGGTCAGTTGTAATGAACTCGACTTCCTTGTTGATGAGGCCAGGAGGTGTGATGTAATTCTCGGCTCTCGAATGATGGGCGGTGGATTCGGTGGTTGTACAATCAATATTATACTTAAATCTGCAATACCGGGGTTTATTTCGAGGTTGTCTGTAGCTTATAGATCGAAGTTTAATACTGAAATGGATCATTACGTCGTGGCGCTACGTGGCGGAACCAGTCTATTGCAAACAAATTGAAGCCTTTGCACATCTTTTAAAGATTAAAATAGGCGACAATGTTATATTTTTATTGATGATGCGTAAAAAACATCCGTTTGAATAATAAATTTTTACTAGCCCAACTTAGAGATATGAAAAAAGAATTTCTTCACGTTACTTTAGTACCATTATGTATTCTGCTCATGGCTTCCTGCGACAGTCCAAAGAAAGATCAAGTAGCTGTGACATCTGCTGATACTGTTGCTCACGGAGCTTCGATATCGGAGTCATCATTTGGCTCATTGCCAGATGGTACTGCACTTTCTTTATTTCATCTGAAGAATTCAAACGGGATGGAAGTCGATATTACGAATTACGGCGGTATCATCACTTCTATCAGAACACCAGACAAGAACGGAAAATTGGAAGACATCGTACTCGGATACGATTCTCTGGCTGGTTATCTGAAAGCACCGTCATTCTTTGGCGCATTAGTGGGCCGCTACGGTAATCGAATCGCCAATGGAAGGTTCACACTGGACGGCAAGAAGTATACGCTGATCACCAACAATGGGAAGAATCACCTTCACGGCGGTACTAAAGGTTTTGATAAAGTAGTCTGGAAGCCGACACCTTCCTCCTCTAGCGACTCCGTTGCACTAAAACTTGAGTATCTGAGCAAAGACTTGGAAGAAGGATATCCGGGTAATCTTCAGGTTGAGGTGACTTACGTACTGAACAATAACAATGAATTGAAGATCCAATATCACGCGACTACTGATAAAAAGACGATACTTAATCTCACCAATCACAGTTACTTTAATTTGTCAGGCAATACGAAGACCGACATCCTTGGCCACACGCTACAAATCGAAGCAACCAACTTTATTCCTGTCGACAAAAGTTTGATTCCTATAGGCGAGATAAGACCAGTAAAGGGTACACCCTTTGATTTCACGACACCTAAAGTAATAGGCTCAAGAATCAATGATGCTTATGAACAACTCACGGTTGGCATCGGATACGATCATTGTTATGTTTTCGATAAGCCTGCAGGTTCAATGGGCAAAGTTGCTACCGTATCGGATAGCGTTAGTGGACGGGTCATGGAAGTATCTACTACGGAGCCAGGTACCCAGTTCTATACCGGGAATTTTCTTGACGGCAGCGTGACGGGTAAATTCGGAACGGTGTACAAGCAGCGCTATGCACTTTGCCTTGAGACACAACACTTCCCCGATTCACCGAATCATCCGAAGTTTCCAAGCGTAGTGTTGAATCCCGGAGAACAATACAATACACAAACTATATTCAAGTTTTCGACTAAATAGGCCGGTTGTTAAATTACTGCTTAAGTTTAACCAGACCAGCGTTGTACAGTTTAGCATGAGCCGCCTTCAGGCTCTGCTCAGGCATCTTAACGACCTTACGGTCATAGGTCATCAGTCCGTTCGTTTCTATCTCTACGTCGGTCGTCTGGGTATATACAGCGGCTGACAGACCTTTTTCAATCAAAGGTTGAAAGCGATCAATAAAGGACAAGTATTTGGTCAGCAACTCCTCTTTATTCGGAAAACTTTGATAACCCCAGTTGTCTTTCGATTGCCAGGTATGGCCGTCCAACGGGAGGCCTAAGCCTCCAAATTCGCCAAGTACTATGATACGATCTTTACCATAAAGCTCAGGATCCGGCATGACTGGTTCGGGATAATTATGAAGGTCCAGAATATGCCCGACGGAAACAAAATTCCCTCCGCTCGCCGTGTTGACAAGTCGGCTTGGATCGTATTGCATCGTCCAATTCACAATCTCTTCCGTCTTGAATTGACCCCATGCTTCATTGAATGGTACCCATACTACGATCGATGGAAAATTATAATTTGCATCCATGATTGCCTTCCACTCAGTTTTATAGATCCTCTCGGATTCTGGCGTACGATCTTTTGATGTCGCTATTCCGATAATACCCGGTCTCTGCTCCCAACGATTTCCCATGTCTCCACTCGGCATATCCTGCCAAACAAGCATTCCGAGTTTATCGCAATAGTAGTACCATCTCGCAGGTTCAACCTTTACATGTTTTCTGATCATGTTGAATCCCATCGCCTTCGTTTTTTCAATATCGAACTTCAAAGCCTCGTCGGTCGGTGCTGTATACAATCCGTCGGGCCACCATCCCTGATCGAGCGGGCCATATTGAAATGTGAAAGAGTTGTTGAGCAGCATACGAAGTGTGCCTGACTCATCAGGCGCGCTGGAGATCTTCCTCATAGCGCAATAGCTTGAAATCTGATCGATCACTTTGCCCTTTCTCAAAATGGAGACCTTCAAATCATAGAGAAAAGGATTTTCTGGCGACCACAACGTCGGACTTTCAATTTGCAGTGTTGCATTCATTCCAGCCAAGGTTTCCTCTGCTACCACCTCAGTGCCTTTCAAAGCCTGAACTTTCAGCATATCGCCGGGGGCGAGGTTGCTAACGAGTGCCTGAATTTGAATTGTTTTCTGATCAATATCCGGCGTGTGACGTGTAGCCAGTACGTATGTTTTTGCCACAGGTTCCAACCATACCGTCTGCCAAATACCTGTTACCGGCGTATACCAGATACTGTTCGGCTTCTTTACTTGTTTCCCACGGGGTTGAGGTCCTTCATCAGAAGGATCCCATACACTGACAACAATTTCATTCTGCCCTGATTTCAAATGGGGCGTTATGTCAAATGAGAAAGGATCATATCCACCTTTGTGCGAGCCAACAACTTTTCCATTGACGTATACGTGAGTTTCCCAATCTACTGCGCCAAAGTGAAGCAAAACATTTTTCTTTTTGAAAGTTGACGGCATCACAACGGTACGTCTATACCACAATTTATTATCTTGTCCAACTTCCTTTCCGACCCCAGACAAAGCCGATTCGACCGCATAGGGAACCAGAATTTTTCCGTCATAGCCAGATGGGATGCTGTCTGTTTTTGACTTGATCGCATAGTCCCACAGGCCATTCAGGTTCAGCCACGTTTCTCTTACCAATTGCGGTCTCGGATATTCGGGTAATGGACTGGCTGGATCAACTTTTTCAGCCCAAGGCGTGCTTATCTTTCCACCTACCATTTTCCACGACGATTGTGCAACCAGCGGTGAAGCAATTGATATGAGACAAAGGAATGTGAGTATACGATTCATAGGTAAAAGATTAAAAGAAGTTGGTTCTAAATCGGAATTGCTAATAAATTACAGCCACTTGTTGCTTTTCATCCAGTCGATACAACGGTCCATCCACCTGTCGGGAGATGTTGGATTAATCAACCCAAATCCATGCCCGCCTTTTGGATAGATGAAAAGTTCTGCAGACACTCCGCGTTTGTTCAATGCCTCATAAAATCTGATGCTGTTCTCGACTTTTACAGCATCATCATCACCGGCGTGTGCCAGAAATGTTGGCGGAGTTTCGTTCGTCACCTGCAATTCATTCGAGTATAATTTTATCGCTTCCTGCGTTGGCGATTTCCCGATCAGATTGGCGCGTGAACCCATATGCCCAATACTGTCCAGAAAGCTGATCACCGGATAAAGCAGGATCATGAAATCAGGACGTATGCTCATCTTCGCAGGATTGTCAACCAACGGCTTTTCAAAATGTGTTCCTGCTGTTGAGGCCAGATGACCACCCGCTGAGAATCCCATGATGCCGACACGATCAGCTTTCACATTCCATTCTTTTGCCCGCTCGCGGATTAGTATCAGAGCGCGTTGGGCATCCTGAAGAGGACCAATACTTTTATCCTTCATCGTCTTGTCGCTGGGGAGTCTGTACTTGAGCACAAATGCCGCTACACCTACTTTGTTTAATTCAACCGCAACGTCGGTACCTTCGTGCTTATAGGCGTTGATCCCATAACCTCCACCAGGACAGATTAGAACAGCCGCACCGTTGGCTTTTTCCTTCGCGGGCAGGAACACTTCAAGCGTAGGTCGGGTAACGTTGCTGATTCTTACAATGCCGTCTGAGGCGGACTTCTCTTCATCAGGGCCTGGAATTTCATTGGGGATCTTGTCTGAATAAAGTTTTACTATGGTTTGTGCCATCATCACATTCGTTATTACACTCAAAGCGATAAGCATTGTTATTATCTTCATACGTCGGTCCTCGTGATTATATTCGACCAATGTAGCAATAATAGCCAATGCGTAAAAGTGCAAACCGGATGTTGACTGCCGGGTAGGTGCGGGTAAGTACCGAATCGCAACGAAGATAAAATATCAAAGGCTATTTAGACTTACTCGTCATAACCGACTGAATGACGTCGCCTACAGGCTTTTGATTTTTGTATTCCAGTCCAAGCAGAGACGCGAGAGTCTTCGCGATTTGATTCTGATAATTCTGCCCGGATGTTATCTCGCCCGTTGCGGGAGTATCAGGACCAATCACGGCCATCCATATTTGATCTGAACCAGGTGTTTCTGTTCCGTGATTCTTCCAGTCGTCGGTACCAGGGCCACGGCCATGATCGCAAGTAATAATCAGTGTCGTCTTGCCTTTATACATGCTTTCCGATTGAAGATAGTTCCACAGCTCGTTGAAGAATCCGTCAGTATTGTGGGCTGAATTAAGATACGCGGCGTACTCGCCACCGTGTGCGAAATCATCGGTCTCATCAAAAGAAAAATACATCACACGTGGCTTGTTCTTCTTCATGTATTGAAGGCCATAATAAAATGTAAAGGCGTCAAGCCTAACATCACCCAGCGGGTTTGGAAGACTGACCATTAACTTGTTTAAAGTTTGTTCCTCTTCGGTAAGTTGACCTGTTGCTTTCACCAGACCGCTGCTTACAGGTATGCCGTTTCTTTTTTCGTTGATGATAAATGGAAACACATCCCACGATGTATAGGCCGCAACCTTTTTAGCAAATCCTGGCTGAGATTGGATGAATTCCAAGACGTTAGTATTTGGATTGAGGAATTTATCATTGCTGTGAATGCGCTCGTTGTCGGGTGTTCCGGTAAGCAATTCGTTGTAACCGGGGTATGAAAACCATTGATTGTTGGAGACGTTCATCAGACTTCCCGCCTTACGATTTCCATAAAGTTGTCCCTTCTGTGCTACCATAGTCCACAAGAAAGGAAACAGGGCTTTTCTGCGTTCAGCCATATCGTTGCGCCAGAACTTATCTTTAAGCTTCGGGTCTTTCAAAAACTGTTGCTGACGCATAAACGCTGAGTCTCCCCCATTAAAGATCTCCTGCCAACGCATTCCGTCGAGTGTAATAAGGACTACATTCTCAGTTTTCATTTTCTGCGCATAGAGCACAAAGCTGCTGGACACGAAAACCAGTAAGGTCAGGAGTTTTCTCATAGAGAGCGATTTAGAGCGTTAAAATTGTTAATAGCGAGTGCTATTTGATATTGAGTGAGTTAACAAAAACTCCGGGATTTAAGCTCCGGAGTTTGATCTGAAATTATATTTCAATTATTGATTGATCCATAGTGTGCCATCCAAATCATCGACACCACTAAACTGGCGCTGAACTGCCTCGCTGTAATGCGAGCCGTTTGAGTCAACTTCAGCTCTTGGATACTGCCAACGCTTGGCAATCTTATTGCCGTTTCCACTTCCAGGACCAGATGAAAATGTTGGTACGCCTGTTCTTCTTTGATTGAAGAAAGCTTCCCAGTTAGAATTCTGCCAGAAAGCCAGATACTTTTGATTCAATATTTGATTCAGCCCATCGGTACCAGACTTGTAAGCTACTGCTGGCTGCGCAAGGTAGGTAGCAATGGAAAGGTTATCGACAGAACCATAAACGATAGTACCAGTAAGATTACCAACTGTAACCGAACTACCCTCAGTAACGCCAAGAAAATTCATAGAAGCCGTAATACCCTTCGTATACCAGCTGCCTGCATCACCACTTGTCCATCCGCGATTTATTCCTTCAGCAATGTTGAAACAAAGTTCGGGATAACCGATGATCATCGCGGGTTCTGCTTTCGAGCCCGCGAAGTCGAACGAATACCGAAGAGCGTTGATATATGAATATTCACCGCCTTGTGCATTTACACCTAGATCACTCATGCTCAATCCGGCAGGCGCTCCTACGTAGGCGTCGAAATCTGTAAATGCTTTACCCGCAATAATCTTCGCTGGTGCAGGTGTGCCGACAACGAAAGTACGCGGATCCTTCAAGCTTGTAGCGAGACCCATGAATACGCTGCCGACGTTTTCGCGCGTACCATCTCTACCCAAACTTGTAGGGTTTTTAGGATACGGGTTGTAAGCGACATTATAAGTGTACTGAAGATTGTCGCCCGTTGAAGACATTACTGGGTACTTGGCAGGATCTCCAATGATAGCAGCAAATTTACTCTTAATGTTAAGGTCGCCATCGGCTTCTTTCTTGCTAAGGCTGATCAAAACGCGCAATGTAAATGAGTTTACGATCTTCTGCCATTTGCCCAGGCTGTTACCGAGATAGATGTCTCCAGAAAGTGTAGCGTCGTTGCTGGCTATCAAACTTGCAATATCTGCGTTAGATTCATCCAGCCATTTCAAGATCTGAATGTACACATCCTTCTGGCTATCATACACCGGCCTAGGGTTTTCAGGTCCAAGCAATGCTTCAGTAAGCGGTACATCGCCGAGTTTCTGTGACATCAGATTGTAGTAAAAGGCTTTCAGGAATTTTGCTAAAGCCGAATAAGGATTAACATCTGGCTGTCCTGCATTGATTGCTTCCAGTTCCATCTGGACGACATTCTGAAGCACTTTAGTGTATTCAAAATTATTTGTTGTCTGGATGAAGGGACCCTGATCATAGTTATTTGTTCCGTAGTAGTCATACGTGCTGACATAAAACTGAGCGGCACTTTGAGATCCCATTTTGCCGTTCCATGCATTGGCATCGTTCATGTGCTCAAGGGCACCGGTCAGCAATAACGCCGGTGGTACTGTCGTTGGAAGATTAGGATTCTTGACCAATACATCGTAGTTCTCGCAAGCATTGAGTGCCAGTAGCGCGATAATAAGATAGAATGCTTTGATATATAGTTTCATGCTAATTCAATTAGAAAGTGAGGTTGATGTTAACACCATATCTTCTGAGTGTTGGAGAGCGTAGATCCTGTGCGCTGGTGTATGTTCCGATGAATGAATCCCAATCTATGTCCTTGCGTTCAGCAAAATAGAAGAGGTTTCTACCCACCAGCGACAAGCTAGCAACCCTAAATGGCGTACGACTCAGGATCTTTGATGGAATGTTATAAGTGATCGTCACCTGTCTCAGTTTCGAGAACGTCTTGCTGATCAAATAACGCTCATCGAATTTCGTCTCAGATCCAATATAATCCTGTAGCGTGTATGCCGTTGTATTTTTAACGAGTTTCAATTGATCATAATTTGTGATCTGACCGGTAACAGGATCAACTTCCGGAAGTGGTGAGTCATCCGTTAATGCTACACCTTGTCCAACGTATGTTTTTGCAGGAGCTTTGTTTGGATCGTTTTCAGAATTGGCATTGAATTCAGCCAAACGGGCTGCGCCATAAGCACCCTTCGCAGTTGATTCTTCGCGGCCACCTTGTAATAACTTGTAGTACACATTATCCTGACCGACACCACCCACACGGCCGTCGAACTGGAAGTTAAGAGAAAGGCTCTTATAAGTCAGGGTATTAACAATTGACCATACCCAATTAGGATTATAATGGCCAAGTTTTGTCGCAACCCGATTGTCTCTGTAAACATCGCCGTTGCTCTTATGAAGGATCTCTCCATTAGCGTCACGATAGAATTTGTATCCATAGTTACCATCCGTCCGATCTCCAATTTTGTAGGTGATTCTGGAATCAGCACCAATATACCCGCCATTGACAGAAGTCAGACCGTCATAGAATTCTTTGTAGCGTTCAACGTAAGAAGACCAGTTAGCCAGCACGTTCCAGGAGAATCCATTTGTATTCTTGATCGGCGTACCCATTAAAGAAACTTCCCATCCTTTTTTCTCAGTCTTTACACCGTTGATCGTACCACCTGTAAAACCAGATGCTTCAGACCATTGCGATCTTACAATACTAGGGCCTCTTACCGCATCATAGTATGTTACATCAAATCCAATTCTGTTCTCAATGAATTTCATTGCAACGCCAAACTCAGTTGTAGCATTTGAATTTGTTTTGATATTGGGATTCGCCAGTTGCTTCGTGTAAGACGCTGCAGGTTGATTGTTGTACGGGCGGGAAATCGTGTAAGGGTTCGTGATCGTATAGTTAGGACCATCGTAGGCTGATGTATAGACATCACCATACTCGAGTGGGTTTCCATAACCGCTGGCTTGCCAGGCTGGACCAATTGTTGACGATGTATTCGTATTCTTAACGTTCGCATACGATGCCCTTACCTTTAAGAAAGAAATAAATTCAGGCATCTGAATGTAATCGCTTACCACACTGCTCAAAGCAACTGAAGGGTAGAATCCGGCGTTATTTCCGTTAGGAAGATTTGAGAATTTATCCAAACGACCAGTGGTTGACAAAGTAACATAGTGTCTGAACGAGAAGTCAAGTGAGTAGTATGCGCTGGCCACCTGCATTGGCGCAGAATAGTTAAATGCTTTCACAGGATTTTTCGAGTTACCAAAATTATAAACTGTTGGAACGTTCAGGTAATCTGTCGTAACGTAGCTTGAGTTGTAGGCATAAGTTCTAAGGTTACCGCCAATAACACCAGAGATGTTAATATCAGGCGTCACATCCTTGTTTACACTGAACAAAACATCCGTATTGTTTTCAAACAATGTTCTTCTGTCTTCACGATAATCGCCAAGTTTCTGGTCTCTTCCGTAAGCAGAAGTTGAGAATGGAAATTTCTCTGTGCGTAAAACATCCCAGCTCGTGATCTGTGTCCGAACTGCCGCATCCAGCCAAGGCGCAATCTTGTATTTCAAAGCGATGTAACCATAGATATCAGTTTTATGGTGACCACGAAGCCACTCATTCGCAGACAACCACGGGTTGTTATAACGTATGTACTCGAAGTTGTACTGTTGCGTGTTAACCTTACCTGGCTGCCAGTAGTTTTTAAGGTTGTTGATATCCCAGTCAGCACCCGACCAAACATCAATATTATAGATCATGCTGTTAGGACCGTAGTTAACATCGGGAATGTTGTCTGTGTATTGCTTGCTGTAGTTTAAGTTCGTTTCAAGGCTCAGTTTCGGGCTGAATCTGTAAGTTGCTGAAACGTTGAAGTTGGAAATGTTTAACTGTGTGTTTGGAACAATACCGCGTTGGTAGGTCTGTGAAACTGAAGCACGAAGGTCATATTTCTCTCCACTGCTGGACACCGAAATATTGTTGGTTGAAAGAATACCTGCCCGCAGATATCTCTGAAGATTGTCTTTACCTCTTGGAATGTATGGAGTAGCCGTGCGTATACCCGTGGCAGGATCGATCGGACTATCGTATTGAGAGATCAATTGGCCATTCAAACGGGGGCCCCATACGTCGTAGTCATTTTGATTCCATCCGCCCTTTTGACCGAGATCATCATCGCCAAAACGATACGTATTATATTCTCCTCCACCATACTCATTTTGAACTTTTGGAATCGTCAGAAATCCTTTGTCCATCATAGTGCTCGAGTTGAAGTCGATCGCGAATCCGCGTTGATCTTTTGTTCCTTTTTTTGTGGTGATCATGATTGCTCCATTCTGTCCGCGAGAACCATACAACGCAGCGGCTGCGGGGCCTTTCAGCACTGTATAGCTTTCGATGTCATCAGGACTGATGTTCCAGGTATCCGATACAACTGGTACACCATCGATGGTGATCAACAAATTTGTTTCACCACGTAAAACCAGCTGCGGGCGGCCTAACATTTCCGACGAGGGTCCTACTGTGAGTCCTGCTACTTTGCCGACTAAAGAATTTAATGCGTTTGGTTCACGAGCTTTTACGAGATCTGCGCCGTTAACCTTCTGTTGTGAATAGCCAAGCTTCACAGATTCTTTCTCGATACCAAGAGCCGTTACTACAACTTCTGACAACTGCGTGGCATCTGTAGCAAGCGTGACGTCTACACTTGTGCGGCCTGCCAACGATGCTTCCTGAGCAAGATATCCTACGAATGAAAATACCAATGTCACATCATTCGAAGGGGCATTGATAACGTACCTGCCTTCAGAATCCGTGATCGTACCGGAGCTCGTTCCCTTTACAAGAATGTTTACACCGGGAAGTGGTGTAGAATCTTCGCCAGACTTTACTTGGCCTGTCACAGACGTCTGAGCGAATGCCATGCTAGAAATGCAGAGCCAAAGGCAAAGCGCAATAGCTCCAGAGGCTTGTTGTTTCGCTAAAGAATAAAAATTCCTTAGTAGAGTTTTGTTCATAAGAATTGGGTTTTGGGTTTTCAATGATAAAATCAAAATTGAAAAGTGGTTGTGTGATCATCTCTCCAAATCTGAAATGGTATTTTTGAATGCGCCAAAGGTTGGGAATTGCGTTGACGAATAATTCAGCGAAATATTACATCTGCGTTAACTTTGGTTACCTGAAATTATCGGCCAGTTAACATAACCTTCGGCTGCAGCGTTTGCACCAACGATAGGCTATGAGATAAAAGTAAAATGGAGTTAACAATATGTTAATGTGTTTGAACGGCGGATCGTCAACAGATATTGACAATAAACTGCTTTTACGTCGTGCGGTCACCGCATAGTCTATCGCTGCGGCGGAGGAACTTTGCGTCCGTAAGACCAAATAATAATAGGCTCAATAAATTTTTGACTTGAATTCCACGATGACGAAAGCGGGGAACACTTTCACAAATCATTGAATGAGCAATTTCGAAGCCATTATGCGACATTTGTTTTGGTACGACAGAACCTGATTGATAACCACATACTGAGCGCAATGATCACAGCTTCAAATACCATCAATGCATTCACTATTCCGAAATGGTCTGACAAGTACCCAAGAAAGATTGCAGGGATTCCAAAACCCAAATAACCGAAAAACATATAGCCCGATACAGCACGAGCTTTCTGTTGTCCCCCGAGCATTGCAATGAGTGCAAGACCTCCGAGATAAGAATAACCATAAGCCGAAAGTCCGATAATTGAGGTACCCAGGAATAAGACTGGCAGAAAACCAGCATAACATCCAACAATAACCAACGCGAAGCCTAGTGGTACGAGGAACACACCTACTCTTACGCTTCTTAATGGATCCCATGATCTTATCCAAGGCTGAACCAACGCTCCCGACCAATTGATCAACGTGAGACAAAATCCCGAGTGAGCACCAAGTTCAAATTTTGCAAGCTGCGTTGGTATGATCGCGATGACAACCCCTGTCGCAGCCCAGCAAATCCCGATCGCCACATTTACCGGCAGAGACCCGTGGGGAAAGTAAGGCAGCCGTATGAGCTTTCCGCCTATCGGAGGAATGTTGGGAAGCCAGAAGATTAACATCAGTCCTAATACCGTGATCACCAAAAGAACAACGTATGTTATTGGAGAAGTTGTGAAATTGATAAGCAGACTTATGCTTGTTGCCAGGGCGCCACCACCAAACCCGATAGCTGTCGATAATGATGCCAAGCCGGCCGCGCGTGTTGATGTATTATTTCCTGGCAGCAACTCGCTGATGTATGCAGTACCGGCACCCATGCCTATTCCTACTCCGATACCCTGAAAAAATCTCGCGAAAACCAACGCTGTGGCTGTTGGTGAAATGGTGATAATAACCGTTGCTAAAAACGACACCAGCACGCTAGCGATCAATACTGGCTTTCGTCCGACACGATCTGAAAGTCCACCCAGGAAGACATAGCATGGAATCATTCCAACAACATAGGCGGCGAGTACTAACGAAGTCTGACCATTATTGAGATTCGCCGCTGCCGTATAAACCCTGAACAGTGGCATCGAAACGTTGACAGCCAATGTAATGAGCAGGAGCCCCAGCGCAGCTATGAACGGGGCCGACAATTTTGTATTCACGGTTTTCGTACAGGGTTCTGTGTAAACATGATAATTTTTTTGACACCTTTTTTCGAGGCCACGCTTTCTTTCAACCGGGACAGATTCCCAAGTTGCCGACAATTTATAAATTGAGCAAAAGACTACCCATGATCTCGGTTCACCAAAGGGATAGCAACGACAAAGATTTCGGACTTCTGATAACGAGATTGGACAATGACCTCGACGACGAAATGAAGCAATGCAGCAAGTGTACGGTCAGTACAACGTCATAGCATTTTTGGACTCATTTTTGGACTCGGTCTTTATTGCTTACAACAACGGTGATACTATCGGTTGTGGGTGCTATAAAAACTCGATAAGGAATAGGGAGAAATAAAGAGAATGTTTGTCGAAAACGTTATCGAGGTCAGGGGATATTCAAGCAGATTCTTATATCGCTGAAATTAGCAGAAAGTAACGGCTTTAAGATTGCCTTCCTTGAAACCGGTCACGATCAAATTGAAGCCATAGGACTCTATAAGAGGTTAGGATATTCTCAAATTGACAATTACGGATCTTATATCGGAATGAACGAGAGCCATTGCTTTGGTAAGCCACTTGAGTAGTCGGAAACGCCGGATTTTTTAAAGCGCGTCGATCATTTCCTCAGCAAGCCCGAAACTTAAGGTCATCCCTGCACCGCCGAGACCAGTAACGATAGTCACACCTTTCTCAGGGCTAACGATTAGGTTAGACGCGCCCTGAACCTTTGGATAGACTCCATGCCAACGCTCATTGATCTGTAATTTTCCGAGTTCAGCAAAGGTTTCAAGGTAATCCAGTATCACGTTATTAATATGTTCGCTGTCGAACGGTTCAACGGTGCGGCTATAATGGTGAGAATCTCCTATGATAAACTCACCAGCCGCATTCTGCGCGAGGAGCACGTGAATGCCATGATCCTTGAACTCTTTAGATATGTTATCATACCTGGCGTCAAGTAGTTTAAGAGACCTACACTTGGCAAATGCAGGGTAGTGCCGCAGCGTAAGGCCTGCACAAAGCGTCGGTCCGAGTTTTATCTTCTTTGAAGATGTCGCTTTCATCATTTGAAGTTTGCACTTAACAACAGGATACTGATCGAAAACTTCAGGATACAGTGTTTCAAAGTCCGCGCCACTGCAGACAAAGACTTGTCCTACTTTCCAACTTTCACGCGCAGTTTTAATATGGGGAATTGATATCTCCGTGACCACGTGACCGCGTTTCAAAATGAGACCAAATTGCTGTTCCAGCCAGAACGGTATTTTTCGTATTGCTTCCCTGGCATACACCGTACTTTCTGTTTCGCTGTACAAGCCACCTCTGAGTCCACCAGTCTTTATTACAGGTGATAATTGCTCGATGTCCGTGGGAGACACTAGTTTACATTCATATGAAGCATCCGAATACAACTCCATGAATTCCTGGAGCACATTCCATTCGTCATCGTGATATGCAACATGCATCGATCCGTTATTGTTGAGCCAAAACCCGGCTTTCTCTGCGATGGTTTGCCAATGTGAACGACTCCTTAACGCGCGATCCAGAAGTACGCCCGGCTCCTGGCCTATTCCCCAAATCAATCCAAAGTTCCTAACGGAGGCACCCACAGCGAATTCGTCCCGATCAAACAATACAACGCGATGACCCTTTTTCAACGCCATATATGCATGCGCGAGTCCTACTATTCCGGCGCCCACAATGGCAATATCAGCTGTACGATCCATAATTCAATTTTATTTTGACGCGACAATTTTATGTGATCAATCTAGTTTAATTATACACTCATTGTTTATGATATTGTTAAGGTTGCGTTTTAATCTTTTTCTTGCCACTTTAAACTCTCAACTTGAACCAATCTGATCATGTGGTCGAACTTTCATATGCATAGTAATTATTGTGATGGGAAGGGGGAACTTAAAGAGTATGTACATCAGGCACTCAAGAATAAAATGATCAGCATTGGTTTTTCTTCCCACGCGCCTGTACCATTTCAAAGTGTTTGGTGCATGAAAAGGGAATTGCTTGATCGCTATCTACGCGAAATTGATACTTTGGATAGTACCACAACCGGAATTGAGATCTACAAAGGACTTGAAGTTGATTTTGTGCCTGGCTTGACTGGCCCTACCGACTTTGCGCAAAAACTGGATTACACAATCGGCTCAATTCATTTTGTAGACGCTTTTGATGATGGAAAACCCTGGGAAATTGATGGAACGCATTCTGTTTTTCTAGAAGGTCTTGATAAAATTTTCTCAGGGGATATAAAGAAGGCTATCGCGCGTTACTATGATTTGACGCGCGAAATGATCGCAACGTCGCGTCCAACAATTCTCGGACATATGGATAAGATCAAATTTCAAAACATCGACAATAAATTCTTTCTTGAAAAGGATCAGTGGTATCAGGAAGAAATAGATCACACCCTTGATGTTGTCATGAAAAGTGGCGTAATCGTGGAGGTGAATACCAGGGGATTATATCAAGGTAAATCCAGTACGCCTTACCCGAGTCCATGGATACTCGAGCAAATTCACAAAAAGCAGATACCCATCATGCTAAACTCCGACACGCACCATCCCAAAGATATGATCAATCTTTTCCCTGAAATGGCTGTTCTCCTCCACGAGATTGGATTTAAAACTCTGAATGTCCTTTATCAGGGACAATGGCAACCATATTCATTCAATTCAAATGGTATCATCATCAACTGAGTCCGAGATTACTTCGTGGCTCAAAAGGACCAATGGTTTTTGGTTTGCGTTGTATGCCACAATTATGGCTTTCTCTTTATATACATGTGTCTATGCTTTTCGGAAGACATTTGCCGTTGCAACATTTGAGGGCCTTGCGTTCGCAGGAATCAGTTATAAAGTCTGGCTTGTTACTTCACAGGTTGTTGGATATGCTGCTTCCAAGTTCGTTGGTATCAAAGTTATTTCCGAGCTGAAGCCATCTTTAAGGTCAATTGGAATTTTGATGATGGTTGCTGTAGCTGGCCTTTCATGGTTGT
Source organism: Chryseolinea sp. (assembly GCA_039916665.1). Taxonomy (GTDB): domain Bacteria; phylum Bacteroidota; class Bacteroidia; order Cytophagales; family Cyclobacteriaceae; genus Chryseolinea. Next base: position 1 of record JBDSKX010000137.1, on the reverse strand, counting down.
T
>JBDSKX010000136.1:0-47749 GCA_039916665.1 Chryseolinea sp. | reverse complement strand
GCTATCCCTGATTTTTTAGGGTATGAAATTTATACGGCTCGAGTCGCCGATTCCATTAGCCGATGGTGATCTGCTTGATCGGCTTTACTTTCGCCTCATCTCTCTTGGGCACGGTGATGTGAAGAATACCATCGACATAACGCGCAGATATTTTTTCGCCTTCCACTTTATTTTCAGGCAGTGTGAAAGTGCGTTGGAAGGACTGGTAGTTGAATTCAATGCGTGTATAGTTTCTGGTTTCGTCACCCGCTTTGTGCTTTTCCTCATGTTGTGAAGAAATCGTGAGCACGTTGTTGTCCAGTTCCACTTTGAAGTCATCGCGCTTCATGCCGGGAGCGGCAACGTCAATGATGTAATCTTCATTGGTTTCCCTGACATTCACGGCAGGCAGTGTGGCTGAATAGTTTCTGCTGGCCAATGTTGAGTCCGCCCAATCCCGGTTAAAGAAATCTTCGAGTAATGAAGGAAGGGATGGAAACAAAGTAGCATTTTGTCTTACTAAGGTTTTCATAACTTGGTTCTCCTTTTAGATTTAGTTAAACATGTTGTTTTCAATTGTATTTTAAAATCGCGATTTCGAATCTGACTTTTTCAAATTATAGGCCTGTCCAAAAGCCACATAAAAATCCCCGAAAAATTCTGTCAAAAATTCAGGAGGTGTAAGTATCACGTTTTATAGACGCGACCCGAGTTCTAAAAGAACTGACATTTATAATGCATGAATGTCAAAAAGTCATAATATCTCCTTGTTGGGTTGGATTGACAAATCCTGCCTATAGTCGGATCCTTTGCACGACTGGTCAACGGTTACTCTTATCGTGTACTATTATAATTCTCCCGGATACGAAGCAGTGGGTAAAATTACCGTTTAAAGGTCCCTTTTGAGGCAAAATTTCCGACTAATTCTGAGGACATAGGGTCAAAATTTCCGACCAATCGGGCGTCAAATACGAAAATTTCCGATTACTAATTGTGTTTCAACATGTCACAACATTGCTCATTAGCGCTATTCGAAATCACAAAACTGTGACTCGAACTGATGTTATGTCACAAAACTGCGGTTAAGATTTGTCAATTCGCGAATCGCTGAAATCTTACAACTTTCACCTCCTCACCCCTTTCTCTTCTTCCTCTGCCTCAACTCCAACTCACGATCCACCATATCTGAGGTGGAGTCATTCAAGCAATCATCGATTTACAGACAGGATTGTTATCTTCACTGCGAATTCAAATCTCATGGCAGCGACAAAACTCATTATCAACAACAACGGATCTATTAAAATAGAAGGCGACTTTGAAATTGTGGACAAAGACGGAAATGCGTACGGCCTACAGGGCAGAACGGTCGTTTCACTTTGCCGCTGCGGTCGCTCGGCCAACAAACCTTTTTGCGATGGTTCTCACAAGGAGCATTTTGAACATGACGCCAAGGCATTTGACTTGCCTCCGAAGAAGGTGTAACGAATCAAATAATCGTAATTATGGGACTCATTTTATTGTGATTGTAAAGTTAATTACTGGTCGCAAAAAAATGTTAAATTCTTCGTTGATCATATCATTGGATGGAGGTTGAATAAAAATCCACATGAAAATTAATCCATTCTCTTTTCTAGGGATGCTTGATTTGGAAATTCACGATCAAAACTCGAGTCCTTATCAAATGCTGAAAATATTCCTGTTGATGAAGTATGATTTGATGGAATTTACGCTGCCTTAGAAAAATCGATTTGCAAAATATCAAATGCATAACAACCCACCTCGTGTGTTAATGTGAAATTTCAAAGAGACTAATTTTGATTCTTCAGTCATTGCTATCGATGATTTGTTTTCAAAATTTTGTTAGCTAAGATTTAACGGCAGTAAAGTCTCGTCAGTCTTTTCGTGCGTGAGGCTAGAGGCGTTAGCGACCTCTAGATCGCAGTTACTCATTCTCAACACCGTCGTGCCGCCCCATTTTCGCGTACGTATTTATCTAATTGTTTTCAGATTTTAAAATTCCAGTTTTTGAATTGACAGAAAAAAGCTGGATGTTTCTTTCATTGTCAGATGCATCGTCCAATTTCAAATCCTACTAGAAAAGGCATTGTCCCTATACCGTTCGATATTTTGCTACGTCTTTTTGCGCGTTAGGGTTATTCCATTGATTACCTACCACGACCCAATACTCATTGTCTGTAACAGATTTTTTAGTATAGGCGATACTCACCGGTCTGGTCCCTGCCGATCTTATATCACTTTGAAATATAAGATCGCCATTAAACCGATTGTGTTGATAGAAACGTCTGATCGGACTATTAATTTTTCAAATTGGGTTATTTTGTCCGTTGCGTCTGTTCGACCTTTAGCGCTGTCATTGTTCTAATTCTATGAAAAAAAATAAACCAGCACTAATATCATTGGGTCCTAAAGAAGGGAAATGCCTGTCAATTATGGGTGACACTTATCGCATTTTAATTTCAGGCAAAGAGACTGACGGTGCCTTTTCCATGATAGACATGCTCATTCCGCCGGGGGGTGGACCAGGTCCACATGCTCACACTGAGTTCCAGGAATCTTTTTTTGTCGTCGATGGAGAGATTGAGGTGAAGTCGGAAGCCGGTACGTATGTGGCAACCAAAGGTTCATTTGTAAGCATTCCTAAAGGCGGTATGATACATTGCTTTAAAAATAAAAGCGATAAGCTGGCCCATTTGCTTTGCACCGTCGTGCCGTCGGGACTTGATGAATTTTTTGAAGAAATTGGAACACCTGTTCCGTTCGGAGAATTTTTACCGGTACCGGAGATGACTCCGGATTTAATCAAATTCTTAACAATGCACGCAGAAAAGCACGGCCAAAAAATCTATCCACCGGATTATCTAAACTAGTAATTATCATCACAGCGATACCTTTCACCATACGTGCTATTCAAATCCGTAGAGCAGATGAAAGGCATGTATCAAACATAAAATTAAATGGCGCTATCTCGGGAGGTACTCGACAACATTGCCTTGTTCGAAAAAATGGGTTTTGATAAAATCAATCATGTACCTGTAGCACAAACGCGTGAGGCAATGAAACATGTTCCACCCTCACCAAACCCCACGGCTGTGGGTCAGGTGATAAATTATACCATAGCGGACGGTGATATCCCAATCAGATTATACATTCCTGTTGGCGAAGGGCCGTTCCCAAGCATAGCATTTTTTCATGGTGGTGGATTTTCCATCATGAGCATTGACAGCACCGACGAAATATGTCGTCACGTTTGCGTAGATGCTATGGCAATTGTCATGTCAGTCGAATACAGGCTGGCTCCGGAGCACGCTTATCCAGCAGGTCCACACGATTGTTTGGCCGCAACAAAATGGCTTATAAAAAATGCGCCAAGTTACAACGGTCTCCCTGAAGTATTGGCTGTGGCTGGAGAAAGTGCAGGAGGTTACATGGCGTTATGGGTTGCTCAGAAATTACACCGTGAAGGTTTCAAGCTAAAAGCGCAGTTCGCGGCGTACCCAGTCACGGACCACTACAGCGCCAATCACCGTTCATACGATGAAAACAAAGTAGGTTATATTTTGACAGCAGAACTCATGCGATGGTTTTGGGATAATTATCTGACCGACCCCACCAAATTTGAAGAGGCGTCACCTTTGCGGGAAAAAGATTTTAAAGGACTGGCGCCGGCGCTAATCATGACCGCCAATTATTGTCCGCTTCGCGATGAAGGTAAAGCCTATGCGGACAAATTAGCGGCCGCAGGTGTACCTACTGACTACATTAACGATGAAAATGTCCATGGCTTCTTAGGATCAGGTACCATGGGAATAGAAGCGTTGAAAATCGCATCCGCATATTTATATAAGCACCTAAAAGATATAATAAATTGAACAAGATATTAACTCCATTTTCAAAGGGGAACCTAAACTTAAAAAACCATCTGGTGATGGCACCAATGACACGGAGCCGTGCTATCAATAATATTCCGAATCAATTGATGGCGGAATACTACGGTCAGCGAACCGGCGCAGGATTGATTATCACTGAGGGTACCGCGCCTGCTGTGGAGGGCCTCGGCTATCCACGGATCCCAGGTTGCTTCTCAAGAGCGCAAGTCGAAGGATGGAGACTGATTGCCGACGCAGTACATCCTGCAGGCACAAAAATATTCATGCAGTTGATGCATACCGGCCGTATTGGTCATGTCGATAATTTGCCGAAAGGCTTTCAGTTGGTTGGTGCATCAGACCTTAAAGCAGCAGGGCAAATATTTACAGACACAAAAGGTTTACAGGACCATTCTCAACCCGTTGCTTTGACCGGACAGGGCGTAAAGAATATAATAGCAAGTCATGTGCTTGCTGCAAAGAATGCCGTTGAAGCGGGTTTTGACGGAATTGAGCTGCATGGTGCCAACGGTTATTTGATTGAGCAATTTTTGAATCCCAATGTCAATACACGAACAGATGAATACGGCGGCAGCTCAGAAGGTCGTGCAAAAATGGTTTTAGAAATTGCCGGAGAAATTGCAGTGGCGATTGGCAACAATAAAATAGGAATCCGTTTTTCGCCGTACTCTGAACTGGGTGACTTGAAAGTATATCCTTCTGATGAGGTACATAAAACGTATGCTTATCTCGCCAAAGAGCTGAACGAAATTGGTATCGCCTATATACATATCGGCATATCACCAAAAATACCAAAGACAACGCTGGATGTTATGCGGAATAATTTTTCCGGCACCATCATTATTTGCAATGGTTTAACGCCGCAGACTGGCGAAGAGGCGTTGAAGAGCGGTCGGGCTGACCTTACCGCCTTTGCTCGCTCGTGGTTAGCTAACCCGGATTTTGCGAAGCGTATTGAATTTAATGCAGCATTGAACCCGGTCGATTTCGCCACGTTATATACGCCTGGGGCTGAAGGCTACACCGACTATCCAATTTTAACTATATAGTAATTCTTTAATTTTATTACTGGCTAACGTCGTACTGTATGGCAGTAACATTTGAGTTTGAGGTGGGTAAAGGATTTCATTTTACAACTTCGTTTGCGGAAAATTTTAACCTCGAGGTTGAAGGCGACCGTGTTAACCTGCCCGACGAATTAGGAGAAGGTTTTATTCAGGAGGTTTACCTTGACAATGGAATCGCTTTGTGTTTGCATCATTATAATTTGCAACAGGATTTTATTTTGCGCAGACGCTTATCGTCACACACCGAGGGTTTAACCATCAAGTTTGATTGCCGACGCAGTCCTGAGAACCCATTGTTCCAGAGTGGCAGTGGGTACGAAGTGGAATTCGGTACAGGTAACTTCTTTTCAGAACTGGTTTTGCCCGCCGGACCATCAGTAAATTTTCTAGTGATCGGTTTAACCCGGAATGTTATGCTGAATATGATACAACCTGAAGAAGACAGTTATATAGCCAATACCATCAGGGACAATGAATCCTTTGTGCTGCATGAAGCAATGACGACCGAAATGGAACGTGTGCTGAAACAACTGAGCGCCATTAATCATAGGACCAGACTAGCGCCATTACTTTACAAAACCAGGGCACAGGAACTTATCTACCTGCTATTCTCTAAATTAATTACCCGCGATGTAAAGTCTTCAGTGAATATTAAACAAGCGGATGCTGAAAAAATTTATAAAGTACGCGCAGCCATACTTAGTGATTTAAGTCAGGCACCTGTTTTACAGCAATTGTCCGCCACGTCTGGAATCAATCTCACTAAAATGAAAGAACTGTTTCGCCAGATATTCGGTGAAAGCATCTATAATTATTATCAGGCAGCCAGAATGTCCCATGCAGCCGATTTACTGAATGATAACACTGTTTCTGAGGCAGGTCATCAAGTGGGATTTACGAATTTAAGCCACTTCACCCGCTTGTTTGAAAAGCATCACAAGATTAAACCAAAACGTTACAAGGACAAGTTGGAAATGGCAGCTAATCGTAACAAGCCTCCGAATCGCAGACGCTGACAAGGTAACTTGCGGCTCAATTTGAATGTCTTGTCACCCGAACTCTCCCGTCCGGGTCATCTCAATAAAAGGACGCAAAACAAACGTCTTGAATCGATCATTTAACTTAATAAGCGTGAAAATTCAATATGAGCATAAATTAAGAATAACAAAGTTTAAAAATTTATTGTAGTTAATAGTATCAGCAAACTTGCACCTTATTAGGGCATAACGCATAATGTCCACTAGTCCTCGATTCAAATTATGCCCGCTTTTGTCAAGATATTTTATGTCAATCAGATTGTACAAATCCGGGATACTCAGCGGATGGTCGAAACTTGTATTGTTTCTTGATTGTACTCCTGGAAGCATCCCCGCATATGCATTGTCAAGATTTTTTGATGTGAGCTTTTTGAAATTCTCCTGGTAATCATTTGTTACCCATGGTGCATAGTACAGGCGTTTGTTGAACGCATGGACATTTCTAAGTCTATTCTCTTCTGTCCCTTTGGCAAATTGGGATTATAGGTAGCCATCACGTTAATAAATCTATCTGCAATAAAATTCCCCTGCGCACCTTTGAACAGCTGATCATTTGCCATCTGTTTAGTATGACACATGCCGCGCGCGTTGAAAGCTATCTCTGGCCTTCCCTTTTTCCGAATGCTGATGCCGACAAACTGAATGATTCCCTCGCGGTCGGTTATGATGCCGGCTTCCTTCCACTTAGCCGCATATTATCCTCCGGCAGATGCGTTGACTTGGGAGATTTGAAAGAGAGCAGGTCTAATTTATATCCTGACCTTCACGTCGATTATTGTAATCATCAACAATGGAAAATGAATTTAGCGATCCGGAATACGCAAAGAGACAGTACACTGCTGGTTGGGACTTTCTACATGCGAGCGCCACAGATGTTGTTAACGAGAATTAGACTCTGTCGTATCAAAATATGCATGGAAATAAATCGCCCTTGCAATCTTGCAATACGCATCATTTAAAATGCTGGCGGCATTAACTCCCAATTGCGTTCCGCGACATTTGGATTGATGCTGTTTGATCCGAGATGTGACCAATAAATTGAAAAAGCCAATCAACCATAGAATTTGATTGCCTTTGCGTGATTTTGTGATCCCGGTGGTTACCGAGATCACTTCGTTAGATTACTCGATATCAATATGTTAAAATAAGAGGTCCAAAAAAAATCTGACGTTAGGTAACATACTATTTGATTTTGTTGGTATGATTTTGCAGAACAAGTTATGAATGTAGTAAAATGTCCGATCACGTTGGGAATGGTACCCTCAACAGATCATCGTGATGTGCCAAATACACCTAACCGCACGGTCATCCGGGATTCGAAAATAAAAAAAGGCGTACCCTAAAGGATAAACCCTAAGTTCTTTGTTGAGTTTCAATTCAGCTACACCCGTCTGATCCTCGCATGATTAGATAGTCGGTTTTTAAAGGATTTAGAGCATTCGGGTTAATAAAGACACAATGTTTGAAGGATTCGAACATTTTAGTATCTATTTCGTTTTAGATAGTATTACTTCTAATATGCATGGCAATACTTACATTTAAACTAAACGATAACCTTTTCGTTCGCGATCCGCAAAACACTGGTTTGGGACGAAATATCATCTCTAAAAGCGTGGAAATGATCATGGATCTAGGGTTCGAACAATTTACTTTTAAAAAGCTCGCCGAAGAAATCAATTCTACTGAAGCTTCAGTTTATCGCTATTTTGAAAATAAACACCGACTGCTTCTTTACCTCATTGATTGGTATTGGACTTGGCTGGAGTATAAACTTGACTTCGAACTTAATAACATGCAGGATGCAGAAGAACGACTTAAGAAGTGTCTAAAATTATTAACGCAGGAAGTCAAGGTAGATAATACAATCGCTTTTGTGAATGAAAAAATGCTCCAGCAAATCGTGATGACCGAGTTTGAAAAGACTTACCTGACTAAACAAGTTGATGCAGATAATAAAGAAGGTCTGTTTCTTCCCTACAAAGCAGTCTGCAAAAAAATAGCATCCATTGTTTTAGAAATAAATCCTAAATATCCATTTCCTCATTCTCTGGTGAGCACTGCGCTGCTTGCCCTTACGCATCAAATTTATTACGCCCAACATTTGCCCTCCCTGTCGGACATCAAATACGATGTAAAGAAAAACAGTAAAAAACTGTATGAGTTCCTTGAAGGTTTACTCCTGAATACAATACAGAAATAATTCATGAACAACGATCATATTATACGAATTCTACGGGAATCATCTCTTAGCCTCAATCATAGCTTCGATGCTGAAAATCTTCGGTTTGTAGAAATTAATAACCGAACGTACGATCTAATGGAATTTGCTGAGTTCAAGCGCGATTTGCTTGAGGCTGGCACTAAGATACGCGTGATGTTTCTTGAATATGCGCTCGAAAGTCCAGACCTCCCTTCCTTTATTGATGATGAAAACAGCCCGGTACTACTTTTTCGAAAGTCTGGTGACACACTGTCTCCAGTTATTATCTCAGGAAAAAAATCAGGTAAGTATGCAACGGTGGTTACTGATAAGGCTCTTGAGTACCCTACCTATCAAGATACTTCCTCATTCCCCTGGCTTACCAATGAAAAAGGTCAGGTTCTCTTTTTCGTAGTAGTAGCATATGAAAGTCTGGTGAGTGAATATGGATTTGATCAAGCCTCGCGAGGGGAAAAATTAACTCCGGTAAAAAGACTTTTACGACTTCTCTCCACAGAACGGAAAGATATCCTATATATATTGTTTTACGCTGTCATTATCGGACTTACTGGTTTGATTTTACCGCTCGGCATACAGGCGACTGTTGAGCTCATTTCCGGTGGAGTATTCTTCAGTTCTGTGTACGTCCTAATCGCGCTTGTCATTGTAGGTATATTCGCCGCAGGCGGTTTGCAAATCATGCAAATTAGTTTAGTGGAGTATTTGCAGCAACGGATATTTACTAAAGCCGCGCTGGAATTTTCGTTTAGGATACCGCGTATAAGAATAGATTCGATCCGCGATAACTATGCGCCTGAACTAGTCAACCGTTTTTTCGATATCATGACAATCCAAAAGGGGTTGCCCAAACTCCTCATTGATCTCACTTCAGGAACTGTTCAGGTTTTATTCGGCCTTTTATTATTATCTCTTTACCATCCATTCTTTGTATTCTTTAGCATGACCCTGGTGTCAGCTTTGGTCGTGATATTTTATATCACTGGACCTAAAGGACTTGATTCCTCCATTCAAGAATCGAAGTATAAATATAAAGTTGCGCAGTGGTTAGAAGAATTGGCCAGGGCATTAAACTCTTTTAAACTGGCAGGCACGACAGATTTACCAATCAAAAGGACTGATTATAACGTTAACAATTATCTCAAGCATCGAAAGACTCATTTTCGAACGTTGATTACTCAATTTTCTTACATACTGTTTTTTAAAGCAGCAGTCACAGGTGGTTTATTGATCATGGGTACCATTTTAGTAATTGATCGTCAAATAACTCTCGGGCAATTTGTTGCTTCGGAAGTCATCATCATCTTAATTCTAAATGCGGTTGAGAAGATCATCATGTATATGGATGTTGTTTATGATCTGCTAACGGCTGTGGATAAAGTTGCGCATGTGACTGACTTACCCTTGGAAAAAGTAGGAGGAATAGATTTCCCCAAACGTTCGATACAAAATGGATACGCTATCGTATTAAAGGATGTGAGTTATCGGTATCCAAAAATGAAAGAGGATATTCTTAAAGGAATATCGCTCGATATAAAAGCGGGAGAACATCTTTGTCTTGCCGGATCGGGTGGGGCTGGAAAAACAACACTAACCAATATTATTACAGGAATGAATCCTGACTTTGATGGCATTGTTACAATTAACAATTATTCTATTCGCGATCTTGATCTGGCGCATCTTCGGGATAAGATTGCGAAGAACATTTCTCCAGAAGACATTTTTGATGGCACGATTTACGAGAATATTACCGTTGGCAAACCCATGGAAAGTGTGGAAGATGCTATTCATGCCATCCAGCAGGTGGGCTTAAGTGATGAGATCAACCGACTGCCTCAAGGACTCAACACCCATTTGATAAGCGGAGGCAAAGGACTACCCTCATCCATGATCCAAAAATTAATCCTTGCCCGTTGCCTTGCCAAAAGACCTGAACTTCTTATTCTGAATGACTTCTTTAATGGATTAAAAAAGACAACCAAGATGGACCTTGTTCAGGCAGTAATATCAAAAGACAACCCCTGGACATTGGTTGCAGTTTCAAATGATCCATTGATCATGGCGGCTTGTGATCGCGTGGTACTTCTAAACGGAGGTCAGATTGAAGCGCAAGGCAGCTTTGTTGATCTGGTCAAGCACGGACTTATCAATAATTACATCGATTAGGAATTAACATAAATCATATGCTCAAACTTTCTACTCAACATATCGATAAGATAATTCCGCATGAAAAGCTTTACTCGCTCCGCGCCTTGAAAACTCCCAAGGCTGGAAGGACGCTGGCGCGATGGCTCTTTGCATTGGTTATCGTATTCCTCATTTTCCTGTTTTTGCCGTGGCAGCAAAATATCAGGGGTCACGGTAAAGTGACCGCGCTTAATCCAATGAACAGACCTCAAACTGTTGAAGCCGTTATTGCTGGTCAGATACGCAAGTGGTATGCGATGGAGGGGCAATTGGTAAAGAAGGGTGACACTATTGTAACTATTAGTGAGGTCAAGGAAAAGTACTTTGACCCGCAACTGTTATCGAGAATGCGCGAACAGATCAGCGCAAAAGAGAGTAGCCTTGTTTCAAAAGATGAAAAATCTCAGGCATTGAAGCGCCAGATCAATGCGCTTCGAGAAGGCATGCAAAATAAAATTGATCAGACCAAAGCTAAACTCGAAGCAGAGGCATTCAAGTTTAAGAATGCGGAGAACCAGTTTGAACGAAATAAGAAACTCTATGAGGCTGGAAATATCCCGCTAACCAAGTACCAGGACATCGAATATAAATTTCAAGGTGCTCAAGCAGATTACACCAACGCTAAAATAGAACTAGATCGAGTAGAGGCTGAATACCTGGATAAGATCAGCAAAGCAGAGTCCGATCGAAGCAACACATTGGCTGAAATATTTGAAGGTCAGGGCGACCTGTCAAAATACCGCAACGAATACGCCAACACTCAAATACGAAGCAACCAATATCAGATTCTAGCACCCCAAGAAGGAATGTTGGTAAAAGCCTTTAAGCAAGGGTTGGGTGAGACCATCAAAGAAGGTGATGCCGTGTGTACGATCATGCCGATGGCAAATGATGCGGCTGTTGAGCTATACGTAAAGGCAATGGATGTTCCCTTACTAAGCGAAGGAAGGAAAGTAAGAATACAGTTTGATGGGTGGCCTGCACTTCAATTTTCAGGTTGGCCTAGTGTTTCGGTGGGAACATTTGGTGGCACGGTGGAAGTGATTGACTACGTGAATTCAAAACCGGGAGAATTCAGGGTGTTGGTTATCCCCGACAAAGGAGACCAGGAATGGCCACATCAATTACGCAATGGGTCGGGCATAAAAGGTTGGGTGATGCTGGATAATGTACCAGTGTGGTACGAAATATGGCGACAACTCAACGGGTTCCCACCATCCCTGTACGAAGAGCCGCTCGATGAAGTTATGGAACAAAAATTTGATGACAATTCTTCTAAAAAATAATCTGCTATTGAGATAAATGTATTGAAGATGAAAATAAGTCTAAACATAGCGTGCCTGCTATTTATGTTGAGTCACCCAGCTAACGCACAATCGAATACGGACTCTATTTTTACACATAGTGACACGACTCAGATTCTGACCCTGGATGAATTCTACAAAATCATACTCACCAATCATCCGGTTGTGAAGCAAGCCGAGCTACTCACAGAAATGGCGCAGCAGGAGATCCGACTAGCAAGGGGTAGTTTCGATCCCAAACTTGTTTCAAGTTTTGATCACAAAGAATTTGAAGATAAAACCTATTACAGCAAGCTAGATGCATATTTAAGTTTCCCCACCTGGTTTCCGGTAAACCCTAAGGTAGGTTATCAGCGCAATACTGGTGAGTTGCTTAATAGTGAAGAAGCAATTCCAGGCGGACAGCAATTGTACGCAGGTGTCTCTATCCCCATTGGAAGAGGGCTTTTTACAGATGAGCGAAGGGCGTCTGTGAAGCAGGCAAAGTTATTCAGCAACATTGCTACTGCCGATCAGATCAAGGTAATCAATAAGATATTGCTCGAGGCCGCCAAAGATTATTGGCAATGGTATCATGCCTATTATCAGTACCGTTTGTCTAACCAGGCAGTTGGTATTGCCGGCCAGGTTTTTTCAAGAATAAAATTGAATCTTCAACAAGGTGAAGCAGCTATCATCGACACAGTTCAAGCGAAAATCACCCTTCAATCCAGGCGAGTCGAACAACAGGAAGCCTTGCTTGATTTTCAAAACACGGGGATAGCTATCTCTAACTATTTGTGGGATGGACAAGACAGCCCCGTTCAACTTGAAATCACCGTTGCACCTGCCATGACTGCTGGCGACCAGGCATTACTTCCAAGTCAATTGCTTGAAGACCTTGTGCTCAGAGCGCGTGAAAATCATCCAGAATTAGTAAAGCTTAGTGTTAAATTAAGTCAACTTGAAGTTGAACGATCGCTCGCGCGCGAATATCTCAAGCCACAACTGGATTTGAACTACTCGATGCTCAGTCAGCCCTCAGCACCTCATCAATTCGATCCACTTAATGATTACAAAGTAGGCGTGGACTTATCCTTCCCAATTTTTCTTCGCAAAGAGCGTTCGAAACTAGCGCTTTCAAAATTGAAAATCCAGAACGCCAAGTTCCAAAGAAGTCAATCCGAACGGGAAATCATCAATGAAATCAATACAACCTTTAATGAGCTGCATAACACGATACTCATCATTAAACAACAAGCGGAAGTGGTTGACCTATACAGTCGATTGCTTCAAGCAGAACTCCTGAATCTTGAAAATGGAGAAAGTGATTTATTTAAGATTAATATCCAACAAGAGAAACTTCTGCAATCTCAATCCAAGTTGCTGAAGCTTACAGCCAATCAACAAAAACAAAAGGCAATTCTCTACTGGTCTGCCGGAATTAGAAATTTGAATACCACCGACTAGTTTAAACTGAAGTCTTAAGCATAAAACTATTGGCTGTAAACGTTAGTAAGATACAGTTTGATGAATTGGAATTCATTATAATTGAATCGATTTGCACCTAGATCGTTTTTCAATTCTGTAAAATTCCTGGTATATCGGTATATCAACTCTTGTCGCTTTCTATTGCACTTCAAACTTTAATTTCAGAAAACCTGAATAGAATTTGAACGTCTTCTCATGAGTAATCCTCACACCACTTAAAGTGATTATTAACAATTGCTTCTTTCTCTTTTTTGATATAGTTTAAGAAGGCACTGGCGACTGGTGAATGATTTTTTCCTTTGGCCCAAATAAGTCTCCACTTTGTTTTAATAGGAAGGCCTTGCACTGGGATAATTTGAAGCTCACCACTTTGCAGTTCTTTTCGAATTCCAATTAATGGCATTATAGAAAATCCGAGGCCAGCTAGCATGGCTTGTTTCACAGCTTCGTTGGAGGTCAACTCCATTTTTTTCACAACAGGTACATTGTGCTTGTGAATAAAAGTCTCCATTGCTTGACGCGTACCAGATCCCGACTCTCTATAAATTAGTGGCAGCTCCTTGAATATGTTTTTGCTATATGAAGAATTTTTAAACTTGTTTGAATTATTGCTAATCAAATAGAGCTTGTTTTCAAGAAGATCCAATTTCTCAACTTGCATTGCGGCTGGTAAGATGGATACCAGCGAAAAATCAACTAAGTTTTCTGTAATGCTTCCAATCACTTGCTCCTTGTTGGTGACATCCATTTGCAATTCTATACCTAAGTGTTGATTCATAAACGATGATAAAAAATATGGCATGACATATTTGCCCGTTGAAACAATTGAAATTTTCAAACGACCTGTCAGTTGCCCTTTAAAGGCATGCGTTCTAAAATCAATAGTGGATACTTCATTTAAAATGCGCTCCGCTGACTGCGCAATTTCTTTCCCAAAATCAGTTATGTAAATTTTTCTTCCTACTAATTCTGTCAAAGGGATATCGAACTGATTCTGTAAATTCTTTAGCTGATTGGAAACAGCGGGCTGTGTTAAGTGTAGTTCTTCTGCGGCTTTAGTAATGCTTCCTCTCTCAGCTATTTTCAGAAATATCTTTAATTGATTGAGTGTGTAGTTCATAACGTTTCGTGATGTATTTCATATTAAATATGAATAAAAAAGAATGATTTATGCGCATCATATTTGTAAAAAAACCAAGCATATGAAATGGGTTCCGAAAATTGTAGCCGGTTTAATCATCCTGTCCCTTGTGGCATTTAAGTTACTAACCCCAAATCAGACTTTATTATCGAAAATCGCAAGTGAAACTATATTGGTACTTTTTCTACTCGTTCTTGGCGAACAATTGATCGTGTATGCCTGGGTAATTCTTACAAAAGCAATTAATACATATAGAATCACCCATGACCAAAAATCGATATTGAAAGATTTTGTTGGGTTAGAGAGCTCATATTAATGTGTAGTCCGTTTGAAAAGGTTTCTATAAAACTTTGATTATGAAATGTAAATCTATTTTCTATTGGCATTTAAATTGAAAAAATATGCATACGGATCTTATTACTCTAATTACCCTTCTTTCTCCCGCAGCATTTGCAGTTACGGCAGTCATATCCTGGTTTCAGCCGGGCTTGCGCCCGCACATGGTCAGTAAAATGGCAATGGGCTCGTCTTTTATAGCTATTATCTCAGCCGCGATTAGCGTTTTTTTTGTGTACCAATATGGACTCATGCAATCGTCTTTAATAGGCATAAACGAACTTGGACTGAGCCTACGATTTGATTCACTAAGCATCGTGATGTTCTCCATGATCGCTATTATTGGACTTGTCGTCATTAAATTCAGTCTTAATTATCTGGATGGAGATGAACGTCAAGGTCGATTCATAGGAAGATTGGCAGCAACGATTACATCTGTTCAACTGCTGGTATTGGCGGGAAACCTTTGTTTGCTTCTTATTTCTTGGGTACTCACCAGTATTTCGCTGCATCGTCTGCTTTTATTCTATGCTGATCGGACGGGCGCGGTGATCGCAGCAAAGAAGAAATTTATTGCGGCTCGATTAGCAGATGTTTGCCTCCTGCTGTCAGTTTCGATTCTGTATGTGCAATTTGGAACCGGCAATCTTGAGGTGATCTTCAAGGAAGTTGAGATAATTCTTACATCCGGAAACATACCAAATACTATTGAAGCCGCTGCGCTGCTCCTCGCTTTCGCGGCATTGTTGAAGTCAGCGCAATTCCCAACGCATGGCTGGTTGATTGAAGTGATGGAAACGCCTACTCCGGTATCAGCACTGCTGCATGCAGGATTATTAAATGCAGGTCCATTTTTAATTATTCGAATGGCCTTTGTCATGGAGGCTAGTACCTATGCCTCAATCTTGATTTTACTAATTGGTGGGTTTACAGCCTTACTTGCTTCAGTGGCTTTTCTAACGCAAACCTCCATTAAAACAGCTCTCGGTTATTCAAGCGTGGCACACATGGGCTTTAGCTTAACGGTGTGCGGGCTTGGTGCTTATCCGGTAGCCATGCTGCATCTTGTGGCTCATTCATTTTATAAAGCCCATGCTTTCCTTTCATCAGGAAGCATCATAGATGTATTTAGAGGATCTAAAGGTAAACAAGTAAAAAGAACGGGCAGTCCTCTGAAGATAGGGTTGGGTATTGTTTTGGCTATCGGGTTTTTTGTAGGTGTTGCCAACGTTTGGGGTATTGATCCATTAAAAGAATTACCCCTCTTATTTATTGGAGGAATTATTGTCATGGGCCTTGCTTCCTTGTTCACGTCAGCATTAGACTCCATTGGAGGTATTGCATTGTTTCTTCGTGCCACCGCGCTGGCAACACTGGTGGCAACTGCATTTTTTACTTTAGAGTCCGGGGCTAGTCGTTTATTGGCTGCACAACTGCCAGAGATGAGTAAATTGAATTCTGTTGAAATCATTTTAATGGTTGTCTTGCTATTAGCTTTTGGTGCAGTAGCATTCGTTCAAATGCTTGCGCCCGTGCTAAAAAATAAACTGGCCTTTCGTGCCCTGGCTGTCCATTTAAGAAATGGGTTTTATGCCAATGCAGTTTTCGATAGAATGATAGGAGCATTGCGAATTAATAGTTTAAAAAGATTTTAACCGACACCGATCCGTTAAAGGACAACTTGGTAATTCAAATAATGGATAAACGATAAATTAAAATAATGATTGAAACTAATTTGATAGAAGCCAATGTATCGGTAAAAAGTGTAACCAATGATGAAACACTTTTGGACATTTTAAGAAAAGCATCAAAAAAAATTGCACCAGTTTGGCCACTGGAAAATTTTGTTGCCGTAAATCCTTACTTAGGTCTAACGCATAAAAAATTTGAAAATGCTGCATTGGATTTAGCTTATGCTGGAGGCATTCAAATGACCTTACCCACTTCATTTTATTTAAAGAAAATGAAAGCGGGAGAACTAAAGCATGAACATATCGCTGCCGCATTAGAGAAGAAAAAGCAGTTTGTTGATGTCGATGAGTTTTTGACAACACTTAAAAGCATGGATCACGAAGAGCAGGAACAATGCCGTGTTTTAACGTTTGCTGATGTTGCCAGCCGGGTAACCAATAGAGACTGGAGTCGTTTTTCAACTGCAAGAATTTCTAACTGGGCGGCTTCTTACTTTGATAGTGGACAAGCAATTTGGAATACATCAAATCAAGAGCAAGGCATCTTTGCTGCATGGAAGGAAGATGCAAAGGTTGATCTTACCCCCGAAGTAACCGGACTAAAAAACTTTAGAAAGGCTATACAAGCGTTACCAGATGATCCTTTAGAAGCAGCGCAAGTCGCTTTACTGAAACTGGGCATCCCCAAAGATGGAATCGACATATACCTTCACAGCTTACTCATTCATTTTGGTGGTTGGTCGGCTTATGCTGCACGTCTTGATTGGGACAGTGAACTGTATGGAGGAACCGATGGTAACTTAATTGAGTTCCTTGCCTTGCTTCTATGCTGGGAGGCTTGTCTCCTCGACTGTATTGGGCTCAGTAAAGTAGAGCGTGATTGGAAAGAAGCATGTAAAATATTATCAAATGCTACTGTTCAGAAAGAATCCAATCAACAGTTAACACAAAAATTGATTTTGCAAGAGGCTTTTGAATTGGCAACCCAGCGCATCATCATTAACAAATTTCAAGGCGTAAGGGCAGCATCTGTCCAAACAAATTCTGAAAAAAAGGCCCAGGCAATTTTTTGTATCGATGTACGTTCAGAGGTCTTCCGTAGAAATCTGGAACTTGTAGATAATAGCATAGAAACACTTGGCTTTGCCGGTTTCTTCGCTTTCCCAATTAAATATGTGCCGATCGGTAATGATGGTGGAGAAGCCCAATGTCCTGTTTTGTTAAAAACCGGGCCAACTATTTTAGAAGAAATGCCCGATAAAAATACACATCAGCTTGTATTAAATAAGCGGCTTCTTTATCGTCAAGTTCATCAAGTTTGGAAGTCATTTAAGTCAGGGGCTGTAACGTGCTTTAGCTTTGTTAGTCCGATCGGTCTATCATACCTACCCAAGTTGATCACCGATAGTTTCAGCATAACCAGGCCGGTTCCCCATCCAGATCAAGTTGGCATAAAGAGTAAGTACATAAAAATGAAACGGGCTAGTCTGAATACTGCGAACCATGATCATGAAGATGTAGGTATAGCCTTAGAGCAACAGATTCAAATGGGAAAGAATGCACTAAAAGCAATGTCACTATCGGATGATCTGGCTAAGTATGTACTTATCGTTGGGCATGGGTCATCGATGGTCAACAATCCGCATGCGACAGGATATGATTGTGGCGCTTGTGGCGGACATACAGGCGAAGCCAATGCGCGCGTTGCAGCAGCCGTTCTTAATAGTGCTGCAGTAAGAGCCGGTCTACAAAAAGAAAATATTTTCATTCCCACGAATACCGTATTCCTTGCATGCTTGCACGATACTACTACTGATGAAATAACCATTTTCAACGAGTATAATATTCCTTCCGATCAAATTGAAGAATTAGAGAACCTTAAGGAATCATTGAAAAGGGCTGGACAAGGAGCGCGAACTGAACGATTGATAAGACTAACTACCAGCGTCAAATCAAATGCTGATAAATCCATTTTGATGCGAAGTAAAGATTGGTCACAAACTCGACCTGAATGGGGACTTGCTGGATGCGCTGCCTTTATAGTGGCTCCAAGAGAACGAACGCAAGGTATTGACTTTGAAGGCCGAGCTTTCTTACATTCCTATGATTGGAAAAAGGATAGAGATTTTTCTGTACTTGAATTAATCATGACTGCACCCATGGTGGTTACAAGTTGGATAAGTCTGCAATATTATGGCTCTACAGTTGATAACCGGATTTATGGATCAGGTAATAAAACGCTGCATAATGTAACGGCTGGTATTGGCGTTTTGGAGGGCTTTTCCGGTGACCTTCGTGTTGGTCTGCCATGGCAAGCTGTGCATGATGGCGAAAAATATCAACATGAACCTGTTAAACTAAATGTAATTATTGAAGCTCCAATCGAAGCCATGAATGCCGTTCTTGAAAAACACAAACCGGTACGTGATTTATGCGACAATGGTTGGTTGCATTTGCTTGCTATGGACGGAGAAGGCAAGGTTTCACATCGTTATGAGGGTGATCTGAACTGGCAAAAGATGGATTCAGCCAGCCATGAATTTTTTTAAAATAATATTTTTATAAAGCATTTGTGAATTTATTTTCAGGAAGGAAGCTGGTAATAGCTACAAAACATCAAAAGGAAAATATTATTGGTCCGAGAGTAGCTTCCAAACTAGGTGTATTACCCCTGGTGGCAAAAGATTTCGATACAGATCAGCTTGGAACTTTTACAGGAGAAATTGAGCGAAGCTTAGAGGCACTCGCTACAGCCAGACGCAAATGTGAAATGGCTATGGAAATTACTGGATGCGATATAGCAATTTCGAGTGAAGGATCATTTGGCATGCACCCCACATTGATTTTTATTCCTTGCAATGAGGAGTTGGTTATGCTGAAAGACAGGAAGAATGATCTTGAGATCGTAGGAAAAAAGCTAAGCATTGATACCAACTTCGATGGTCAAATCTGTAGAGGTGAACAAGATCTCTGCGCTTTCGCTAAAAAATGCGGCTTCCCGGAAGACGCATTAATCTTAAGAAGTAATAAAGACTCCAATGAATTCATGCTCAAGGGTATTCAGCATTGGGATGAATTAAAGAATACTTTTCAACAATTAATTGCAAGCAATGCGCAAGCTTTTGTTGAAACGGATATGCGATCGATGTACAATTCTAAAAGAAGAACGGTAATTGCAGAGGCAACAGAGATCATGATCATTAAAGCACTGAATTGCTGCAAGAATTGCGGGACACCTGGGTTTGGAGTTACTGAAATGATCAGTGGGTTGCCATGTGAATTGTGCGGAGCACCGACACCGTCTATTAAATCATTTATCCATTCCTGCCAAAAATGCGATTATACTGAAATACAGTCCGGAACCAATAAACCATTTGAGTCACCACAATATTGCAACCACTGCAATCCATAGAAATTGTGTTTCTATGAGTACTCACTGATTTGAAAACATGGATGCTGGATAATTACAAATCAGTATTACCGAAAAGCTCAATAAGAGAAGTGCTGCATTATACTCTGCAGCGATGGGATACGCTTATGATCTATCTAACGGATGGCAGCTTCAGATCGAAAACAATCTTGTAGAGAATTCCAACAGGCCTGTAGCCATTAGAAGAAAGAAATCACATCTCTTAGCCATTCAGATGGATTGATATCGATACAATCCTCACAATGCCGCTTTGAGTGGTCAACGTTTTCTTTTATTTCTTTTGCATTCAATCCTTTGCGATTAGCGTACATGCGCAACGTCATAGCGGTGCAGGTTGCTAGCGCTGAAGCATGAGATGATAAACAATTTGATCAATGGAGACATTTGTGGCCTGCAAACGAAATGGTCAAAGTTAATCTGTGCACACCGCCATCCACCTGCATTTTCTCACATCTCCACGAGGTTATGCTTAATGGCCATTCTGATCAACGATGCCGTATTAGATACACTGAATTTCGCCAGCAGATTTTTGCGGTGTGAGTCAACCGTATGGAGACTGATAAAAAGCTTTTCAGCGATCTGAGGATTTGTTAATCCGTCAACGATAAGTTGCAAGACTTCCAGTTCCCGCCGACTTACAATCGGAATAAATGAATGTGCTTCCACGCTGCCATCAAGCATTCGGAGCTCATCGTTCTGGTATAAAATCCCCCGACTCACAGAAATAATCGCTGCCTCTATCTCCTCTCGCGATGCACTCTTGGCAAGATATCCAAGCGCACCGCTCTGTATCATCTTTGAAACATAACTGCGTTCTTTGAAAGTGCTCATCGCCAGCACTTGAACAGTTTTAAATTCCGACTTGATCTTTGCCGTAAGTTCAATGCCACTCACTTCGGGTAAGTTAATATCCACAATCACAACATCGGCGAGATTCACTTTCAGGTGGGCAATCGCTTCGTACGCATTTGCTGTCGTTCCCATAACTTCTACACCCGAAACGCCTGACAACAAAGCGTTCAAGCCAGCCAATACCATGGGGTGATCATCAACTATTAATACTTTTATTGTGCTCATTGCGCAATGATAATTCAATATGAACGGATGTACCCTTACCTGGAATTGATTGGATGTCAAGCTGACCCTTGAGATAGTTTACCCGGTCCTGCACATTCTTCAAACCCTGACCTGCAAATGACGAGACGCTTTGGTGATCGAACCCCTTACCATTGTCCTCAATGGTGATGTTAAGGTTGTCGTTGTGCCTCATGATCTGGACAAGCACTATCGTCGCGTCCGCATGTTTGATGGCATTGTTAACGAGCTCCTGTACGATGCGATAGATCACAATTTCAACCGTTTCATGCAGGCGTTGCTCCAAGCCATGACTCTGTAGTTTCACCTGAAATTGTTTTGCTTGCGTTAGTTTCTCACAATAATCCTGGACAGCCTGCTGAAGGCCAAGTCTAACCAACGCCTCCGGCATCATGCTATGTGCCACGCGACGCATTTCAATAATCGATTGATCGAGCTGCTCCAGGGCGGTATTAAAAAGCGTGTTGTTATATTCTGATAAGATCATATTTCCTTTCATAGCCCCCATGGATAACTTTACACCGCTTAACATTCCGCCAAGTCCATCGTGAAGATCCTTGGCCATGCGGCTTCTTTCTTCTTCCTGTCCCTGAAGTATTGAATCAACAGCAACCAGCTGCTTGTCCTTTTCCAATTCACTGATCTTTTGTGCTTGCAGTTCAGCTTGCTGACTTGACAGGCTTTGGCGGTTCCTGAAATTTCGATAGATCAGCGTCCCAAGCAGGATGAGTCCAATGACTGATCCGATCAAAACATAATTCATCAAAGAACGCTGATGCAGAGAAAGTTGTTGTATCTCCTTATCCTTTTGAAGTTGAACGATTTCCTTTTCCTGTTCCGCTTTTAAGTACTTGCGGTCCAGCTCTGCCACAAGTTGCTTTTGTTCTTCCTCGTTGATAAGTCTGTTTTGAGTGACGTAATTTTTTGAATATTGATAAGCCTTTTCATAATCCTTCTTCTTGTCATAGATCAGGGATAATAGATTATAGACCATTCTTTTTTCTTTCGAAAAATTATTCTTTTCATCGATGTCGAGCGATCTCAAGGCGAACGCTTCTGCATTTATTAAATCATCAAGATTGTAATAGCAATCAGCCACGGCACGTATATATCCGGCCTCCGAGACCAGCACGTGAATTTGATGAGCGCTTTCATATGCGATTGTATAGTAGGGGATAGTTTCCCGCCATTTTCCTCTTGACCAATAGAGTTGCCCTTTTCTACCGTAGAACTCCAGGTTTACACCCACCTTATTCAGTTTTTGCACATACGGCTCCGCCTTATTGAAGTATGCAACAGCAGAATCAAATTTTTCAAGTCTCGTGAAATCAGAAGCCAACGAAATATACGCCCATGCGATATCTTCCTCTCCACCAAGCTTTAAAAAATAGGGGACCGCTTTTAGGTCGTACTCCATTGCTTTCTCAAATTGATGAATGCTTACGTAGCACGTAGCAATATTCACACAGCACGCCGCGATCTCCGCATCAGCCTCAGGGTTGTCAGATTCTTCGTAGAGATGGAGACCCTCTAAAAAAGCTGTGATCGCTTCTTCTGTCCGATTCGTCATGTTGTAACTTCCTCCTTTGTCCGCAGTTACAACAGCTTTCCTGAACGCGGCATCCTTTGCAACATTCTTGTCGACAGAATTCTCAGCTTTTTGATAGAATCGGATGGAGGAATCAGACGTCAACAACGCCACGTCATATTTACCGAGATGATGCCAGTATTGTGACATGATCTCTAACAGTCTTCCCCAATTGTAGTCCCAGTTGTGATTCACTAGAATCTGACGCGCAAGCCAAAGATTCTGTTTGGACTTTATCGTATCCTGAATGAGATAGTTATAGGTTAATTCAACATATGCCAGTGTTCGTAGTGAATCTGACTTGGTGGTTTTAATAAACAACTGTAAACTGTCGATAGCCTTCTGTTGAGCATAACATGTATTTGTAGCAAGCCCGCCTAACATCAACGCTGCAAAACAGCTGACGAATAATGCCTTTCTTATTTTCACGGAATGCTTCTTTTGAATAATATTTTCAATTTAATCATTTTGAAGTAGCAGGTGATGGCTGAAGTTTTATCAGCGTTGGACCTGTCAACGACTATGCATAAATGTTAGCATTCTTTATACAAAAGAACAGTATGTCTCCAAAAATCACTGCTTCAGGGGATTTTTCTGTTTTATGATGGATTCACTCTTTTAGGTGATTGATCTGGCTTTGCCCATTTGGTAGGTTTAAGATACTGGGTTAGGTATCTGAATTATCGCTAAACCATAGATATCCTCAGTTAGTGTATTCAACTTTTACCCTTAACACCAATGAAAACAATTACGATTCAATTTCTTTATATTTTATCCATGGCAGCAATACTTTGCATGGGTTCTTGTAACAGCACTGATCCTGATCCTTCCTCTGGTATTAACGGTGTTCCGATAGTTACAGCAGTCGGAACACCGACAGGAAACGCTACTTCTGAAGTTATCGGCGCGTTAGGCGGAAGCGTTACTTCGGCAGATGGAATAGTATCGCTCAGTATTCCTGAAGGTGCGTTAGATGGCAACACCGTTATTGCCGTGGAGGGTATTACGAATAATGCACCGCTAGGCATCAGTGGTGCGGCATACCGCTTCACCCCAGACGGGCAGCAGTTTAAGAAACCAGTGAAGATTACATTTAAGTATAGCACTGTACTTTCCCAAGGTACAGAACCTCACTTGCTTTGGATAGTAACCCAGGCACAAGATGGCTCCTGGCAGGCGTTGCTCAAAAGCAACGTAAGCACGGACGCACAAACTGTGAGTGGTGAGATCAATCACTTCAGCGACTGGGGTATTGGCAAATTTATTGATTTAACGCTCGAGCCGGCATCTCCAATTCTTGCTCCAGGCAAATCAATTGATTTACGTGTTTCTGGGTTTATTGCCAATACTGATGCTGACGATGAACTCGCACCATTGATTCCTTCCATAAGTAAATCAGGTGATAGTGAATTGAAATCGTTGAGCACGCTTGATGATGTCTCAATTTTCAAAATTGTTCAATGGGATCTCGAGGAGGATGGATCATTAAGCCCCCACGGATTCTCAGCTACCTATACAGCGCCGTCTAAAATTCCTACTAGAAATCCTGTTGCCGTAAGTGTAGAACTTGAGCGTTTTGGTGCAAATGGAAAACCTGTAACTACGTTCAGCAAGGTGTTGCTCGTCTCAAATGTTACGATTGGAGAAAAAGGGATGACGGTGAATTTTAAGGGTACTGAATATAAATTTCCTCAGGACGCAGGTAAATCTTCTATAGTGGTTGCAGAACAGGGCATAGTGTTGATTGGCGGGGATGGCACGTTTCCAACTTTTAGTTTTATACGATCTCTGAAAGCCGCAGGCAGCCACACGCATACTTGCGTAGATCTAGATCTTGTAAGCTCGAATTTCAGCGCAACCGATTCTTACTTTAATTCCTGGATTGACAGTAACAATGGACCGCATTGTGGTTCCTTTACCAGTGACATTACCACACTTGGTCAAAAGCAAGGTGAGATTATTACCGGTTCATTTTCCGGGCTATTGTTTAAGGCGGGCGATACTTCCGGCACTCCTTTTCCTATATCGGGGTATTTTAACCTGGAGAGAATTAATTAAGAGCATTGTGATAATTTGTGATGTAAGATTCATTCGCTTCATGAAGTAGTTGGATGGTGCGTATCTGCTCTGTGCTAAGTAAAATATCGTATCCTTCTTTGACTGTCAATGACCACTGACGCAATACGAGGTCTGGCTCGCGAAATCGTCCACGCTCGGGATGGCCTTGAATACCGGTTGGTCAGAAGCAATCGCATATACAATAGTTCCAACGTATCATGGTCCGACCCGTTTCCTGATTTTGGTTACTTCTACTTTTACGGAAGCTTAGTAACCATTTCAAAAAAGATAATACTGTTCGTGTCAAAGTTCAACCATCACTAACTTGACACGCTTGTAGGGGCTCTGCGGAGGCAGAAATATTATTTGCAAACGTAAGTATAGGTTTGTATAAAACTGTATTCTCCACTTGCGTTTTTATTAGTGTTTTTCTGGATGGCTGGGTAACCATCCGTTGTGTATTCATAGTCTATCTTTCTTTCAAATAAAGTTTCTCCTGAACCCATGGTAAAACCGAGTGGATTATTCTGGCTTAATGCGGCAATAAGATTCCCAGGATCACCGTATTCCCAACTGTAATTTATTAGAAAGAACCGCCAGCCAACTATCCCGGAATGCGGGTTAGGTTTATCATCATAGCCACTTACCGTGATTATTGGTATTGCCACATTCGGACCAGTGAAATACACATACTTTATTCCTGTAACATTGCCTTGATCGTTATAGTGAATAGTTATATCGTACTCAAACCCCCCAGTTCTTGTACCTCTTCTTGTTTTTACCTCAGTAAGATGTCCTTTGGTGTCATAACCAAAGTGAACAATGTCATAATCAACAAGGACTTTACCAGCAGATCCATCATCTATTAGAAGGGTCGCATTTGTGGGCAACAATCCCTCTGTTAACGGGCTACTATATTCCCACTGTGTTCTCATATTGTAGCTGCCATACGTATAATCGTATATTACAAATGGGCCTCCTACCGAATAAGATCCTGAAATACTACCGTTTGGCCTCAGTACATTAACCTTGTTTAACGTCTCCTTATCATTTTGTAAAGTATATTCATAAGCAAAACCTTTTTCGTTTCCAGATAGGCCATACGTTTCAGATTGAATTAGGCACCTTATCTCTGGAATAATAGGAGTGGGAGGAGAATCTTTCCCACAACACCATAAAATGCAGGTTACAAATAAAGACGGGAGAAATATTTTGAAGTGGTTTTTCATCCTGATTTTAAAGATAATTGAATGTGTGATGATAAAGTCTACGCGTGTTTGCCGTTGTACTTTTGCAGGTTTTGAAATTGATGCTTCATTAATTGTATATAGTTAATCGTTAGAATCTTTAGAAGTGAAGTGTCAAATATTCACCGTTTCAACTCAGAAGTCAATAACCCATTTGGGTCACGTGCTTTTAAATTATTTCAGGGTGCTTTTTAATTTCTTCGCCAGCTTACTCTATGGATATCTCCCGAAGGATGGTCCATTGACGGGGTGGCGGGAGAAATTGAACTTTGAAAAGGTATCGGATAGAATGGCGGCTTATGAAAAGGTCTGCCAAAATGGATTTCCGACCAATTTGAGTTTTTACACAGCCTCTAACTTCCGCCACCGCTACGGAAGATTGATCAATTTCCTTTCAAGCAAAATAGATATTCATACTACTCCATGCAGGTCGTTTTTTCATTTTATGAATAGTCGCGACAGCTAAGGATAGTCGTGTTATCAAATGTTTGTATTTCTAATGGTGTTAAATTTTGTCTATGAATAAGATCTATAATTTTTTGCTTGTCTCCATACCCATTACACACACGTAAGTGCAGGGCAGTTTAGAAGTTTCGAGTAACGCGTTTGCTAACGCAGAGCGAGATGACTCCACTGGGCATAGATGATAATATTCCGGCCTTCGCCTGGCAAATGAAGGCACCAAATGATCAGTATGGCGTTAGCCAAAGTGCTTATCAGATTATTGGAAAAGATTCAAAAGAAACTGTGGTATGGGATAGTCAGAAAATAACTTCCGGTCTCTCATTAAATATTTCTGATGGTGGTGCTTCTCTTCAACCTTCAACCAACTACTAAATATTCTTGGACAGTTACTGTGTGGGATCAAAAAGGTAAATCAGCATCTCAATCCTCTTACTTTGAAACAGGGCTGATGAATCCAAACCTGTCAGCAATTTCATTGCTCCATAAATCAATCTGTATTCTGAGTGATTCAGATTCTGCATTGACTCATTTAACCCCTTGTCGTCTTCAATATCATAACTCTGCTGAGTGCCCAGCTAGTCCTTAGGCATGTAGGTATTATATACAATAATATTGCTGACCTATTTCACTGAGATCAATCCAATCTTGGACCTTGATGGCTGGCGGATGCTAAGGTACCGCTCGCAAAATTGGATAATGCCATATGAATGCAGGCCAGCGCCTTGTCTAATTTGATGAAATAATTTTTACTTCATAGTTGTCACTATACTTCCGCGGCTTTATGGGTCTATTGGTTGCGCTTGCATAGCTGTATGTAAAAGATGCGCCAAAATATAAGATAAGCGAAGAGTAGAAGATGAACAACAGGATGAAGAATACGGAGGCGAAAGCACCGAAGATTGTTAC
Source organism: Chryseolinea sp. (assembly GCA_039916665.1). Taxonomy (GTDB): domain Bacteria; phylum Bacteroidota; class Bacteroidia; order Cytophagales; family Cyclobacteriaceae; genus Chryseolinea. Next base: position 20,622 of record JBDSKX010000136.1, on the reverse strand, counting down.
CATGCTACTGTAATCAAGAAGCTGGCCCAGAATCCATTTTCCTATACTGAACAGCACGGACGTAAGCAGCCCGCCAACAACGGCAACATTCCAATTCACAACCGCATCGGGTAGAATTTTGAAGAGTATAGTGAACCACGCGGTTACAACGAGGACTGAAAAAAAGATATTTGCGGTTCGAATAAAAATGGTATCAACTGTCGGTATAAGTTTGTGTAGATAGCCTCCAAGAAAAGCGACAGATGTATCCAGCAAAAGCGATATAACAAATACAAAACCTATAGCCAGTATTAGTAATATCCCGATTAACCTTTCTCTTACACCATATTTTATTTTTTTAGAACGGCTTTTACGAATACCCCACAATTGGTTTATGGCCTTCTGAATAATGTTTAGAAGGTTTGTGGCGACGAACAACAGAAAAATGAAACCGCCCACAGTGATATACCACTCACCTCCAAAAGATTTAACATTTTCAACAATAGATTGTATTTGTTTCGAGGTTTCGTTACCAAATACTCTTTGAATAGATTCAAAGAGTGCGTAGGTAATTTTAATTTTTCTAAAAAGTAAACTTGAAATATTAACCAATATTACAAGGATTGGAGTTAGTGAAAATAAGGTGAAGAAGGCGGTGGCACTGGCGAGAATAAGTGGCTCATTACGTTTCAGCCGAAGGAAGGCATCTTTAAGTATCGGAAATACTTTCTTTAGTTGCAGCACCATGACTGAGCAGTTAATAAAGTAGTTTAAGCATGCAAGATAGCGCACAGAAGGCATTCTGGTACCCGGAAACCGGGCATTGTTGATGACCTACTACCTGCGGAGTGAAGAATAGAAGTGTCGGGGTAGCTTAATATTTTGAATCTTTCAAAAACTCACTGAATTTGGAACAACAAACGGTTCGTCCCGAATGGCTCGACCTGCGCCCGATGCGATCAGTCGAAAGCGATGTGCGTTAAGTTGTGTCCCCTATGATGAAATGCCGGACGAATGCCTGAATAATTTGATGGATACACAACAGATGTTTTCGAAATTTATGTTGGGGCAGAGACTGTGACCCCAGAAGAGGTCATGGCATGATTTGAATCTTCCTCACGGCATTATTTGATCCAGTCGGTAGGGTGATAAAGTACCTCAGGTACTCTATCAAAAATCAAAATGCATAATCTCGGCGACTAAAGTTGTTTCTCATATTACAATCTTTATTTCATCGCCTATTAGTTAAAGGCAGCGATTGCTGACAAGTAAGTTATTGCGTGAAGCCATCATGCAGTTTCGCAGCCTTAGAATCAGATGATACCAATTGATACCGATGTTGACAAAAATCAGCTCCCATGCAAAACGGTGTTAAAGAAAATAAAAAATGCCTCAGAAGATATTTTCTGAGGCATTTTATGTGATCCCGCTGGTTAGAGGGATCACGTCCATATAATGCTCAATATCAATAATCTAAATCATAAAACATCCGGAAATCGGATACCTTGGGTCACATACCTTTTGGTTCTATTTGCTGATTTTTAAAGAACGTTTATTGATAAAGATAAGAGTATTTCTATTGGCTTTTCTCAGGAAAGTGACACAAATAGCTGCTCGGCTTATTACTGTTATTTCAGACTAAAAAAAGATTCTTAAATCAGTGATTTCGAGATACTGAAGCCGAACAAATAAAAGACGCCACCAATCGGGTCAGGACCATTACTGATCCTCTTTGATCAACCACACTTCCGTAATCCTGGACTGCTTCCTCCAGTTGAGAAAATCTTCGTTGATCGTGTCCCAGGTCAGCACAAGCTTGCCTGTCTTAACCATCTCGTCCGGCACGGGAAATTCTTTAAGCTCGCCGTAATTTCTACCGTAGTGGCTAGGCGCCACCCGTTCGCCATTGATCTTTAGCAGGCATTCTCCCATACCGTTGACCTTTACCGTGTAACGTGCATTGGGATCAATGGTCGTGTACTTCACCGCGATGGGCCATCTCATGTAGGTCAGCCATGACAGTCTCTTACGACTCATCCCATTGTCGCTGAAGTCATATCCTGGATTGAAGCTCTCGCGCAGGATCGGATCCATCCTCCAGTTTTCACCCTTCATCTCGTGAACGGACTTCGCAAAGTTACCCACTTCGTCGTAGTAGCTGCCAGGGCCTGGATTCTCCCAGTTCGCAATCACTTCGAGCGCCTTGACTTTCTCAGCCTCGGGAAGCGTTTGAATCCTCTTGAATTCGTCTTCCAACCACCAGCGATTGTTCAATGGACGATCCAGGAAATCAAGCACCGCGCCTCGTTCCAGACCTGATGCCTGGTACTTCTTCACACTCGTCTGAAGACTAATGGACTTGAACAAGGCTTCGCACAGCTCAATGATATGCGCGCGTACATCCATCATTAACGGTTCGGTTTCGGCTTTTAAGAGAATTGCATTTGCTTCCTTCATTGCCGCATCCGCGCCAATCGTCGATGCCTCCAGCAAGTTTTTATTCACCTGCTTTTCCAATTGCGTCTCATAGATGAACCTTTCGCGCGTATATGCGTCATAATAAGCGCGCAGCAAGTTCATCTGCCATCGCCAGTTCTTCTCCAGAGACGGATTCTCGCTCTCAAGTGTCTTCCAGGCGGCGAAGGTTGTCGCTATCCCGCCATTCGAAACGATAGGGCCTTCCCAATTCTTCTCCAGTGCCAGAATACCGTCGCCCGCGGCTTCAGCGACTGCACTTCCAAAGAAGTAGTTGCTATATTCTTTCATGATGTTGCGTTCGCTGGCATTTCGATCCCACGCCAACATAGACCACAGCACTTTGTTCACATCGTCGTGCACGCCATCCGAATACGAGATGAATCCATCGATGTAAGGATCGATCGCATGGTAGATAGCGGAATAGTGATAAGGCCGGGGATTGATCGCCTCCCTTCCGAGTGTGAGGGCGAAAGCGTTATCCCACCAGGGAATTTCGAATTCGCAGCGGACGTTGTGCGTCACATCGGGATAGTGGCGCAATTTGTATTTGGCCGGCAATGCCGCCCTCGTCTCCTCAACGGTTGGGCTACTGGGCCCTGTAATGAGACCACCCAGCCAGGCCGGCATTTTATCCTGGATATACTTATATACATACTGGCTTTGCTCCGGTGTGAAACCCTGCAAAGACACCCATGTGGTTGCCTTCGGATGATACTTTTTCAAAATGACCGCGATGTCCTGCAGCAACGGTATAACCAGATCGGGAGGATTGTCGCCAGGGTCTCCACCAGGAAAGAATGTACCATCGATGCGCACGGATTCCTTACAAATCTGCTCGAAGGTCGCCAGATACTTCTTCCTGAGCGCAATGTCTTTCAAATCGAACTGCGCCGGAATCCACATCCAGTAATCAAGGTTGTACTTTTGACAGAGCGTACTGATGAAAGCATTCATTTCCGAAGGCTTCTCTTTGAAATGCGGACTTACCTTCTCGTCAAAAATGGGAATGGATTCTATGGCATTAGTGCCGAACACGACTAGATCGCGAATGTATTGTTCAAATTCTTGCTTCGTCCATGCATCCCACGAGTTGGCCGTGTGGCGATAACCAAGCTGATGACCACGCATGTATTTGTCAGGACTAGTAGCTATCGCAGGAGTCTGTGCAAATCCTACACTACTTACATTGTACAACATAGTCCGCAGCAAATAACCGACGCCAAACAGCACGCCGCGATCGTCGATGCCTTCAACGACAATCACGTTTTGATTCTGATTATTGAGAGTCACTATACGATATGATTCATTCCTGGAACCGAGTTTCGGCATCTCTGGAAGTGAAAATGGCAGTTTGGGTTTTGCCGATGATTTCTTCAGCACAACTACATCGCCGGTTGATGGCCAGGTTCCTGATATCGCCCACTTTTCACCTGCTCGTTTTGCAACTTCCTGACTCAGCATTTCTGCGGCAGCAATTTCTCCGTTTCCAAGAGCAACCTTCTCCTGAAAGATGGTCACGTGCTGCAGGGTTAATTTCTGCGCCGATGATTGATAACCCGCTGATGATAATAAAACAATCAGTGCTACCGGCGATAAAATTCCGAATCTCTTTATTTTCGTGAATCCGTTACTTTGATAGAGTTGATGCATATCAGGAAGATAGAAGGAATGAATTGCTGACTTACCGCATATCGCGCATCATAATATACAATTAGCGTTTTTCCACCCCTATGATTAAAGTCCGCTGGCTTTTCGCCTTGACCCCGCTTGCCTTTTTACTTGCTTATCAAGCGGCAGCGCTGTCCAAACCAAACTCAAGAGTCAAGGCCGAAGAGTCAGCACGATTCTTCATTGACTTCTCCGGGGTAACGATTTTCACAACAGAGAATGGAAAACGAATCCTTGCCAAACCGATCGTTGTTCTTGCCGATGAAATTAAAAAGCGCACAGGCATAACCCTTCAGATTACCAGTGACATAAAATTGCTCGCACCTGCGGCCGGACCGCTAATCATTGTTGCCACCAGCGAAGACTTTCCCGCATTGCCCACCTCAATACAATCGGACCTCGATCGCATGGCGCAGATTGGGAAAGATGGTTTCAAACTACTTCTCCAACCCGACAATAAAACGATCGTAATAACAGGGAGAGACGAGCGAAGTGTGCTGTATGGCGTCGGCCGGTTGCTACGAAAAGCGCAGTTGCGGGTAGGCAGCATATTGATCGATCCATCGATAAGCATTTCAACGACACCCGTATACGCCATTCGTGGGCATCAGCTTGGGTACAGACCGAAGACAAATTCGTATGACGCTTTCAGTGTTGCTCAGTTTGATCAGTACATACGCGAGCTGGCATTGTTCGGAGCCAATAGCATTGAGATTGTGCCACCCCGAACCGACGATGATCCTACGAGCAAACACATGAAGTTGGCTCCGATCGAAATGCTATCGGAACAATCACGGATCTGCAAATCATACGGTCTCGATGTCTGGATGTGGTATCCGAACATGGGGACCGACTATAGGAGCGAAGAAGCAATAGCGGAAGAGTTGCGAGAACGCGCGACGGTATTTGCAGCCGTCGAAAAATTAGATGCGCTGTTTGTACCCGGTGGTGATCCGGGTGAACTAAATCCGGATGTCCTGTTTGCCTGGCTGGAGAAACAAGCCCGCGTGTTACACCAATATCATCCCGAAGCAAAGATCTGGGTATCGCCGCAGGTGTTTCGTCCCACAAAGAAATGGATGAAAGACTTTTATCAATACGTCAACAGGCAGTACGATTGGTTCGGAGGTGTTGTTTTCGGACCATGGATCAAAACACCCATTGACTCGATGCGTGCCATCATCAATCCAGCTATTCCCATTCGAATGTATCCCGACATCACGCATAGCCTTAGCTCGCAATATCCGGTACCCGATTGGGACCTTGCCTATGCAATGACGCTTGGACGCGAATGCATTAATCCCAGGCCCAGGGATGAGAAACATATTCACAATTTGTTTGCCCCCTATGGAACGGGTAGCATCAGCTACTCCGAAGGGACTAACGACGACGTCAACAAGTTCATCTGGAGCGACCAGGATTGGAATCCCAACACAACAGTAGAGGAAACGCTTCGGGACTACGCGCGGCTTTTTATCGATCCCGAAGAGGCATCGTCTATTGCAACGGGTATTATTGAATTGGAAGAAAACTTGCGGGGCCCGTTGTTGGACAATAGGCAAGTGAACCGGACATTGACACACTTTCAACTACTTGAAAAGCGGGCGAGTTCATCCATGCAGCAAAACTTCCGCTTTCAAATGTGTTTGATCCGCGCGTACTATGACGCATTTATTCAACAAAGGCTGATTCGCGAAACCAAACTTGAGCGTGACGCCTACCAGGTACTAAAGACAGCACCGCATACCGGGTCGGTGGCAGCCATAACTGAGGCATTAAAAATACTTAAACGGGCCAACGATCCAGCCCCTTATGATTCCTACAAAAGCAAATGCCATATGTTGGCAGATTCATTATTCAAGAGTATCGGTGCCCAGCTGACCCTCAAGAAACACGGCGCTGTAGACGGACGCGGAAATTTTATCGACAATATCGACGTGCCGCTGAATGACGCGCCATGGATCATCGACCAACTTTCCAACATCGCACCAGGGAGTGAAACCGAAACGCTGGAAATCATTGAAGCAATGCTGCACCGGACAGATCCAGGAAAGGGTGGGATCTACACTAATTTTGGTACGCCTTCAGCGAAGCAATATGTCGTACAGGGCATGGGTTGGTCGAAAGATCCTGGTGGCCTTCAAACGCCGATGGTAAATTTTGGTGTTGGCACCAAGGAAGATGAGTGGGTACACGAGATCAGGCCCAGGGGCTTCAGCGGACAAATTGTTCCGAAAGCGTGGATGACGCAGCATGGTACCCTCTACGAGACGCCACTGATGATCCGATACACGAGTTTAAATCCAAAGATATCGTATCAAATCCGTCTTGCGTATACTGGCCGGTTACGATCGCGCACCAAACTAACTGCCAATGGTTATATCGTTCACGACTACTTACAAACGGGTGATCAGCCTATTTACACGTTTGATATTCCCAAAGAAGCACTGTCTACCGGCGAGGTAACATTGAAGTTTGTTTGTCCGGAAGGCGAACAAGGCGCACAGGTAAGTGAGATATGGTTTGTGAGAAAGAGCAGGAATTAACACAACGATTAAATGACAATATCTCCTGATCTGCTATCGGACAGATGATCACCCACGCCTTGTTTGATGATGTTCATATCATGGATCAACCGTTGTGTGAATAGCGCAATGTCGAAGCTGTGTACAATGATGTTCGCCCCTTCTTTCACCCACTTTATCTGACGCTCTGGCTCAAATGAAAAATGTATACCAACCGCTAATCCCTTGCTCCGCGCGGTTTGAATGATCTTCTTGACGGCTGTCTCGAAAGCAGGATGATCATACTCCTCAGGATGTCCGAGACTAACAGAGAGGTCATGCGGTCCAATGAAAACACCGTCGAGACCAGGCACAGACAACAGCTCATCCAGGTTATTCATTGCCGGGACACTTTCGATGTTCGCGATCGCCATGTGCGCAGCGTTGGCTTTTTCCACGTAGGCTTGCGTCTTTTCGTTCAGCTTCTCCTCCCCTTTCAATACGCGCGCCAGCAATTCACCTTTAAGTGGCTTATACTTCACTGCACCAACCAGTTCACGGATCTGTTGAACCGATTCAAGATAAGGCGCCACTACGCCTGTTGCCCCGGCATCAATCGCCTGCGATGCGAGATAATGATCGGGACTGGGGATACGCACGATCGGAGAGACTCCATACGATTTGATGACCTGGCACAACTTCGCAAGGTCGGCCCTATTCATTGAAATGTGTTCGTTGTCAATGAAAGCGAAGTCAAGGCCCGCCTTTTGCAGGCTCAGTGGCCATGAAGGTCCGGTAGATGTAAATGCTGTTCCGTATATGCGTTTACCTTCCTGCAGTTTCTTAAGTGCGCTCATGATGTTGACCTGGTTGATGTTGGTTGTGGGCGGAAAGTCAAAAATATCCGACAGCAAACCAAGCGATATTCCACTGTATTATGCCGCGGTAGATTTGTAAATTCATCTGTACTTCTTATCCTTTCTAATTCTGTCCCGAGGGGAAATTCTAAATGGGGAATGATTGCTTGATCGTAGTTGGAAATAGTATTCAAATCAGTGTGGCGCGCTACATGCGTTGTAAGTTTTTTCTGAATACTACAAAGGTCCGCGATTTCTTTGAGGTAAAGCGTTATAGCGAACATTGCTATTAATTGGAAGAAGTTAAAGGCGATGCGGTTCAACTATACATCCAAGTTACTACACCATTGCTTTGAGTGGGATTCCGTCGAATCTTAATTTAATTTATTGATCCTGATATCATCAATGTAAAAAGCCGTTGGATCAGCGTATTCATCGGCTCCGTTAAGGGGAGGGTCATTGGTCTCGTTCGGTGTTTGTCTATTGGGAAGGTTTCTATAAGCCCCCGTTCGCAACGATAAACGTTCAAATGTCTTTACAAATTCTGCTAATCGTCCGTTGAATACAGGTTTGTCATCAATTGATAATTTGTAGTAACCATTTGGCCCAGTTTCAGCCTGAAGATCTATCTTATACCAATGCTCTTTTTCATAAAGCTGTACTAGTTTGGTTTTACTTCCGTCAGTTGCTAAGATTTGACCTTGCGAGCTAAATTCAATTCGTACAGGGCGGTTCCCAAACTGATCGGTAATGTCTACAGTAAGTTCACCGGCGTTCGTCTTTTCAGCAAAAAATTTCAATGAAACATTAATCTTTTTTCCTTCTTCGAATACGCGTACAGCCCTGGAATAATCGCAATTGTCCTTATCGGTAAGCTTAAGTGCATTACCTGATTTACCTGGAGCCTTTGTGACACAAACTGGTGCCCAAGCCGGTGAGTAGATGTTCCAATTGGTGATAATACCATTGGGTTGAATGTCGTCGAAGTTGTCGTTAACTATGCCTTGAATTCTATAAGTTATAGGTACAGGAATGCGAGCTATCCAAACATCTTCTTTGTTCATGGTATAAGTAAGCCACATATTTCCGTCAGGAGGGGTGCCATTGCCTTCTTCAATGCCGCGCATATAACATGGCCCGAAGTCTTTCCAACGTCCCGAAAAACGCCGTGGTGGCACTTCACCTTGAACGAGCAGCATGTTATCGTAAATAATGCCATCATCCCCTGTAATAACTACTAGCGGGAAACGATACTCGCTTTGCTCGATTGGATTATAGGATATTGCATAACGGCCGTCAGCTGTTTTTTGGCCCCATTGTTTTCCTCCAGACATTAGCAGCGTTGGCACTTTGACAGGAGTTGAAAACGATTGCCCTTCGTCCTCAGATATTGCTGCGAAAGAGTGTTTCCAGAGCGCAACAACCTTTCCATCTTTGCGGTGATAATACGATAACGCTTCTTCACCTTGTTTTCCCTTATAAAACCCGTTTGCTCCGTTATCTTCATCAAACCACTGAAATGTCATCAATGGATCTTTCAATAAATTGTCACATGCAATTATAAATCCGGAATCGGCTGCACTTTTATAAAAGGGGTAAGTCGTATTAGACGCATTCCAATTTGCCTGGCTTTCGTACCTGATAAAATAGATTGGGCTATAGCTGCCATCCTTGTATCGTTCACGTACAACTCTCCCAATCCCACCTTTACCAAATGGATCTTCCGCATGCCCGTAAAATCCCAAAATCAGCAAACGGCCGTCGGGTGCTACATAAAAGCCCATGCGCTGATGCATCATGTAGCCATTGTAACCCTCGGGTAATTTTACACCTTCAGCCGCCCGATACGGTGGGAAAACCACCTCAGGTTTGTTCCACTGCCGACCGTCTTTCGAGGTTAGCAATAGTGTTTGCCCAGGATCTATATGTTCGTCTATCGGGTTGCTCAAGTATTGCTGAAAAAATAAACCATTCCAATAACAGAGATTGGAGGCATGGTTGTAAGTCCAGCCCATACCATCAGCATATTCTGGATGCGTTCTGTTAGCTCTCATAGTTTGAATGTTTTCGGTACCAATGGCGTAGCGCAGTCGGCCTTCATGCACAGACGGATCTATGGTTTGGCCGCCGATATAACGCACAGGTTCTGCGATAGAACCTGTTTGGGCATTTAAAAACTCAGGGAGAGCTAAACAAATCGCAAGGAAATATAGATATAGCTTCATTAACCAATTATTCAAACTAAGACTATTAAATAAAACTTTCTTTTAAAAAATGTTGCTTGTGAAGAGCGGCACAAATTCATAAAAAACATTTTAGTTAATTTAGAGACTTCATTTGGAAGATTCAATGCCAACTAAGTCCTTTTCAATTAAGAATTTTCTTTTTACTTTCTTGTACGTGCGTAAGCTTCCCTAAAAGTGAAAGCTTCCCCAAAAACTGTCACGATTAAAAATAGAGAATTAATCCTTAAAATTGGGATCAATGAAAAAGACAAAATTCATAGAGAGCCAACAGACCTGATGCTTTCCTTTTCGGAAAAAGGTTTCCGTCTCGATCTTCTGGATTCAATGGCAGCGTCTTATTGGACCAACGAAATCACTCCGAAACCAATTTGCGAGTCGATAGTAAAAGTTATGATAGCGGGGCAAACTATCATTGATAATAAAAATGAAAGTATGCAGTTTCAAATTCAACTACGGAAATGCGATTAACAACAAAGAATAGAATATGGTGGGTCGTAAATAACTTAGCAATGAAAACGAGACGGTCCAAATTTGAAGAGTTTAGCGCTATTTTCCTATCGGGACGTTTCATCTATTGTCTTGACTATCAAATTTTAACTGCCCCTCTTTCGGATCCCTAAACGCATCACACTCAATCAAATACTTTTCCATCTCATCAATGCTTTCCCCAACTAAAGTCGAACTGAATTCATACGCACGCAAAAGCATCCTCACATAAGCATCAGCTACTCGTTGTCGTGTTAGCTTTCTTAAAGCTCCCATGTAATCCTCACGATACACAGTCGGGATAATAATTTTTGAAAACCCCTTTGCAGATAACTCCGCATTCATCATCACGCGAGCAATCCTTCCATTACCATCAAGGAAAGGATGGACTTCACTTACCAGAAACATCATATACACCGCCTTTGCAAACGGCTCTTGTAATAGTGAGTACCACTCGAATCCCTTTTTTAATGTTCCCACTACGAGTTGCTTGTCAACAAATTCTGTATTTCCTGCTCTGTTGTTTTTGTCTTTGAACTCGCCAGGTTTCTTACTGATTCTGGATTGAAGAAGAATCGCATGTCTTCTTCTCATGATTTCCAGAAACTCATTTGCGTTTGTAGGGCAGATTGCCATTTCTCTTTTATCTGACACAATACTATATGTACCTAGTATATCATGCGAATCCTCAACTCGTGCAGGGAAAGGAGTTTCAGTCTCAATGATTACTTTAGCGTCCTCAACAGTGAATTCTGTTCCTTCGATGAAGTTCGAAAAGTAGCCCTCAAAAAACGCAAAAGTTTTATGCGATTTCACGGTGGTGTTTCGATCAACATGACGCGGAAATATCTTTCCAGCGAGTTCCTCGTACAAATTCTCAAATAGCCTAACTCTGTCCGGATCTAGTGGTTCACCGAGTGATCGTGCGATCCCTGCGGGCGAAGACAAGTTCTTTGATTTTCCGGTCGAGAGTAAATCGCTAATGAGTTGATTCAACTTTTTGAATTCGTTCTTCATCCCCAACTTAGAAGAAATTTCTTTCGCTTTGTCCCTTAACGCATTCAATCCGCTCTCACCTCTGGCCCTGGCGATAGATTCTAATCTTTCTTCAATTTGGGAATGACTTAGTGTTTTTGATTCCGCTCCCTTACGTCTTGTCTCTTGAAAGTTTTCGAGAAATGCCCTGGCTTCCTGTGATGCATGGAGGTTTCCGAAGAATGCATTGTCGCCTTCAAGCTTTTTCGGACCTTCCAAAAGTTGAATTGTCAATCCGGGAAGTTGGATCTTCTCAGTATAAGTATACGTTAGAAAAACATGGCCGTTAGAAGTTGGCACAAATTCAAGCGCGCTCCGGTGACTAAGCAATGCCTCAGGATATAAAGCAGACAGGATATGAAACCAGTTTCGCTTAATAATCGCGGCCGGTTCATTAGAGAAATTCGAAGTATACACTCTAGGTGCAATTTTCCTGATCTGACCTTCTTTTAATAGCATGGTTATCCTCCTGGATTCGGCTTTATCTGAAGAGGCGAACACAATTTCCTGAACCTTGGAGGGGGGAATTTTTCCCATTAATTAATGAGTTTTAGATAAAATTGGGTAAAATTTCCGATTAAAATTCATTTGTACGGTAAAATTTCCGACTAATTATTCGGGTAGGGTTAAAATTTCCGACTAATCGGTACCTTGAAGCCGAGTGAATACTTTCAACGAAATATCTGCATAACAACAAGTGGCGTCGAAGATCCAGCTGCGCTTCGTTTTTGTATCGATAAGATTGGAGTCGACCGCATTATGTGGGCAATTGATTATCCGTTTCAGCCCACGACCCCTGCGGTGTCTTTCATCGACACGGCGCCACTTTCGGATATTGAGCGCATTAAAGTAGCTTCGGAAAACGCGAAAACAGTTTTCAAGATCAGGACTTGAACCGTGCAGCCGGTCTGCTTAGGATTCAGACAAGCCCACAAAACGTACAATTCAAGCCGTTAGCAGTATATTGAAGGTGTCCTGGCACAATTTGAAGAGAAAATGGCACGATCTCAAGAACTCTATGGGTCGGAAAAATAGAAATTTATAGCAATTCAAATTCGCTCACTTATCAAGGGTAAAATTAGGGTCACAAGCGTTGAGTGTTAGCCGCAAGTGTTATCGTGGCCAATGTGGAGTTTCTTATTTCAAATTGAATTACTCCGATGAAAATCATTGTTGTCAACCGTTGCTGTACTTGCCTTCTGGTCCTGATTTGCCAGTCTTTATCGGCACAGCATCTTTTCTTCGAACGTGTCAAACAGACTCAAGACGTATCGTGGTCCGGATTCATTACAGCCATAACGCAGGATAAAGATGGTTATATCTGGTTCACCGCGTCGAATGGATTATTTCGATACGATGGTTATGAAGTCAAACCCTTTGTGCACGACTTTTCAGATCCGAACTCAGTTAGTCCCGGCAATTTAACAAGCGTCTATGCAGATCGCGATGGTATCATTTGGATTGGTACCGAGTTCAGTGGCCTTAATCGTCTCGATCCCGCGAGTGGCATTATTACGCGATACGTACATAGTGACGGCGATTCAAAATCCCTAATCACCAATTCGGTAATGGACATCGTGGAAGATAATGACGGCATGATGTGGCTCGGTACGTATGAAGGTCTTGATCATTTTGATCGCAAGACTGGCAAGTCCACACATTACCGTTATAATCCAAACGACAGCACGACCATCAGCAATAACACAATTAATAATCTTTATATAGATAAGCGTGGTACGCTTTGGGCCGCAACATATTGGGGACTCAATCGCTTCAACAAAAGTTCAGGAACTTTCACTCGTTATATATACGATCCTGATAACCAGTATAGCATTATCGACAACAATGTCAGGGATATGCTGGAGGACAGTCAGGGAAATTTCTGGGTTGGTACTTATCACGATGGTCTACACATCATGAACCGCGAGAAAGGTACGTTTCAACGGCTCCGCTATGACTCGCTCCATCCAGAAAAGCTTAGCCGTCCATATCTTCAGAACGGAGATCCTCATTTCACGTTTTTTGCTACTGATGGAAATGGAATAAACTTTATCCAGGAAGCCAACGGCGAGATTTGGATCGGAGTCAATCATGGAGGATTGAATCGATATAATCTTAAAACAAAACAGCTAACACATTTCGAACCTGATCCAAATGAAGAAAATGGACTAACGGATCATGCGTTCATGTCAGCATTTACAAGTCGCGATGGTGAGCTCTTTCTTGGAACATGCAGGAGCAATGGTCATCTGTATCGCGTCAATCCGACTCCGAAAATAGTTTCGCTTCATCCATCTGGACGAGCAGGTGCTGCGTCTCAGACTGCATTCCATGTAGACACTCACGATCGCCTTTGGACAGGCGCAGGATGGGGACTCATTATTGAAGACCGTAAGACCGGTCGTGTGTTTCAGAATGATATACTCAAAGGTAACAATGATGCAACTCCAAAGCCGGACGATTGGGCGCACGTCTTATATAAAGATCGCGACGAATACCTTTGGATAGGAACACGCCGAGGTCTTTTCAGGTATAACGAAAAGTCCGAAGAATTTACGCATTACACCCGGAATTCGAAGCAACCTGTTGGTATCGCCTCTGATACAATCTTATCATTGTTTGAAGATCGCCTGGGGAATTTTTGGGTTGGTACCGGCAAAAGTCTTGATAAGATGAATCGTAGTCATGGCACCTTTACCCACTATAGCAACATTCCAAACGATTCTACAACGCTCAGTAACGCGCCCGTTGTTGATGTGTTGGATGACAGAAACGGAAATCTATGGGTGATTACAAAGTCCAGCTGGAATTCCGGCAGGTTGAATAAGTTAGATCGTCGAACAGGTCGAGTTATGCGTTATCCGAACATAACCGATGTCATTGCTCTAGCCGAAGATGATCATGGCTTGTGGATCACCACACGCAATAATTTGTATTGCATGGATCCTAAAACTGAAAAGGTCACCAAATTCATCGATCCTCAGACCGGACAAGGATTGATAGGACTTCTTAATATTTTACAAGACACAAAAGGTAACTTCTGGGTGACGACATTAACGGGGATTATTCAAATTAACCCTTCACGCGATCGGGTGAGGCGAGTGATGACAAGCGGCGATACATTTGTTCCGGGCGCATATCAGGGCAAAAGGAATTTTCAACAAAGTGCATCGGGTGAAATCTTTTTTGGAACATGGTTGGGGTACTACTCCTTTTTTCCAGACCTGCTTCCTCCACCCGACACAATTCCTCCGCAGATTGTAATAAGTGATTTTCGAGTGGGCGGCGGTTCAATCATCAGCGGTGCACAAGCGCAATCAAGGGATTATTTACATGCCGCGGCGGCAAGCATTGAGCTCACCTACAAAGAGGATGCATTCTCCATAGACTTTGCAAGCATTCATTACCGCCATTCTGAGTTGAATCAACACATGTTCAAGTTGGAAAACTATGAAAACAACTGGCGTCAGTCTAGCATGCAAAGAACCGCCTATTATTACAACGTACCACCCGGGACCTACACATTCAAAGTCAGAGGTTCAAACGGTGATGGGATCTGGGCAGAACGATCATTAAAGATAATTATTCATCCGCCCTGGTGGAGAACATGGTGGGCCTATGTAATCTTTACAGCGATACTTGCCGCCGTTCTAATTGCGTTCGTCCGTAATCGCATTCAACGCGCAAGAGAGCGTCAGCAGTTGGAGAAAAAGGAATGGGAAGCTGAACAACTAAAAGCTGTAGACGAAATGAAAACACGTTTCTTCTCCAACATCACCCACGAATTCCGAACACCACTTTCGCTTATCATTCCGGCAACAGATCAATTAATGAGCGAGGTAACACCAAAACAGCAGAACAGACTATCGGTTATCAAACGACAGGCGAGACAGCTATTGCAGCTTATTAACCAACTGCTCGATTTGTCTAAACTTGAATCCGGCAGTATGAGGATTTCTGAATCGCAGGGAGATATATCGATGTTCACGAGTTCACTGCTGGATTCTTTCAGACCTTCGGCAGAGGAGAGAGGTATAGCATTGCAATATGACTCACAAGTAAAATCAGGTGAGTTACGGTTTGACACCGAGAAGTGGGGAAAGATCGTTTTGAATCTTTTATCCAATGCGCTGAAGTTCACGCCTGCTGGTGGAGAAGTTACGCTGCGACTTATGTCCAAAACAGCTGACGAAACTTCATCGGTCATTATGCTGACTGTCGAGGATACAGGACTCGGCATTGATCAGGATAAGCTTCCACATATCTTCGACAGATTTTATCAGATCGACAACTCAAGTACAAGATCTTTTGAAGGAAGTGGCATCGGATTGTCATTGGTGAAAGAGATGGTTGAGCTGCTGGGTGGCAGCGTAACGGTTGAAAGTGAGATCGGCAACGGAACAACCTTTAGTGTAAGCGTTGTTATGAAAAGAGCCGATCCAAATAATTTGCCTTCGTCTATCGCGCCTGCGCTTTCTATTCCGCCGATGGAAGATCTTCCTAAAGAGAACGGTGCCGACGGCAACACGATTGCCATGAATGAAGAGAGTATTCCGCTGCTACTGATAGCAGAAGATCACCAGGACCTGCGCGAATTTATCGCCGAATCGTTTTCGACAAAGTACCGGGTGATCACAGCAACAAATGGCGAGCAAGCATGGAATGCGACGAAGCAACAATTGCCTGATGTCGTGATCAGCGACATTATGATGCCCGGCATGGATGGGCTGTCACTAACGGACTTGATTAAAAAGGATCCGATCACAGATCATATCGGTGTAGTACTTTTAAGCGCAAGGTCTTCACAGGAAAGTAAAGTCTCAGGACTTACACTTGGTGCCGATGATTATATCACCAAGCCGTTTCACCTCGAAGAATTAGAACTGCGCGTTAGAAATCTGTTGGAGCACCAACAAAAGCAACGACAGCGTTTTCAGCGGCAATTGACCACTGAAGAGACCATTCAAATTGAGACTGTACAGGATAAATTCTGGAAGAACGTGTGCAAGGTGATTGAGTGCAATTTGGACAATTCACAATTCGATGTCAATGCACTAGCCGAATCGCTAGCCATGAGTCGCCGGACACTTTACCGGAAGCTGTCGACGCTTTCCGGGTTTACACCAAATGATGTTATACGAAATTATCGCCTGAAACGCGCTACACAATTGTTGCGCGCAGGCAATACTGTCAGCGACACAGCCTATCAGGTAGGATTCGAGAGTCCATCATACTTTGGGCAGTGTTTCAAAGAGATCTACAAAATCACACCCTCCGAATACATTCAGGAGCGCATGGCACAATCGTAAGACAAGCTGGCATGATCGCCAGCGTCTTCAAACGCACGTAAGGGGATGTTTGCATCAGTTGATTCAAATCATTTACTAACCCCTTATCGTTATGAAAACTTTCATCCAGACTTCAATCCGTTACTGTTTGAGTACAATATTGTTTTCAATAATGATGTCTTCCGTTACTGGTCAATCGTTGGAAGGAAAAGTCCAGGACCATGAAGGCAAGTCAATCCCGTTTGTCAACTTACTGCTGCTAAACAGCAATGACTCAACACTTGTTAAAGGTGCCGTCACAGATGCTGACGGAATCTATACCATCGACAAAGTCAAGCCGGGCACGTATGTGTTGGCGGCAAGCATGATCGGTTACAAGAAGACTTATCTACCCGGCGTCACGACAGCGGGACAATCTGTCGTGACATTGCCCGTTATCACTTTGGAAGCCAATGCAACGCAACTCAAAGAAGTTTCGGTAACAGCGCAAAGGCCTTTTGTAGAGCAATTCATTGACAGAACGGTGATCAACGTTGCGAATAGCATCATTGCAAGCGGTAGTACAGCACTTGAGATATTGGAAAAATCACCGGGCATAACTGTTGATCGTCAGAACGATGACATTCAGTTACGCGGGCAGACTGGCGTTATCGTACAGATCAATGGAAAACAGACATACCTCGCGATGGCCGATGTTGTATCCATGTTGAGAGGAACCTCCAGCGAAAATATTGACAAGATCGAATTGATAACAAATCCATCGTCAAAATATGATGCCTCTGGTAATTCGGGCATCATCAATATCGTAATGAAGAAAGACACCAATTTAGGAACAAATGGTGTGCTTACGTTAGCCGGTGGATCAGGTCGCTTTGACCGTGAACGTGCAGGTCTTCAACTCAATCACAATACCCGTAAAATAAATCTCACAACCACTTATAGTGGTACACGCGGCGGTAGCTATTTTGATCTCTCTACCAAACGTCAGTTTTTTGACGAGAAAGGTGGAACGTTTGCAGATCAGGGAAGTTATTTAAGTATTCGCGAACTCACGCACAACTTAAAAGTCACCGCAGATTACCGTCTTGGAAAACGCACCACCATTGGAATAACGGGAACAGGATTTTGGAGTAGTCGCAAGGAAACTGGAACAGCAAACAGTTCTTTTATGGAAAATGAAAGCGGCCCCACCTACCTGATGGCCGCTACGGACAAGGTCCTTACCAACAAACTCAATAATCGCCTTGCAAACTTTAATCTTCAACACAAATTCGAAGGTAAAGGAGGTCAGCTGACCGCCGATGTTGACTGGGGATATTTTGGAAAACACTTTACGAATTTATTAATAACGTCCACTTCATTTTCCGGAAATGATGGGAACATCAGCGCTTTGTACACAGCAATGCCTGCCACGATAGAAATTCAAACTTATAAAACAGATTACAATCGCGAACTTACAAACGACTGGAAATTTGAAGCCGGTCTCAAGTATAGTCAGGTCGAAACGAATAACGATCTTCATATTTATACGGGTACGGACGATAATCTACAACCCGATGAAAGTCTTACCAATCATTTTCAATACACGGAGCGCGTCGCTGCTGGATACTTCAGCTTCTCGGGAAAGCTCAAATCAAAAACAGAAATTCAGATTGGCCTGCGCGCAGAACATACACATTCTCTTGCCAACTCGATCACAACAGATTTCAAGGTTCCCAGAGACTATCTTAACTTATTTCCAACACTCTATGTTTCACAGCCACTATCAAAAGTTCATATGCTCACTTTTTCATATGGTCGGAGGATACTCCGACCAAATTATCAGAATTTGAATACGGGACGATCATACATTGATCCTTATCTGTATTCACAGGGTAACGCATTTCTGAGACCGCAGTACACGCATTCTTTTGAGATCAAACATGGTTTTCGCAATGCCATCTTCACTTCATTCGGCGCAGATTTCACAGACGAAGAGATCGCCACATTTATCGAGCCTGTTGATAGCTTGCAATCAGTTAGAAGACCCCTGAACACTGGCAAGACACAGTTTTACAACTTTGAAATAAATTTCCCTATAACGATTTCAAACCATTGGACTTTACAAACATCCATACTGGGAACGTATAGTCGTTTTCAATATATGTTCCAGGACGTTCCACAAAGGGCAGAACAATTTTCGGCGAGATTTAATATGTCCAATGCCATCACACTGGGCAACGGCTGGACGGCTGAGGCTTCCGGATGGGTGAGCACGCCAGAAGTTTATGCTATCTACAAATCGCCTTGGCTCGGCTCTCTGGATATGGGAATTCAGAAAGCGATCACTGACAAGCTGAAACTTAAGCTCATGGCTCAAGATGTATTTCATTCTAATTTTGTTCGTTCAAAAATTTCATCTCCCACGTTCTATCGCCAAACGCGCCTGAACTTTGATACCCGTGTGATCATGTTGACATTAACGTATTCTTTTGGCGATCAAAAGTTGAAAGGTGGTCGTCAGCGCAAAGGCGGATCGGAAGATGAATTGAAACGTACCGGAAATTAGGGAAAGTGGTAGTATGTTTCTAATCTTTCGGACCGTATACTGCTCAACGTATAGGGCTCGAAAAAGTCCAACCAACGTAGTTCGTCGTTTGATACATCTGTAGAACGGACCTACGTCGATCTCGTTGTTAATACAAATGCGATGAAAATATTCGTTGGGAGCGCCCACATCAGATTCATATTTCCGGCGGTGGCTTTGTGATCGGTACCAAACCATAGAAACAAAGTAAAAATCCGATGAGTCCGGTTATTACAAGCAGTATAGCGTCAAACCAATGTGAAATTGTTGCGCGTTTCAAATCGTATAGCGTGATTAGAACGGCGATGGCCAGTACAATGCAGAGCGTTATAAGTGGCGCACTGCCTGGTTGATAAACTCCGCTTGGATCGAACCAAATCGTTTTATGATGTACCAGGTTTTTGGTCGTGCCGCCGACAAAATGCGTGCTGCGACTCACCACTCGCCTTCCATGATTCAATCATGGAATACATCTCCTGCTTTTTCTCTTCTCTTGATGTCATAATTTATTTTTTGACAGCAAAGAACAGCTTGACTTAATTCATGGAAAAGATGTACTTCACCGGAGGGTTACGTCCGGCAGAACCAGACCACCTCATTCTGCCTTAGATGATCAGGCTTCTATGTCACCGGATGGATCACAAGTTGCATTTGTATCAACGAGAGATTTACATACAGCTAATATTTGGATACTGAATATTAGGACCAAGAAATTAAGAAATCTTTCAGGGCTAGCAAACATACAAGGCGACCCTTCAAAACCAGACGGATTTTTCCGTCCTACATAGTCTCCTGATGGTAAGTGGATTGCATTCTCTTCTGATAAGGCTATTCCGATTGCCTCTGATTTGGCAACGCTTCCACACACATGTAATTGCTGTAGGCCATCGCGCAGACCAGCACATCACATTCTATCCATTCACCGGTAGTGATATCCACATACCCTGCCTTGTCTCCGGCATAATCTGCTTGCAGAACTTCACCAGGCTTGTGAGTGAATCTCATAACGGCCTGATCCTTCTGATTATGTTGCCGCAGGTGTTCGCAAAATTGAGAATACGCGTATCCTTCCGGATGTTCCTTCCTGTATTCTTCCCAAAGTAACTGCCTGGTGACACCTAGCCTGTGGAGCTCGCTGTTATAGTGATCCAGGTTTTTTCTCTATGGTATGGAACCTGGTATCGACTTTTCGGCCGCTTTGCCCTTGTTCAAACAAATCTGATTGAACGATGAGCATCAAGGCATCACCATCCAATGCTAACAATTGAGAAGGCGCAAGTCCGCTATTTTGGATTCGCCTTACGTAATCACGAACGGTATTGCGGGAAAGTCCTGTTAAACGTTTGGTCTCCCATATACCACGACCTTCCTCTAAGAGTTCAATGATGCGCTTAATTTGATGCATAGGAATTGGGTTTGCCATGATCGGAGATGAGGGGTTTAATTCGCCTCAAAACGAGATCACTTGTGCATCAAATCCTAATACTTAAGGGTGGGTCAGATGATTAGCGGAAT
>JBDSKX010000135.1:0-5233 GCA_039916665.1 Chryseolinea sp. | reverse complement strand
GACCAGACAGAACCGATTTAAATATCAAATTACCAAGGGCGATCCGAAGAGTTTACTTAACCGTTACTTATATTAGTTTATGGTCAATGGCATATCTTACCAGTTGTGCCGTGTTCTTCAATCCCAGTTTGTCTTGGATGTGATGTTTGTGTGTTTCTATGGTTTTTACACTGATAAAAAGGTCATCGCCCGCTTCGCGGAGAGACCTTCCTAAAGCAATGAGGGTGAGTACCTCCTCTTCCCGTTTACTCAGTTCTTTAGTCTTCTTCCGGGGAAGTCCTACACCTTCGGTCTCCTTCAGATAAAAATCCTGAAATATCAAAGACGTTACTTCCTGACTAAAATAATGTTCATCCTGCATCACGAGGCGAATGGCTTCCACTAGCACATCCTTACAGTGATCTTTAGGAAGATAGCCATCAATTCCTGCTTTAATGCCGGCGGTAATGTATTCCTTGCTCACCTCGCTGGAAACAAGAATGATTTTTATTTTCGGGTTTTGCTCTTTGATCCAGCGGGTTGCTTCAATACCATTCATCCCTTTCATCATAATATCCATTAAGAAGACGTCTGGGCATCGGATGGTTAACAGCGCGAGCGCTTCTTCTCCGCTGGACGCCGTCGCTACCACTTCCATATCCTCCAGGTTTTCAAGGAGTGAATGAATTCCTTGTCGCAATAGAGCATGATCGTCGACAATGGCAATTTTCGTTTTCAATGAAGTCATTGGAGGTTTTTTAGGCTAACAATTCCGTTATGGTTTTCAAAATGCATTCACAGGTGGAAAGTCTTATGATGTACATTATTATTCGTGCCGCTTCGGCGCTGTGGCGATATTCCTGAAATGGTCTTGTAGAGAAAATCTCGAAGTGTTCTTCGACAAGTAATCCGTTTCTCTTGCTCAATGACAAATTCTAATCCTTGAACCGAAAGCATACAGAAAATAATTAATATTTAAATCAACGATATAATATTCTATTCAAAATAGCGCCGTGGAATTGGCAACCCCCATATCCACTCATGTTGAATATTGCGACAAATTTCCCCATCAAGTGTGGAGTGTCATCTACGACACTTATTATCATGCTCTTTAGTTAAAGCTAATCCAGCCCGGACCTGTGTGCCCTTTCTGAATATGATCTTAGTCCTGATGCCTTTGTTGAGAACCAGAACAAACTATTTTTGAGTGGAAAGGCTAACCCCTGCTGCGGATGGTGCTGGCAATTCCTCCTATTAAAAACATTCACAACCTTCTTAAAATCAAACGCTGCAATGCCAATGCCAAACTCAATGATCATTATGGAATCGCTCGAGCGCTGAGCCATCCGAATCTCTTTGGTGAAGGTGACAAAATTTAATGTCGTCGGTATGAAAGTTAATAAATATCGTGCTCGAAGCCATTTCAATTTTTTATTGCTTTCAACGGTACCTACGAGTTTTGGTGAATCTGAAATCGAATGTGTTCCTTCGGTTGCTTTTCCTATCTCCATACAAATGGTCTCAAGAAAAAAAGTAATTCAAGAATTATTTATCGGCCCGAACCTCCCAGGCTTTTGCCTTAGTGACCTCAAAATATCGTCCAAAAATAGGTCATGTACAACGTGCTTCTAAAAAAAATTGTTTTCAAAGGCGCAGGCTTCTTATTTTGTAGCCAATCTTTTGCATAACGGCATTCGTGAACGTGAACAATATTCAGTATGTGAATATTGTTGGTTAAGCCAGGGATATGATTCCAAATTTCAGTGTTCATGCTTAGGACAGAGCATTAGCGTCAAGAATGAACAATAGGTTCTCAGTTTTTGACGGCGGTTAAGGTGTCGGTTTCTCAAGATATGTTCACAGTTGTTAGAACACATCCTGACTTTTAGGTCATCATTAACGTTTCGATACTTTACCAGCACTTGGAATTGATCACAAAGTTGGATGAATAGCATTGATGGCCTTAATACGCTAAGGCCACCACGCTTTTTACCACGATCTGGTAAGTAGATAGCGCTGATAAAAATGGTAAGGACCTGATGAGTCATTAGGAGGATCTAAAGTTGTATTAACCTTAGCCTATTGGCTTTGCCTGTGATGGGCTTCTTGCACTCCGATTAATATTTTAAAGTGAAGCCATCGTGTCGCCTTTGCTTGGGCGTAGTCTGTATTCTGATATTGGAAGCATCATTTCTTTATTTAAATTCCGCTGCATCTCAAAGTTCGTCGAAATCAAATAGTAGTTTTGCCGTGGAAAAACTCATCTGCATTCTCATGCTACTAATTTTAACGGTTATCGGCGGATTGCAATTATTAGATTCAAGTCCAATTAGTAATACCGAAATTTTCTAGTTTTCACATTGAACAATACTCAAGCTCGTTTTTGACAATTGTCAAAAGCACCCGAGCCCTGATTTCATAGCTTGATATCATGAAAACTTCCAATGCAAACTTCCCGGTTGGTGGATCAATCGGTCACGGCATTATTATAGCCATCCGTATTTTGTGTCAATATCTGACGCTGATTTTATTTTGCTGTTCCTGTGCAAGCGTGTATATCCCGACTTTGCGAAACGTACCATTAATGTCATCTCAGGGTGAGTTCCAGGCTACTGGATCTATTGGAAACGGAATGAACGTAAGTTCTGCTTATGCGATTACCAATCATATTGGTATCATGGGTGACGTTATGTACGCAAACGACAAATGGAGAAGATACCATGACAATACTTACAGGATCCATCAATCGGCGGAAGCCGGCCTTGGATATTTTGGTCACAAGAATCAATTCTCATATGAATTGTACGCAGGCTACGGCGGTGGTAAAGGCCACTCGCATGATCTGTTATTTGGATTCTGGTTTTTCGACAATACCCTGCGGGTTGCAAGTGGCAGTTACCAGAAATTCTTCGTTCAGCCAACTTTTGGATTCAGATTGAAACGCGTGCAGATGGCAGTAACTTCGCGCGTTACCAGTGTTGACTTCGACCGTCTGTTAATTATCGAAAATGAGCGTATCGTTGACAATCCCCGTAGACGCTTTTACGTTTTTGAACCTTCGTTCACGGCAAAATTCATTATCAAAGAAAGGCGTGCAACGTTCTATGGATTTACACAAGCTGGATTCAACTCGACGGTGCAAAACCTTTCTAGTGAATCGATCATCCCGTATGCTTTCCTCCATTACAATGTTGGTTTTGGTTTAAAGCTGTAGTGTGGGAGGGTGCATTAAGGAATCGGTTAGTATGGAACTCCACGTTCTCTAGGTGGGCTATTTCGAGAATAGCGTTTGGTGAATCTAAAGCAGAACCAATGCCTAATAAGCTAACAATCAGCTGGTATTGCTTAAATGTCTATGCATTGTCCGACGCTGAATTGCGTAATGATTTTATCATAAGTTTCCTTTTGCAGGTAAAATCACTACTTTTATTATTATACCTGCAAATAGAATATAATGGGTTCGCGAAATTACGTTGGAGAATTTGAAGAAATCGTCATGCTCAGTATTGGTGCGTTGGGGGAAAACGCCTACAGCCTGGCCGTTAAAGAATATATTGAGTCAAGATTAAAGCGTGCTGTGAGCATTGGAGCGCTCCATACCGGTCTTTATCGTCTCGAGGAAAAAGGATATTTGAAATCAAAACTCGGTAAGGCAACCAAGGTTCGCGGAGGGAAGCCGAAGCGATTTTTTGTGGTCACCAACGGAGGCCAAAAGGCACTCAAAAAATCGATGGAGGATAGGCAGCAACTCTGGAATGACATACCTAAAAGCGTCTTCAAGCTTTTCCCCTCACAACAATGAATGAGCCGCCAAAAATATTGCATTGGCTGCTTGATAGACTAGCTCCCGCAAGTCGGCCCGAATTAAAAGGCGATTTTCTGGAATTGTACGATATACGCATACGCGAAAGTGGAAGGTCACTTGCCAATCGTAAGTTGATTCGTGACATAGTTAGTATTGTCCCGCTCAAATTTATCATCCGGCAACAAAGAATAAAACCTGCATCTATGTTCAAAACAAACCTCAAGATCGCACGTCGCACGTTGGCAAAAAATAAGGTCTACACGGCTATCAATATTGTGGGCCTTGGCGTGAGTCTGGCCATTTGTATTCTGATTACTCTTTTTATTCAGGATGAGCTCAGCTTCGATAGACACTTTCAAGATGTGGAAAAAGTATATCGCATTGCTGGGAATTATTCGCAGGGCGGGGCAGACCGTGTAATGAGTGTGCAGACATCGTACCTCGTGAAGCCGATGATTGAAAAGGATATTGACGGACTTAAGGCAATCACACGTGCGGATTTCACAGGTGACATGGTCTCAGTAAATGCAGACAAACAATACCTCGAACGTGCAATGGTGTTTGCCGACTCAACGTTCTTCGATGTTTTCAATATACAGTTTTTAAAAGGTGATGCATCAGTAGCCCTGGACCGACCGGAGAATGTGGTTGTTGATCAGGCAACGGCAATCAAATACTTCGGTACTGACGATGTGCTGGGTCAGATGATTGAGCTGCGTGGTAAACAATTTATGATCAGCGGAGTGTTTGAACCATTCCCGGCAAATACCCATTTCAGGTGCAACATTGTTTTTCCTATCTCAGGAGTTAAACAATGGTATCCCGATTGGGTGCTGACGAATGCCTCCGGTACAAGCCTATATACCTATATCCGTGTGAAAGATAATTTCAGTGTTGTTGGTTTTGAATCGGCAATGAGTAAACAGATTGCTGCACGTTGGGGCTGGGAGGGAGATTCGGCACCGAAATTTTTTCTGCAGCCTCTGGCCACCATTCACCTGGAGTCAAACCTGCAGAGTGAAATAAGTGTGAACGGAAGCAAATCTACAGTGCACATTTTCGCAGTTACTGCAATTGTGATCTTCATTCTTGCCTGCATCAATTACATTAACCTCACTACAGCGGCATCGTTTCAGCGGGGTAAGGAAGTGGGAATGAAAAAAGTGCTTGGTTCAACTACGCGCATGCAGATGGCGCAATTTCAAACCGAGTCGTTCCTTGTCGTTATCATTGCCGTCGTTCTTTCTGCAGTCCTTGCAAAGCTGGCCATTCCTGTTTTTAATGAGCTGAGCAGAAAAACCCTCGACTTTAATCCATTTTCAGACCCTTTAATAGGCACGGGATTACTTCTGATTTTGATTCTGATTGGCACTGTAGCCGGAGCTGCTCCAGCCTTCGTGTTGCTCAGAACCTCGACGATTGGGATGCTTCGCGATAAGCTTGCATTAA
>JBDSKX010000134.1:0-42771 GCA_039916665.1 Chryseolinea sp. | reverse complement strand
AATCCCTGAAGGATACATAGGAACTGTTCTTGTTATTTTCAATCAGCCACAAGGAGAAAAACCCGAGTACAAAGACGGCAGACGAATTTATAGAATACCACAGACAGGGATTTTATTTACACAACTTAAAGACGAACAAGGAATAATTAATCAAGAATACTTTTACATTTCTCCAAATGGACACAGACGAAAACTCGGAGTGCTGGACACAAGAGATTTTAATGAAGAATGGACAACAGAAAAAAATCCACACGAACCGCCACGAGACAGTTTGGCAGTTTTCAATCCTGGGACAATGGGAACAATGGGTGGCTCAGACGACAAAAACAGTAAAGTATTTTTAGAGCTTTCCCTTGGGACATACAACGACATGAAAAATCTACACGACCTAAGCAATGACTATATTGACAGTTTACAAAATACAAGAAGAAAGAAAAACGGCTTATAACAAAATGTTTATGCCAGCTTGGGGTTCAGTGTTGGTTTGAAGTTTTGTTTTCTTAATTTCGTTCAGCAACGTGGGACAGTGATGTGCTTCGAAAACCCAAGCCGTCACAAACATAAACGTTATGCGTCATAGTTTTTTATAGCCGAGATCTGGACTCTGACGCTCGTCTCTATAACTCAAGATGGCGAAGTTACTTATAAGCAGCCGAGCATGGACAAAAGCTCAACTCGTCCGTATCTGGAAGAGCGTTGCGTCCTACTCAAAGGTGTGACTCGAAGTCTCGGGTACTTAGGACGGCTCGGTTCGCTCCGATTTAAATCCGTCACACTTGCCAATTATAATCTCTTCACTCAGGAAACGACGCATAACAACATGCATGCGTCATTAATTTTTGGTAAATTGAAAAAGATAATAGTCGTTAACGACGCATGCATTAACGTTATGCACAATGCCGCGGGACAGAGGTGGCCACCCGCATTGGTACATTTGCTTGCCCCACTTTCCACCGCGACACCCAAGCAAGCAAAAGAACCAATCTTTTCCGCGCGCAAAGACTGACATAAAAGAAGCAACAAATGAAACATTCTTGATTCATGACAACGGGTGTAGACTCGGAAATGCTGGACAAGGAAGAGACGTAACCTCGACCGATATCGAACGGTCTTGATTGATTATGAACAGAGAACATTTTTAGCCTACCGCATTCTAATTCAAAATCTCCGGATTTACGGTGGCATGAAAATCGTAACGACGATAGAAACCAATATCTTCTATGATTCGTAACTACTTCAAAATCGCCTTCCGATCGTTGATCCGTAATAAGACTTTCACCTTTATTAATGTCTTCGGGCTCGTGCTGGGCATTTCATTTAGTACAATGCTATACACCTATGTGAGCAACGAATTATCATACGATTCCTTTCATCAGAAATCAGACAGAACATACCGAGTACTCTGGCTGAATAAATCTATTCCCGATAACATTCGCACCTTCGGCAGTATCGTTCCACCGATAGGTCCTGAATTAGTAAACTCGTTTCCGGAAGTAGAAGAGATGACGCGTCTCTATCAATTTTCCGGTCAGGTGGTGGTGGAAATTGGCGAAGCAAAGTATAGTGAGCGAAGCTGGTTCACGACAGAAGATGCCAATTTTTTTAATGTTTTCGATTTTGATTTCATTGCAGGAGATAAAGCAACAGCACTCAAGCAATCGTTTTCAGTGGTGCTTACGGAGTCCGTGGTAAAAAAATATTTTGGCGAGGAAAGCGCCCTTGGGAAAACCATGAATCTACAAGACATTGGAGTAGTTAAAGTAACAGGAATTATCAAAGACCTTCCTAAGAATTCGCATCTTCAATTTGACTTACTGTTTTCTAAAATTCTTGTCGATCAGGAATGGGAGGCCTACCTGAATAGCTGGGATGACCTGGGAGCTTACACCTATATGGTATTGAAAGAAGGAACATCGATCAACGAGGTAGAGGCAAAGATGCCAGCGTTCAGGAAAAAACATTGGGGACCAGATATGGAAACCCGCGCTATCGCTTTTCAACCAATTAAAGATATTTATTTACACTCCAGTGATATTCAAGAGGGTTCAGAACGGGAACACGGCCAGCTTTCGTATGTGTATATCTTTTCCAGCATGGCGATATTCCTTTTAATTATTGCTGCCATTAATTATATCAATCTCACTACGTCCAAAGCATCTTCGCGCTCCAAAGAAATCGGTATTCGCAAAGTGGCAGGAGCTGCTAAAACACAACTCATCTTTCAGTTTCTAACAGAGGCCTTTGTCATCACCTTTGTTTCCATGCTGCTGTCCCTGGTGATGATGAATTTGTGTTTCCCGTTCTTCAATTCAATAACCGGAAAGAACTTTGAACTTTCATTAACAACGGTAATTGAGTTCATACCCACCCTTCTATTGATCACCTTGATCATTGGCGTAATCGCGGGAAGCTACCCCGCCTTCTACCTGTCAAAATTAAAGCCGGTCGCCACACTCAAAGATCAGATGACGTTTACCAGGAATAGATTTAATCTTCGCACAACGCTTGTGGTTTTTCAATTTACCATCACCATTGTATTGATTGTCGCTACGCTGGTGATCAGTGACCAGATCAACTTCATTCAAACAAAAGATATTGGCTTCAACAAAGATCAGCTGATGATCATCGATATTAATAGTGGTACTGTACGCAACCAGTTTCAAGCGATGAAGAATGAGTTCGCTAAACTCGCAGGTGTGCAACGGGTAGCAGTTTCCTCACGCGTACCGGGCGAATGGAAAAACATTCGTGAAGTTTATGTTCGAAGTACAAATGAAGCAAGTGCACAAAGAGATTCGCTCCAGACATATTTTATGGGGTTTGACGAAGACATGTTCAACACCTACCAGCTTCAACTTGCGGCAGGAAGCTTTTTTGAAGGAAGCGAGGCCGATTCGATGAATGTGTTGATGAATGCTTCAGCTGCGGAAGCGATGAACTTAAAAAATCCGGTAGGTGCTGTGCTTCAGATCAACACACGGAATGGCAAATGGAATGCTCAAGTGATTGGTGTGCTTCAGGATTTTAATTTTCAGTCGTTGCATCAAAAAATTGCCCCGATCATCATTGGCTATCGCACCAATCCTATTCAATCCATCGATTATTTTACAATAAAAGTATCGGGCGATACACAACAGCTGATTGAGGGAGCCGCTAACGTGTGCGAAAAATTTGACCCCGAAACGCCAATTGAATATCATTTTCTTTCCGAGCAGTTAAACAGTTTTTATGTATCCGAGAAAAAGGCAGGTATGATTTTTCAGATGGCGTGCGCGCTGAGCATTCTGGTAGCCTGTCTCGGGCTGCTGGGCTTAGCCAATTATCATTTAGAACGTAAAACCAAGGAACTTGGCATTCGAAAAATATTAGGCGCTGGTTCGCTGAATTTATTTTTGATGTTTTCACTCTCTTTTACGCGGCAGGTGTTGCTTGCCTTTGTGTTGGCATGTCCGTTGGCCTGGTATGTCATGCGCGAGTGGCTGAGTGCTTTTGAGTATCGCATTCCGTTGAATGCAGGAGTGTTTATGTTGGCAGGTGCGATGGTGTTGCTGCTGGCACTTCTTACGGTAAGTTATCAATCGGTGAAGGCAGCCATGTTCAATCCGATAGACTCGCTGAGGACAGAATAAATTAAGGCAGTTTAGATTTGCAGTGGGACAAAGACGCGCTTCGAAAACCCAAGCCGTCATAAACATAAACGTGGCGCCCAAGCCCTTCAAATAAGATATGTGTAAAGTGATTTTTATAGGAATAGATTCCGAGCTAAAGGGCTAAAGGACATTCCGTTTGACGAAAACAATCCCGATTTTCACCGGGAGAAAATTATAAGCGCGTGTTCCGGTTATGATTACCATATATTCCATAGCTGCGGATTTTGCAAAAAACGTTTGGGAGGAATATGATGTTCTAATCTTCTGATGAAATCCAGGCCTGGCAATGACATCTGCTTGATCCGATCCTGATCAGCGTAGTCCTTTATATTTGAAAGTAACCTCGCCTTTATCGGATACGCTGCTGATCCGATGCCTTGAATGGCGACCTTGTGGGTATACGCAGATATTCGATTACTTGTGCCGGACCACCAAATGGTTCTTTGGCATACACCACCCATTCTTTGCTACGCAACGTGTGGATAAAATTATACCATCCGGCCTTTTGGTCATTTGTGATTTTATGGTGCCCTTGTTGTTTTAACAGATCTAGATGTTTAATAAAATAAACACAGTATACTTTTCCCATCGCCTGAACCGAGAACAGTACTTTGTACTTTGCTTTTCTGGCTTCCACCCATTGATGATCATTGTTTCGCCATCCGCTTCCGGTTACTATGCAGTGAACGTAAGAATGAAAACTCAGCTGTTCCCAGGTATGCAGTACCGAGCTGATACCCGCAGAGGCATTCATGTATTCGGGATCACGCGCAAATGTATTGAGCGTGTATGGTGCGGCCTCGAACACCAGATTGAACATCACTTTCCGGTCGTGCATAACGATAACGTTCAGCTCGTGCGGCAAAATGAAACATCACGTGATAATCTTGACGGCCAACAACTCACGCATGCGCTTCAATGCGGATTTTGCTTTTTGGAATTTTCACAATGCGGCCAAAGGACTTTTGAAAAAAGGCCGGCCGCATAAAAAATGTTTCTGCAATGGTCCAGTGATGCGTAAGTCACAAGTGGTTATCTTCGGACCACGTTTGGTTTTTTGAGACCCGACGTGGCTTCGAAAAGCACCACTGGAGAGACACCAACGTTGCCCCTCATTTTTATGAAGAGATTCTTAAAGCTTATCATAATAGCATCAATCAGCGTAATAGCTGTTTGCGGGACATCTTATTTGACAGACACTCATATGTATAATGAGTGGCAAATTGTCGCAGATTCGGAAG
Source organism: Chryseolinea sp. (assembly GCA_039916665.1). Lineage (GTDB taxonomy): Bacteria > Bacteroidota > Bacteroidia > Cytophagales > Cyclobacteriaceae > Chryseolinea. Next base: position 37,880 of record JBDSKX010000134.1, on the reverse strand, counting down.
TTTCATGGGCAAGGTTTACTTGGACAGGTGACAGTATTGGAAATCAGTACTTTGAGAAAGCCGCAATAAATATTCCTGCTAAGATTGAAGGACTACCTTACAATTTCACATTTCAATTTGACTTAGGCTCTAGCCTGACGATGATCTATGAAGAGAGTGCAAACTCAGTATTTGTCAATTATCCAAAGTTTAAAAATAGAATAACGCGGCTCGAAAGCGTATTGCAATTTTGGAATAGACATAAGGCATTTAAAGATCTGTCAATAACTTTTGGCCACCTGACAGCAAAGACTAAGGATTGTTTCGTTTTGGAAAACTTTGGGCAGCAACTAATAATTGACAATCCAAATGACACAACGCCAATACATATTGGGACAATAGGTGCTGACTTGTTTAAGGACAAAGTACTAGTTATTGATTACCCTAATCAGAAATTTGCGATATGTAATTCAGTGCCGCTGACAGATACTTCTAAATTTGTAAAGATAGAGATTGATAAAAGCGGAAAGGTTATACTACCAATGACAATGAAGAATAAATCGTACAGAATAACTTTTGACAACGGATCTAGTATATTTTCAATAATTACTTTGGCTAAGAATACTAGCAAGTTTTCGGTGAACCCAGACGTAGACACTTTAAACATATCGTCTTGGGGAAAATATCATGACGTAACCGGAAAAATAGTTACTGATACCTTTGAATTGGCCGGACAAAGGTATTCTAATTTTAAAGTATACTCAAATCACTCTGGACTCGGCATTGACAACAATACAGACGGCACGACGGGGAATGCTTTATTCTTGGATAAAACTATAGTCATTGATTTTAAGAATAAGAAATTCGCAGTGGAGTGAGGAAGCGTAATGATGCATATAGCCAATGGGGGGTACCAGTGTAAAGTTTAAATATTATCTTCGTTCAACGTTTAATAATGGAAGGGGCTGACTTTTCAATCAGATAAGTTGATTGATCTAGGTTGAAGCTTGGACGCGGAGATAAGTTAGGTTAAGCCAGCCCAAAACATTAAGTCCTGCCGTGTAAGTTTGATGAATAATTATTAAGGCGTTCGATAGGAACGCCTTCGATGTGAACGTTATAGCTCATGGTTCTATGAACCTTATCCACGCAAACATATATATTAATGATGTGTAGACTTTTATTCGGAATGTTATTGTTAGTACAACTTCAAAGTATTGCTCAATCCGCTAAATCTGAAACGGATAGCTTGAGAGATCATGACCGTTATAATAAATGCAAAAGTTTACAACAAAGGAGTATACAAGACATTTGAGGAGTTCAAATATAATATGCCCTCGATAGTTGAGAACTATTCATTCGACAAAAAGAACCTTTGGTTGACGGACAATCAGACTGGGAAACAAAAGAAAATTAAGAAGAGAGAAATTTGGGGCTTTAGTGACAGAAACAGAATATACGTCAGCTGGCACAAGTATGACGAGCTGCTGGAGAAGGGAAGATATTGTTACTTCAAAGAGAAAGGAACACGGGTTGTGTTTGGATTCAGTGTATTTCCTCCTATGATTTTACCTATCCCGTTACCATATAAGGATGAGCTCATAATCAATTTCAATACGGGTAGGACTTTTTTGCTTTCTAAGAAATTGTTGAAAAAAATTCTTGTGACTGACGATAAGGAATTACTCAACGAATTTATGAATGAGAAGCATAAGGGAAGGAAGCTTTTTGAATATGTTATAAAATATAATGCCAGAAACGTTTCAAGAATAAAATAAGGCAGTAAGCACCTGCAATAACACCAGCTACAATGATGACCTGTTAGCGTATGTTGAAAAGTATTTTCTTTAAGTGGGGATAAACGCATACGTTTTATAGCATCGCGTGACCTTCCACGGTCGCACACTTCAGCCTGTCAGTCCATCGCGATATCCAATCCAACGCACTCAACACAATTGTTTCATTTGAATAGAGCCAGTCACGGAATTTATTATAGTGAAATGTAACAAGCATCTGAATTGTAGCTTGCCCATGTAACATCGTTGTCACTGAAACGTCTCATCAGAAATCTAGGGTATGGCAATACAAGTCCGTAATTTGAATAAGCAGTATAGCAATGGTGTACATGCCTTGAATGATATCAGTCTTAACATCGACAAAGGCTTGTTTGGCCTATTAGGCCCAAATGGAGCTGGTAAATCATCTTTCATGCGAACGCTCGCAACGCTACAGGATGCAGATAGTGGCTCGGCTTTATTAGACGATATTGACATATTAAATGATAAGGAAGCCGTAAGGAAGGTATTGGGTTATCTTCCCCAGGAATTTGGGGTATATCCACGAACCTCAGCCATCGATTTGCTCGATTATCTGGCGTTGCTAAAGGGGTTTAACGATGGCCGTGAGCGTAAAGAAATAGCGGCGCATTTATTGAATAAAGTGAATTTATTTGAGCACCGAAAAAAAGCCGTAAGCAGCTATAGTGGTGGCATGCGCCAGCGCTTCGGTATCGCGCAATGTTTGATAGGCCATCCTAAATTGGTTATCGTTGATGAGCCTACGGCTGGCTTAGATCCCGGAGAGCGTAACCGTTTCTACAATATTCTTAGCGAGATTGGTGAGCAAGTTATTGTAATCCTTTCAACCCACATTGTGCAGGACGTAAGGGAACTTTGTATTCAGATGGCCATTATAGACAAAGGAAGGGTGCTGTTCAGTGGCAATACGGATGATGCGTTGCATCAAATCAAAGGTAAAGTTTGGGAAAGGAGAGTGGACAAAGCTGAGTTGTCGAAATACCAGGAAGACTACAAAATTATTTCAAGTAAGCTGGTTGGAGGAAAACCATTAATTCATGCCTTTTCGGAGACTGACCCGGATAATGGTTTTGCCAAAGCGGAAGAAAATCTGGAAGATGTGTTTTTCGCAAAATTGAACCAATTGATTTAATTCCTAACAGCCAGTTAACATGTGGAAATTCATCGGATACGAATTGAGATATTGGTTCACGTCACCCATGACGTGGATATTTTTGTTTATCAATACCTTATTGGTAATGGGTGCTGTATCGTCCGATAGCATCACCATTGGAGATGGGGTTGGCAATGTCCATAAGAATGCGCCTTTCGTCGTTCAAAACTACTATGGAGTAATGTCATTGATTTGCCTGTTAATGACCACGGCTTTTATGAATGCCACAGCCAACAGAGACTTCGTCTATGGCATGGACCAATTCATTTTTTCATCACCGATCAAAAAAAGAGATTATTATTTTGGGAAATTTATAGGTGCAGTCACATTTGCCGTATTGCCTTTGATTGGCGTTTCCTTAGGTAGTTTAATTGGGCCGCTAATGCCATGGGCAGATTCAGGAAGATATGGCGATGTCGTTTGGTCGGGGCACTGGGTCGGTTTGATTACGTTCGGCATCCCCAACACCATTATTGCTGCTTCCATAATATATGTATTGGCAATTTTATTTCGCAGCAATATCGTTTCATTTGTTGGCGCGATGTTGATTTTGGTTCTTTATGTGGTTTCCTCCGGGTTCACCAAAGATATCGAAAATGAATGGTTGGCTACCCTGTTAGATCCTTTTGGGTTTCAGCCCGAAAGCATTATGGCTAAATACATGACCGTTGCCGATAAAAATATGCACGGCGTGCCACTTCGCGGAACCTTGTTGTACAACCGGATCATATGGGTGGGTATAGGCTTTTTAATATTGGTAACCGCCTATTTTAAATTCTCATTTAACATCAAAAATCAGGACGTTAAAAAAACCAAAAAGATAAAAAACGCGGAAGAGGTAGCAGGTCCTACGACGCCAAATCTGTCTGTAATGAGTAGAGCCGGTGTGTTTTCCTTTCGGGCCTTGCGGTATTTGATCTGGTTTGAAACAAAGTCAATTGTGAAGAACCCTACCTTTATTATTATCCTTCTTATTGGCCTCCTTAATCTAATTGCGTCACTAACAATTGTTACAGGAAAATATGGTGCTGAGCAATACCCCGTAACGTACATTGTGATTGATACCATCAGGAGCTCGTTTTATTTGTTTCTGATAGCCGTTATTATTTTCTATTCGGGTGTACTGGTGTGGAAGGAACGCGATGGAAGAATCAATGAAATAGCGGATGCTACACCCATTAGAACCGCGCAGGTGCTTATTTCAAAAATTGCAGCGATGGTCATTACCCTGGCGCTTATCCTCAGTTGCACAATATTGATCGGTATGGTGACACAGACGATGATGGGGTATCACCGTTATCAATTGGACGTGTACGCAAAGTCATTGCTAATAATGGACTTGTTATCACTTTCCTTTTTGGTTATCAGCGCATTATTTTTTCATTACCTCATCAACAACCGATACATCGCTTACTTTGCGTTTGTGGCTTTTCTGATTCTCAATCAATTTATTTGGGGCGCTCTCAGAATAAATACCAATATGATAAAATTCGGATCAACACCGAATGTTATCTATTCCGATATGAATGGGTTTGGCCCCTTTGTTCTATCTGCCGTCTGGTATAATATTTACTGGGTTATTTTTTGTATCCTGACGGGCTTTGTTATTTTCTTTTTTTATATCCGGGGTAATGAAATAGATTTCGCTCATCGTTTGAAGGACGCGAAACATTTGTTTTTTAAAAACAAGCTCGCTATTGGGTTATGTAGTTTTGTTTTTTTGCTGTGCGGTAGTTTTGTCTACTACAATACGATGGTGCTAAATAAATACGATTCGGAAAGGGAGCATGAGAATAAATTGGTTGATTATGAAAATTTGTATAAGAAGTATAGCCACCTGTTGCAACCACGATTTTATAAATACAATTACACTATAGATATCCTGCCTTATGAACGTAGTGTACGTGCCCGCATTGAAGCATGGTCAAGGAACACTTCTGATCAAAGTATTTCAGAATTGCATTTCACTATACCTGCAATCCCCAGTAGCGTAGAAATAAGCATTCCGGGATGTAAATTAATATTGGACGACAAAAGGTTGGGTTATCGCATTTACAGATTGGATCAACCATTACAGGCCAGCGATTCTTTGCTGATAACATTTGACGTGATCAGAACAACACGGGGTTTTGAAAATAACGTGAGCTTCACTGAACTTACACAGAACGGCACGTTCTTCAATAACATCGATATTGTACCAACGTTTGGTTACAATGACGGAAACGAAGTAAGCGATAAAAACAAACGCCGAAAACTTCAATTACCGGCGCGTTTACGGATGCCGGTGTTGAATGACGCTGATTTATCGGCACGGGCGAACACCTACATTATCAAAGATGCCGACTGGGTGGAAGTGAATACGGTCATTAGCACCGCGCCTGATCAGATCGCCATTGCTCCTGGCAGTTTGATTAGATCATGGGAGGCTAATGGAAAAAAATATTTTAACTATAAACTCGATAAACAATCTTTTGATTTTTATTCTTTCATATCGGCCAGATATGAAGTGGCCAGAAAAAGATGGAATGGCATTGATCTGGAAGTGTATTATATCCCGGAACACGCATATAATGTTCCTAACATGCTGAAAAGTCTGGAGAAATCTTTAACATATTACACCCAGAATTTTGGAAAATATTATCATAAGCAATGCCGCATTATCGAATTTCCTCGGTACCGAAATTTCGCACAAGCCTTTCCAGGCACCATGCCTTACAGTGAGGGAATTGGTTTTATAATGGACTTAAGCAAAGTAACCACCAATGATATTGACATGGTTTACTATGTGGTAGCCCATGAGATGGCTCATCAGTATTGGGCACACCAAGTCTGTGGGGCGAATATGCAAGGTAGCGAAATGATGAGTGAGGGTTTTGCACAATATTCTGCGTTAATGGTGATGGAAAAGGAATATGGTAAAGATAAGATGAAGAAGTTTTTAAAATATGAGATGGATGGCTATCTGCATGGAAGAGGCATGGAACCTGAGGCGGAGCGTCCTTTGATAAATGTTGAACATCAACCCTACATTCAATATCAAAAAGCAAGTGTAGTTATGTACTACCTGAAAGAGATGATTGGTGAAGCAAAGGTGAATGAGGCACTACGGACACTGATCAATTCGTTTGCTTACCAACAACCACCGTACCCAACATCGCTTTCGGCGATCAGGGCAATGCGAAACGTAACGCCCGATAGTTTGCAGTATTTAATTACCGATATGTTTGAGCACATGACGCTCTTCTCCAATCGCCTGGCAGAAGGCAGCTATAAAAAGGTCGGTGCCAAATATAGAGTCACTTTAAAAACGACTTCTGAAAAGTTTCTCGCAGATTCACTGGGTAAAGAGATCACTATTCCTATAGCAGATTATATTGACATTGGGATTTTCTCCAGGAACCTGGACAAAAAAAGCTTAGGGGATGCGTTTGTATTGAAACGATTTAAAGTGACTCAAAGGGATAATGTCTATGAATTCCTGGTGGATACGGAGCCTTACCAGGCCGGCATCGACCCTTACAATTATTTGATTGATCGAATTCCCGATGATAATTTAAGGGTACTTGAGGTTAATGAATAACCACAATACAGCTTTGGAAAATACAAAGTCCCATTGACTTGAGTTGGTTTTATCCCTCGGTACTGAATGTCATTGTTCCTATCGATCCTTTTTGAAGCGAAGGATTTGATGTAGAATTAACTGGCTAAATATCCTTCTTTACAAATTCATCAACGCTTCGCTTATGTTCCCCTTGTGATTCATAAATTGAATTTACGCTGCCGGGATTGTCGTTATGGTACGCTTCGATGCTTTCTATTTCCATGCTAATGGCGTTTGGATGATCGTGAAAAAACCCAGCCTCATAATAGTCAAGATATTGTTGAACGCCGGTGTCGGGATTGTAAGCGGCTTTATATTCCTTTTGCAGGTTCTGCTCGTCTTGCGTATCGTAATAAATACGAACTGTTACTAAATTGCTTTCCTGGTTCATAACGCTTTTTTACCAGTTGCATACAATTTACCCGCCACTATCTTTCGGCGAGTCACTTCTGAATTGCTGATGATTATCCCTGAGTTTTCGGTTTGTGAAGCAATCCCGGTCATTTTCCACACGCCAGTGTAGAACATATTCTCAGGATCCCCGTTAAAGTATTCATCACTAAAATGCAGATTTAACCTGCAACGCGACAATCAAAAATAAATCTGACAATTGTAATTGTTCCCCGGAGGACGCGACTAACGGTCCATCTTTTCAAGATTGTATTGCGAAGAGCGAGATTATGATAGCGAGCAAGTGTCATCAAGAATGGACAGCATCTTGTCCAGCGGTACGTATTCTGTCGCTACGACGATAAAATTCCAAACATTTCGATTGCCTTGGCGTGGTTTTTGACTTCGCCGCACGTGTACAATTGCGTGAATTCACGCCTTTAATTGTAATTAATAATCCAATAACAATTTAATAAATCAAATGAGAAGACTACCTGTTTACCTCCTACTCGACACTTCAGGTTCAATGACCGGAGAGCCGATTGAAGCCGTCAAAAATGGTGTTCAAGTAATGATAAGCTCGCTGCGTCAGAATCCGCAAGCGATCGAAACGGCTTTCATCAGTATCATAACTTTCGACAGTGTTGCGAAGCAAATAATTCCGCTGACAGATCTGGCGTCGTTTCAAATGGTCGACATTAAAGCAACAGGAACAACTGCCCTGGGTGAAGCACTGAAAGTAGTTTCAAATAGCATCGACAAGGATGTCGCTAAAACTACTGCTGACCAAAAGGGTGATTGGAAGCCGCTAGTATTCATCATGACGGACGGAATTCCAACAGATGACTGGCAAAGCGGACTTGATGAGTTCAAGAAGCGCAAGACAGCCTACACGGTTGCCTGTGCTGCCGGCAGCAGTGCGGATTCCAACTTGCTAAAACAAATCACAGACAACGTGGTCACGTTAGATACTGCTGACAGCCAAAGCATCGCGAAGTTTTTCTCGTGGGTGTCGGCATCGATCGGTGTTACGTCTACGAAAGTTGAAGATGGCGGCAAAGAAATTACGGGGCTTGGTGAATTGCCTCCACCTCCGTCTGAGCTGAATGTTGTTGTTTAACTCAGCAAGGCATTACGAACAATGCGGTCATTGGCCGTATTGTTCTTTAATTTCTAAATGAGCTATCAATGAGTGATTTAAAAGAATTCGTAACAAGAATTTTCAGAAGTAACACGGTTGAGGTACCCGCACACAAAAAGGAGTTATTCAATCGCTTTATCGAGGATGAACAAAACAGGGCTACGATCGATGATATTATCCGGAATCAAAATATGCTTATGGCCAGATGGAGGGTTGAAGACAGAATAGCCGATATCATTCAGCAGCCGGTTCGAATCCTTAATGCAACAACGGGTAAGCCATACGAAGCGAAGTTTGATTTCACTCACTTAAAATGGAAGGACATCAATGCATTTGAATTCCAAGGGCTGACTGAAGTCGGATTGTTGTATGATGGCCAGACCAAACAGATTACTGGTACACCAAGTATCAGTGGTGAATTTAAAATCAAATTCAAATTCAAGATTGAAGGTCAGTCTGAAGCATCACCGATGAATGAAAAGACGATCGGGTTGATCATCAATCCTGATCCTAAAACGCTATGGAAAAATGTAGCGAGCGACAAGGATGGTGCCTATTGGAAAGAGGACGATGTTACCGTATGTAAACCGATCAATGGTCGTCATCTATTGGCTTCTTCAAAGCGTGGAAGATCTCATGCGAATGTTGGTGGGTTCAGGGAAGATGATTTTGGCTATAGCGAATTGTCCAACGGGTGGGGTATCGTAGTTGTCGCTGATGGGGCAGGCAGCGCGAAGTATTCACGGAAGGGATCATCGGTGGCCTGTGAGTCTGTCATCAGGTTCTTCAATACGCCAGAGTCAATAGAGAGCATGGCTGGTTTTGATTCATTAGTAGTGGAGCATAATGAAAAGCGATCGGCAGAGACTCAGAAGAAAATAAATCTGTTTCTCTATAACAACCTAGGGAAGGCTGCTTTCCAGGCGCATAAAAGTCTGGATGAAATGGCTAAGGCGACCGGAACGGTGTTGAAAGACTTCGCGACAACGCTGATATTTTCTTTGTTCAAGAAATATGACATCGGGTATTCGATACTCTCTTTCGGGATAGGCGATTGTCCAATGGCGGTGCTTAATACAAAGATGACTAAGGTGATACCACTGAATCGTCTTGACGTTGGTGAGTTTGGTGGCGGAACGCGTTTTATAACAATGCCCGAGATTTTCACGAAGGATACTTTTCAGTCACGGCTAGACTTTCAATTGGTTGATGATTTTTCGTTTCTGATTTTAATGTCCGATGGAATCTATGATCCAAAGCTTGTCGTTGAATCGAATCTTGCGGATGTCAAAAAATGGCATGGCCTGATCAGTGATCTTCAAGGTGAAAATGATGATAAAATAGCAGTCGTATTGAATGCGGAAAATAAGGAGATCACTACCCAGTTTTCGAATTGGATGGACTTCTGGAGTACAGGCAATCATGATGACAGGACTTTGGCAATCGTATTTTAGAGAATAGGTTTTAAAGATGCATTTGTGAATTCCTCAGGTAACATGTCGAAGTCAGCCAGCCATACCAGATCAGCAGCTTCCGCGATTGATCCGATGAAGACCTACGATTACGTAGACAACGGTGAACCTATGCGCGGTGGCATGAAGGACGTGTATTTTAGTCCTGACCGATCTTATGTGGTAGCATTCTACCGCGATAAGCAGGATTACAATTCAAAGGAACGTTTGAAGAAGCTGGTGACGCAGTATCGCGATAGTTTCTTTAATCGCGAAGGTGGCGATTACTATAAAAGTCTTTACTCCTGGCCAACGGATGTGGTAGAGCGCAACGGTCTCATCGGACTTGTTGTACCTACTTACGATAAGTCGTTCTTCTTTAAAAAGGGCTACGCTACTAATGATGGTATAAAGGGCAAGGAGAAACAAGGATTATGGTTCGCCTCTGCGAAGTTCCGGAATAAGGCCTTTGCACTCAGGCTTGATGAAAGTGAGTTGGGAAACTGGTTGAGCTATTATCAGGTCTGTGTCAAAATTGCGAGAGGTGTAAAGAGATTGCATGCTGCTGGTCTTGCACACTCTGATCTTTCCTATAAGAATGTGCTGGTTGATCCAGTGAGTAAGTCGGCAACGATCATCGATATCGATGGATTGGTCGTTCCTGGATTGTATCCACCGGATGTAATCGGGACTGCCGATTTCATTGCACCGGAAGTGCTGTCAACAAAGCACCTAGACTTGCGTGACCCGGATCGAAAGCATGCTAATCGCACCACGGATCTCCATGCGCTGGCGGTAATGATTTATATGTATTTGCTGTATCGTCACCCCTTAAAGGGTGGTAAAGTAAATGCGTTGGATACCGAGAAAGATGATCTGCTGTCAATGGGGGAGAAGGCCTTGTTTATTGAACACCCGAAAGACAAATCAAACGCGGTGAAGCTTGATCAGGTATCAAAGTGGACATTGCCTTGGGCCGACACCAATAAACTGCCCTATACAATCACAGGTCCATATTTGAAGTCACTGTTTGATCAGGCTTTTATCACCGGACTCCATCAGCCGAATTCAAGACCAAATGCCGACGCATGGGAACAAGCCTTATTGAAAACAACAGATCTTATGCAACCTTGTTTAAATAAACAATGTGAGCAAAAGTGGTTTGTGTATGACAATTCAAAAAATCCGAGGTGTCCTTTCTGCGGCACTGCCATTACAGGTAGTATCCCCGTATTGGATTTTTACTATCAGTTTAAACCTGGTGTTTGGAAGCCGGAAAATCAAAGGTTGATCACGTATAACAATCAGTATCTATTCAATTGGCATGTCAACCGAAACATTGTGAGGAACGAGAAACTTTCGGCCGACGACAAAAAACCATTGGGATACTTCGCGATTCACAATGGGGAATGGGTGCTGGTGAATCAAAATATGAAATCCCTAAAAGATGTAACTGAAGATAAAGATGTACCCGTCGGTACGATGGTCACTATCACGGATGGCAAGAAACTTTTGTTGTCAAAAGAAGAGGGTGGACGTATAGCCATGATCACGATGGCGAATAAATAATTTGAACGTACTGGATAATTATTAAACAATAGTAAAACTTAAATAAGCAATACAATGAGAATTAAACCTGCAGGTATTTTAATTACCTTAGTTGTCCTCGCGTTCCTTGCCTACAAGGCATTCAAACCTAAGGCGGCAGCGGATCATAATGAAAATAGAGAGCAAACGGAGACTCCAATTACCGAGCCACCGACGCCTGATGCGACGACCAGACCCGAAGTATCACCTACAAGCGAGTCTGCACCGGCACCAGTTCAAGAATCAGAAGGTAGAGACTTTGCTTACGTTGCTGAGAAACCTGAGAATGGAAAGCTTCGCGGCGTTGTAGAACTGGGCGCCACAGGATTCAACTCATTTGTAATCAACCTCGACGATCAGAAAAGGTGGGAGATCGTCTCCAAAGACTTCGGTGCGTCGCTTGCCTATGAAGGTCTGGCAACTACTGACGACATCAGAGATGGATTGAAAAAATATATCGGCGGCATGATCGACAAGGGCGTATCGAAGAAAGACATTCACTTCGTTATCTCATCCGGCGCACAAAAAGAACCGAAGACTACAACGATCAGCAATGAACTGAAAAAGATGGGCTACATCGTGAACAAAGTGACGCCCGAACAGGAAGCTAAGCTTGGATTGAAGGCAACAATACCGCCCTCATTCGCCGACAATTCATTCATGGTAGACATAGGATCGGGTAACACGAAAATCTCATGGGAAGAAAATGGAGAGTTGAAAACACTTGAACTGCCTGGTGCAAAATATTACGAGAAAGAAACTTCAAATGACGAAGTTTATAATGCCATCAAAACAAAAATTAGTATTATTCCTGAAGGCAAGCGTAACGTCGCCTTCATTATCGGAGGCGTACCATTTACATTGGCGAAACAACATCGCAAAGGCGAAGAAAGATACACGGTTTTGAAGGCGCCTACAAACTACAAGGCTGTTGACAAGAAAATGGAATCAGGTCTGAATATCTACAAAGCCATCAGCGATGCCACGAAGACTGATACATTTGTATTTGATTGGGATGCTAACTTCACCATCGGATTCCTGCTTAGTTTGAATAAGTAACTATGAGCTTTTTAAAACAGCTTTTAAGTCCCTTTATTGAATTCGATGAGCAGAAGAATGCTCAAACAAAATCAAGTGGCCCACCACCACCGGCGACAAAGGCTGCGCAGACTTCGAAACCTGCGTCTGCTCCAAAATCTGTTGCACCGCCATCATCAAAGGTGTCTGCTGCTCCCTTGCCGACTGCGCAAGGGAGTCAGCAGGTAGAGCATCCGTTGATACCGAACAATAAAACGGGAATCGACCTCAACGAAACGCCAAAGTATTCTCCAAGCGGTATGTTGACAGGTCCGTTGCAACAGCATGAGAAATATTTTGAAGAACTAATCGAGAAAGCAAATCAGACGAATCCTTTCTTTGCCGGCAATGACTATAAAGAGTTTGTCGATGGAAAGCTTGACATTGACGACATCAAAGATGAATCTCTAAAATATCAAACGGCATTTAATATCCTTAAAAGTTCAGGTCTTACGAAAGACAAGCTCCTCAGGACAGGACAGGAGTACGTGAACATCATAGGCCGTGACTTGAACGTTTTTCAGAGTGCCCATACGGAACGTTATAAGAATGAACTTGGTCAGAAGGAATCGGAGTTGAAGAAAAGAACGGAGCAACTACAAGTTTTGCTTCAGCAAGCAAATCAGTTGAAGAAGGAGATCAATACCCTGACGCAGGATATACATTTGGGAGCAGATAAGTTGAGTACGATAAGGGATAGTTTTATCCTGGCAGGGGAGAGAAAGCAGGACGAGATTATGCGGGAATTGGAGAAGATTGGAAGATATTTCTAGAATTGTTGTGTCGATTGACTTTTATATAGCGCATGTGTTGCTTCATTGTGCAAACATGTATGGATTCACGTAACCTTAATAAATGTTTTGATAAAATTATGCTGATGATATCTGTTGACCAATCCTGACTATAGCGTACCACTCTATTCCAGATGATGATGTCTTGTAAAAAATGATCACACTATTAATGATTCGCTTGTCGCGGGGTAGGTGCAGACAGCCCCTCTGAGTAGGATGGCACTATTATTATACTGAGTGTTCATGCAAGATGCCAATTATTATTTAGCGCTTAAGTTCGATTTATTTTTGTGGACTGAGATGACAATTTGAAGCAAGTGTTTGCGCTATGAGAAAAAGGTTGAATCATTTGACTTTAATTTTCATCAGAAATAGGTGATTTAAATATGCAGGCAAAATCGAATATAGGTGTGTATGGTTCATTGGCAGCTAATGTTGCCGTGGCAATAGTGAAATTTATAGCAGCCTCTGTCACGGGGAGTTCAGCGATGCTTTCTGAAGGAATACACAGCATTGTTGACTCGAGCAACGGATTATTGCTACTGTTGGGGATTCATGAAAGTAAAAAACCTGCTGATGAAATGCATCCGTTCGGCTACGGGCAGGAACTATATTTTTATACCCTTATTGTATCGGTTCTTATTTTTGGGTTGGGTGGAGGCATGTCTGTATATGAGGGTTTCATGCATATCATGCACCCGTTAGGTTCCGAAGATCCCACATGGAATTATATTGTTCTGGGATGTTCAGCCGTGTTTGAGGGTTTCTCTCTTGTATTGCCTTTACGAAAATTCATTGAGGAGAATGGTTCAGCACATTTCTGGCGGAAATTAAGGGCAAGTAAAGACCCCGCCTTTTTTGTAATCGTCTTCGAGAATGGCGCAGCGCTGGCCGGGCTGCTGATAGCTTTTTGCGGCATTTTTTTTAGTCACTTTTTTAATCTACCGGTATTAGATGGTGTTGCATCTATTTTAATAGGTTTAGTGCTTGCATTTGTAGCTATCTTATTAATAATTGAAAGCAGGAATCTCCTAATAGGTGAGAGCGCAACAAAGGAGAAAGTACAAGCCATCTATGACATTGTTAATGCTGACCCTGATGTTACGAAACTAAATCGACCGCTTACAATGCAGATGGGGCCTGATGAACTTTTACTCGCTCTTGATGTAAAATTTAAGGATGAATTGCGGGGCGCCGATATTACGAAAGCCGTACAACGGCTGGAGAAAAAGATACGGGATAAACTACCTGATGTAAAAACTATTTTTATAGAAGCCAGTAATCTCACGGAGAGGGAAGATCTGCGGAAATTATGAGTCACACAACCTAGCAGAGAGAATATAGAGGGCTTTTCTGTTCATTTCCGTTGCTTCAAACTTGGAAATGATGAAGTGTATGGGCTAAAAAGTTTTGACGCGAGCGATTGATGATTGTACGTGAATTTCGAAACAATGCATTGAAGCCGGCATAAAATACGATCGAACATTGAACGGTGCTATTTTTCCCATCCCCATAGTTTCGTTCCATTGCCCTTTGACTTTCTCCATTCGTCTCGCCACCGTAAAATCTCAAATGGATTCAAAATGCGTCGCGGTTTTCGGTCGGCCTGGGCCTTGATCTCAGGAATCTTTGTTGCTTCTGTTTGATACCAATACGCAACGCTTGCCAACTCTAGAGTCAGTACATTACTTCGCCCGTGTTCAATAGTAAATCGAAGTGATTTGTCGAAATAGATAGGATCGACAATGTGAAACCTATAGAGGTGCGTTCGCCCCATCCAACCCGTTTCAAATGTCTTATCTGGAGAGTTTACTCTGGGGTATCCGTAATAAGGATTACTAAACACTTCTTTCGGGCAAAATGCCGTATTAAAATAATCTTCTGTTCCGGTTCCATTCAAAGTAGGTAATTCCTGGCCATCAATAAAGATCATGTCGTCACCTTCGCCATACCACATGGGTGTTGGGTTGTTGACGTAATAATTTACACCAACAAACTGGCCCTTGCCTTTGATATCAACGATGTTATAATTGCGTTGACCTTTCAAATTCGGAATTTCATCCTTTCCAAGGAGCAGTACTTCATTCTCACCATAAACAGAATCGGTGGCTGTGATTTCATAATTATACCAGGCGTGAAATCGACCATAATCAGCCGGAAGTTTATCCATTTCATAATAGTCTACATAGTAATATAATCCATCAATATCTTTGTCCGATTGGTTTTCAATCTCAATTCTTGCGCCCTTAGCAAAAGGCATTGCGAAATAACTAACCAATGCCCGGCCGTCAAGAGGGGAAGCACTCAGTGGCTGCGAATTAAAATTATATGCTTCGTTCCAGCCTTGTCCGAAAAAAGGTCCGAGCGGACTGGCAACAGAAGGAAAAATATTTCCGTCCCAGTACATCCTGATGACGATATCATTTCTGTTAAGACCTTTCGGTTCGGGTGACATTGTCATCCAGATATGGTTAATGATGCCTGATCCATTCATCTGAGCGATCACGCGCTTTTCGCCGGGTTTTATCTTCGCGAGATAGTCTTCATTCAATCCCGATCGGTCATGGCTGCTGATCCGTTTTGATCGCATACCTGATTTGATTTGGGAAAGTCCAACCATTTCATTTGTTTGACTCCACGCTGTTACAGTAAACATCACCGCACAAATCAGTAGCAAAATTGTTCTCATATTCAGATATTTTATTGAAGATAGGTCTCTTGAAACCGAATTTAGCAACTTATGGCCGAATGTTATCGTGAGATAACTTGATATCCACGCATTTCTAATGTGAAATTGCATTCACTTAGGCTTGTAAATTGAAAGCTTTGAGAGCATTGGCTTGAATCAAGATTGGAGCTTTTCCGAGAGGTCGTTATTCCAAACGTCAACGCCTTTGCTATTCGCCATTTTCGGAAGAAGTAGCACAGGCACTCCGTTGCCGGATTGTTCTTCCGCTAATAACTCTAAAAACTTACATCCTTAAAGGTCGCTCGTAATAAACAAGTAACTTCGTTTTAGGAAATTGTTTTGCAGGCAGCCGTGACGTTGTATCTGCATTTTTAGCCTGGTATGTAGGTTGGCACAATGGTAAATTATCACCTTTTTCAAACTAACAGTTCTATATGAAAATGTTTTTGTCCGACAACTGGATCATTCTGGTTATCGGTATTTTTTTGATGGCCAGCATGTCGATGGCGATACGAAATAACTATGTTATCGAAAAAAATCATGAGCTTCAGCAACAGGCCGAGCTCATCCATCAACGTACACAGGATATCTTGAGTAAGACTATGCACGGCCTTGACCTTGGCGTACGCGGTTTCGGACTGACAAAAAACGACGCTATGCTCAGGCCATATAATGAAGCTATCCAGACTAGCGAGATTAATTTTCGGATACTTGACTCTTTACTGCAGCAACAAAAGTATTCGGATCGAAAAGTATTGGCCGGGGTAAAGGCCGAAATAGAAAATTACATGTATTTCAGTAAGGGGATGGTGGATGTGGCGCGTGCTGGTAACATGGAGGAATTTATACGGCTACTCGACCAGGACAAAGGCTATGAAGTTTGGAAAAAATATGCTGCCTTCTCGGAACCGCTTTTTAAGTACGAAGTCAGTCTTAACAAAGAAGCGAGAATTACTTATCAGGCAGCGATGCGTGCTAATTTATACATGCAGATCTCAATTTTATTATTGGCCATCCCACTCCTGTATCTCTTTATTGTACAGATCCGGAAGGAACGCGATGCGAGGTCCGCTCTTTTAAAGAAAGTTGAAGAGAACGACCGGACCTTTGTATTCAACTCCGGAGTATCAACAACGACATCGGCAAACGAAATCAATGATAATTCGATTCAGCACGTAAAGGAGGCGTGCCAGTTTATTGCCCAGATGGCTGACGGAAATTACGAGGTGTATTGGCAAGGGCTCAACGACGAGAATCGTGTGTTGAATAATACGACCCTCGCGGGTAATCTTATTCAGCTGCGTGATAAGCTGAAGACGGTGAAGCGGGAGGATGAGAAGCGCTATTGGTTAAACCAGGGGCTGGCAAGCTTCCTTGAGATTGTCCGGGAGAATCAGCACGACAAGCATTTGATGGCTACAGCATGCGTGAGTTATATCACCAAGTATCTCGGGGCACAACAGGCTGGCCTTTTTGTGGTGGAAGATGACGAACTCAAAAATGAAAAATACCTGAGTCTTGTTGCATGTTATGCCTTTAACAAAAAGAAATATATCGACCGGCGGGTCAACATCGGCGAAGGTATTGTTGGACAAACTTACCTCGAGCAGGAACCGGTACATTTGAAATTTGTTCCGCCCGGATATACGCATATCACTTCCGGACTTGGTGAAGCTACGCCCTCTAATTTGCTCGTCGTTCCTTTCAAGTATGAATCATCTGTTGCCGCTGTTATAGAGATAGCCTCGTTCGTCGTACATGAAGATCATCACATTGAATTTGTTAAAAAGGCAGGCGAATACCTCGCGTCGGCCATCACCAACGCGAAGATTACTGAGAAAATGAGGGGTCTTCTTGAATCATCGAGTATGTCTCGCGATGAACGGAATTATGCTGAAAGTGCGTAACGCAAATCGCTGGCGTATATCGTGCCGACCATAGAACAAGGTCATTCTTTTCCGGAATCCGATCGCTTGATCGTACTGAAATCAGCAGGTATTTCGAACGAGATTTTCGTATCTCTTCGACTTTGGTGACTGTTGGGAGCATCATGCGATAGTCGAGGCAGTCCAACCGAATGAAGACGGTAAATCCTATCCGGTTTGCGTCGAAGACGAGCTGGCTTGTCTACGTGAGGGCAGAAGGGGAATTCGCGGATATTATGGAAACCTCGAAATCATACAAGACAAAAAGTATCCGGAATATTCATCAACTAAACGATGGCTCGGCGGCGGGTATGATCCCCAGAAGTTCAGCATAGAAACAATAAAAACAAAGGGCTGCCGCGATTTAGGAAGTACATGAAGCATTGGGGATAGTATGGAATTTTGAAATACAATCTGATTCTATTGCTTAATAGACGTCTATTGAAAGTGTCGACTTTCGCATAGAACCTTTCCCCGTATGATAAGACTCTTTTACTACCTCGGCGCGTAAAATTATTCAAAAAAGAACTTGCCCGTGGACTTTGAGATTGTTGGCACTCTGTATGACGATTGCCGCACATTTGTGGTAATAATACGCATTCAAAAGTTTTACAGGCTTGCTAAACCTTTAATTTTGCTATTGCAAGTGCGGAAGGTCTGGTATGATTTTTCTTGTGGCGAAATGTATACTATCGACTTAACTAAATCCCGCATCATGAAAATCCTGAAATTGTTAGCAATGGTAATGGCCATTTTTGTCCTTGAAGCCTGTACGCAAAAAAGCGATGGTACAACCGATTCGCAGATGACCAATCAAGATTCCACGGCGGCTCCAGGCGTGGGCGCAGCGCCAGATAATTCGAGAGATGCCGACGT
Organism: Chryseolinea sp.; assembly: GCA_039916665.1. Classification (GTDB taxonomy): domain Bacteria; phylum Bacteroidota; class Bacteroidia; order Cytophagales; family Cyclobacteriaceae; genus Chryseolinea. Next base: position 19,403 of record JBDSKX010000134.1, on the reverse strand, counting down.
TGATTCGACAAGGCTTCCTCTTGATACAGCATCTGTGTCGAAACCCTGATCAGTATTTTCAGCGACAAGTTATGCGTTGCTGTCCATCAGCAAGGTAATTGCTTGACTTATCGCAGCCATCACACCGATCGCAGCATAGCTGCCCTGAAAGTTTTTTCCGTTTCAGGTCTATAAATTCAAAGTGTTCAGATGGCTATACCTTAGTTTCATGCCAGGGAAGCCGCATCTTTAATAGCTTAATTAAATACGGGATCAAAAATACCAACTCAAATCTGAATTGAAACTTTGCGTCGGGCGCAAAGAGGGCAGGATAACCGATCATACCAAACAGACAGATTAAAATACCAATGACGGCGTCAAAAATGCCTAGATCAACGGCCCAGTCATGTTCTGTCCATAACGCAAAAGCCACAATACCTTTAACTAGAAACAGGAGCATCAGGAGTATACCCCAAGAAGAGAACGGCTCATTTGTAGTAATCCCATAAAGAGCCATTTCAAATCGCATTTTCAACAGGCCGAAAATAAAACCTATGAGAACGAATAGACCCATAACCATGAAAAGCCAGACAAAAATCTTCATCCAAACCGGAATGAGTTTACGTCTTCTGGCTATTTTAGGCGTACTGTTGTTGAGTTGTTCGTCAAGAATTACAGGGTTTTCCATTTAATGCTAACGTTGTCCTACAAGATAATGATAATTCGGAATGTGTGATCAACATGCCATTTTTCAAAGGCGGAATTACTGAAGAAGAATATTTCTGGCAGCGATTACAGAATGCAGGTGCGCTTCATTTATTCTGAACTGTCTGTAGGTTTCGCATTACTAAGCGGCAGTAGCCATTATTCATCGTCCATCACGCGATAAAATAATCACCCCCTCATCAAAGGTCGGGCAGCAATCAAAGCCAATATGCTGACCAGGGCGCCAAAAGACAGATAATAGCCAACATACGAAAGACCATAAGTTGTCGCAAGTGTTGTTGCTAAATAAGGCGTCAAAGATGCGCCAAGTATGCCGGCCATGGTGAAGCACAACGACGCTCCGCTGTAGCGTACCTCGGGCGGGAAAATCTCAGCCAACGCAGTGCCTACCGGCCCGAAATTAAGTCCCATCAAAAACAAACCCGCTGATTGAAAGATCACTGTAATGAAAAGGCTTCCCGTACTAAAAAATGGTCCAAAAAATAGACCGAAGATTAGTATTCCGATGCACGATAAAATCAATATTTTATTTCTACCATATCTGTCGGCAAGCACCGACGATAATGGAATGCCAAGAGCGAAGAAACACATGGATATCATTTGAGCAATCAAAAAACTTTCTCTTGAGTAGTGTAACGTGGATGTTCCCCAACTCAGGCTAAATACGGTCATGATGTAAAAGATGAGGAAGGTTGTGATCGTAGCGGTGGTGCCGAGCAACACGGCTTTGCCATGTTTAGCAAACACGGTGATCACAGGCACTTTTAACGTCGTCTGATTTTTCATGATTCTTATAAAGTCAGGCGTCTCTGTAATCTTCAGACGAATGTAAAGACCGACCCCGACGAGTAGCGCGCTGGCAATAAATGGCATGCGCCAACCGAAGCTCAGAAATTGCGCATCGTTCATCGACTTGCCGAGTACGAAGAACGTTGCGGTGGATAACAGAAATCCGATAGGAGCACCCAGTTGAGGGAACATACCATACCATGCTTTTTTATTTGCGGGAGCATTTTCTGTAGCAAGCAATACTGCACCGCCCCATTCCCCACCGAGACCTAAGCCTTGACCGAAACGAAAAACGGCGAGCAGGATAGGAGCGGCAATGCCGATCGTCTCATACGTTGGCAGAAATCCAATGGCAACTGTTGATGGACCCATCGTCATTAGTGCAGCCACCAGCGTTGCCTTTCGGCCACGTCGGTCACCAAAATGACCAAACAATGCAGCACCAAGTGGCCGGGCAAAAAAAGCCAGGGCGAATGTCGCTAAAGAGGCCATCGTGGAGGCAACTGGATCAGCAGCAGGAAAGAACAGTTGTGGAAATACGAGCACCGCTGCTGTAGCATAAATGTAGAAGTCAAAAAATTCAATGGTTGTTCCGATCAGACTTGCTGCGAGAATTCTTGCCGCAGAGTTTCCTGCAGCCTGGTTTTGGTTCATGTCGAATTTCATAATTCATGATTCTGTTTCACACGTTCTCGTCTGCTCAAAATAGCATCTACCGCCCTCTATTCCTTAACACCATCACCGGAGGTCCTGTGCTCCATCCAATATTCGCACCTGCTAATTTCGAGGGTAGCACAAAATTTCCCAGCACGATGTCAGGCCAGGTATCCCCATCAATGTCACCAACATCCATCGTGATCCACCTTCCGGTTTTTAATTTGACTGACGTACTCGGTGTGAACGATAAATCACCTTTGTTTTCAAAGTAAACAAAACCCTCTTCAGGTCTGCTGGCAAAATCGGCGTAGTAGGCGATCGTCGCCAGGTCAAGGTCACCGTCTTTGTCAAAGTCTATGGCCATGGCTTTGTAACATCCATGGATAGGATAGAAGTAGGCTTGCTCAAATTTGTCGTCACCCTTATTCAGAAATATATACACCCCATGATATGGTTTTAATATCGAAGTAAAGTCAGCGTTGTCGCCACAGGTGTACAAAATATCGGGCAAGCCGTCATTGTTTAAGTCAGTCAATTCAAAATGCGACGAGCCATACACAGCCGGGAAACGCAACAATCTTTTCTCTTCAAAATTCCCGCCGCCTTTATTGGTGTAAAGAAAAATACCTTCTTCTCCTTGTGCAAATAAAGCCAGTATGTCTGTCTTGCCATCTTTGTTGTAATCGTAGGCGTAAGCCTTTATAGCTCCCGATAAATAAGAAATGGTATGCTTTTTAAAGTGATTGTTGCCCGAGTTTTCCATCCACGATAGCCGGCCTTTCATGTAGCCAAATTCACAAACCACATAGTCGGTTTGCTTATCATTGTTCAGATCCTCTGGTATAATTTCCAGCGGACGACGAAGTCTGCCGAATAGCGTATCCTTGTCCATTTGCCACCTTCCTGAAATTTTGTTCATAAACGATACACTTCCATGCATTTCATCATTGGGCATCAGTACACCTACATTGCAAACAATAGCATCGCCTTGTTTGGTGAATTCAAGATCTGTGAGCGGACCTGTGGTTTCAATGGAATCAATGGCAACATAATCGCGGTTTAGAAAGAAAGTTTTCAGTGTAACGGCATCGCTCACAACGATTGGAGCGTCAGTGTTGTCCCGCACCTTTACAAAACACGAATGAGGATTTCTATAATTTAGTTTGGGTTGAGCGATATCAAATAATGGAAGTTCTAGTGAAATCTTTTCACCAGGTTCATTTTCCTTTAAATGATCTGGTGCTGTTGCAGTATAATAGTTTACGATATTCTCCCATTCCTGAATGGTTACTTTGGGCGTTTCCGAAAAGCCAGGCCCCTTCATTTGCGTATCTCCATGGTACACGTACGACTGACCTTTGTAGTTGAAAATTCCTAACAGTGGTCCCATAGCAGGTAAGGCGCCCGTTTCCCAGGTGGTGGCGTCCAGCAGCGAAGGATCTGGAAGTTGATGACACGACTGGCAATGTTTTGCGGCCAATTCTTTTCCTGCTTCTATGCTCGATACGGATACTTGAGCATAGGCTTCATTTCGCGAACGCGACTGACAGCCAACAAGAAAAAGATAAGCAACGGCAGTAAAGAAGGCAATTGATTTAGATTTCATTTGAGAATAAGACGTAACGGCAGAGCAAGTATCATTTCTCAATTGAAGTTCATTTTAATTAATAGGGTATTAACCTTTCCGCCTGAATTTACTTAATCTCCCTATTACATTTAAATGTTTGCCACAATTGGTCCAGCGATTTCCACACTTGGTGTATATATGGTTTTGATGACAATTCAAAAAATGCAATCGCCTTAGACGTGTCGGGGCAAGATCTGAAGTGCGCTCTGCAGTTTAGCGTTATAGGTGCTTTGAAATGTAGTCTGTCATTTGAACGGTGCCGATATATGTTTGTAAATCGCCCATATCGGTAGCAGTCTTTTGAAATTTAGCGACTACGGGAATTATTTTTTCAGCCGGAACTCCATTGGCCGTGATTAACCCCGTATAATATTTTTTCAGATTGGTTTCGATGATGCTCGCATCGGTCTTTGGCATTTCGTCAAGTAGCCATAAAAAAGTATAACCCCAGTATTCATCGCTTTTTGAATTTCCCCAACCCGGAGTGAACCGGATGTCTTCAACCCCCGTGTAGGATACCTGCGGTGCAAAAGAGGGCGGAAGCAGAAAGCGTTCAACGCCCCAATCTTTGGGTATGGAAAGTTCATATGGAGGTTCCCATTTATGCCCGTCGAATTGCGGATTATCTTGCGCGTTTGTGGTGAGAGGAAGAGAACAGAGTACAAGAAGTAATGTGTTTTTCATAATGGTATCGGGTTCGCGGTTTCCGCTATTGTTCTGTTTTGCCACCGAACGACGTATTAAGATGCGGATGGGCTTGGTAAAGATACGAAGTTGGAATGAGTGAAGAATAAGACGAGTGAACTTGCTATTTTTACAAGCCGCTGAGGTGAACGGCGCAAACTGAAAATAAACAAGCTACTTTAGAACAGTATGTATTTGCAAGTCACGCTTTCGATTATTATCATTAGTTACCTCCGTAAAATTCTTCGGAGAAACAACGATCTGCTGAAGTGGGATAAAGTACTCCTTGGTGGTATTGCCGTTTCAATTTCATTGATTGTGATTTCTTTTGCTATTTCAGAAAGCAAGCCATTCATGCTTTGGCTCTCTCATTTGATCCTCCTTGGTATTATATATTTAATCTACAGCCGCAGGGAATTTCATCAGACAAAGCCATTGGTGGTTGCAATGTTTCCACTCATTATCGTTCAACTGATTGATGATTTGACAGAGGTAATTGATCCTAAATTCCATGAAACGTGGGAAAATGTTTTCGAAACTGCGTCGCTCTTTGCTTTGATATGGTTATGTGCATTCTGGTTTATTACCAACAGACAAAGAAAGGTACTTGAACAAGAAAGAGTAAAGGCGGAGGCAAGGGAGAAGGAGTACCGGATTACGGAGAATATCAAAGCTGAACTGGAAGTTCAGGTGGCCGAAAGAACTGCTGCGCTTACGGCCCAGAAGGAAGAACTTCAGAAGGCCATCGAAGAGTTAAAGTCAACGCAAGCCCAACTTATTCAATCGGAAAAGATGGCCAGCCTGGGTGAATTAACTGCGGGGATTGCGCATGAAATACAAAACCCGCTCAACTTTGTGAATAATTTTAGTGATCTGAGCAATGAGTTGATTGCGGAAATGGTTGAGGAGGTCAAAAAGGGTAACATAAGCGAAGCAGAGGCACTCGCCAATGATATCAGGCAAAATCTTGAGAAGATAAACCACCACGGAAAACGCGCTGATGCGATCGTAAAGGGGATGTTACAACATAGCCGGAACAACACAGGAGCAAAGGAGCATACCGACATCAACGCGTTAACCGATGAACACATCCGTATGTGCTACCATGGGCTGAGAGCAAAAGACAAATCATTTAACGCAACAATCAAAACGGATTTCGATGCCTCACTTAAAAAGACATCTGTTATTCCACAAGATATAGGTCGCGTTATTTTGAACTTACTGTCGAATGCTTTTTACGCCGTCGATGAGAAAAAGAAATTTTTGAATGGCGTCCCGACTGCCGACAAGCTGGGATTTGAGCCGACCGTTTCTGTCTCTACACGCCAACTTGTCGATGCTGTGGAGATTCGCGTTACAGACAATGGCAATGGCATTCCAAATCATATTACTGATAAAATATTTCAGCCTTTCTTCACGACAAAGCCAACAGGACAAGGGACGGGATTGGGACTCAGTTTAAGTTACGATATCATTACCAAAGGTCATGGTGGAGAATTGGAGTTGGAGACTACGGAAGGAGAGGGCTCAACATTTATCATCAGATTAGTGCGTTTCTGATGTCGTCATCTGTAGCATGATGGTTCATTAATCGACTCCTAAAAAAGGACAGTTGCGTTGGTCTTCGCGTTGTCGGATAAGCATCCAGGCCATTATGGGGGCAACTTAATAGATACGTGAACGCCCAGCCTCCGTCATTCTGAGCGGATGACACTTTACAAAGGAAAATGAATTTCTCCCAAATATTCGCGCTCGATAAATACGTAGACATGGCTGGGCTGCAAGAGCGTGCAACTCTACACGTCGTGAAGAAACTCATTATCTTTAATGTGACAACCGACTTCCGCCATAAGAAGATAATGAACAGTTTATTCGCGATTGAAAGTCTGCATACCTAAGTATTCGATGTTTCGGATAGACTTTCTTTATCTGCAAGAGCACATGACGCTCTGAACGACGGAGCTTCGGCCTTGCAAGCGTACTTGATACTCGGAATGACGGATCATGTGGAGTCTGTGTTGAGAGTCGATTATTTTGATTGTTGGTGAACGCTTGACTTCCGTGAAAAAGTGATCATTGAAAAAAGAAATATGGCGACCAATCCGGGCGGAATGTTCACCAGATCTACTCCGATTCGTCAAAAAATTTGTTCAGTTCCAAAGAAGTTTTACGTGTTATCGTATCAAGGTCGGCAACTGACAGTGTCATGTATTCTGCGATTTGTTTAATCTCTACAGTGTCATCTGTGACAGTCAAAAGGTTTTGCAATCCTAGCAATCGACAGATTGGTCCTCTGATGCAATGCGCATTTGTAAATGCAAAATAAGTGAGTTGTTTATTTCGTTCATTAAGTTCAAGCGTACGTTCTTTTACTTTTCGTTCAAGAGAACCGTTAATCTCGGTGATCTCCCGTTGCTTTTCTTCCAACAGATTTTGTTGCACCTTTCTTCCATGAGATTTAAACGCCAGCGGTATAGTATCTGAAATTGCCCTGATGAAAATAATATCTTCTTGTGACCATTGTCGTTGACTGGCTCGGCAGGATATAAATCCCGCAAACTTTCCGCAAATGAAGTAAGGACAATTGATCATCGAATCTGTCCCTTGCGAATGAACGAATACAGATTTTAACTGCTCGGTCTCGGGCGTATTAATATTACCAACCACGATCGCGCCGGTCGAAAGCATATCATACGCTTCGACAAAATCTTTACGGTAAATCATTGCACGTTCAAAAACATCGGTACTGTTGCCTAGATATTTGAAGAGTTTTAGTGCCTGCCCTTCAGGCTGGGCATGCCATACAGACACGTTGTCGAGCGACATTGCTCTAACAAGAAATTCCGTAACGGCCTGAATAGAGTACTCAAGACTTCCGAGGTGAATCTCCTCCATTCTTTTCACTTCAATAAGCTGATCCAGGTAATAGCTGAGCTTCGCTGAACGCTCCAACGCTTTTGACTCTGCTTCGCTCAAACGCTCACTTTTTTGCAGCAACTCCTCCTGTGATTTTTGAAGCATTCCACGTTCAACTTCAAGACACTGATTTAACGTCGTTAAGGCAATGTTCCTTTTGCTCACTTCTCTACGAAAGATCTTTAGTATGAAAAACATCACCGGAAAAAATAAAACGTATGACATAAGAAACCATACCTTCTGACCTTCAAAAGTCTTCAACACAAGTTTGTTTTCAAAAATGTAAAAGCCGACCACGGTAGCAAGAATTATAATAAGCCACAGTCGTGCAAATCGAGTTGACAAAGTAATGAAAGCTATTAACGAACATAACACAAACCACACTGTTCCAGGTGCCCCGATTCCGCCTGTCACGCTTGCATTGGAAACCATAAACAGGTATAAGCAAATAATGTAATAGTGTGCGGAAGCTCCCAGAAGTTTTGCTTTGATTGTGAATAAATATCCTACAACGAAAGCACAGCCGAGAACTGACAGCAGGATAAGTTTGATCTTGCGTGGCTCAAGCCATAGAAACAGGATACAATAAAGTCCAACGACTGCGATACTTATTAAATATATCTTTAAGAGAAAATCCCGTTGACTAAAAGTTGGACGTTGGGCTTTCATTTCTTCGTTGGTTTAGAGGTAGTCTTTTTGTGCTTAAGTCTTAGAAACTCCAGCGGGCACCTGCTGTTGGTATAGAAATGAATTTTTGATAACGTGATCCGAGATAGTCAATGGTAACTTCACCTCCCACAGCAAGTTGTTTGCTGAAACGGAACCAAACCTGTGGATTCGCCTGAAAACCAATTTCTTTTGATTCACCATCTTCGGCGGAGACTTTGTCGCGGGTGTAAGCATTCACAAAACCGAAAAGCAATATTTTCTTTTTAAGAAGAAGGGTTGATACGCCGGAAGTAAAACGGAAGTTGGCTGAACGCTGATCTTTGTTATAGACGTAAGCCAGGAATGGAAGAAATTTCACTCTTCCAACTTTTATAGGATAATGAACACCAACATACCACTGACTTGTAGTGCCCGTTGCGCTTTGGAATCCGACCAATGCTTGTAGTTTCGAATGTTTTGAAAATCGGATTCCACGAAGAACTTGTACCTGAGCGGATACACTCTTATCATTTGTTGAATATTGTGTTGATGTGTTCCAATAATAAGTGCCCAGGCTGTCGACTCCAAGCATTTCGAACTTCGCTTTAAAACCGTCACGCTTGATTTGTGTTGAATCATTTACGTTGATGCTGCCCAATTCCTTGTGCAGTTGTAAATTTGTAAACTGTGCCGATGCTACGCTGCAAGTTATACCCATGACAAGCAGAAGTCTGACCGTTGATAATACTATTGATTTCATTGTAATAAGTAGTTAATTATTTTGAGTCCTAATTTTTTAGATTGAATACACTGACAAGTTTCACCAGACCCTTGGCATTGGATGAAAGATTCTCAGCGCCGCTTGAAAGCTGTTCAGCGGATGCTGAGTTCTGTTGCGTGACGTTGTTTAATTGCTGAATGGCTTCATTGATCTGTTGCGCGCCGGAATTTTGTTCCTTACTGGCAGCGGCGATCTCTTTCATGAGCTTTACAGTTTGCTCTATTTTAGGAACGAGGTCATTGATCTTAACTTCTGTTTTCTCCGTAACCGATAAACTCTTCTTCGACAATTGTTGAATCTCTGAAGAGGCTTGTTTGCTTCTTTCAGCAAGCTTCCTTACTTCTGCGGCAACCACTGCGAATCCTCGCCCATGTTCTCCGGCACGCGCAGCTTCAACCGCAGCATTTAATGAAAGCAGGTTGGTTTGGTATGCGATGTCATTAATGAACAAGATCTTGTCGGAGATATCGCGCATGGCTTCCATAGCACTGTTCGCAAGCGCACTAACTTCTTTCATGCTTTCACCTGCGCTGAATGTGATCTTCTCCGTATGTCCTGCGTTGTCAGCATTTTGTTCAATGTTAGCAGTCATCTGTTCCATTGAAGTTGAAATCTCTTCAATTGAAGTAGCCTGATCTGCCGCACCTGTACTCAGCTGTTGTGAAGCTGAACTGAATTGCTCTCCGGTAGAGGCTAAAGAGTCTGCAGAGTTTTTTATGCCTTCAATCGTTGATTCGAAATTTCTTTTTAGATCACTGATGGCTCGGTTGAGTTCACCAAGATCATCGTTACGTTCCATAAAATTCCGGTCGACTTCAAATGCAAGATTACCCTTGCTCATCAGGTTCAGGTTTTTGATCGACTCAGAAAGTGGTTTTCTAACTTGCTTGCTGGCGCGGCTAAGCAAAAACACCGTAATCGTTGCGATAACAGGAAAACTAAAAACAGGATTTGCATATTCTGGGATGAGCGTTCCGATCTTATTATTAATCCCGATTAAGATTGCATTGAGCACCCACAATGCACCGAGTCTGAAAAGAATAGATCCTTTGAAAAAATATCGCAAGCTGAAGTAGGCAACAACTATCGCGACGATATTGGTGACTAACATTTGTGTCAGAATTTGACGAGGTTCCATAGCCGGGTTTGTTTTGATTCCCTTCACAAATGTGTGGGAAAACAAACCGCTATAGAATGGAGAAACTACCCGTTTTACAGGCTGTCTATGCCCGTTTTTTACAAGGGATTTCCCTTGATTATAAGGGCAGACGGGTCTATCAATTGGTTTCTGATAGCAAAAAGCATGAGGTTAATGGCACTTTTTGTATTGGTCTTATCCATCAGGTTGGACTTATGACCTTCAACCGTTTTTTGACTGATGAAGAGCGAATCTGCGATCTCTTTATTACTATATCCTTTGCAAATTAACTCCAATACTTCCTCCTCCCGGCGGGTAAGATCAGCGACTTTATTTCGCGAGCTTTTTACTATAGGGTTGGAAATATTCACTATTATATTCTGAAGCAGCTGCTGTGAGAAATAAGTACCACCTTCGTTGACAATCTGAATTGCTTTATGCAATTCGTCCACTCCAGTTTCCTTCACTAGAAATCCTTTCGTTCCCGCGGCGACCATCTTTTGATAGTACTCAGCATCGCTAAACATGGAAAGGGTGATGATCTTGATCTCGGGATCTATTTGCAACGCACTCTGAGTAGCTTCAATGCCGTCCATTTTTGGCATGCTGATATCCATCAAAACAACATCGGGTTTTCTTTCTTTGATCACTTCCAGAAACTGGATTCCATCTGAAGCCTCTCCAATCACTTCCATCCCTTCCATCTGAGACAAAGCAAACTTCAATCCTTCGCGGAACATCTTATGATCGTCAACCAATATAATTTTAATCATAGGGGAATTCTGACAACTATCGTCATTCGGTTGATTTCACTTTGAAACTTGAGCGATCCGTTTAGCGCCCTCACCCTGTTCTCAATATTCTTTAGACCAATGCCGGCATTCTTTTGGTTTGACGGATCGAACCCTCTGCCATTATCGTAATAGTTAAAGATAACTTCTTTTGACACACACGACAACTGGATGCGGATCTTAGTTGCCTGCGCATGCTTCATGGTATTATTCAACAGCTCGAGGAGAACGCGATAAATGACAATTTCCGTTGGATGGGATATTGCCAGTACATTGTTTTGGGTCTCTAATTGTGCATCGACTCCATTAGCCTGAAATTTCTTTAAGTGCGTGCGGATCGCTTCGACTAACCCGGCATCCCGCAATAAATACGGACTCAGATTATGCGAAATTTCCCTCACCTGCTTTACGGCAGAGTTAACTATTTCTGAAAGGCTATTGAGTATTTCTCTTTTCGAAGGATCAGACTCTTTTTTGCTCAAGGTTTGCAAATAGAGATTTAAGGTTGAAAATACCGGTCCAAGATCATCATGGAGGTCTTTGGAAAACCGTTCACGCTCACATTCTTCTGCTGCAAGGGCGGCATTGAATTTTTCATTTTCAGCAATCTTTCTGTACGAAATATCCCGGACTGTGCTCAGCACCATGATCTCATCATCGGCCAGAATCAGGTTGCTATTGATTTCGACTGGAACTACGCTTCCAGATTTTGTTACAATTTCAATTTCTGTCATACCGGGCTGAATGTCACCTTCAATGTTTTTATCGAATCGCTTAACGGCATCCGCGCGTGAGGCATCTCCTACAAGGGTCAAAACATCGATGGTTTTCAATTCTTCCATGGAATACCCCGACATTTCTATCGCTGCCTGATTTGCTTCAATGATGTAAGCTTTGCTGTTTAACAAAAGCACGCCATCGCGGCTTCCTTCAAACAATCCTTCAAATTTTTTGTTGCTGACCAGAAGGTCGTCCGCATAAGCATTCTTTAATTCAATCTCTTGCGTGAGTTTTAAATTTGCAGCTTCCAGGTCTGTTACAGCGTGCCTCAACAGCTGAAAGTTTTTGTTGAGTTCAGCCCGAAGTTGACCAACGCCCATTACAACAATAAAAGCCGCTAGAAAATAAGACGCGTAGTTCGAGGCCCAAAATGACACGGAAAAGAGTAATACTCCAAAATCCTGATCAACGATATTGATGCCGGAGAAATGCAAGAATGCCCTGAGTGGAATGATAAAACTGATCAGTATCGCAATAACAATGGTCCAGCGCAATTCCAGGATCAGCGCTGCAAACATACAGCAGAAGGCAAGAAAAATTATGGCTGCCGAATGTGGCCCAAAAAGCAGCATGTTTTTGCATGCGATAAACAGGAACGAAAAAAAAAGGATCGCAGATTTTGCGTAGACACTTAGACGATCACGCATAAACCAGGCGACGCACAGTATCACCACCAGGGCAACATTCATCGTTGAATTAAACAGGTAAATTCCTATCGAGAAATCACGCCAAAGCGTAACCAGCGCGGCCACCATCCCAAAGATCATGCTGGCGAGTATAAATTGATTTAGGATCGAGTGTCTTGAAAGAGTAACGCCTTCGTCAACCTTTCGCGATAGAACTCCCGGCGGGTTTTGATTAGTTTTCAAATCGAAAAGCTTTCTTTCAATTTAAGTGAATCTATCAAGAAGGCCAACTCTCCATTGCCCAATACCGAAATACCCGAGAGGTAATTAACCGATCGAAAGGCTTCATCAACAGGCTTGATCACCAATTGCTCCTCTCCTTTGATCTCATCGACCTCGAGAGACATCAAGTGATCATTCTTATTCAAAATGATAATGCAGGATTCTCTTTCATAGTCAGACCGGATCTTCAGGATCTCTTTCAGGTGAAGGTTTGGAAGCAAATTGCCTTTGTACTTCATATTAAATCCACGTTTTTGAATAATATCGCTATTGAGTCTTTCCGAAAGGCAATGTTCAACTTCGTTGTTAGGAATGAGGTAATTGATGTCTCCGACCTTTACATGCAGCACGTCTAGTATTGATAAGGACAAAGGCAGACGAAGTGTGAAGGCAGTGCCGAGGCCTTTTTCTGTTGTGATCTCAATTGAGCCACGCAATTCTTTTAGCTTCTGTCGAACGACATCCATGCCTACTCCGCGTCCGCTGTACTCGGTCGCTTCGTGATGGGTACTGAATCCCGGCTCAAAGATCAGGTTTATAATTTCTTTGTCTGAAACCAATGCACTGCTGCTGATTAATCCCTTTGCTATTGCTTTTTCTTTGATTCCGGCAAGATTCAATCCTCTTCCATCATCCTGGATCTGAATGAAGACGTTGGCACCAGCATAGAACACAACGATCTTCAAAAGACCCTTTTTATCTTTACCCAGACGCTTTCTCTCTTCAGTTGTTTCCAAGCCATGGTCAATGGCATTGCGGATAATGTGCATGATCGGTGCTTCGATCTCGTTGATAATGGTTTTGTCGATTTCCGTATCAAGTCCTTCGGTAATGAAATTAATGTCTTTATCCAATTTGTCTGCCAGATCGCGAACCATCCGTTTAAACTTCATCGACAGTACCTGCAATGGAACCAGGCGCATACTAAAAGCATTATCGCGAAAACGATTGGTCACTTTCTCAAGACGCTCGACCGAGCTGGCCAATGAAACGTCATTCAATACTGTTGATCGATAGTGTAATTCCGCTTTGATCGTTACCAGTTCACTTACCAAGCGCATCATTTCATCAAGACGCGAAAGCTTAACATTGATAAAGCTTAAACCGGCCGATGACTCGTTGTTCTTAAAAACCTTCGGACTTTTCTCTGTTTTCTGCTCATCCTGAACTGGCGCTGCCAACTTTTCAAGATAGGTTCTTAAAATGCCGATATGTTCCACTATTAACGCTTCCGTGAACACAGCACCACTCAGCAGCTCTGCTCTCTTGATGGCATCATTCCAGCTTTGTTGATCGGAACTTAATTCATGAATCGAAAATTCGTTCTCATTCATGAAAAGGAAAATATCTTCAAGCTGTTCTTTCGGGCCGACGAGTGGAATCAGGATCTCAAAAGCAGAAGTGAATTTTTTGTCCTTTGCCTGCTCTTCTATGCTTTTTGTTTCTTTGATTGAAAACACCTTACATTCACCGATGGACTTCAGTTCATTTAATACAGCCATTGGATTTACACCACGGTCATAAATATTCTCAGACGGGTGATAAAATATCTGATAAATAGCCAAAGTCTGTGGTTGAGGAGTTTCGTTAAAGGTTTCTTCGGAACCCAGTTTTGTCATTAGTCTTTCGTAGCTGGCTTTGTCGAAATTGTCATTCAGGATGTCCGCGGAAGTGTCAACAACTTCAAAGCTCAATTCGATCACTCCAGAAGAAAGTTTCGCCTTCCCGTCGCGAATCAGTTCATATGTATTTTCGAGTTGGTGCGTGATGTGTTCGATTTTATCAAACCCAAACATTCGCGATGATCCCTTCAAGGTGTGAAGACCCCTGAAAATTTCTTCGATCAGAACTTTGTTAATATTATCCTGTTCTAAGGCCAACAGTGACTCTTGAAGCTTCTGAATAATTGCGGATGCCTCAATCTTAAACTCCTGAATGAACTCTTCCATTATTGCATTGATTTCTCAACCAGCTTTATGAATCTTTCCAGGTCGAATGGTTTTGCTATCCACGCAGTAATATGCGCAGCTGAAGCTGAATCCTTCTTGGTTTGGCTGATCTCGGTTGACAATACAAGTACAGGGATATACTTGTATTTCGAAATTTTCCGAATCGATTCCACCAGTTGAGCGCCATTCATGTTTGGCATGTTGAAATCGGTCACAAGAAGATCAATTTCTCTTCCGTCGAACAAGCCTAAAGCTTCGACACCATCTCCTGCTTCAAGCGTTACATAACCTTTACGTGAAAGAGCATTTACGATAACCTTACGTGAGGTCTGAAAATCTTCGGCAATTAATATTGTCTTCATAAAAATTTACTGTGTTGGCAGGTTATTGTCAGCTATTGATTGAATTAACTCGTCAATTTCTCCTTTATAAAAATTTGACACGTTCACTTGCATGCAGAACTCACCATTTATTTTATGCATTCCGTCTACCAGACGTTGGTCAAACTCGAATCGTGTATTGGGTAATGCTTGCATCTTTGTTACTTCAACGTTGGCCACATCGCATACTTCCTCTGTAACAAATCCGAGGAGGTGGAAACTTTCCTGGCCTTCAATTTTGCGTTGCATTACGATCACTTGTGATTGGTCATGAAGATTCAATGGGCTCATTCCAAGTTTAACAGATGTATCGATCACGGGGATGACGTTTCCTTCGAGGTTGATCACACCCAGGATGTAGCCTGGTGCCTGGGGAACTTTGAATAAACGGGGTAATTGGATGATTGTATTGACATAAATGACGGGCAGCGTGAACAACTGCTCTTTAATTTTAAAAACAAGATGTTTATTGGTTTCCATTGATTCTCAGTTTATAAATGCAGCCATTTCATAGACAATCTCCGAAGGCGATAATATTTCAACAGCGGCACCCAGTTCAATCGCGCGTTTTGGCATACCGTATACGACACACGTCGCAGCACTCTGTGCAATAGTATGACCACCATTTGTTTTAATCTTCAGTAAGCCTCTTGCACCATCATCGCCCATACCTGTCAATAAAATTCCCGTCACCCGCCCACCGGCGACTGCTGAAGCTGATTCAAAAAGAACATCCACGGATGGGCGGTGTCTGTTAACTTTCTCGTCCTGTGTAAGCTTGATGAAATATCCTTGGGCGTCGTGGTGGATAACACCATGGTAATCACCCGGTATGATGAGCACCTGGTTATTGCGTATATAATCTCCGTTAGAAGCCTCCTTTACTTCAAGTACGCTAAGTGAATTGATTCGTTCAGCAAAACTTTTTGTGAACATGGCGGGCATGTGCTGCGCCACGACGACTCCCGAGCAAGACTCCAATGGTTCAAAAATTTGTTTCAGTGTATCCGGTCCACCGGTTGATGAACCAATCACAAAAAATGACGATGAGTGATGCAGACTTTTATAAGTCGTCTTGGCAGCAGGAAAAGGTCGAACACTTTCCGTTTTGCGTGCTGAAATATGTATAGATGCTTCCGCAGCGGCTTTGATGGCCGTACAAATGTCGTAGGCTATTTCTGATAATTTCTCTGGCGTGGAGATATCTGGCTTTTGGATAATATCGATCGCGCCAAGGTCCAGCGCGTCAATCGCAGCGCGGCTTGCTCTAGGGCTATTGCCTGAAATTACGATAACAGGTGTGGGGCTAGTGGCATTTAATTTTTTTAAGAAAGTAAGACCACCCATGCGTGGCATCTCCAGATCAAGCGTGATCACGTCAGGTTTTATAATCTGTATTTTTTTCGCTGCGATAATCGGATCAATGGCAGTTCCAACAACTTCGAGCGCAGGATCAGAATCGATTATTCGATGAAGAATTGATCGGGTTAAAGCCGAATCATCTATAATCAGAACTTTGATTGGCTTCATCATTTATGGTTTAAAAAAATGGCAGAACCTATTTGTTTTAAACCCGTGTTGCGACATATCATTCCTTCACAATGACCAAGGATCAAATAGCCGCCAGGATTAAGTTTGGAGATCAGCTCGTTGACGACTTGCTGTTTCATCTCATCCTTGAAATAGATCAAAACGTTCCGGCAAAAAATGATATCGAACTTTTCGTTAAGCACTCGAATGTCACTGATCAGATTGAACTGCTGAAAACGGACGTTTTTTCGTATCACTTGACTGGCACAATAGTATTCCTGTTTTCTTTCATCCTGTGTTTTGGTGAAATATGCTTTCGTCAGATTCGACGGAAGAAGGTTGATTCTGTTATGCGCATACATTCCTTCCCGTGCTTCATCAATCATCCGCTTTGAGATATCCGTTCCGAGTATGCTGTATTGTAATGATTTCGCTTTGAGGATGTCTTCAAAAATGCAGCTCAGGGTATACGCCTCGTCGCCTGCTGAGGAAGCCGCACTCCATACTTTCCATGATTTGCCGGAAGGAGCATTCTTGAGAAGATCTTGTACAAAATGGAAGTGAGCAGGCTCACGATAGAAATAGGTTTTGTTTGTACTGAGAAAATCACATAATAGTTCCAGTTCCTGTTTACCGTTGGGTTCAAAAATGTGACGGATGTATTCGGCATAGGTGTTCATCCTTAAGAGTCGTAGTCTATTAAAGAGCCTGTTTTCCACGAGATTCTTTTTTGCTTCGGACAAATTGATGCCGTAAGTAGTGTTTACATACTTACTGATTTGATCAAATCCCTCTTTACTGATACGGGGCGATTGATCAAAGTCGAGTAGTGCCTGATTCATGATTCAAAAGTAGCAGCTGCACGCAGGCGGTGATAGAGTGAACCTTCGGGAAATCGCGATTCACGACCCTTATTTTTTCCGAGGGAAAACCCTCGGTTTGAGGAGTGTTCTTCTGAAATTGCCACTTATCACGTTGGCCCGCACAATGACCGACTTACAACGGCGACTCCACACGCTCCGTCATTCTGAGCCTAATGTGTGCTTGCGGATAGAAAAAGTTTATCCGAAACATTGGGAAGTATTGGCTACGCAGTTTTTCAATTGCGAGCAAACTGTTCATCTTCTCATATGACGGAATTTACTTTTCATATAGCCAGTATCGGGTACTCCATTCGCGATTAAGAGCATGCGTATTTGTTCCTCGTTAGCGGGTGGGAAAAAGTAGTACTGTTTCGAAGAACAGCATGCGCTCAGAATGGCGTTGTGAAGGAAGTCTCGCTGAATATAAAAGTACCACTGATTCAAAATTACCCACCTGACGTTGCAACTATATACTGGAACCTCCTTGAATTGGGCGTATATCTGGTATGCTTTTGGGTACGCATGACATATTCAGCATCATTCAAATTAATCCAATGGAGCAAATTACAAGTGATGTGAAATTGCGGCGTTTTTTAAAATCCGAAGTATTTCATTACCTGACCATGTTGCCCAATAGCAATAATCGGTGCATCTATTTCGAAAGCGCATTTATTATATGAAAGATCCGGTGGCATTGTGTGTGTTTGTATTGTTGATTCTGTCCATGGCGGTATATGAAATTGCTACGTCGAATCGAAAACAGGCATTGATAAATGGCCGCCAGGTGTTTATCCAGGCAATTGTCTGGATTCTATTGGCAATACTCTTCAACGTATTCTTGTACTATTACCATGATAAGGACACGGCGTTTGCTTTTTTCACCGGATTTATCATCAGCAAAATATTGATTATTGAGAATATGTTTGTCGTCATGATGCTGTTGTCTGCTTTCCATGTCTCTTTCTCTTTTAAGAACAGACTTCTGTCGTGGGGTATCGCAGGCGCACTTCTCACGCGTATGGTGGTCGTCGCTATTGGGGTTGAATTTCTTCAAGTGAACGACTGGCTCATGTATATTTCCGGTGGCGTGCTTGTATCCACAGGGATATACATGGTTAAAGCAAAGGATAAATGGGAAATGAAGTTCAAGCAGTTCGTACAATTTGCAGAACGCAAATTTGGTTTCGACGATGAATCTAAAAGAGGTGGATTTTTTAGAAGGCATGCCGTAAAGATTGTAGTAACTCCGTTGGTTCTGATGTTGGTAACAATCGCAGGGATAAACCTAGTCTTCGCTGTCGAGAGCGTCTCGGCGGTCATGGCTATCTCCGACGAAGCCTTTGTGGTTTACGCTTCAAATCTTTTCGCCGCGCTAGGATTACGCTCGCTATACCTGAGCCTGTCGGAGATGAATCGGTACTTCCACGACTTCAATCATGTACTTTTAATTATCGTTGTGTTTATAGGAATCAGAATGTGTGCTGCTGATGTGATTGCGATCCCGCGTGACGTATTGCTGTTCGTCATGCTCTTGTTGCTGTGCTTATTTATCGTGGCACTTATTTCACTCTTGGAAATGTCGTGACGCTATGGTGTTATCTAACGATAATGCTTTAGGAAATTGCTGGCTTATTTGTTTTCGAAAAAAAGGATTAGAACCTGTCACAAACTTTAAATTTGTAAATTGTAATTTTTAGAGAAATGAAAAGAGAACTCAGGGATATCGAAGATGTATAGCAATTAATTGATGTTTGCAAACTCAGACTTCCATGAAGCGTTTGTTCCAATATTCGCTTCCAGATTTTGATTCTATATGATGGATGTTTGAGGACCTCGCTAAGGCGTTAAAGATAAAAAGGGATATACTTGTTTTTTTGAATGAACACCTCTGCAAATACAGCTTCTAACGGTTATATTCAGACCGAAAATCTGGTCTTTCGCTCTCGCAATACAGATAACTACTTGTCGATTTGAAAACAGGATACATTAAGCCGGGAATTTTGTTCGTGCGGGCGATAAGAGCAAACTGGTTTCAGAAGCCTGAAGAGTATCGTATGTATATATGAAATGTTATGAACATTGTTATTGTTTTAGCCCACCCGAGGACAGATAGTCTGAACGTTGCACTTGCTCAGCGATTGATGATGAGTTTGAGCGGGCACAAAGTTATTCTTCATGATTTGTACCGCGATAACTTTGATCCGGTCCTGAAAGAAAACGAGGTACTTGATATTAACTTTTTCAGTGAGGATATAAA